>NZ_JBITDP010000043.1:0-35562 GCF_044454405.1 Streptomyces sp. NPDC051555 | reverse complement strand
CCCGCGGAGCGGGTCCCACAGCGCTGCGCGCTGTGCCAACGGACCGCTTCGCTTCGCTCAGCGGGAGGGTGCTTCGCACCCTCAGAGCCGGCCCTTCGGGCCGCTGTCCTACGCTGCGCTGCGGACTGTTCGGGGTTTCGCTTCGCTCCACCCCGAACGGCCTGCTCTGCAGGCCCAGGTGACCCCGTTTCACGGGATCCGGTCCTACGGCCCGTTCAGGTGGAATCGCTTCGCTCCCTCACCTGAAGTCCTTCCGGCTCCGCCTCCAGGACAAGCCCGCTCTGCGGGCGGCCAGCAGCGGGAGCGGGCGTCGCGAAGGTCTTCTCCTGGCCGGACCTTAGTCTCGGGCAAGCAATCCACCAGACGGACCTGACCCTCATGAGCTCTGCATCACGATGATGCACTGAGTAGCATCACGAGAAAGCCTCAGCTCCCGGACCGGTATCGGGGCTGCCGACCCGTGAGCTGAGGATCTGCCGCGCCCTGTCCGCTGGAACGTCATCGCTTGTCACCGTCAAAGCGAACTGTAGATTCGCTGGCTCTCAGCGCAGGTGGCGAAGGTCGCGCAGTCCGTAGTCTGGAGGCAGCCACCCCTTCTTCCGCCTCTCGATGGTCTTCCGTGTGTGAGGTGGCGGGTAGGGACAGCCCTGCATCAAATCGGGTTCGGCCTCGGCCAACGGATCCTCGCGGTGAGCGGTATAGACGGGCCAGATGGTCTTCGTGGGCTCCTTCGGGCCCGGTGTCGTCCCTCGCCGGCTACCGCGTGGCTTGGGGCGGGGAGGCTGGGGCGGGCGCAGCTTGCAGTCCTCGGCGAAGACCGTCAGTGACGGCATGCCCTCGCCTCCCAAAGGATCGCTGAAGAGCGGTCCGCCGGTGCCGACCCCGAGGCTCCAGTGGAGAGCGGCTGCTCTCAGCAGGGGGCTGGCCCAGGCGGGAACACTATGGGTCATGCAGCCGCTGCGCAGCTGGCGCCCGTGCAGCGTGACTGTCGTGCCATCTGGAGCCAGATCACGGACGTGCGCGGTGGCCAGCTGGGTGGTGGACGCCGCGGTGAACACGGCCGTGGCGAGCTGAGCCGCCAAGTACGGCTGCGCGGTGGCACGGTGAAGACGCCACGCCACTTCCGCCTCGGTTACCGGTGCCATCACCGGCGGGAAGAAGTCCCGGTCCTGCGCCATGGGCGCAGCGCACCTGCACGGGCCGACCTTGTCGTCGAAGGCCCTGAGGGTGGTCAGGGCGGGCAGGCTGAGCCAGCGGTTCGCCAACGGCCTCGCCGCTTGGGATGCCTGGCGTTCCACAGTGGCCGGTTCAGCCTCGGGCAGCAGAGCGGAAGCCTCAGCGACACGGTGGTCCAGCTGCTGTAGTTCGCGTTCCAGGAAGGCGCGCATGGCCCGGTGGTGGCAGACGAGGATCAGGCGGACCCCGGTGCGCCGGCGCTGGCGCAGCTTGCTGTAGAACCAGCGCAGCAAGTCCTCGTCCAGGACCCGCCCCGACTCCCTCATCCCCGCGGTCAGGTGATGGGTGATCTTCGCCCAGGCCCGGAAGTTCCCGTGCGCGGCCTCGGCATCGCACATCGCGATCAGGTCCGGGTCCGCGTCCGCCCAGACGGGGTGGAACGCCGGGATGACGGTGAGGACCTCCTCCAGCGGCATCCGCTCGATCTCCTGCCACGCGTACACCCGGGACTCCAGCATCGGCTCGCTCTGCAGCATCTCGAAACAGCCGTCCCCGCCCGTGAACACAATCGTCAGGTCCGAACCGATGTCATCCCACAAATAGCGCAGATACTCGAAGCACATCTTCGACAACCACTGCGCCTCGTCACAGACCAGGACGTGTGTCGCCTCCAGGGCGCCGCGCAGCATCCGGTCGAACTCGATCGGCTGCCCCGGCGGGCGCCCCTGCAGGCCAAGAGCGTGGAACAGCTCGTGGCGCAGGTCGCGGGTCGAGGGGCGCGAGCGGAACTGGATCCGGCGCGTCAACTTCGGCGCGAGCTCACGCAACGAGGTGTTCACCGCCAACGATTTCCCCCGGCCCGCCTGCCCATAGATGCAGATCATGGCTCTGGCCTCGATCGCGGCCCGGATGTTCTCCCTGACCATGAGCAGGGCACGCGTGGAGACGATCTGGGCGCCCGGCAGGCGCATGAAGTGGTCCTCCCGCTCCCGGGGCAGCCGACCCTGCCGCTCAGCAGTCACCATCGCTCAACACTCCCCGCTGTCGTCACGCATCAGCCGCTCCGGGCGGCCCGCCATCGGCTGTCTCCGCCTGCCCGACATCCGTCTGCGCGCCGGCCGCGCGGCGAGGGCGAACAACCGGACGTGCCCAGGAAGCAGGGGGTTCACGGGGAGGGATCAGGTCCGGAAGCGCCCGGGCCGCCAGATCCACGCCCCTGGACCGGGCGATCTCCGCCTCGGCCTGCGAGGAAGTGACCGTTCGCCGCGGACGGGGCACGGCAGCCGTGGTCGTGGCCGTGTAGCGGGTCTTGCGCAGCTTCTCCGCCGCCTTCAGGTCCGCTTTCAACTGCCGGGGCTTCTTCTCCCTGACCGAACTCAGCGCGCGACGCTGCTCGAGCGTCGCCGCCTGGGCCAGATAGGCGCTGCCCAGATGCTGGCCCCACTCCTCGGTGGAGAACACCTCGATCCGCCCGTCATAGTGCGGCAGATACCTCAACCTCACCCGCATACCGACGTGCCCAGCCATCCACGGCGCGATATAGGCACGACGACGCCACGAGATCCCGTTCCAGCTCACGATGGACTGCGGCCACATTCCCACCCCACACCGCCAGACGCGCACGGACATCCGCACTCACACCAACCCTCACAGGCGCCCGAGCCGACAACCTGCCCTCGCGTCGGGCCACCGCCACCCAGTTCCACACCGTCCGCTCCGACACCCCCAAAGCCAAAGCAGCCAACCGCACATGTACAGAACCGAGTTCACCGCGACCATCGAGAGCCATCAGCCGCGTGACCGCCGCCTCCCGCCCCGCGGCAGCCGGCACCACCCAACCGGAGAAGCCACCGGCATCGCTGTCCGCCATCAGCCCCTCCCGCAGACGCCCGTCCCCGTCCCGGAAACGCTGTCCACCGCCCCGCACCCCACACCGACACGCCGAACCGCATCCCACCAACGAGTGACCGCCCCAGCAGACCAAGCAGTCAGCCCCCAAACGGCAAGCCCACACACACGACAGCAAACCTTCAGCGGGAAACGACACCGGCCTTCAGTGGAAAAACGACACCCAACAACCCGCCCACCAGACAAAACCCAACCTGAAAACCTTGCCGCCAACCACTGCAACTCACACGTCGCGCATCACGGGGCCGGCGCTTGAAACTGCTGCAGACCGCGCTCCTGGAACACGCCGCCGCACACAACCCGCGCACCGTCATGACCTTCCACCAGAAAGTGGAGGAAGCCGCCGCGTTCGCCGAGAAGCTGCCCGAGACCGCCACCGAGCTCTACGCCACCGATACCTCCGACACCGACCTCGCCGCCGCGGCCAAGCTCCCCGCATCCTCGATCGCGGCAGAGTTCTACGAGCTACAGGCAGGCCGCCAGGTGCCGCCGGACCGGGTCTGGTCCGCCTGGCTGTGCGGGGCCCACCTCATCACCGAGCGCCGCGAAGCCCTGCGCCAGTTCGCCAACAGAACCGACGCCACCGGACACCGCGTCCACCACGCGTTCCTCGCCTCCGTACGCGTCCTCGGCGAAGGCATCGACATCACCGGCGAACGCGGCGTCGAAGCCATCTGCTTCACCGACACCCGCGGATCCCAAGTCGAAATCGTCCAAAACATCGGACGCGCCCTTAGAAGCCCTAACAGAAGCTGTTGATCATGTGCCTTTCGGTCCGGCTGGTCGTTGGTCTGGTTGTGGGGAAACGTCAGTCGCGACCGTGGATCGTGTCGGATGAACTGTGGTCGCTCATCGAGCCATTGCTGCCTGATCCGGCGCCGAAACAGGCGGAGGGACACCCGCGCGTCCCGGACCGGCAGGCACTCTGCGGGATCCTGTTCGTGCTGCATACCGGGATCCAGTGGGAGTACCTGCCGCAAGAGTTGGGCTTCGGATCCGGCATGACCTGCTGGCGGCGACTGGCCGCCTGGAACGACGCCGGCGTGTGGGACCAACTACATCTCGTGCTGCTCAAGAAGCTGCGGGTCGCGAAGAAGCTGGACTGGTCGCGGGCGGTGATCGACTCCTCCCACGTCAGGGCCGCTCGACGGGGCCCAAAAGCGGGCCCAGCCCGGACGACCGCGCACGACCGGGCAGCAAGCACCACCTCCTCGTCGACGGCCAGGGCATCCCGCTCGCTGTCTCGCCGACCGGCGGCAACCGCAACGACGTCACCCAGCTGATACCCCTGCTGAAGAAGATCCCGTCCGTCGCCGGCCTGGTCGGACCGCCACGCAACCGCCCCGACAGCCTCCTCGGAGACCGCGGCTACGACCACGACAAATACCGCCGCCTGGTCTGGGCGCTCGGCATCAAACCAGTGATCGCCCGCCGCGGTGTCCCCCACGGATCAGGACTCGGAATCCACCGCTGGGTTGTCGAGCGGGCCATCGCATGGCTCCACGGCTTCCGCCGGCTCCGCATCCGATGGGAACGATCGCGACGACATCCACGAAGCCTTCCTCGGCCTCACCACCTGCCTCATCACCCACCGACACGTCCAACGCCTTTGTTAGGACCTCTTAGGGGCGTAGGCCACGAACGCGTCGCGGGCCGCGGTGAACGCCGACAGCCTCAGCTCGTACAACTCCACCGCCACCGACTCCACATCCATGCCCTGAAGTCTCCCGGCCACGCCTCAACCCGGCCGACACCCTGCAGCACTCCGCACGTCGGCCCCGGGTCATTTCTGCTGCTGCAAGCCTGTCGGTGAGGGTGATCCCCCGCCGGTTGCCGGGCTTTTCCCGGGGCGGCTTACGTCAGGGCCTGGAGTGCGTACAGGGCGCCGATGCCCGTGGCGAGGGCGGCGAGGAGGAGGCACAGGGCGGTTTCGGGGAGGCGGGGTTGGAGGCGGGCGCCGAGGTAGCCGCCGATCAGGCCGCCCACGCCGCAGGCCAGGCCGAGCCCCCAGTCGGGGGCGACATCGCCGGTGGTGGCCAGGGACAGGAGCGCGTAGGTGGCCGCGCCGACGATGGAGGTGGCGAAGGTGGCCGCGAGGGCCGCGGGCGCGACGCGGGTCATGGGCAGTCCGCGGGCGGCGAGGATCGGGCCGAGGAGGGATCCCCCTCCGATGCCGTAGATCCCGCCGACCACGCCCACCGCCACCGCCAACGCGGTGAGCGCCTCTGGCGAGGGCTCTGGGTTCGCTGCGGCCTGCCGGTGGTGGGCGGGGGCGAGCGTGCGCACGCCCAGCCACAGGCCGAGCGGCAGGAGGAGGGCGGCGATCAGGAGTCGGAAGACGCCGGGGCCCGGGAGGGCGAAGACCCGGATCGCGGCCCCGAGGACGACGCCGGGCAGGGTCCCGGCGACCAGGCGCCGGGCCAGATCCCCGCGCAGGGCGCCGTCGCGCCGGTAGCGCCACAAGGCACCCGGTCCGGCGACCACGTTGAACAGCAGGTTCGTCGGCGTGATGGCCGGGGACGGTACGCCGAAGACGGACAGGTGGACGGGGAGGAGGAACACCGCCCCCGACACCCCGACCGGCGCCGTGACGACCGCGATCAGCAGGCCGGCGGCCAGCCCCGCCCACAGCGTCCACTCCACCGGCCACCCACCCCTCGCTCGTTGCCCGGTCAGTATCGGCGGCGTACGCGAGTGCGGGGCGGGTCGGCAACGTGATGTTCACGAGCAGCAGGAGCACCCGGGGCCGCAGCCGCACCCGTCCCGGTCCGCGGGGACGGCCGCAGGCAGGGGGCTGCTGGCGGACGTGGGGGCGCAGCAGCCCTTGCCCTGCCAGGCGTCGCGGCCTTCCTTGACGGCGATGGCGGCGATGATCAGGGCGGCGATCGGGTCGGCCCAGGACCAGCCGAGGGCGGCGTTGAGGACCAGGCCCACCAGGAGCACGGCGGACAGGTACGTGCACAGCAGCGTCTGCTTGGAGTCCGCGACCGCGGAGGCGGAGCCGAGTTCACGCCCGGCCTTGCGCTGGGCCGCGGACAGGAACGGCATGACCGCCAGCGACAGGGCGGCGATCACGATGCCGGGAACGGAGCGTTCGGCCTCGCCGGTACCGGTCAGGGCGCGGACGGCATCGAAGGCGACATAGGCGGCGAGAGCGAAGAAGGAGACGGCGATGATCCGCAGCGTGGTCTTCTCCCGTGCCTCGCGCACCCTGTGGTCGCGGGCAGAGAACTGCCAGGCCACCGCTGTAGCGGAGGACACCTCGATGACCGAGTCCAGGCCGAAGCCGATCAGCGCGGTGGAGGAGGCCATCGTCCCGGCGGTCAGGGCGACGGCCGCCTCGATGACGTTGTAGGTGATCGTGGCGGCGACCAGCAGGCGTATCCGGCGGGCGAGCGCGTCTCGGCGGGCCGGGGACGGCCCCAGGGATATGGAGGCCATCAGCAGCAGCCCTTCGTGTCCGCGTCCGGGCAGGACTTGTCGTGCTCGACCGCCACGACGGCCTGGCGCAGGTCGTCCAAGGCGTGGCCGAGGCGGGCGTCGGCCAGCTCGTAGCGGGTACGTCGGCCGTCGGGCACCGCGACGACCAGGCCGCAGTCCCGCAGACAGGTCAGGTGGTTGGAGAGCCGGGTCCGGGAGACGCCGATGGCCTCGGCGAGGTCGGAGGGGTAGGCCGGCGCCTCGCGCAGGGCGAGCAGGATCCGGCAGCGGATCGGGTCGGCGAGGGCGCGGCCGAAGCGGGCCAGCACCTCAATGTCAGGAGCGACTGTCAGCACCCTCCGACAGTACACAGAAACCTGAATTCAGGGAATTATGAACTCTGGGCTCAGCGCCTGCCGTACGTCGATGCCCGCTGCTCACCGGAGAGACAACCCGCTACGGACGACGGACAGCCGCGGGCTCTGTCCATAACTTCTGCTCGGCGGCGAAGCCGCTCGCCAGGACGCCAGGGCCGCGGACGTACTCGGCGGCCTGGGCGAGCATCGGCTCGAAGGGCGGAGCGAGGACCACTCGAGGTTGGCCTCCTTCACCGCTCCGAGCCGGGCAACGCCAGCCTCCCCCCATCCCCTGCGCACAACGCCTGGCAGATACGCCCAGTGGGCCCTGCCGAATCAGGCTTCGGGGTAGGCCGACTCTTCGCGGCTGCAGCACCCCGTCATTGGGCTGGCTCTGCACGAGAACCCGTGAACAAAGCCAACGCCGCCCAGTCACAGCAGGCGTGGTCGGGTAGCCGGATCACAACAGGCCGAAGATCCTGCGGGCAGACTTCTCGAGAAAATCGAACACGTGTTGCAATGGAGGAGGGAGAGCACCATTCCGCTTCCCCGATGACCTGCTCGCCCTCCAGCGGGCGTGGCTGGCCGCCTACGCCGATCTCGCCCAGACTCCCGCCGCCGCCGGAACGACTTCGCAGCGGCGTCGGCTCATCGCCCTCTCCAAGCGCCTGCACACCCACCCGTACTGGAACTCCCCCGCCGCCCAGCGCACGGGCGCCGTAGCGCTGCGCCGTGCGGCCCGCGCGCTCCCTCCGGTGGAGCGGGGGGCGGCATGAGCGAGCCGGCGGCGCCACCGCGCCCTGCCGTCGTGACGGTCACCTGGGCACCCTCGCAGACCGGACCGTGTGCCCGGTGGCCTGTTAACTGCACCCACCAACTCCGACTCCGGAGCTGCCGGTTACGGGCCGCTGGAGGCGGTGGCCTGCAACAAGGTGAACCTCAAGCGGATCGCCACCCACTGGCCGGACATGCTCCGGGTGCCCGGGTCGCTCATCACCAACGAGGTGAGGGCCTACGACCTGCTGCGAATGTTCGGCCGTGAGCGGCATCCGACCCCGCTGGGGGCCGCGTTCGCCGAGTACGGGCGCATCGACAAGACCGTGCACCTGCTCGCCTTGGTCAACCCGGTCGACGACACCTACCGGCGGTTGATGAACCGGCAGCTGACCGTGCAGGAGTCCCGCCACCGGCTCGCCCGCGCGATGCCACGGCGGCCGGGGCCAGATCCGCCAGGCGTACCGCGAGGGCAGGAGGACCAGCTCGTCGCCCTCGGTCTGGTCCTCAACGCGGTGGTGCTGTGGACCCGCTACCTGGACGCCGCCGTCGCCCAGCTCCGCGCCGAGGGCCACGGCATCAAGGACGAGGACATCGCGCGCTCTCCCCGCTCAAGGACCGGCACATCAACTTCCTGGGCCGTTACCAGTTCCACGTCCTCGCCAGCGGCCCCGGCCAGGGCTTACGCCCGTTTCCGGAGGGTGTGGCTTCAGGGGTCGGTAGCCAGGTGTCGAGGGCTCTGGTCAAGCCTTCGCGCCCGGTGAAGAGGTGTCCGTCCATGCCGGCGGCGCGTGCGGCGCGTACGTTCTCGTCGCGGTCGTCGATGAACAGGAAGTCGGCGGGGGTGGCGTGCAGTGCGGTGACGCAGTGGTGGAACGCCGCGGGGTCCGGTTTGGCCGCTTGGATCTTTCCGGAGAAGGCGACGTGGTCAAGGTGGCGGAGCCAGGGCTGGGCGGTGAGGAAGGCGTCGGCGTGGTCGGCGGGGATGTTCGAGAGGAGGGCGACTTCGGCGCGCTCGCGCAGGGACTGCACGTAGCCGACCATGTCGTCATCGACGCGCGACCAGCTGTGGATGTCGGTGAGCCGCAGCTTCTCGATGGTGTCGGGGTGCGCGGTGAGGGACAGCTGGTTGAGGACGGCCGTCCAGTACTGGGGTGCGGTGAACTGTCCGGCGTCGTAGGGCATGCGGCAGGCCCAGTAGGCGTGGGCGAAGGGCTCGGTGCGTGCGCCGCTCAGTGCGGCCATCTCGGCCATGGCCCCGGGGCGTTGGTGGCAGGCGATGACACCGAAGAGATCGAACAGCACGATGGGCCGGTCGGTGGGCATGGTTCGGTTTCCTTGTGCCGGTGGGGCAGGGTGGTGGTCAGCGCGCCCGGTAGTGGCGGCGGTCGGACTGGGGCGCCCGGCTGCTTCGGGCAGGGCAGTACGGATCTGTGCAGATGTGGGCCCTGTCGTCGGTCTGGAACGGGTCGGACGGAGCGAGGGCCAGGCTCTTGGCGTAGAAGGCGGAGAGCGCGTTGCCGGCGGTGGTACGGATCCGCTGCGACAGCGGCGTGCGAGGGGCGGTACTCATGGTGGAGCTCCTGAGGAAAGGGGGTGTCGGCGGACTGGGGCCGGGTGCGTTCAGGCGGAGGTGTGGTGGGGGCGGTCGCCGGTGGGCGCGGGCTCACCACGGCGCGTACCGACCGAGTGGGTGCGCAGGACCCCGGCGGCCACTGCGGTGGTCGTACAGAGCAGTGTCAGTAGGAGGAAGGCGTGGTTCAGGGCAACGGCGTGGGAGAGCCAGCCGATGACGGCGGGGCCGGCGAGCATGCCGAGGTAGCCGAGCCCAGCTACCCGTGAGACGTTGGCGCCCGCGGCGGCCGGGTCCGCGTGTCCGGCCGCGCTGAAGAGCTGCGGGACACAGCCCGACAGTCCCAGGCCGAACAGGGCCCAGCCGGTGAATGCCGTCCACATCCACGGGCCGAGTGCCACCAGGGTGATGCCGACGGCGGCCACGGCTGCCCCGTGGCGGAGGATCGCCATCGGGCCGAACCGGCCTGCGAGGCGGTCGGCGAGCAGCCGGCCGGTGGTCATGGCCGCCGCGAAGGTGCCGTACGCGATGGCGGCGGTGCTGGTGGAGGTGCCGAGGACGTCCTTGAAGTGCAGCGCGCTCCAGTCGTTCGCGGCTCCCTCGGAGAGCATGACCATCAGCGCTAGGGCAGCCAGGAGCCAGATTCGTCGGCGCGCCCCGGCCGGCGAGGCCCCGGTCCCGTGAGTCTGGGTGTCGTTGCCGGTGTCGGCGGCTCCGGGCAGCAGTGCGCGTGCCGAGACGAGCGCGGTCACGATGCCCACGGCGCCGAGGGCCGCCATTCCCGCTGCCGGGCTCGCGCCGGCGCTCGACGTAGCGGCGGCGACCAGTGCGGCGAGGACGCCGCCGACGGAGAAGGTGGCGTGGAAGCCGGACATGACAGGCCGGCCGTACGCCTTCTCCACGTGAACGGCGTGGGCGTTCATGCCCACGTCCAGGCAGCCGTTGCAGAACCCGAAGACCAGCAGTGCCGCGCCCAGTGTCCACGCGTTGTGCGCCAGGCCGGGCAGCACCAGGGCCGCGGCGCACAGCACGCCGCCGGTGGGCACGACGATGCGCGTGCCGAAGCGGTCGGTCAGGCGTCCGGCCACCCGCATTCCGAGGAAGGCCCCGAGCCCGAGCAGGACCAGCAGGCCGCCGAGCGTCGCATGGGTGATGCCTACGCGTTCCTCGATCGCGGGGATGTGGACAACCCAGGCACCCATCAGAGTGCCGCAGAGGACGAAGTAGACGTAGGTCGCCACACGGGCGGCTCGCAAGGAACGATCCATACCCCCAACCGTAACGAACACATCCAATGTTCGAAAGTCCGCTTTCGAACATATTGAATGTGCGATGATGGTGGTGTTGAATCGCGATATGAGCAACACAGACCGCCACGGGCTGATCGCGAAGACCGTTCGGGACTCCGGCGGCGCCACGGTCCAGGAACTCGCCGAACTGACCGGGGCCTCGGACATGACGATCCGGCGAGACCTCGACGCCCTCGCAGCGCAGGGTGTCCTCGAACGCGTCCGGGGCGGCGCGCGCACCCTTCTCCTCAGGGGTGAGGAGCCCCCGTTCGCCCTGCGGGCCCAGGAGGCGGTCGACGCCAAACGCAGGATCGCCGCCGAAGTCGCGTCGCTCATCGCCGACGGCGAGAGCGTGCTACTGGACAGCGGCACCACCTGCCTGGAAGTCGCCCGTATCCTGCGCGAGCGGCACATCACCGTGATGCCCCTGTCCCTGCAGGCCATCCACCTGCTCGGCGAGACACCCGGTCACGCGGAACTGCTCGTGCCCGGGGGAAAGCCGCGCGCCGCCGAGGGGGCCCTGACCGGCCCGCTCGCCCTCGCCTCCCTGGCCGCCCTGCGCTTCGACACGGCCATCATCGGCTGCTGCGGACTGAGCGCGGCCGACGGCTTGACCGCCTACGACCTCGACGACGCCGCGATCAAGAAGGCGGGCATCGCATCCGCCCGCCGCGTCGTCCTCGCCGCGGACGGCGGCAAACTCGGCCGCACCGCCCGTGCCCACGTCGGCCCCGCCACGCTCCTGCACACCCTCGTCACCGACACCACCGCACCCTCCGACGAGGTAGCCGCACTCGAAGCCGCCGGCTCCACCGTCAAGATCGCCTGACCGCACCGCTGCGTCGGCCCACCGCACCCGCACAGCAGTGGGTCGGCGCCCCGGACACCTTGGGGATCAACCACGGTGGGGCCTGTCCACTCGCCCCGCCTACCGGACTCCGTGGGGCGGCTCTCAGAACGTGCCTGGCTCCACTTTTGAGTAAGAACGAGTTGTGACCGTGAATCGCTGAACCAGGCCGTGCGCCTCCTTCGGCCGGCGGCGGGCCAGCAGGCCGGCCGTCCACGCGGCGACCGTCGGCTTGCGCAACCCGGCGATCGCGGCGGCGAGCTCCTTGTCACCCGCCTTACGGGCCTGGGCCACGTACGCGTCGCGGGCCACGGTGAACTCCGACGGCACAAGCTCGTACAACTCCGCCGCCAACGACTCCACATCCATGCCCGAAGCCTCCTGACCCCGCCCCCAACGCGGCCGACACCCTGCAGCACTCCGCGCGTCGGCCCGTGCAGTCATCCCTTCGGCTGCGGCCCGCCTCCGGCGAACTGGGCACGTCGTCGAGCGACTGAGTCCTGGTGCAGGCGCCCCGGACGTACGCGATCGATAGGGGTGCCCGAGGCTGATCTTGGCGACGAGGGTGGTGTCGAGGACTTCGCAGGTTCCGCAGACGGCGGAGAACATCGCGCCGGTACACGAAAGGCCCGGGCTCGCCAAGGTGAGCGACTCGGAGCTCTCAGGCTGCGTCGGGGCGCAGGGGGACGGCGGCCGGGCGGAGGGCGGGCAGGGGCAGCTGGCTGGTGTGTCCTCAGCAGCCAGCCGTGCGGCATGCGGCTACCTGGGCTGTCCAGGACCAGCTCACGAGCGGGTAGCGCCGGCGAGAGCGGGAGGGATTCGTGGCTAGTGCCGTGGCCGGAAAGGTTTGCCGGGTCACGGCGCCCGGCACGGCACCTCGCGGCATTGTCGGACCGCGCAAGTACGTCCAGTACGAGTCGCGGTCCTCCGCCTTGCGATGCACCGCACCGGACACCGCGACCCCGGCAAACCTTTCCGGCCACAGCACTAGCGGGTGGCGAGGGTGTTGGTGGGCGTGTCCACCCAGATCGTGGTGGCGTCGGTGGTGGTGGTCAGGCCGTGGCGGTCAACACTCGGCCTGCCGAGCTCCTCCCACCTGCGGTAGGTGGCGGTGATCTCGTCCCACAGGAGGCGGGGGCCCACCTGCGTGGCCGTGAACTCGGCCGCGGTACGGCCGTCGTAGTCGACGGTCGCCCAGGAGCCGGTGGTGTCGTGGAGGTGCAGGCGGGTGTGGGCGTGCTCGCCGCTGGTGTCCCAGGTGAAGGAGGTGCCGGGGACGGTGAGGCCGATGTGGAACTCGGCGTCGAGGTCCCCCCCGCTACCGCCCACGGCGACAACCCGGTGGAAGAGCGCTTCGCTCCGCCCGCTGGCGCGGCCTCGGTGGGCGCGGCCGTGGGGCGGTTCATCGGCATGTAGGAGGCGAAGGGGTGGAAGCGGCCCTGGGCTTGCCCGTTGGTGCTGACGGTCAGGGCGAGGGTGCCGTACGTGCACCAGGCCGAGGTCCACGGCGTCACGATCCGGCCGCCCGGCCTGACCTGCCTCGGCCATGCGGGCGGGATGTGGTCGACGGAGAACGTGGCCAGGACCACGTCGTAAGGGGTGTTCGGCGGCCATCCGGCCGCTGCGTCCCCGGCCACGACCGTGGGCGCGCAGCCGGCCGCTTTCAGGTTTTCCTGTGCGGTGGCGGCGAGGACGGGGTCGAGTTCGACGGTGGTCACCAAGTCCTCGCCGACCAGGGCGGACAGGAGGCCGGCGTTGTAGCCGGTGCCGGCTCCGAGTTCCAGGACGCGCAGGCCTTTCCCGATCGGGGTGGGGGGTTGGTCGAGGCCGGCCAGGAGCAGCATGCGGATGATCACGGAGGGCATGGAGGCTGAGGAGGTCGGCAGGTTGTGGGTGAAGTGGGTGATCAGCGGCTGGTCGGTGTAGGCGGTGGCCGTCCACCGGTCGGGGTCCGTCGTCCGGTCGAGTGCCTCGTAGCCGCCGGTGCCGTCGCGGATCCAGATCCGGTCGGGCAGGAAGCGGTGGCGGGGGATGCGGTGGAGTGCCTCTTCCAGGCAGGCGGGTAGGGGCTGGTCGAGTTGCTCGGCGACCGCGGCGAGGAGGCCGTCGAGGAGGGCGGGGTCGACGGCGGGGTCCGGGGGTGTGGGCACGGGCACGGGCTACTTCTTCGGGTCGGAAGTGGTGGGCGGCAAAAGTGGGGGTGGTGGGACGGGTCGGTTCGGTTGGTGCCCATCGTCACCGATCGGTGAGCGGTGCTTGCCCTCCACGGTCCCTGCCACTGCGGCCCCTTCCGGTCCGGTGCGGAATTTCTCAACGGTAGGACCGGAAGCGGGGATACGGGAGAGCGTGTGCCGGACAGCGTGATCGGCCGCAGGCCGCATCCCGACGGGCTGCGAGCAGGACGCGCCGGTGGCGGCCAGCTAGGTGCTGGTGCGGCGGTGCGGTGCTTGGCCCCCTGGTTCTCGGCGGCCCGGGGTGTGTGCGGAGGGTCCGCGGTGTCCGCACATGCCGGTGACGTATCTTTACCGCATTTTCCGTTGTCTGGAACTGGCTTTTCCATTTTTCATTGAGCTGATGATCTGACGGAAAAGTTGCCCCTTTCGAGGGACAGGCTGGGGCGGGGGTGCGGCGCCAATCTCATCGTCACACCCCGAACGGTCAGGGTCTCTCCGTGTTTTCCGTGTTTCCCCTTCCGGGTCTGGCGGGGGTTTTCCGGGGTGGGTGGGAATTCGGGGTGCAGGCGGTCACTACGGTGTGAAGGAGCCGTGGGCGATGAGCGATGCGGTGTTGCACAGGGCCACGCGAGGTACTCAGACTGCGACGGTGGTGAGAGCTCACCACCATCCGCAAAGGGAGAGATTCGCGTGGCCGATCGGCCTTCCCACCCGCTCGCGCGCCAAGCGCCGCGCGACCCGCTCGACGCGGACGACTCCAGCACGACGCTGCGGCGCCGCCTATGGGTCTCGCCTTGCAGGAGACCCGCCACAGCTGCGGCTGGACCGGCGCCGAGGCCGTCCGGCGGAGCGTCGCCGGCTCCACCGCCACGCTGAGCCGTCTGGAGAAGGGGAAGGCCAAGGCGAAAGTCGCCGACACCGTGGTGGAGGCCCTGGTGGCCGGCTACGGGGTCGATGAGAAGACCGCGGTGGCGTGGCGGAGTCAGGCCAAAGCGATCATGGAGGAGCGGGCCCGACCGGGCGGGGAATCCGATGCCGCGGACGGCATCCTGCGGGCCTCGCCGGCCTTTGAGGACATCCTGCGGCTGGAGCGGAGCGCCTCGGAGATCATCTCGTTCGCGGGCACCTTCGTCCCGGGGCGGGTGCAGACCCGCCAGTACAGCACCCGGCTCAGGCCCTGACCCCGGGCCCCGTACGCGCGGGGACGCCGTCCGGCCGCGCCCGTGGGCTCAGGCGGCGGCGATGACTTGGTGGGAGCGGTGCAGGAAGTCGTTGACCTGTGGTTCTGCGGCCCATGGGGTGAGTTCGTGGTTGAGGGAGCGCAGGTAGTCGTGGGCGCGGGTGGAGCGGACCTGGCGCAGGATGGTGACGGCGCGTTCGCCCACGGTGAGGCCGAGGTCGAGTTCGCGTGCCCGTAGGTGGGCGGAGGCCACGACTGCGGCGCGGATCCCGACGGCCCGGGTGAGACCGCTGGTACGCCTGCGCCAGCTTCGACATCCCCGCATCCCTCGGCTTCGGCAACCTCTTCACCGACGGCTCTCGCACCATCCTCGCTTCACGCGTTCCTCGGCGGCGTACCGGCCCTCCGGGCACCACTGACGGATCTCAGTCGTGCCCGGAGCCGCTCGAAGGTACCGCCCCCCGTGACGGTCCTGCGAGTCGGTGGCCGGAGATCAGCAGTTGGGGATGACGTGGCCCGAGTTGTCCTTGGCCTCGTCGTTGCCCCAGTTGGAGAGGTAGTAGGCCGAGATGTAGGCCGGCCCGCTGCCCCAGAGGTTGGTGTCGAGGTCGGTCTTCAGCCACCAGTGGTTGTAGTTGCCCGAGGAGTCGCTGACCTCGTCGCCCCACTTCTTGCAGAGGACGTAGTTGTCCGGCGCGCCGTAGAGGTAGCCGCGGAGCTTGCAGCGGGTGGCCCAGCCGTTGGTGAGGCAGTCGGTGTAGTTGTAGCCGTTGGCGGTACCGAAGGTCGCGGTCTGGTAGTGGGTGGCGGCCTGCGCCTGTACAGGGGCGACCAGGGCCGGGACGGTGAGGGCGGTGAGGAAGGCGGGGAGGCCGAGGACGACCGGGTTGCGGCGGATCCATGAACGGGTGCGGGCCATGAGGGCTCCTTCGTCTGCTGGCTGGGAGCGGCCTGGACAGCCGCTGCGACACCCTGTCTAATCGGCCCAGAGTTTGTCCGGCAGGGGCCTGGATGCCGGACAAACAACTGTGGTCAACAGGGGGTTGGGCGTGGGACGTCCGGAGAAGCCGCTTGACCCGGACGGCGGACGGACGGCGCTCCTCGCGGCCGGGCTGCGCGAGCTGCGGGAGCGAGCGGGGCGTCCCGGCTACCGGGTGATGGCCCAGCGCGTCCACTACTCCGCCAGCACGCTCGCCGAGGCCGCCAAGGGCCGACGGTTGCCGTCGCTGGAGGTCACGTTGGCCTATGCGACGGCCTGCGGGGGCGATGAGGCGGAGTGGCGGACGCGGTGGGAGGCGGCGGCCGACGCCGGCGGTGAGACGGTGCGCGAGAGCGCGGCGCAGCCGTGCCCGTACCAGGGTCTGGCGGCCTTCCAGCCCGAGGACGTCCTGTGGTTCTTCGGCCGTGCGGAGATGGCCGGGCGGCTGCGCGAGAGGGTCGAACGGCTGCCCCTGGTCGGGCTGTTCGGGGCCTCCGGCAGTGGGAAGTCCTCGCTGCTGCGAGCCGGGCTGGTCGGCGCGCTGGAAGCGGACGGGGGCGCCGCGAGTCGCTGGCGGACCATCCTGATGACCCCGACGGCTCACCCGCTGCAGGAGTTGTCCGACCAGGTGGCGAAGTTGTCCGGCGGTGACGCCGGGCGGTTGAACGAGGAGTTGACGGCCGATCCGGCTGCCCTGGACATCGCCGTGCGCGGCGCGCTGGCGGCGGGCCCCGCCGATACGCGGCTGCTGCTGGTGGTCGACCAGTTCGAGGAGATCTTCACCCTCTGCGCCGACGAGACGAAGGCATTCCGCTTCGTCGACGCCCTGCTGGACGCGACGCACGGTCCCGGTCGGCGGACCACGGTCGCCCTCGGGGTACGCGCCGACTTCCTGGGCCGCGTCACCCGGCACCCCGGGCTGACCGAAGCCCTGCGCGACGAGGCCCAGATTCTGCTGGGGCCGCCCTCCCAAGCCGAGCTGCGGGAGATCGTGGTGCGGCCGGCCGCGCGGGCCGGCATGCGGTTGGACCCGGAGCTCGCGACGGTCGTACTGGCGGACGCGGCCGAGCAGCCGGGCTCACTGCCGCTGGTCTCGCACGCGCTGCTGGAGACCTGGCACCAGCGCACCGGCGAGGAGCTCACGGCGGCCACCTACCGGGCCTGCGGCGGTGTGCGTGGCGCCTTGGCGCAGACGGCGGAAGGGGCGTACCAGCGGCTCGCGCCGCAGCAGGACCTCGCCCGGCGGATCTTCCTCCGCCTGGCCGCTCTGGGCGAGGGCACCGAGGACACCCGCCGGCCGATCGCCCGCGCCGAATTGTCCGGCCTGGCCGCCGACGACGCGCTCGACGAGGTACTGGAACTGCTGGCCGGGGCCCGGCTGATCGTGCTGGACGGGGAGGTCGTCCAGCTCGCCCACGAGGCACTGATCCGGGCGTGGCCCCGGCTGCACCGCTGGCTGACCGACGACCGCGCGAGCCTGCTCGTGCACCGGCGGCTGACCGATGCCGCCCAGCACTGGCAGGCGCTCGGCCGGGATCCCGGTGCGCTCTACCGGGGCACCCAGCTCCAGACCGCGCGGGCCTGGGCGGCGGAGCACCCGGGCGAGGCCAACCAGTGGGAGGCGGAGTACCTGCGGGCAGGTGCGGAGCTGGCAGCGGCCGAGCAGGCGGCCGGGCGGCGGCGGACCCGCCTGCTGCAGCGGCTGGTGGCCTGCACAGCGGTGCTGCTGGTACTGGCACTGCTCGGCGGCGGCCTGGCGTTCAGCCAGCGCCAGGACGCCCAGCGGCGCCAGACGGCCGCCCTGGCCGGGGAGCTGGCCCTGAAGTCCCGCTCGCTGCTGGGGAGCGACCCGGCGCTCGCGGGGCTGCTGGCGGTGACGGCCGCCCGGATGCACCCGGACGCCGAGACCCGGGGCGCCGTCCTGAGCGCCGCCGCCGTGCCCCACCGCACCGAATTCGGCACCCCCGGCGTGCCCGTGTACGCCGTCGACTTCAACCCGGACCGCACGCTGCTCGCCTCGGCCGGCGGCGCCGGATCGGTGATCCTCTGGAATCCGGCGACCGGTACCAAGGTGGCCGAGCTCGCGGGCGGCCAGGGCCTGATGCAGCAGGTGCGGTTCAGTGGGGACGGGCGGCTGCTGGCCTCGTCAGGGATCGACGGCACGTCCGGCTCGGTGATCGTCTGGGACGTGGCGCAGCGCCGCCAGGTCACCCGGCTGGTGGAGGACGGCGGGGGCCGGGGTATGGCGTTCAGCGCGGACGGGCGGCTGGTGGCGGCCGGCACGGCGGGCGGCTCGATCGCGCTGCACGACCTCTCCACCGGCGCCCGTACGGTCCTGGCGGCCGGCCCCGCCCAGGTCACCTCGCTGGCCTTCAGCCCGGACGGGGGCCTGCTGGTCTCCGCCTCCGGCGCCGACGGACCACAGGTGTGGGAGGTCGGAACCGGCCGACGGACCGCCCGACTGGACGCCGCCCGTTCCGATTCGGTGGCCTTCGGCGCGAGCGGGCGGATCCTGGCGGCCTCGGCCGACGACCACGGCCTGAGCCTGTGGGACCTGAGCGGCCCGACCCCGGCGGCGATCGCGCCACCGGCCCTGAGGGCCTCGTACGCCTGGACGCCCTCCGCACCGGCCGGGGACCGGATAGCGGTGGCGGACGAGGCGGGCACGGTGCGCCTCTGGGACTTCCGGCGCGGTGTGGCGCTCGGCTCGTACCCGGACCGGGGGCGCAGCGAGACGGTATCGGTGGCGCTCAGCCGGGACGGCGGCACGGTGGCTTCCGCCGGCTACAACGGCACCATCGTGGTGCACGACCTGGCGGCCGAGCCGTTCGGCGGCTTCAGCGCGAAGGTGACCGATGTCCGGGTCAGCCCCGACGGCGCCACGGTGGCGACGGCAGGGAGCGACGGTGCGGTACGCCTCTGGGACCGCGCCGGCAAGCCGGTCGCCGTGCTGGACGGCCATCAGGACGAGGTGGCCGCGGTCGCCTTCAGCCCGGACGGCCGGCTCCTGGCCGCGGTCAGCCGCAACCGCCTGGTCACCCTCTGGGACACGGCGGAGCACCGCAGGCTGGGCGAGCCGCTGGGCCCGTTCGGCTTCGGCTCCGCGACCGGCGTCGCCTTCGCGCCCGGGGGCAGGCTGCTGGTGGTGGCAGCGCTCGGCCTGTTCGCCTGGGACGTCAGCACCCCGGCCGCGCCGGTGGACGTCACCGCGCGCTACGCCTCCCGGCTTGCCACCGCGGTGGCCTTCCACCCCTCAGGGGACCGGCTGCTGGGCGTGGGGCCGTCGGGAAAGCTGACCAGCTGGGACGCGGCCTCGGGGGCGCTGCTGAGCCGCGACGACACCGGGCAGGGCGCGGTGCAGACACTGGCGCTAAGCCCGGACGGCAGCGTGCTGGCCACCTCCGGCGACGGCCGTACGGTGGCGCTGCGCGACGGCCGGACCGGTCGGCAGACCGCGCTACTGAAGGGGCACAGTGCTGCCGTCCAGACACTGGCTTTCAGCCGGGACGGGCGGCGGCTGGCCTCGGCCGGCGACGACGGTACCGTGATGGTGTGGGACGTCGCGACGCGGAGCAGGCTGGCCACCCTCACCGGTCATACGGCGCGGATCCGGGGCCTGGCCTTCACCGCCGACGGCGCACTCCTTTCCGGCGCCGAGGACGGCCGCGTGGTCCGCTGGCCGCTCGACCCCGGCCCCGCCGCGGTCGGCATCTGCCGGTCGGCCGGGCGGAGCCTCACCCGGGAACAGTGGGCGGACCACCTGCCCACGGTGCCGTACCGGGCCTCCTGCCCGTAACCTTGACTCCGAAGCTTCTATAGATCGTCAAGCTGAGTACCATTTCCACCAGCACAAACGCCATTGCCTGACGCAACGTCACTGACACCACCCACTGACACGGAATCGGCGCATCGCACGGGAAGGTCGCTCGTCGAGTACCTCCCCGAGGGGACTGAGCACCGGACCGGCGTGTGGCTGGCCGACCAGCGCCAGCGCCGCGACCGGCTCGACGTCGAGCAACTGCGGGCGCTGGCCGAACTCGGGGTCGAGTGGGCGGGGTCGGCTGTGTGAGATCCCGGCATCCGCAGCCGCGGCCGGGCGTCACCGCGTACGCCCCGCGCCCCTAGCCGGTCCGGCCTGCTGCCGGTGGGCGGGGACCGCGGCTTCTGTCGGAGCCTGCTGTCCGAAAGCTGCGGCGGCGGGTGTCGTGGTGGAACGGGAGCGGGCCGCCGCCCCGGACACCCGGACCCGCACCGGGGACGCGGGCGCGGGCGGCTCCGAGGGGGGGTCGTCAGGGAGTTCAAGGTCGCGTCCACGAGACGGCCGCGCAGCGGCGGCACCCGCGGCCTCCTTGAAGGAGGTGTCGTCCTGCAGACGGGCCAGGTGCACGCCGAGGAGTGCGGGGCCGCCCTGGTCGCGGATCTGGTTCATGCGGGCCGCGAGCAGGGGCCAGGGGCGGAAACCGACGAGGAGACCGACCTGGGTCTCGGGCAGCACATCCTTGACGACGCCGACGATCGCGGAATGCGCGAGCACGCCGAGCTACTCCAACGCTTTCGCGCAGTCGCGGAGGTCCAGGTCCCGGGGCACGCTCAACCCCTCGGTCAGCGGACCCCAGGACCGCTTCACATCCCGGCTCGCGGGCGGCGAGCCCCATGGGCACCCAGAGATCCGAGCACAGGAAACGACACCGGCCTTCAGCAGACAAACGACAGGCCGTAGCCGAAGGAGCCCAGCTCAACGCTCGCGCCCTGGTGCACACTCATATCGCCAGGCAATAAGGGTCCATGGCGCCCATCACCTAAGCAACGAAACGACATCACAAGTTCCACCTCAGTAGTTACCTCGTTAACAAATCGCAAAATGCGCTCGGATTGAGCAAGTACTAACCTGGTTTAGAGAAGTCGGAGGTTCCGCTGGAAGCAGGGAGTGGAGCTATGGTTATGGATGTCAACGGACAGTGGGGTCTAGCCCAAGGTAACGGGCATAGCGTTATTTTGACAGTAGGCCAAGATTCAAGCGGTTACGTCGACGGTACTGCGCACATCGACAATTCGCCTGGGATAGAGCATGTCACGGGCCAAGTAACTGATAGCGAGATCTCCTTCTCAGTCGGGCACGGGATCTACATCGGTAGCTTCAACTTCCAGGGCCGCCTCACGGGTCTCACAATCGACGGCCAGAACGGAGCAAGCCAGTCCACTTGGTTCGCAACCAAGTTCTTCAGCTCCCTGTAGTGGCGGACACGGCGTTCCTCTGGATCACGGACCGGCCTCACTGGCCGAGGTCTGATGCTTGGGCGGGCCGGTGGCTACTCCCGAGGGAATCGGGCACTGAGTGCGAAATACCGCTTTCATGGCAGGGCCCAACCAGACAAACACCACCTCGTGTCAGCGCCACAACCCCGGCCTCCACTTCCATGTCAGTCAGCACACAGCCCCCACATACGCCTGCCCTGCGGAAGGCGCGCTGACCTGACGGAACATCACCGCCACACGCCAATGACACCAAAGAGGCTCATCGCATCTCGCGACCCTGTCCTTATCGCGAAGTGGATCACCTACCAGGTCATCGACACCGCGCGCGTCGACTGGCGGCGCGGAGCCGAGGCCGCACTCCGCTACCAGCAGCGCACCGGCGACTCGACGTCCCCGACGACCACCAAGAGGACGCCTACCCGCTGGGCGGTGGCTCTCCGACCAGCGGCGGGCCTATCGGGCCGGGGCCATGAGCGGGGAGCGGGCCGCCGCGCTGGAGGAGCTCGGCATCGTCTGGGACACCGCCGACGCCTACTTCGCCCTGCACCGGACCCTCGCGGCCCCGCCGCACGCCAGCGCGCTGGACATACCCGTCGGACAGTAGCTCACCAACATCCGCCGGCCCGCCGCTCGGCAAGGACCCCGGCCGCGCCGAGCGGCGGGCCGGCGAACTCGCCGCGATCGACCCCGACTGGAACCAGTGCGAGCTCGGGTGGACCCTCGACTGGCAGCGGCACTACGCTTACCTCGCCCAAGCCCTCGCCGCTGGGGCGCGGCTGCGGGACATCACCCCGGGGGTCAGTCGGCACGGCCAGGACATCGGATGCTGGCTCACCACCCAACGACAAAAGTGGGAGCGGCTCAACGTCGAGCAGCAGCGCCGGCTCAGCGAGCTCGGCGTGACCAAGGCGCTGCGGGCACCGCGCCGTCACCCGCCGAAGAAGCCGCCAAGGGAGGCGGGTGCCGCGGCCGGGCGGGCCGAGGCGGCCTTCGAGACCGGTGGCCTGCCGGGCCGCGGGCATGCCGAGGAGCTCCCCGACGGGACCACGCACCGCACCGGCATCTGGATCGTCAACCAGAAACAACGCCGCGACCGACTCACCCCCGAGCAGCTCGGCGTACTCGCCGACCTCGGCATCCCCTGGGCCACCCCATAAGCACCCGAGACCCAGGACAGGCGCGCCGCCGGGCCAGGGACGCCGATCTGTGCCGCTATCAGTCCCAGGAGTTGAAGAGCATCGCGCCGAGGGTCTTCGGATTCCAGTGCTTGACCTGCCTGTGCTCGGCAGCTGCCAGCGCAGCGGTGTCCACCTCAGCCGCTGGCGACAAAAGCTGCGCTGCGTCGAGGACGGTGAAGCCGAAATCGGCGAGGGCGGCCGCCCAGGGTCTCTCATCCATCGAGAATTACGGACCGGTGAGCACGTTCTGGAACTGCAATGCCCCCAACGGCGTGTGGTGGAACGAGGTCGAGAACAGCGACGGCAGCTGGAACATGGTCAACCAATTGGGCTGGTGCCTGACCAACTACAACGACACGGTCTACGTCGAACCCTGCAACTCCGGCCGGGACCAGACAAACTGGTTCCAGCGGTGGTACGAGACCAAGACGAGCACAGGTTGGAAGCTCACGAACCGCCAGACTTGGCGCGTTCTGGACAGCAACGGCAAGGGCGGCAAGGTCTACACCGGCCCGGATTACGGCGACAGCAACTCGTACCAGCGGTGGCACTGACCGGACGGTCGTATCTCCTGTGGCGGTGTACCTGCGTCGAGTATCTCGTGCGGCACGAGGGCGTCAGCCTGGTGCCGCACGACCGCCCCACGGACCGTTCGGCGTCTGCTCGGCTGACCTCGCCCGGTTGGCACGCCGCACGGTGGCCCGCTCTGGCAGCCTTTCGGCTGCGGCCCGGTTCCATTGAAGCGGGCCACGTCCTCGACGGCCACGTCCTGGCGCAGGCGCACGTAGCGGAGCGGATGGCGCCAGACGCCGCCGCGGTCCACGGAGGTGTCGGCGCTGACCTCCGCGACGAGCTCGGGCTGGACGAGCGTGGTGTCGAGGACGTCGCGCGTGCCCCAGGCCGAGGAGACTTCGCACCGGTCCACGGGTGGCCGGGGCTGGCCGAGGTGAGATGCTCGGCGAGCTCGCTGGTCGCGTCAGGGCGCAGCGGTACGGTGCGGCCGACGGGGTGGAGGCGGCGGCCGGAGGCATCGTGACGGCCCAGGAGAAGGAGCCCAGGGCGGTTGAGGGTGCCGGTGATGGCGCCGATGATCGCCTCGGTGGTGTTCCTGCGCCTGATCTTGGTCCGGCCTCGGGCTCAGGGCCCGGTAGTGCTGGTTCAGCCTCTTGAGGACCAGACCCTCGACGCCGGGGATGTGCGTCCAGCGCTCCATCCACTCCTGGGCCGTGACCGGGTCGGTGGTCTGCGGGCACAGCGTCCGTGGCGAGGTCAGCTGCCGGGAGGCGAAGAGGACCTCAAGGCGTCGGCGGCGCTCGGCGTAGGGCAGAGCAAGGAGCTTGGTGCCGTCGATCTGTAGGGCGTCGAAGGCGATGAAGAAGGCCGGGGTCTCCACGGCGAGCGCGGCCGCGGTCCGGCCGCGGGCGGCGGCCCTGCGCTGGAGCGCCTCGAAGGACAGCCGGCTGACCGCGGTGTCCCACACGACGAGCTCGCCATCGACCAGGCCGTCGGGCAGCTGGGCGGCGGCCGCGGCCAGGTCCGGAAACCGGTCCTGGATCAGGGAGCCGCGCCGGGTCTGGAAGCAGCCGGCCGCTGGGGCCGGTGGGGGTGAAGAGGATCGCGCGGTGGCCGTCGCACTTCTGCTCGGCGGCGAAGCCGCTCGCCAGGACGCCGGAGCCGCGGACGTACTCGGCGGCCTGAGCGAGCATCGGCTCGAAGGGCGGGCTCAAGACCACTCGGGATGGCCTCCCCTCCGCCGCGTCGGGCCTGACCCCATCAGCCTCCCCGGCTGACCGAGGTGCCACGCGGCGACACGGCCACAAGACCCTGCCGCGTCAGGCTCTCGAGCGAATCGGCTTCTGCTGCGCCGCGACCGCCGCGCGTGACTCCCGAAATGCTGTCGAAATGCTGCTTCTCGACCTGAATCAGTAGAGGATACGAGGGCCGGGTGGCGTAGCAAGGTGCGCGCCAGTCTGCCGGGGCCGGCAGGCGCGCACCGGGTCAAGCCGCGGACGGGGAGGCTTCTACTCCGGGGCTATGGCGGTGTTCGGCGTTAATGCGCCGGGCCCCTTCGAGCTGGTCTTCGAGGATGACGATCCGGCAGGCCGCCTCGATGGGGTGCCCTGGTCGACGAGCTCGCGGGCTCGGGCGGCGATGCGCAGTTGGTAGCGGGAGTAGCGGCGGTGTCCACCCGGTGAGCGGAGCGGGGTGATCAGGAGGTGCTCGCCGATGGCGCGGAGGAAGTTCTGGGTGGTGCCGAGCAGTTCGGCGGCCCGGCCCGTGGTGTAGGCGGGGTAGTCGTCGTCATCGAGACGGCCGAAGGAGTCGTCTGCGGTCATCGCACCTCTTTCGGGAACGTACGGAGGGGCCCGGGAGCGTGTGGCTCCCGGGCCCCGAAGGAACTGCTACACCATCTGCCGGCCTTGGTCTTGCGCCGACCTTCTGTTTCCGCCGACCCGACCTGAACTGCGTCGGGGATGCGGGGATCGCGAATGCGTGACCGGAGACCACCTCACTGTCGATGTCCTGCGGTACCCGGACTCGCGTGGCGTCCGGGCGATCCTGATGATGCTTCGGTTCCTCCGTTCTTCCCTCTGGTGATCAACTGCTTACCAAGCGGGGGACTGCATACTGCTGATACTGCGAACTGCGGGTACTTCCTTTACCGCGAACCGCTTGTAGTGCTGTGGCCCTTCCGAGCGCCACTTCCGGCAGCCAGCCCCGTCGCCCGTCCTGCATCTGCTCTGGCTTAGAACCCCACTGCCGAACCTCCCGGTGCGCGCGCCCCCAGCCGACGCCTTCACCGAGGTACCGCTCACTGACTTCACTGCTGGGTACTGCAACCACTGCGTTAACTGCGGTACTGCTTCATGGCGGCCCCTGATCACTGCGGGCCACCCGGTCCGGCCGTCAGCCCCGTCGCCCGTCATGCACCAACCCTGGCTTCGAAACTCCACCACCGCACCGTCCTGCGCACTGCACCTACGAGTACTGCGTGTACTACTGCCCGGCAGTTCGTCTCTGCCAGGCCCTGCGGTCCTTCTTGGTTACGAGAGAAACCATAACCACACCACCACCCAATGTCTACTCCAGCCAGCATAGGTTTTCATGGGTCCGGTGGAGAGGTAATCGATCCCGAAGAGGAGTGGTGCGCAGTGGGGCATGCCGGGTTAACCCTCATGGGGCGGGGCAAAAGCGCTGAGCGGGAGGTCTCGATGCTGGCGCTGCTCCTGCTCCGGTCGGCGCTGGTGCATGTCAACACCCTGCTCCTCCAGGACATCCTGAGTGAGAAGAAGTGGCAGAAGCGGCTCACCCATGCCGACCGGCGGGCCCTGTAACCGCTGTTCTGGACCCATGTGAACCCCTACGGCCGGTTCGAGCTGGACATGAACTCCCACCTCGATCTCGCCGCTGCAGCGGCCATGCTGCCTGGCCCCCGCACCGCGCCCGACCCGCGGGCTTCCACCCCGCCCGCAGCGCCCTCACGCTCGACTGCGGGGGGGATGAGGAGGTCAGGCCGGAGTCTTTTACTGAGGGGCGTCGATCAGGACGCGCCCTCGACCGCCAGCGTCGATGCGGTCGTGGGCCTTGGCGATGTCGGCGAGCGGGAAGCGGTCGCCGACATCGACGGTGAGGGCGCCGACGGCGGCCGCGGCGGTGAGGTCGCGGGCGGCCTGCCGTCTGACCTCGGCGGGGAAGTCGTCGCTGCCGAGCAGGCGCAGGGTGACGTTGTTGAACAGCAGGGTCCAGAACGGGATCTCGGTGCGGTCGTCGCGGGTGGCGTAGGCGGCGATGACCGCACCGTTCGCGACTACGGCGTCGTCCAGGTCGGCGTTGTCGGACAGGGCAACCTCGATGATCCGGTCCACGCCGTCGGGTGCGTGGGCGCGGATCGCGGCGGCGGGGTCGCCTGAGTCGAGGGCGACGGCGTGGGAGACGACTGCGGGGTCGATCCGGTTCAGTTCGGTGCTGCGGCGGACGGTGCCGATGACCGTGGCGCCGCCCCAGCGGGCGAGCTGGGCGGCCAGTGAGCCGACCCCGCCGAGGACGCCGTTGACCAACACCAGTTTGCCGTCGACGGGACCGTCGCCGAAGACAGTGCGGTGCGCGGTGATACCGGGGATGCCCAGGCTGGCGCCGAGATCGTCGGACAGGTGGTCGGGCAGGGGGACGGCGAGGTCGCCGGGGACGACGGTGTACTGGGCGGCGGTGCCGAAGGGGCGGTAGGACTGGGCGCCGTACACCCACACGCGCGTCCCGACGCGGCGCGCGTCGACGCCGTCGCCCACCGCGTCGATGATGCCGGCGGCGTCGCTGTGCGGGATAACCCGCGGATAGGGCATGGCCGAGCCGGTCCAGCCCCGCCGCTTCTTGGTGTCGCCGGGGTTGGCGCCGGAGACGGTGACGCGGACGCGGACCTCACCGGGGCCGGGGGTGGGGTCGGGCAGCTCACCGAACTGGAGCACTTCGGTGGCCGGGCCCTGCTGGTCGTACCAGGACGCAAGCATGTTCAGTCCTTCCGATCACGGGTGTGGGTCTGCGGGTGGGGCTGTTCGTCCGCTGCTCGGCTGCCGTCGCCGTCGCCGTCGCCGTCCAGGATCTCGTGGAGCCAGGCGCGTTCGGCGCGGCTGGTGGCGCGGGCGGTGAGCAGCATGCCGCGCTGGTAAGGGTCGGTGACCTGCTCGGCGCGTAGCGGGGTGTCGCCGTCGTAGAAGAAGCTGGCGGGAGTCTCCAGGAAGTCCAGGCGGCGGCGCAGTACGGCGTGCTGCTCGGTGCTGTCGGGCAGCAGCGAGAGGAACGCCAGGATCGTGAACCAGCGGGAGAAGTCGGTGATCTCGTGCTCGGCAGGTTCCCGGAGCCGCCGCAGCATGTCCTCGCGTCCCGCCGCGGTCAGGTTCAGCACATACCGGCCGCCGCCCGCCTCTGGTGCGGGGCGCCGTTCGATCAGCCCGGCCTTCGTCATCCGGTTGATCGCCGGGTAGAGGGTGCCGTCGCTGACCGGACGGCTGTAGCCGGTCAGGTGCGTGATGCGGCGGCGCAGCTCGTGACCGGGCAGGGGGCCTGCGGCGAGGAAGCCGAGTATCGCGAGTTCAAGCATGACTCCAGGATCTCACATCGAAACGATGTGTACATCGTTTCGATGTTACGGTGGATACGGAGACGCCTCCTCCGTACCCCTGCTCGGCCAGCCCGGGTGGGCTGGCCGCCCGGCCACATAAGGAAGAAGATCATGACTGCCGCTACCCCCCGCCAGGCCCGCGTGACCTCCACCGACGGAACAGAGATCGCCGTCACGGTTACCGGCCAGGGCCGCCCCCTCGTCGTCTCCCCGGGTGCCCTCAACGCAGCCCAGGACTGGCAGCTCCTCGCCGACCTGCTGGCTCCGCACTTCACCACCTACGCGATCGACCGCCGCGGCCGGGGCGCCAGCGGCGACAACAGCGAGCACACCGTCCAGCGGGAGGCCGACGACATCGCGGTCGCTCTCGACCTCGCCGGCCCAGACGCGATCCTGCTCGGCCACTCCTACGGCGGACTCGTCACCCTCGCCCACGCCCTGCATCAGCCCCCGGCGGCGTTCATCCTCTACGAGCCCCCGATCCCGCTGGGCGGCCCCGTCGGGGGCGACGCTCTCGCCTCCTTCGAGGAGGCCGTCCAGGCAGGCGACCTCGACCAGGCCCTCACCCTCGGGCTGCGGAACTTCCTGAAGTTCCCCGACGAGGCCATCGAGGAGTTCCGCCAGACCCCGTTCTGGGCCATCCGCGCGTCCATGACCCCGACATGGGCCCGCGAGATGCGCGCGATGGACAGCTTCGGCGACGACCTCACCCGCTTCGCCACCCTCAACATCCCGACCCTCCTCGTGATCGGCGAACTCAGCCCCCGCTGGCTGACCGACGTCTCCCACCACCTGCACCAGGCCCTGCCCGACGCCCGCCTCGTCGAGATCCCCGGCGAAGCCCACGACGCCTTCCTCACGGGCCCCCACGCCCTCGCCGACGCCATCACCACCTTCGCCGCCGACCTGCCTCACTGACTGAATTCGACGCCCGGCTCTCACAAACGGTCGTTTCTGACAGTGCCGGGTACCGCCGCGCCCCTTTGGCGGACGGGATATCGGAGGTGCGCCGGGAGTGGGGAGTGTCGTACCGTGGGTGAGTTCCGCTGCCGAGTCCTCGGCGGCAGTGTTCGGACCTCCTGTTCCGCGATCTTGAGGTGATTTCATCCCCCAGGCCCTGTAGCCGTCCGCGTTACCCCGCGTTCTGAGTGTCTCGAACGTGTCCGGGGGGCGGACGTCGCGCTGGCCTGAGCCGTGTCACCCCCCCCCGTAGATCCCTGTTGTTCCCCGGGTGCAGCTCTGCCGTCTGCCCCGGGTTTCGTCATGTGCGGCCCCGGTGCGGCTTGCGGTGAGCTCCCCGATTCCTTGAATCAGGAGTCCCACCGTGGCTTCCCCCGCGCTCGGCAACGAGCCGCAGCACACCACCGACCCGGTGGCTCACGCCGCCTCCAGCAGCGCCTCCAAAATGTCCCTGGCGGCCAGGATCGCCCTCGTGGTGGTCCTGGTGGCCGAGCTGATGGACGTCCTGGACCAGTCGGTCGTCCTCACCGCCATCCCCACCCTCCAGCAGTCCCTCGGCGCTTCCCCGGCCGCCGTGCAGTGGCTGACCGCCGGCTACGCGCTGACCCTCGCCGTCGGGCTCATCACCGGCGGCAGGCTCGGCGACACCTACGGGCGGCGCACGGTCTTCCTCATCGGCACCGCCGTGTTCACCCTGGCCTCACTACTGTGCGGCCTCGCCACCAGCGCGGGCATGCTCATCTCAGCGCGCGTCCTGCAAGGAGGCGGCGCAGCGGTGATGATCCCGCAGATCCTGGCCACCCTCCACGTCACCTTCGACGCCGCCGACGCCAAGCACCGCAGCCGGGCCTTCGCCCTCTACGGCGCGGTCCTGTCCGTCGGCGCCGTCCTGGGCCCGGTCCTGGGCGGCGTCCTCACCGAGGCCGACCTGCTCGGCCTGGGCTGGCGCCCGATCTTCCTGATCAACGTGCCCATCGGCCTCGCCGTGATCCTCCTCGGCGGCACGTTCATCACCGAGTCGACCGCCCCGAAAGCCGCGCGCCTGGACCTCACCGGCATGCTGCTGTCCGCACTGGCCGTCGTGCTGATCGTCTTCCCGCTGACCGAGGGCCACACCCACCACTGGCCGCTGTGGTCGTTCGCCATGCTCGCCGCCGGCCTCCTGCTCCTCGGCCTCTTCCTGCGCCACCAGCGCGGGAAGGACGCCCCGCTCGTCGCCCTGTCCCTCTTTCGGGACAAGGCGTTCACCGGCGGCCTGGCCGCGCAGATGCTGATGGGGCTGCTGTCCGGCCTGTTCTTCATGACCTGGACGCTCTACCTCCAGCGCGGCCTGGGCATGAGCCCGCTCCAGGCAGCCGGGGCATTCGTGCTGATGGCCTGCGGTGAGATGGGCGGCGCGGTGATCGCGATGAAGACCACCGGCCGCCACGGACGCCGCGTACCGCAGACCGGAGCCCTCTTCGCCGTCGCGTCGATGGCGCTCTACGGGCTCCAGACCAGCAGCCGCCAGGGCGACCTGACCCTCCTCGCGATGGCGGTACCCCTCCTGCTGCTCGGGCTCGCCTTCGGCACGATCGGCGGACCGCTCGCCGACATGTCCCTGGCCAAGGTCCCCAACGAGAACGCCGGATCCGCGTCGGGCCTGTTCAACACCGCGGTCCATCTCGGCATCGCACTCGGTACCGCGCTGACCGCCCCGGTGTTCTTCTCCGCCACCGGCGGCTCGCCCGACGCCGCGGTCAACCGAGACGCGTTCACCGGCGTGCTCTGGTGGGTCGGCGTCGCCTTCGCCCTGATGTGGGCCCTGATGTTCTATCTGCCCAGGCGCACGAACAGCCAGACCGACTGAGTCGCCCCGCGTCCGTCCGCGACCGGATACCTGGATCACTCCTCTTCGTCGGCGCCCTCGGGCACATCCGGGTCGCGGAAGGGCCGCAGGCCCTGGCCGGGAGCGCTGGCGGTGATGTGGAACAGGTAGCGGCCCAGGAAATTGATCTGCCGGTCCTTGAGCGGGGAAAGACGCGCCCGGGCCCTCCTGAACACGCGCTTGGGCAGCACCCGGGACCCCAGCCGTCGAGGAAATCGGCCAGGGCGCGGCGCTGCTCTTCCTCGCGGGCGAGCTGCCCGGCGAGGACGTCGGGGGCGATGTAAGGGGTCGGCGGCGGCGAGCACCCGGCGCTGGAACTCGGCCGACTCCAGCGGTTTTGGCCTCGCGGGCCCGACAGCGGCCTGCGGCCCGTGACCGGCGAGCGCCAGCCAACGCGTTCCGCGACATCCGGCCGGGTGAATTTCCTTCGCGTACGCGGGCGCAGTTCTAGCAGCACGATCAACTTGCCTTTCTTCAGATGTTATTGACATGATTTCAGGCGTTCTGGCATGTTCTGTCGACCACCTCCGGCGAGAGTGAAAAGGGTGATCTCATGCGACGAACCGAGTACGACGCGGGCCAGGCCGCCAAGCGCCTGAAGGTGACCGCCACGGCATTCCGCTGGTCCCTGCACACCAGCGTCATCCCCGACCCGGACGCGTCGTCCTTCCAGTGGTCCCGGGCCGCCGTAGAGGTCCTGGACTCCGGTGCCATCCGGGCCGCGATGCCCTCCCCCGCGATCTCCGGCAGGCGGCGGACCGGATCGCGCAGGCGCTCAGCACCCCGAACGTGGTCGGCCAGAGGGCGAAGGTGACGGCCTTCGTGGTGCGGCGGTTCGTCGGCCGCGGCCTGCTCGTCGGCCGCGGCCTGCTCGTCGACCTGAGCGCGAACCCCGAGGGGACACTGCACCACCCCGGCCAGGTCACCGAGGTCTGCCAGCGCGGGGACCTCGCGGACCTGACCGCCGCCGACACCCCCCTCGGACCCGAGCAAGCCGCCTCCCGGCTCCGTGTGCGCCGCGCCGACTTCGACCACATGGTGCGGCTCGGATGGATCCGCTCCACGCAGTCAATCGAAGTCCGCTTCGGCACCAGCAGGGCCGGAGCCGTCGACATCGCGCTCTACACCACCGCGTCCATCGACGCGATCGTCCCCACCCACCCCGAGATCGACTGGGAACAACTACGCGCGGTGGACAAGGGCCAGCGCTCCCCCCTCGCCGACCTCCAGACGCAGCTGGCCTAACCACCCCGGCCCGGCCCGGCTCTGATGGACGCCACCTCTTCCCGTCCTCGTGCGCCGGCTCGTCCTCGTACGACGGGCGGCTTCCGCGGCCAGCTCGGCCTCCAGGGCGCTGATCGCGCGTTCGGCGAGCTTCCGCTGCCAGTCCAGCCATGTCAGGACGGCCCGCCAGCTCTCCAGCCACGCCTACAGGCCGCTCACGGGGACCGCGGCCCGGGCTCGGAGACGACGAAGTGCGTGCCGCTCCAGATCACGATCAGCCCCCGCACGCCGTCCGGGCCGCTCTCAGCCGCGCGGAGCAGCTCGATGCGTCCCGCCGTGCTCCAGTCACGCTCCGCCCAGTACGAGTGCGAGCTGATCAGGCACGACAGCCGGATCAGCTCTCGCCGCAGCTCCGCCGCCCCCACCGCGGGGCGCACAGCGAGCCGGTTGTAGACACTGCCCCGATCGCAACCGGTACTCCGTCCGAGTGGCCCGCGGCCAGGGCGTGCCTGCATGGGAGAGCCCCGCTGCCCCACCATCGCTCCTGCCCTGCCTTGCCCGGCCCGCGCGACGGCGGGCGTCCGCGACTGAGGCGCCGACGCGGCGTGCGGCGGAGCGGTCGCGTGAGCGCACGTACACTCGGCCTATGAACCGCACACGCGTCACGGGGGAATGCCTGCCGCAGGCAGCTCCCGCCACGCGTGCGGCTTCCGCGGGCCAGGCGGGTGTCAGCCCCCGGACCGCCGCCGACGTCCAGGCACCTACGGTGGGCCGCGGCGTCCTGCACGGCCACGGCTAGCGCTTTCCCCACCGCGCCCGGGGCCCGGCCCTTCTCGCATCACCTCCCACGATGGCCCCTGCCTCCCCACGGCCCGGCCTGATCACCGCGCCCCGCCCGGCCCCGTCGCCTCGCGGGGGCGACGTAGGGCTCCCCCACCACCATCACCGCGGTCCCGACGTTCGTCCGGGGCTGTCGCCAGGCGAGGGCCGCACACCGGCCGTAGCCGTCCTGCCCTTCGAAGGAACCACCGTGAAATTGAGCGGTTTGCTGACCGGCCATGAGCACCACGTCATCCAGGGCGACACCGAATCGACGGGGATCAGCGCGGGCCCCACCTTCGACGTCGACCGGGTCGTGCCGGGCTCGCTCTTCATCGCCGTACCGGGCCACCGCGAAGGCGGCCCCGCCGCCATCGGCGCGGCGCTCGCGCGCGGTGCGGTGGCCGTCTTCGTCGACGAGGCGGGAGCCGCCGACGTGCCCCCGGGCCCGGAGATGCCGCCCGCGGCCTGCGTCGTACGGGTGTCCGACACCCGCAAGGCGGCCGCGGTCGCCTCCTCCCGCTACTTCGGCGAGCCCGGCCGGCAGATGGACATGATGGCGGTCACCGGGACCAACGGGAAGACCTCCATCTCGTACATGGTCGAGTCGCTGCTCAGGATCTCCGAAGGCGCCGTGGTCGGCGTGATCGGTACGGCGGGCAGCCGGATCGGCGACGAGGTGATCCCGATGCCGCCCACGGTGCTGACCACCCCGGAATCGCCCGACCTGCAGTACCTCCTGGGCCGCATGAGGGACGCGGGCACCGCGAGCGTGGTGCTGGAGGCGACCTCGATGGCCCTGCAGACGTACAGGATGGACCGGACGTTCGTCGACGTCGGCGTCTTCACGAACCTGACCCAGGACCACCTCGACGACCACGGCACGATGAGCCGCTACACGGACGCCAAACTGCGCCTGTTCCAGGGCCTGTGCCGGCACGCGGTGGTCAACGTGGACGACACGGTAGGAGCCGGTATCCCGGCGATGATGCCGGGCGCGGTGACGACCTACGGCCTCGACACGGACGCCGACTTCCGGGCCACGGGCCTGATCGCCGACGCCTCGGGCACCCGGTTCACGCTGCACCACGCCGGCCGGGAGTACCCGGCGTCCATCCCCGTCCCGGGCCGGTTCTCGGTCTCCAACGCACTGGCGGCCGTGGCCGCCTGCCAGGTCCTGGGGCACGACCTGGACGGCCTGGTCACCGCACTCGCGAAGATGCCACCCGTACCGGGCCGGTTCGAACGCTTCGTAACCGCCGCCGGCACCTCGGTGATCGTGGACTACGCACACTCGCCCGACTCCCTCGACAAAGTGCTCACAGCCATCCGCGGATTCGCCCGCGGCAAGGTCATCACCGTCTTCGGCTGCGGCGGGGACCGGGACAAAACCAAGCGCGCCGAGATGGGCCGCATCGCCGGAACCCACTCCGACCTGTGCGTCCTGACCTCGGACAATCCCCGCACCGAGGACCCCGAGGCGATCCTCGACCAGATCACCCCCGGCATCGAGGCCACCGGCACCCCCTACGAACGCTCCGCCGACCGGCGCCGGGCCATCCAACTCGCGCTGGCCACCGCGCAGTCCGACGACATCGTCCTGATCGCCGGAAAGGGCAGCGAACCCCACCAGATCGTGGGCGAGGAACTGCTCCCCTTCAGCGACATGGCGACCGTACGCGACCTCGCCTCCCGCCTGTCCCCCTGAGTCCGGAGCCGGAGCCGGAAGGAACCCCAGGACCGGGGAACGGAGCGGACCACCCAACGGGCATCAGGCACGCCCCCGTGAAACGGGGCCACCGGCCACAGCCGCCGGTCAGCGAACTCGAGCAGGCGTGCTGCTCCTGGCCTGAGCCTCCTCCCCCATCGTCATCCGGCAGAACACCGCCAAGCTCACCCCGGAAGGCGGAAGCCGTCCAGCTTGATCATGTAGTGGTGCCGGTGGAGACTCGCGGGCTCGCGCCGCGCCCGCACCGTAGGGAGGTTTGAGCCGCGAACGCCCGACGCCGAGCACCGAGCGGGCTGCGACCTGGGCTGAACCGGTCTTGGCTCACTTCATGGACCTGTCGGGCTTTCGAGGAGGTAGGGAGCGACGAAGCCCCGGTAGGCGTCCCTACGATCGGAGGGCAGGTCCTTCCAGCCAGTGACCCGGCCACGGCACAGGGCAGTCCCACACCGGCACCCGGCCGGGAAGTGTTCGATGGTGTAGTTGCGCATCGCGTAGTCGAAGGTGATTTCCTGGCCGGTCATGATGGGGATGCGGGCGAGCAGGTCATGAGCGCCGGACGCGTTGAGGCCTATTCCGCAGTTCGGGTCGCAGGCGTGGTTCACCTTGGGCACCAGGCCGCCGTGCCGTACAAAGCGATGCCGACCGATCTGGGAGGCATGGGCATCGTTGCGGTCGAGTTCGGCCTCAATGACACCGGCCAGAACCATCTCTCCCGCCCGGAAAGACCGCGTGGCGAACACCCCGGCCCCTTTGCCCACAGACTCCCGCAGCTCCGTCCCCGGGCCTCGGACCGTCGCCCCCAGCGCAGTCGGCCCCGGAATGACAAAGTCTTTGCGGTTCATGAAAAGCCCTTCGGTCGGTCGGGCGTAACACTGCGCGAGGCGTCAGCGACGGGCTCCGGGTGACACCGGAGCCCAGATACATGAGACGCAACCGCACCGGCCTTCCGCACACCAGCCGAATACAGGACTGAACAGTCCAAGCAGTCCGGAAAGCTCTCCCGGCCCTGCGACTGCGGGCCGTACGTCCCCGCTTCGGTGGACCGGCACCAGCCATGCCGCTGGGGGCTAAGCCGCTTCCAGAGGCGCCCGCCACTCGGCATCCCGACTGGCCACCTATCAGTCCGTAAAGTGGCCAACCAGAAATCGACGCGAGCGCACGACCTGCGCCTCTGCACCGCTGGCTGGCCACCTATCGGCCGTGGTCACATAGGTGTCCGATGGCGTCGAGATCGACCGACCCCCTCCGAGCCCACGTGGGCACGGCCTTCAGCTGTTGGTCGGCAGCGGCTCGACCACAGCACCGTCGATCTGTTGTGTGGCCTCGGCGGCGTGCACCTCAAAGGCAGTGACGGAACCGCCCGCGCGGTCAGTGATCGTGTGCGAGGCCATCTCGGCGCACGGCTGGTCGAGCCGGTCGTAGGACCAGCGTCGACCACACTCCGGGAAGTGGCACTATGATCGACCGGCACTCCCGGTCAGTGTGGGCCCGTGATCAGGGCAGATCCCCCAATGGATCTCGCACAGGGGCGCTACGTCAGGGGCGACCACCGTGCGGCCCGCGCCGTCCGGGCAGCCGAAGGCGGCCGCGACGGCCCGGGGCACGGCTCTGCCAGACCGCGGGCCAGGGGGTGCCCGCAGGACTAGGCCGTGTCTGATGGCTCTTTGATGAGGTCGCGGAGCCAGATCACGATGGCTGCTGTGGCCAGGGTTCCGTTGAAGATGTAGTCGCGTTTGT
>NZ_JBITDP010000042.1:0-40178 GCF_044454405.1 Streptomyces sp. NPDC051555 | reverse complement strand
GCCAGTTCCGTCCGGGCGATCACCCGGCGTTCCAACACCGCTTCCGCCGCAGCGAGTTCAGCAAGAATCCGCTCGGATTCCTCGCGAAGCTCCTCTGCCCGCACCCGGGCAACCGTCTCCCGCTCTTCCAACAGCCCCATCACCGACGTCACCGGGCACCTCCGCCTCACCGAGCACGAACCGTACGCCCGAACCCTGCACCGAGGACACCGACACCATGCCTGATCAGCGGAAACTCAACGATCACATCCGGTACGACAACGGCTTCTTAAAGCCGCAGGTCACCCCACGGCAGAGACGAGAAGTTCGCGGAAGCGTTCCAACTTCTCCAGAACCGCCTCCGGGGCCGCGCTGGCCCGCTCGGCAGCTGCCGTCGCCAACGCCACCGCCGCCATCCGGTCGAGGCCGTCCAGATCGCTGATCAATTCGAAGTCTCCGTCAGCGAAGGCCCGCAGCGCGGCCGACACATTCGCAGGCATCCCAACCCGCCCCATCGTCACCGCGACCTCCACCGCCACTGTCGTGCTCGGCAGTACGCGCCCCTCCTCACCCGGACGGATACCGAGCGCTTCGACCGCATCGGCAAACATCTCCTCCGCCCGGTACTTGGTGTGGAAGTAGAGGGAGAGGCCGCCAGCCGGGTCGGTCAGCCGGCGCATCGAGGTGTTCAGCTCGGCCAATAGGTCCCGGATGTCGTCCGCGTCGTGCCGGACGCAGGCCCGCAGCAGGTCCACGGCCAGGACGTTACCCCGCAGTTCGGGAAGCAAAGGGTTGGACGAAACGGTTTCCATCCCCGGCCAACGACCTGGCGCCTGAGGGGACACGCAGCCCCTCCGCCCAGAAGTTCAGAAACAGGCATCGCGACAGCACAGCTAGGACCCGAGCGCCCGCCCTTGCCGAGGGCTCGCAGGGAGGGCCAGACCGCCCCGGGATGGTCCGCCGGGACCCGGTCGATCCGGCCGGCCCGACCGCCGCGTACACGTACCCGCCCGTGGGCTCGACCGCGCCACCTGGGCGCAGCTGACGGGCGAACAGCAGAAGCGGCTGACCAAGCTGGGCATCAGGGCTGCCGTCGTGACCGTCCCCGGGCGCATGTTCCGCCGCATGCTGGAGGTTCACTCCTCTGAGCTGGTGAGTTTCTCGGCTTTCCGGGCGGCCGCCTCTATGCATGCCCGCGCCTTCGCAGCCGCTCGACCGGCCTCCCGCAGGCCGGCGGCCGCGCTCGTGCTCACCGTACGTGCCGTCTCCAGCCGTTCCTTCGCGGCCTGGACATCTTCCTCGGCCACCGCGACGGCGGTGGCCGCGCGGTCCACCAGCTCCTGCGCGGCGGCCTGCGCCGCCTCCAGGCGCTCCGCCTCCGCCTTCGTCTCGGCCAACTCCGTCCGAGCCGCCTTCACACGCTCGCGGCGCGCCCGCGCCGCCCGCTTGTCCGCATCCGATTCCGGGGGCCGGACGTGCTCCGTCGCCGGTCCGGCGGTCGAGGCTTCCTGCGGCCGTCGAGGAGGAGCGGCGCCGGGCAGCGGTTCCAGGCCGGTGAAGCCCGACACCGCGTCCGGAGCCTTCGCCAGCCGGCCTCCCACCCACTGCGCGGCGACATCGGCATCGGCGAGGACCGCGTGGAGGATCTGCTCGACCTCGTGCAGCACCGGCTCGCTCACCGCCTGCCCGGCCCCGGCGGCCAGAGCGCGCACCGTACGCGCCAGCTCGCCGATGACCACGTGCTGATCATGCGACAGCTTCCGCAGCTGCCCGGCGTCCAACGTCCGGTGCGCGGTACGCAGCGCCTCACCGAGCTGGACCAGGCCGTGCGCCTCCTTGGGCCGGCGGCGGGCCAGCAGGCCGGCCGCCCACACCGCGACCGTCGGCTTCCGCAATCCCGCGATCGCGGCAGCGAGCGGCTTGTCGCCCGCCTTGCGAGCCTTGGCCACATGCTCGTCCCGGGCCGCAGTGAACTCGGACGGCCGCAGCCCGTACAACTCCACCGCCACCGACTCCACATCCATGCCCGGAAGTCTCCCGCCCGCACCCCCACCCGGCCGACACCCTGCAGAACACCGCGCGTCGGCCAGTTCCGGTCATCCCCGCGGCCGCGGCCCGGTTCCACCGAGCCCGGGCACGTCGTCGACGGCCGCGTCCAGGCGCAGGCACACGCAGCGGATCGCATGGCGGCAGACGCCGCCGCGGTCGACGGAGATGTCGGCGCTCATCTCCGCGACGAGGTCAAGGACACCGACGACGAAGACTGAGCGGCCCGTTAGGCTCCCCCTGGCCTGATCACCGTTCCCGCAGGGCCCGTCCCAACCGCCCCAGCTCCTCGATCCTGGCGGCGAAGGCGGGGTCGGCCTTGCGCAGATGCTGCCATCGCTTTTCCCGTTCGGCCTGGTGCTCCTCGCGGGCGTGCTGCTCGGCGGTGGCGAGCCGGTCGGCGGTGACGCCGAACTTCGGCGGCGCCCACTCCTGCCAGGGAACCCACCGCTCCTGGCGGTAGCTGTAGCGGCTGGAGGCGAGCCGGCCGCGGATACCAGTGGTCTCCAGCTCCCGGTAGGTCGCCTCGGCCATGCCCAGTTCACGGGCCATCGCCGCCCGGCTACGGCCGGTGAACACCCGCAGTTGCGCCAACGACTCCCTCTCGACAGCACACAGGTCCCCCGGCCCGACCCCGACGGCTTCCGCAAGCAGCACCAGCACCCCGGGGCGCGGCGTCCGGGAGCCGGCCAGGTAAAGGCTGACAGCGCGCTCGCTCACCCGCGCCGCCCGCGCGATCCGGGCCACCGACATACCGGCGGCCGTCCGGGCGGCCCGGAACCTGGCCGCGTCGAAGCCGTACACCGTCTCGCTCACACCCATCCCCTACCCGCCTACAGACCGTCCGTTCACCCCTGAACAGACCTTCCACGACGGAGGGGTCGGCTCAAGGTTCGTTCAGGGGTGAACAAACCTTCATACGCCCTGCTGCCTCACGGTTCGTTCACCCCCTTCGCTCGCCAGCCGGGATGCTCAACGGCGGCACGCCCGCTGAGACAGCGGCGGCACGCCAGAAATGGTTCAAGGTCCCCCGCAGCAGGCTCACCGGCGACATGGCTTCGGCCCTGGCTCTCCGCTGCAGACAAAACCGATCAACCGCCCCACGGCCGCGACGCTCCTGGGATCGTGGCCTCATGAACGCGCCCAGTACCCGCCGCCAGACGTCAGCCTTCCGAGCCCCGGCCCAGGCATGGTGAGCGCCGGACGTTCACGGGTCTGGCTCCGCATCGGCCATACCCGGATCCGGGCCGACAAGGTCACCGCCGTCACCCCCGGCGACGACAGCCTCCACCTCCAGGCCACCGGCCACCCGAACAGCCTGGTGCTCTCCCTCTCGCCCGGCGCGGAACGCACCGACCTCAACGGCCACCCCATCGACTGGGCCGACGAACTCCTCCGCGTCATCGAGCAAGCCGCCGCCCAGCCCGTCGGGACGCTGATCACCTTCGAGGCCGCCAACGACTTCCAGACCGCCGGCTTCACCGCCCGCTCACTGACCGGCGACGAACGCCCCCTCCTCCAGCCACCGCTCCTCCCCGTCCCCGATGTCATCCCTCCGCGCCCCGTCCCCGCCTCATGGGCCACCCCACGCTCCCGTACCAGCACTGCCCCAGCGGGCGCGCCGGAGTAACGGAGCCGCTGTGCGCACTCCCCCACCCTTCAGGGGCTCCTGCCTGAGCCCCTGGACAAGATCGCCCAGCAACTCCTCGCGCGCCGCCACGGACACACCACCTTCGGCATCACGACGGGCACGCCCTGGCTCTTGCCCGGCGCCCTCGCGGGACGGCACCTCAGCGACTTCCGTCTCGGGACCCGGCTCAAGCGCCTGGGCATCTTCTCCCGGCCAGGCCGGACCGCGGCCCTGATGAGCCTCTCCACCCAGCTGCCGGCCGCGGTGCTCACCGATCTCCTCGGCATCAGCCCCGAGACCGCCACCGCCTGGACCCAGAGCGGAGGCAACTGGGCCCGCTACGCGGCAGAGATCCAGAAACGGCCCCGCCCACGACATCAAGGCCCGAAAACCTGAACGGCCTCATGCCCGATCGGGCCTAAGGTCCAGCGCATGGAACCCGAACAGCTCAAGGTCTCGTCGCAACGGTGGATGTCTGGGGCACTGACCGCCTTCTCGCAGGGACCGGAGTCGGTCACGCGTAAGGGGTCAGCTCGTCATGCCGAGGAGGTTCTCAGGACTGCAGTACGGACAGGGGTCGATACCTTCGGCGAGCGTCCGGCGGGCCGCCTCGCGACCAATCGGCTTGCCGCCGCCCATGGCGCAGTCCCCGACGTGAACGAACAGCCCCCGCAGTCCCGCCCCGGTCCGGATGGACTCGACCTTCCACTCCGGGGGCGCGGGCGGGGGACGGCGCGCGGCTTCGGTGGCCAGCTCGGCCTCCAGCGCGGTGATCGCGCGTTCGGCGAGCTTCTGCTGCCAGCCCAGCCACGCCAGGACGGCCCGCCAGCTCTCCAGCCGGGCCTCCAGGCCACTCACGGGGACCGCGGCCCAGGCTCGGAGACGATGAACTCCGTACCGCTCCAGCGCACGATCAGCCCCTGCACCCCGTCCGGGCCGCTCTCGGCCGCGCGGAGCAGCTCGATGCGGCCCGCCGTGCTCCAGCCACGCTCCGCCCAGTACGGGTGCGAGCTGATCAGGCACGACAGCCGGATCAGCTCCCTCCTCAACTCCGCCGCCCCCACCGCGGGAGGAGTGGCGAGCTGGTTGTAGACACGGACCTGCTCGCGCTTAAGGCGGATCAGGCCGTCGGGGAAACGGAAGGGCGTCACCCACTTATTCAACCAGGTGTTCGAATTGTGTGGCCAGTCCTTCCACCGCCCCACGGCGACGCACGTGTGGCCGGATCGCCGGATCGCCGAGGGCGGCTCCCCGACCTGCCGCCGTACGCCGCCCGGGCAGCTGAAGGGAACAGGGACGGAACCCGCCCGGGCGCGGCGCTCCGAAAGCCCGGGCTGGGCATGCCGGCGGTGCTACAGGCCGCGGTAGTGGCCGAGGAGGTCTTCCGCCTGCTGCCCGCTGATCCCCAGCGCGGCACCGATGTCCTGCGGCTCCATCGACCGGCCCGCCGTATGGGCCGCGTCGTAGCCGATGCTCCGCGCGAGGATCTCCAGCCGGCTCGCGGCCTTCAGTGCCCCGGCCGGCGAATCATCCACGAGTCGGTCGAGTGCCTCGGTCAGCTTCGCCAGCAGGTCGTCGACCTCCTTGGGGTACGCGATCGTCGATTCCTCGACGGTCTCGATGTGCCGGTTCCAGTCGTTCCGGCAGTTCGCCGCGTCCTCGTACGCCGGCTCGTCCTCGTACAGGGGCGTATCGCCGATCCGGTCCCAGTCCAGCGGATACCGGGTACCGGTCCAGCCGCACGCGCAGACCGCGCGCAGCACCTGGGCGCGTGGTCCGTAGAACGGCTGTCCGCTGTAACCGGCCCAGAAGTCGCTCGTGTGCCCCGATGAGGAGTTCCCGTCGAAGTACACCGGCTTGGGCACGCTCCCGTCCTCCAGCAGCACCCCCACCCGACCCTGGTGCGACTTCCCGAACTCGTCCGTCGTCCACGACTCGTTCCGCATCTCCCCGGCCCCTTTCCGGCCCTGCCGCGACAGCGCCCACACGCGCGGCGGCGAATTCTTCTCCGAGCCTCTCGCAGCTGGCACCCCGCCAGAGGCAGAACGCGGAGAACGAAGCCGCGGGTCGCCGTGGCACGGCTTCGCTACCGGCTCAGCACCCGCGCGGGAGCACCCGGTGATCCAGGCCCGCAGCTCTGCTGGATCACCGTTCACCGGTCGGCGCAGGCCTGGGTGAGCTTGGCCAAGGGGGAGCGCTGGCCCTTGCCGAGGGCGCGCAGGGCGGGCCAGTCCACCTCGGGGTGGTCCGCGGGGACCCGGTCGATCCGGGCGGCGCGGTAGAGCGGAATCCAGACCGTGCCGCCCGCGGCCGCGCCGAACCGCGCACGAACTTCCTGGTCAGGGCTGATCCAGCCGAGGCGAACCACGTGGTCCCAGTCGGAGCGGCGCACGGCCAGGCGGGCGGCGGCCTGGTCCGGGCCCAGCGGCGCCACCTCGGCCAGCAGGGCGGCCAGGCCGGGGGCGGCGGCCAGGGCGTCGACCTGACCCGTGTGGAGCAGGGGCTGTACAGGGTCAGCGGACAGGCTGACCAACAGCCCTTCCTTCGCGAGTTCGATCACGGCCGCCACGCTCACTGTGGCCGGGCCGCCGGGCGGGTTGGGTGTACCCAGAGCCTCCGCCAGGCGGTCGGCGGCCTGTCGGCCGGACAACGGCTCCTCCCCCATCGCGGTACGGATCGCGTCCGCGCTCATCGACTCCACTGCGGCCCGCGACCACGTCGCGGGGCCCGCGTCCGGGGCCGGAACCACCCCCGCGTGTACGGCCCACCGGTACGCGTACCGGGTCACCCGCAGCCGCCCGGCGGCCTGGTCCTGGTCGTACCCCATGCGCTTCCCCATCCCGATCTCCTCCTCCGAACAGCGCCGCCCCTCTCGGGCGGCGCCAGAAACATCACGATTACTCATGGAATCTGTCAAGTACCCATGGGATAGCCCTAGTTATGGGCATGCACCTTCGGTGCGCCCACGTACGCGAGGACGGATTCACCCGCCTGGAGGACCTTCAGGGCTGCCACGGACACGGCGACACGGGGCCCCTGCCCAGTACCGGCGAGGGGCTTGCGGGGCTTGCCCACGCGCCGTGCATGCTCATCCGGCGATGGCTCGCAACCCCCGCGACGGCTCCGTGTCAAGGCTCCGCGAATCCGCTGATCGGCAGCCCTCAACAACTGCTGAGCGGCGACGGAACGGAAATTCGCGAGATCTCGACCGTCGGCGGATGGCCTCGCACAGTGGCTCTCACCCCAACCACCTGGTGCAGCACCGGGACCTTCGGAAGGAAGACCATGTCCACGATCACCCCTTAGCAGCCCACCGAGACCACCGAGTCCACCGCCAGTGACGCCCAGCAGCTGGTACGACTTCGGCGGCAACGCAACGGCTTCGCCGCGGCCCTCGGCCTCCTGGTCGCCCTGGGCGGGGGCCTGCTGGTACGACTGGCACCGGCCTGGGCCGACCCCGCGCAGGTCGCAACCGGTGCAGGAGGCCTGTACGCCGCACTGGTGATCCCGTACCTCTTCCGGCGCCGGTGAACTCCAGGCCGCACTGCTCCCGGCTGCTGTGGCGGGGACAGCCCCCGACTCCGCCCTTGGCCTCCTGAACTAGCCCCTCGCCTCTGTGGTCCGGCAGGTCGGCTGCGGCCCCCCAGAGCGATCGCTCTGCCTGACGAGCCGGTGCCCGCGGGGTGCTCATTCCGATACGGCGTACGGCGGATCCCAACAAGGCCCCCCTTGACCGCCTTTGGTTCGACGGCGGACAAGGGGTTAACCGCCTGCGAATCATCGACGGTCAAGGGGTTGACCACCTTCGGTCCTGAGGTGGGCAAGCCGGGCTTGCCCAGGGTCGCCTCAGGCTTGCCCAGCTCGCAGCGGCCTACGGCCGGGCGGTCAGTGGCGGCCGGGGAGCCAGCCGAGCCAACCGTCCGCCCGGCGCTGACGTTCGTACTCCGCCTGCTCCGCCGCAGCTTCGCCGTCGGCCCTCTGCTGACGCGCGCGCTCGGCATCGGCGCGCTGGCAGTCGTAGCAGGTGCTGCCCGGGTCCGGGCGCGTCCCCCAGTCGTCGGGGTAGACGGGCTTGCCGCAGGACGGGCACGGCCAGGCCGAGGCCTCCCGGCGCTGCTCTGCCTCAAGCTGCTCGGCGGCCTCAAGGACTTCGGCCTCGCGCTTGCGCTGCGCCTCACGGGCCCGGAAGCCGCGCTCGGACACTGTGCTGTCGAGTGCGACCGCGAGGGTCTCCTCCCGCGCCTTGCGGCCGTAGCGCCACCAGATGGGCCCGTGCGGGCCCAACTCCGCCAGCCGGTCCAGATGGGTCACGACCACAGGAACGCGGCCTTGGTAGTCGAAGTAGCCATCCCTGCTGACCTTCGGGTCGTAGTCGACCTTCCGCATGCCCAGCCACTCGTCCTGGCACAGCTCTGCGACCCGGCGCATCCGCGTCTGCATCGCTTCGGTGCCCATGCGCTTGGTGAACACGATCGCGACCGGCGGATGGACCCGGGAGACCGGCGCCTCCCACACCGTGCGCCACAAAACCGGCCCGCCCGTGGTGGCCGTACGGACGAAGAACTTGCGGTACCGACGGATCTTGTCCGCCAGGACCGAGGGCGGCTCGGTGCCGTTGTCGACCTCCAGGAACAGCAGCGGCACCGCCGTGTCGGGGAGCGCGAACACCGCGTCCGCGCGCAGGCTCCCCTTCACCGGGGCGCCGAACGTGCCGCCGACGGGCAGGGTGACCTCCGTGGTCCAGGCGGCCAGCGGTCCCAGTCCCGCCGGACGCTCCCGCAGCTGCACGGCCGGTGCGGTGCGCGGGCGCGCGCGGGTCGCGGCGACCGGAGCTTCGGTCTCCTCGACCGGGGCCTGAACGAACGCGGCGATGGTGTCGGTCACCTTCACCGCGTGCCGGGCACCCGAAGCCGCCGCCGAACGCGCCGTACCGCCCATCTCCCTGACCGGCCTCTCCAACGGCACCGCCGCGGCCTCCAGGCCCAACGTAGTCAACGACCAGAGCTTCTCGGTGATCCGCCGCCCGTCCTCCTCCACCCGCGACGTCCGCCCAGCCGAAATCACCATCCCCGCAGCCTCCAGGTCCTTGCAGCCACCGCGCACCGTCGCCGCACTCGCCGTCCCCGGACACGTCAAATCCCGCAACTGAGCCGCCGTCGCAATCTTCACCACGCCCAACGCCGTCAGCACCAACTCCCGCGTCTTCGCCGTCGACCCGTACTTCCACGCCGTCACAGCCACGTCCCGAACCCCTCCCCCGCAATACCCGTTCTTCCTCTCCCACACATGATCAGGGATACAGAGAGGTGTCGAGGCTCAGTTTTCCTCCGGTCAAGGGGCCTGAGGAGGGCTTATATCGGTTTCAATCGGCACCTCACCACAGGGGAAACAACAGGGTCAGCATCAGGGCAGACCACGGGGACAACAGGACGGGCAAGCCCGGCTTGCCCGACTCACCGGTGAGTCACCAGCGCGCTCACCAATCGGACACGGTGGCCCCCCTACTTCCGCCCGCCTGCAGCTCCGGAGGCGGTAGCCAGGGCGTCGTTGGGACGGAGACGTCGAAGCAGGAGGCACTTGCCCCACACACACGACCAGCCGCCGGGCGTGGGGCCGTTCATGACGATCCGCTGGACCAGAGGCCCGGCTGCGCCCCGGCTGAACCCCGCACCACGCCGGGGTAAGTCCTCCCATCTCTGCGGCAGCACCAGCCCCGTTAAACCGATCACCAGCCAGCGCGGCATGAGGGGAGCGCCGGTGGACAGACGGTTCGTCCGGCCGGGATGAAGCAGCCACACCCCGGGTTCCCGCACGTGCGGGTGAACCCATGTCCGTCGATGAACCGCGCCTCCGCGACTGTCGTCGAAGGGGGGATGAAGCCGATCGACGAACAGCACATCTCGGAGCCCGGCATGGTGGTGCTCGACATCACCGGCGGGGACGAGGACACCGTCCGGGCCGTCATGACCGCCCTGGAGGGGCGGTGGGCGACCTCAGGCATCGTCCCGGTGCGCCGGGACCCCGGCGAGCCGGGTGTCCGTGCCCGGATCTACGTCGACGTCCTGCGCCCGGGGCGGGAGGGTCCGTAGCCAGAAGCCTGGGCAAGCCACCCTCACGGCAGGCTTGCCCAGGGTCGCCTCGGGCTTGCCCAGCAGACGTGCGTGGCAATCAGCGGCCGCCCGCTTCGGGGTAGCGGGCGCGGCGCCGCTCCGGTACGTCGCCAGTCGTCTCATGCGATGGCGGAGGGGCCTTTCCAATGACGGGCGAGGAGTCCGTAGGAGTGGGTGTCGGTCCATTCGCCGCGGATCAGCTCGGCTTCGATGCCGTGCCCTTCGAGCCGGAATCCGGCGCGTTCCAGGACCCGCATGGAGTCGGTGTTGCGGGCATCGCAGTGGGCCGACAGGCGGTGCAGGCCCTGAGCAACGAGATGGCCTGCGACAGCGTGGACGGCCTCGGTGGCGTAGCCGTGGCCGTGATGGGCCGGGGCGAGGGTGCAGCCGAGGTCGGCCTGCAGCCGGTTCTCGTGGAGGTCGACTCCGAAATCGCCGATCAGCCGACCGTCGACCTTCAGCTCGATCGCGTACTGGAACCAGCCCGGAGCCTCGGGCTGGGCCTCGGCGTATCCGCGGATGATCTCAGCGGCTTCCGTGAGGGTGATCGGGGAGGCCCAGCTCTGGTAGCGGGCTATGTCCGGGTCGGACCGGTAGACGGCGAGGACCGGGGCGTCGTCGGGACGGAAACGTCGAAGCAGGAGGCGCGGACTCTCGATCATCGGGCCAGCGTGCCACGCGGGTTGAGGGCGTGGCTTTGACAGTGACTCTTGACCCCACCCGGAAGGCGAGTTCCGACCCAAGACTTCGGAGCCCTGGAGCTGGAACCCGTGCTGCGCCCCTGGGCTACCTGGTCGTGTCCGGACGGGTGATCCGACTCGTCCGCCGGGGGTGGCTCTTCTCTGATGCGGTACCGATGTCGCGCGCGAGATCGGCCGCTGCGGTAACCGCGGCATCGAACGCCGGATCGGTCTTGCGTGCTGTGACTACCGCCTGGCGGGACCATCCAAGGCGGGCGGCGGCCTGCCCGAGGGTCAGTCCCTGTTCCACCAGGTCCGTGTAAGCAGTCTTGTCGTCGGCGGAGAAACGCCGTGCGCGGGTGGTGTACTGGCGTGAGGGGGCTGCGGCGAGGGCGTTGCTGTGTGCTTGGCGGCACGGCTGTTCGCGGCAGCCGTAGAAGTAGCCGGGTCGGGTGCCGCAGTCGGAGCCGCTGGGTTCGTCTGGGCGGCATCGCAGGGTGCGGGTCAGTGTGGAGCGGCCGAGGGCTGCCTGTACGGCGGCTTCGAAGCTGGGGTCGCGTCGGCGGGCGGCGCGGAGCTGGTAGGCGCTGATCCCGCATCGCTCGGCGCTCTCGGACAAAGTGCGTCCGTCGCGGAGTTCGGCGAGGACCGCTGTGCGGACGGCTTCGTCCACGATGGTCCGGGGCCGGATGCCCCCAGCCCGGCGCCGGGCCTGTTTCGTGGGTGCGACGGTGGCGGTACAGGGGGCCAGTCGGCAGCCGTATCCGTAGCCGGTGTCCGTGCCACAGAGGGGGCCGGGGCAGTGCCAGCGGCGCGGGTGATCGTCAATCGGCACGAGCCGCTCCCTGAGCCGGCCCGCGCCGGCCGCGCTCAACGGCCTTCTGGACCCCGGACCGGCTCAGGCCCACGGTGACGTGGTGCTGGATCTCGGCGTACGAAAGCCCTGGAGCGCTGCCGGTGCCTGCGTTCATGGCCGCGAGGGCCATGTCCCGCTCGCCCTGAAGTGCCCGCACGACCGCTTCGTGGTGCGCCTGGGCGGCCGTGGCCCGGTTGTAGCGCTCCAGAGGGTCGGTGACGTTGCCAAGGTGTCCCTCTACCTCGGCGGCGATGTCGGCGGGCTCGGGCTCGAAGCCCAGGGTCGGTGTCGTGGTCACGTCTTCAGTCCTCGATGTCGTCGACGCCGTACGCGGCACGGGTATCGGCGGGCAGGTGGTCGAGGATCGCGGCCCGGTCCGAGAGCAGCCCGAGATCCTCGTCCTCACAGATCTCGTCCAGGTCGAGCCCCACTGCCTCGAAGAGGGCCGCGAGGTCGACGCCCGGAACCATGTCCAGCTCCGCGGCTTCGGCGGCGGCCAGGCGGTGGGTGCCCGAGTAGGAGCGGGCGTAGTCGGGCAACACGACCAGCGGCGGCCCCTGCCACCCGCGGGCGGCCATCGAGGCGGTCAGGGCGGCGACATGGTCAGGATCGGTGTAGTTCTGGCCCGTTGCGAAGCCGGCCACGTCGATGAGAGGCAGGTTGAGAGGGTTCAGCACCATGGCAGTCTGCATAGTGACAGTATGCAGAAGAGGCCCGGGGTAGCGCAGGCGAACCGAGAAGGTCACCCGGCCGGGGCGGCTCCAGTTCTCGGCGGCTCGTTCTTCACGGGCGCCATATGGAGTCAGACCTGACCTTCCCCTGGAGTCGGTAGTCACTGACAAAACCAAGGGCGCGGGGCGGGTGTCGTGAACTGCTGCGGCCCCGGCCCCCGAGGGTGCCGGGGCCGGGGCCGTTGTGCAGAGGTTCAGGAAGCGCCGAGGGGTTCGATGTTGTCCAGGGCTGTCGGGAGTTCTACTCCGCCGGCTGTGGGGCGGATGTACGCGCGCCTGGTCGTGCGGAGCTTGCCGGTGTGCGTGGGGAGGTCTTCCCGGACCACGGCCATCAGTCGGCCTTCGGTGCCGGAGGCAACGTCGCGGACCAGGCGGCCGATGAGCGGGTGGGATTCGTGTCCGTCGCCCTTCATGTGGTGGGCTCCCTGTCCGTGAGGCCGCTGTGGCGTTCGGCGAGGCGGTTGAGCGCGCGGTCGGCCCGGGCGAGCAGGGCGGGGGTAGGGGCTCCGTAGGCGGGCCGATGGAGGCCTCGCTGGCCCACGAGGCCCGTGTCCGGCCAGGAGGCGTAAAGGCGGACGGTGCCCTGCGTGGTGAGGTAGGCGGGGCCGGTCAGGGTCATGCTGCCGTCGGTGGCGACGTCGACCAGGAGGCGGCCGCCGACGGCGTCGACGGTATACCGGACCGGTGCCGTAGTCCGGGGGTGGCGCCGGATGGAAGCGGCGACCTCGGCGCAGGCGCCAGTGCCGCACGAGGGAGTCTCGCCGACACCGCGTTCGTGGACGCGCAGCACGAGGTGCCGGGAGCCGAGGTCCCGGACGAACTCGACGGTCACACCGTGCGGGTAGGCGCTCGCGGGTGACACCGCCGGGGCGCTGGTGAGGGTTCCCGCGTGGTCGAGGTTGTCCACGAACGTGACGGCGTGGGGGTTGCCGACGTCGACGTGCACGGCGGGCCACTTTCGGTCGCCGACGGCCACGGCGATGTGGTCCGGACCGGGAAGGACGGGGGTCCCCATGCGGACGCTGACCTCGCCGTAGTGGGTGCCCGGTCCGGGCAGGACGTCGAGGTCGCGTACTCCAGCGCGGGTGGCCAGGGCGAGCGGGCCGCCCTGGTGGCGGCCGGTGGAGGTGAGGTAGCGGGCCAGAACACGGATACCGTTGCCGCACATCGCGCCCAGGGAGCCGTCGGCGTTGCGGTAGTCCATGAACCACTCCGCCCGGTCGGCCATCGCAAAGGCGTCCGGTGCGGCGGTACAGCGGACCAGGCGCAGCAAGCCGTCGGCTCCTATGCCGCCGCGCCGGTCGCAGAGCCGGGTGATGTCGGTGGGGGTGAGGTCCAGGGCGCCGTCCGGGTCGTCCAGGACGATGAAATCATTTCCGGCGCCGTGGCCCTTGGCGAAGGGAACGCCGATCGGGATGGAGGTCATGAGCGGGGGTCTCCCGGTTCGATACGCAGCCAGACGGTGCTCGTACCGGCCGCGGTGCTGTTCATGCCGTAGGAGGTGCCGGTTTCGAGGACCGCGACGAGGCGCTGCCAGTGCTCGGCCGGGACCTGGGAGGTGTCGGCACGGATGGTCACCACGCCGTCGTGCTCGGCGGTTTCGGGTGCCTGGCCGGTGAGCCGGGCCAGGGCTTCTATGGCTGTCGTGGCGCCTAATTCGTGCATTGAGCCTCACCCCGGACCGTCGGAATCACGCATCGCACTTCTAGTCCACTAGTTTTGAACTAGTGGACTAGATTGTCAAACGGATCGAGAAGATCGCTGACCGGCAGTCAGCACCGCGCAGACGCAGGGAGACTCATGGCCGACACAACGGGAGCCCCCTACCTGGTGGTCGCCGCCGCCTTCCGCACCCTCATCACCAGCGGCGAGTGGGCCGTCGACTTCCGCCTCCCCTCCCGCGCGGTCCTCGGAGAGCAGTACGGCGTCGGGGAAAACGTGATCCGCCGCGCCCAGGAACTCCTCATCACCGAAGGCCTGCTCGAAGGGCGCCCCGGGGCGGGCACGTACGTCCGCGCACCGCAGGAGCGCCTGCACATGCTGCGCTGCCCGGCACCCGGGTACCCCAGCGCCCCGCTCGCCCCGGCCGGTATCTCCACCTGGGACGCGCAGAGCACCGCCAAGCTCCCGGCCCCCGCCGACATCGCGGCGCGGCTGCAGATCAGGCCCGGCCAGCACTGCGTCCGTACGGAATACGAATTCCTCGACGCCGCCCGGCGGCCCGTGATGAGCAGCACCAGCTGGGAGCCGATGTCCATCACTGGCAAGAGCGCGGTAGTCCTGCCCGACGGCGGCCCCTTCGCCGGCCGCAGCGTCGTGGACCGGATGGCACACCTGGGCATCGCCGTGGTCCGCGCGACGGAGCGCACGCAGCCGATCCAGACCGACCGCGACCAGGCCCAACAACTCGGTGTGCCCGTCGGCTCCCTGGCGACGTGGATCGAGCGGACCTACTACGACAGCGACGACCGCCCCGTGGAGACCGCGGACCTCGTCATCCCCGCCGACCGGTGGACCGTCGACTACGACCTCAACCTCTCCGGCGAGACCTCCGCCGGCTGAGATCCCGGCCACCGGACACAACGAACTGGCCGATGATCACGGCGAATCCTCCGATTCCCTGAGGTCAAGCCCACTCCTCAGGAATCATGAACCCGGGCCCGGACCAGACCGGCCCAGGGGGAGGAACTGAGATGTCCCAAGCGCAGCCGAGCCCGCTCAGCCGGATCAGCGCCGTACTGAACTCGCCCGCGCTCAGCGCGGTCGTCACCGTCGTCGGATTCGCCGCTCCGGTGGTCGGCTGGGCCATGGACCGTGTCAATCTCAAGGTGCTTCTGGTCGTCCAGGCCGTGCTGATCCTGATCCTGGCAGTTGGCCACTACTGGACCCGGAAGACGTACATCCAGCTGCGCCGGGTCACTAACCTCAAGACCATGGACAACGCCGAGTACTACAACCAGGTCCGTACCGGTCTCGAAGCCGAACTCATCTCGAATTACAACGAGATCGCCGACGGGCACCTTCGTGTCTTCTCCTCCGACGTGCCGCGGTTCAGCGCGCTCCTGGTGAACGCCGTCACCGCGTCGCAGGCCCAGCCGCAGCGGATCCTCGCCGCGGACCTGACGACCGACCCGACCCTGCTGACCGGACGGCGCGAGTACATCTCCGCCAACCGCCGGTTCACAGAGTCCGGCGGCACCATCAACCGGGTCTTCATCGTCTTCGCGACGGACCTGGGCAAGGCGGACTTCGCCCGCTCGCTGCTCGACCTCGTCGGGCAGCACCGTGACCTCGGCGTCACCTGCGGCCTAGCCGTCCGCGACCGGCTGCGCGCCGAGCAGGCCATCGACGCCGTCATCTTCGCCGACGCCGCCGCCCTCGTCGAAGAGGAGCAGGGAGGCGCCGACTACCAGCGCGGCCGCTCCAGCGTGCACTTCAAGGGCATCGGCCGCTGGACCAGCCGTTTCGAATCCGTGTGGGGCCACGGAGCGGACTCCGCTCCCCGCGTTCTGCAGGCGTACGAGGCCGTCGCCCGCCCGCAACTCGACGCCGGCACCTGGGACCAGGGCCGCATCGACACCACCGTCGCCAGCTTGTAGCAGTACCTCCACCACGCAAAGAGGCGGCCCACCTGACCGGTGGGCCGCCTCTTACGCGTTCCGGAGACGGATTGCGGCCCCACCCCCCCACAACTAGTCCACTAAATGTACGGTGTGTGATCACCGGGTGGGATTGGCCTGCCCCTCCTCGCCATGGGATCACCGCATGCTGCTCGCCTTATCCCTGATCACCGCCGGAATCCTGCTGCGCCAGCCCGACCGTGCCCGCTTCGGCCACGGCCGGCCCCACACCGCGAGCGCGGCGCAGCTCATAGCCGTCCAGCGCGCCCGGGCCAACGACTGGACCCCGGCCGTCCTGGTCGCCGGGCAGTGGGTGCAGATCGCCGGGTACTGGGTGCTCGCCGCCCACGGTCTGCTGGGCGCCGTGGCAGCGACGATGGGAGTCGCCGTGCAGTTCCGGCACCTCCAGGAGATCAGCCACCACGCCGTGCACGGGGTGCTGGCGCGGACCCGCCGAGCCAACGACATCCTGGCCGCGCTCGGAGCGCACTACCCCCTCGGTCTGGTCCCCGTCGCGGTCCGCCGTCGCCGTCACGTCCGCGACCACCACCCCGCGGCCACCCTGGCCACCGACCCCAACCTCGCCGAACTCGCCCAGGCCGGGCTGCGCCCAGGAGTAGGGCGCCGCCGCTTCGCCGCCGCCCTGCTCTTCCCCGTCACCGCCCGTGGCTTCGCCACCACGGCCACAGCTCTGGCCGCCAACCTGCGGCCGCAGCCCGGCCGGTACGCCGCGGCCCCCGCCGTGTCCCTGGTCCTCGCCGCCGCGTACGCGGCCGGCGGCTGGACGGCCGTCCTCGCCGGAGTACTCGTCCCCCGCCTGCTGCTCTACCCCCTGCTCGCCTGGGCCTCCCTGCTCGCCGAGCACACCTGGTTCGACGCGGAACACCGCACCGGCACCAATGCCGAGGTCGAGGCGGGCCGCTGCCTGCGCCTCTACCCGGCCAACCGCGCGCTCGCGGTCTTCGCCGCCAGCACCTGGCTCCCCTACGGAGACCTGCACCATTACGCGCACTCCGCCCACCCTGGGCTGCGGTGGAACTACCTGCCCGCCCTGGAACGGCACCTGCCCCAACCGCACTTCGCGCCGACAGCGCTGTTCGCCGGGCAGTCCTCGGTAGTGCGGCGCCACCGGACAGCCCTGGCCTGACGACCCAGCACGGTGTGCAGTCCACCAGACCGAAAGGCGGCGGGCCCTGAACCGGAGTATCGGTTCAGGCCCGCCTATGTATCTGCGCGCGTCAGGGTGTGAGGCCCCAGCCGACGTCCTCGTGGTCCACGCCCCAGCCGATGTCACTGCTCATAGCGATGCCTCCTTGGTGCACTGGTTCCTGGCCTGACCAGCCACACGGTACCGGCGCTCCCGTGGGCGAGTTGCTGAGAAATCCACACGGTGCCGGTCAGGCAGTCAGACCCAGGTGTACGTCTGATCCGTGACGGCGTCCAGGGCGGCGTCAGCGGCAGTCGCGCGCGGGTCGGCCAGGGCGGCGAGGGCGGGCCCGATGGGCGGGAAGATCGGCAGCTCGGCGGTCTTGCGGTAGTCGACCCACTCGATCACGCCGACTTCGTGAGTGCCATCGGGCAGTTCGTCCAGCTCCTGCACGGCGAGGCCGGCACGGAGTTCGGGGGTGATGTGGAGCCGGTAGATCAGGTGGAGTTTGCGCGGGGGCGGCGTGGGGCCGGGCCGGGTGACGCGCTGGTCGATGACCCACAGCAGGTCGCCGCCGTCGGCCTGGTCGATGTCCAGGTCGAGTTCTTCCGCGAGTTCCCGGCGCAGGGCGTCGAGGAGGTCTTCGCCGTCTTCGACGTTGCCGCCGGGCGGGGTGTAGTGGGTGGAGTCGGCGCGGTCGCGGCGGATGAGGGCGACGTCGTCGCCGCAGAAGACCAGCGCCCCGGTACGGATCTTGATCCGTGAGAACGGGGCTGCCAGCTTCTCGGGGGTGCTTGTCATGGCGGCCAGTATCACGGCCTGCCGCCGGGGCCCAGGCGGGTTTTGCCCCTCGTTCACCCGCCCGCCCGGGCCCCGGCCCTCCTGCTGGGTCAGACAGCGGGCAGCCCGGGGAGGGCGAAGGCCCTGCGCCCGGCCGCCATGCTGGTGTGCTCGATCCAGCCATCCGGCAAGGCCAGAACGTGGCGCCGCAGTCGGCAGCCGGTATCGCGCATCACCGGGGAGAGGTGGCAGGGGTCGAGTTCCTCGACCAGCAGGCTCGGCCGGGACGTGGTCGGGTTTTTCTTCCCCGCGAGGGCGATCGACAGGCGCCCGGAAGCGGTGAGGGGGAGCGGGGTGATCCGCCAGATCGGGCCGCGGACGGTGGACAGGCTGGCCTGGCCGAAGCCGCGTTCCTCGCGCGGGGTCATCGGCTCTCCGTTGGTGGCGGTCAGCCCGCGGAACAGGTTCTCGGCACGGCCCTGGTTGACGATCTGGCCGGTGTCGACGGTGAAGGTCCGGGAGAAGAACAGGCTTGGCGGGTAGCCCGCCCGCTCAAGTGCGGCGGCGTACGCGGCGACCTGGGGGTGGACCTGTTCACGCAAGTGCCCGGCCGCCGCTGTGTCGATCGGCTCCAGCGTGTCGGCCCGCGCGGCGAGCGTGTCCAGGACGGAGTCGACGTCTGCGCCGGTTGCGGCGGTGAACTCCTCCCTGCGGGCCAGACCGCGGGCCTGCTTGTGGGCCAGCAGGGTGTTGAGCAGGTGCCGGGTGGCGTCGGTGTACCCGGCGGCCGGCCGGACCTCGGTGGCCGGGTACAGGTGCAGGGCGGTGAAGGTGCCGTCGGGGTGGAAGTCGGGGTCGGCTGCCCAGTACGGGCCGTCGGCGTTGGTGAAGCGGTGCAGCCGTACCTCGCGTGCCCGGTGAGCCGCTGTCAGCGTGCCCGCCAGCGCCGCCCGGATGGTGTCCGGTGTGGGGCGGGCGGTGTCGGAGGTGATGTGCAGGTACAGGATGCCGGGCAGGGAGTAGACGGGCTGGGTGCGGTCGTCGAGCCGCTCGATGACCGTCTCCGGCAGGTCCCGGTGGCCGGGTTCGCAGGCGATGAGCAGGTGGGGGCCGCAGGCCAGGACGTGGTGGCCGTCGACCACGGTGTCGGTGAGATCGGCGATGCCGACGAGCGGGGCGAAGCGCAGTTCGCAGGCGGCGGTGGCCGCGCCGTGGCCGAGGGCATCCAGCAGTGGCCGGTAGGTGGCCAGGGCTGCGGCCAGGTCCTCGATGTAGGCCTGGCGGTCGGTGCCGGATCGGCCGGTGTAGCCGAGGGTGTAGGGGGTGATGGAGAAGCGGACGCCGTCGAAGGTGCCGGTGAACTCCCGCACCAGGCGCTGGTGCATGGCGGTCAGCTGCTCGGAGTGGGAGGAGTAGCCGACGGTGGAGATCCGTAGCTTCACCCCGAGCACATCGCGGGCGAGCTGGGCGTAGCGGTCGAGGTGGGGGTAGGAGCCGATGTCGTTGTCCAGGTACGGGAAGACGACGCCGGGGCGGTGGATCCGGCCCGACGCGATGGCCAGGCGCCGTTCCGCGGCGACCTGTGCGAGGGAGGTGAACAGTCCTGTCAGCCCGGCCCTGGTGAGTCCCCAGGTGTCGCGTCCGGCGAACTGCGAGCACATGGCGCAGCCGTTGAAGCAGCCGCACTGCGGGGCCAGGTACTGGACGCGGGTGAAGGCTTCGTCGGGCAGCGCGCGCAGTTGTTCCAGCAGCCCCGGGACGGCGGTGGTCGTGGTGGTGGTCATGACGGTGTCACCTCGGTGGGAGTCGGCGGGCAGGGCGTGAGGTGGGGGGTGAGCGCGTCCAGGAGCGCGGCGCCGAAGGCGGACAGCTGGTGTGGGGCGGCAAAGGGGGAGCCGGGGCCGGTGGTGAGGGCCTCGGCGGTACCCAGCTCGGCGCTGGTCAGGCACACAACGTGCTCGGCGGGCAGGTTCGCCAGGAGTACCTCGCCCAGGTCGGCGTCCGCGTCGCCCGGGTGGGCGCCGGGACGTACCCAGCTCAGGACGCCGGAGCTGCCGAGGCGGTAGACGCCGGAGCCGCACAGCCCGCTCAGGCGGACCGGCCCGGCGCCGCGGTGGCGGAGCTTGAGGTAGAACGGCCCCACTCCGGGCGCGGTCGCCGCGGTGAGCGTGCCCGCGTTGAACTCCTCGGCATCGGGGAGCCAGTCCACGCGGCCGCCGAGGAGGGCGGTGAGGTGGGCGGCCGCGAACGGGGGCAGGCCGCGCAGCTGCTGATTCACGGCGGAGACTTCGGTGGCGCCCTGGTTGCGGCAGTTGATTTCGTTGAGGACGGCCCGACCGTCGGGGGTGAGGATGGCGTCCAGGCCGAACAGGCCCGCGATCCGGTGCTCGGCCCACAGGTAGGCGCCGATGCGCACGGCGGCGTCCACCAGGTCGGCGGCGGCCCGGGCGGGCCAGGGCCTGGACCAGTCGTTGCCCGCGCTCTTGCCCGGCCCGATCCCGGCCTCGCGGATGCCGATGGCCTTGTGGGAGGGCCGGTCCACGTACACCGCGACCGACCCGGAGCCGTCCGGTACGGAGAGCACGGTGGTGTTCGAGGACCAGCCCTCGACGAACGCCGCGACCTTGTAGGGGCCGGGCATGCAGGCCGCGGCGGCCAGGTCGGCGCCGCTGTCGACGAACACGGTGCCGCGGCCGCCGGAGTCGGCTCCGGCCTGCACCACCAGCCGCCGTGTACCGACCCGCTGGCGGAGGTAGCGCAGCGTGGGCAGTGCGGCATCGATGCGTACGCACGGGATCCGCATCCGCTGCGGCACTCCGGCCGCCTGGAGCAGGGCGTCGAAGGCGGCCTTGTCCTCGACCTGCGTGCGCAAGGCCCCGTCGATCGCGGCGACCGTGCCGCCCGGCCCCGCCCAGCGCCGCAACCGGCCGGTGGAGTACCAGGCGGCGATCACCGGCCCAGTGGGGAGCGTCGACAGCAGGCGGGCAGCTTCTGCGTCCACGGCGTCGGTCCAGGCGTGCCGCTGCCGGGGCCCGCGCACGCCGGTGCGGTCCTCGGCAGCAAGAACCGCGTGGGGACCGGCCTGCGCCCAGCCGGGGTAGCAGCCGATCGCGAGCGCCGGGCGCGCGCGGGTGAGGGGCCCGGGCCCGGCATACAGGGTGCGCAGGGAGGAGCAGAACCGCTCGGCCGAGACCAGCGGCCGGCCCGCCAGGGCGTCGGCGAGGGCTCGCTGGGCTGCCTCGCTGATACCCGGATCCGGTGCTGGCGTCCGGGCGCTCACGCGGCGCGCTCCAGTGCACTGCGCGCCGCGGCCGGGGTGGGACGGGCGCCGAGGAGGGTGTCGGCGATCGTGGTGGCCATCTCCTGGGGGGTGTGCCGGGAGGTGTCGAAGACGAGCAGCCGCTTGTGGCGGCGGCCCATGCCCCGGGTGAGCATCGCGGTGAACGTCTCGGCGAACTCGGGGTCCTGGACTCCGCGGATGTCGACGGCGTCCGGCCGGGCCCGCCCGGCCAGGCGCAGGCGGCGCTCGTCCGCGGGGGCGTGGAGGTGGACCGCGACGTCGAAGGGGGCAAACACCTGCGGCCAGCGCAGCGCGAGGACCGCGGACAGGTACGGTCCGCCGGCCATGCCGAAGGCGACGGTCCGGTCCACGTAGCCGTCCTGGACGAGGATCGTGCCGGGCGGCTCCGGTGCCGCTGACCGGACGAGAACTCCGTCCAGGGCGTATCCGGCGAGGAGGTAGGCGCCGGTGACCAGCGCGCTATCGGGCTGGCGCACCAGCGGCAGCCTCTTCAGGAGCCGCCGGGCGGGGTGGTGGGTGGCGAGCAGGCCGCGGTGCTCCACCACCGGGTGGCCGCGGCCTTCGAGTTCGGTGGCCAGAGCGGTGACGAGGGTGGTCTTGCCGGACAGGTCCAGGCCGTCCACGAGGACGCGCATGACGGTCCCCCTCCTGCAGTGCCGATGGGAGTAGCCCGCTCATCCCTGGCGGGCACCGCCCACGTTCAGGCCCGGCAGACGTCCGGCAGAAGGCCTTGGAGGTTGCCGCGGGTTGCCGGAGGGTTGCCCCCCGTTGCTTCCCGGCGACGTTCGTCTTCCCGGGCTGCGGGGCCCGGGAAGACACTGGGGGTTCTGGATTCTGGGAGGCAGAGCGCCCGTGATCACAGCCGCCGCTGTTCAGACCCACCCGCTCACCACGCTGATGGCCCGGCACCGCCTGACCGCGGCCAGCTACCTGAAGAAGGTGGCCGACCGTCACGAAGCGCTGGGCTTCGGTGCGATGGCCCACCGCAAGGAGAAAGCCACCCGGTGGACGCGGGAGGGCGTCACCCCGGAGAGGACCGCGCTGCTGGCGATCGCCAGCCTGCACGGCATCGACCTCGCCGACGTCGACCGCTACGGCTGGCCCGGCTTCCTCCTGCTGGCCCTCGACGACGACCGGACCGTACTGGAGTCGCCGTGGACCGCGGCGGGTACGGTCACCACACTGACGGAAATGGGAGGGCCCGTGGACCGTCGCGGCTTTCTGATCGCCTCCACCAGCACGCTGGCCGCGGCCGTCGCGCAGTGGATCACCGCCGAACCCGCCCTCGCCGTCGCCAGCGGCGGACGCAGAGTCGGATCCGAGGCCGCCGACCTGTTCGACATCCGCCTTGACGCCCTGCGCCACCTCGACGACACCGTCGGCGCCGGACAGGTCTACGACGCGGCCGTCCTGGAGCTACGGCTCATCACCGCCCTCCTCAAGAACGCCTCCTACAGCCAGACCACGGGCCGACGGCTCTTCGCCAGCGCCGCCGAAGCATCACGCCTCGCAGGCTGGTGCTCCTACGACGAAGGGCGTCACGCGGCAGCGGAACGGCACTTCGTCGCTTCCCTGCGCGCCTCGGGATCCGCCCAGGACCCCACGCTGGGCGCGGTCACCCTCGCCTTCTGGGCCAACCTCCGCTACAACGCCGACGACCCCCAAGGCGCACTCCACCTCCTGGACGGCGCCCTCGCCGACCACCGAAAGATCTCCTCGCCCCGGGTGCTCGCGATGCTCCACGCCCGCGCCGCCCGCGCCCACTCCAAGGCGGGCGAACCCACCGCGGCCTGGCGCCAGATCGACGCCGCCTTCGCCGCGTACGCCGACGCCGACACCCCCGAAGCAGACCTGCCGTCGATGTACTGGATCAACCACGGCGAACTCCACCAGGTCGCCGCCAGCGCAGCACTCAGCCTCAGCGAACCCCGCCGCGCCCTGGAGAACTTCACCGCAGCCCTCACCCACGAGGACCCCTACGACACCAACCGGGAGACCCGCGGCACGGTGATCTACCAGGTCCGCCAGGCCGAAGCCCACCTCGCACTCGGCGACGTGGACGCCGCCCTCGACCTCGGCCACCACGTCATCACCACCATGGGCGGCGTCGACTCCGCCCGCACCACCAGCACCCTCACAGAACTCCGCGGACAGCTCGCCGGCCACCGGCACATCCCCGCCGTAGCCGAATTCCTCGCCTACGCGGCCTGAAGCACGCCGGGACGCCTGCCCTGCACAGGGCAGGGCAGGGCAGGGCGGGAACACTTGGGGCCTCGGCATGTCAGAGCACCCCGTGCAGCGCCCTCATCCCACACGGCGGGACGCCCTGACACCTTGGGAACCCACCCCTTGCCACTGCGGCAGTTCCGTCTTCGGAATCGGCTGACCGCCCGGGTGCGGGAGTGGATCATCAAGGGCATGACCCTGCATGCACGAGACACCGTCACCGGGCAGCTCGTGACCCTGACGCCGGACCCGGCCAGCGCGGACCATCTCGCGCCCGGCCCCCTGTCTTCCGAGCGCTACCGCTGCATGAGCTGCGGGCACCCTGTCGGCCTCTCCCGTCGCAGCGGCAGCCACTCCGCCTACGCCCCCCGCTTCTCCCACGGCCAGAGCACCGAAGCCGGGGCCGACACGTGCCCGGCCAGGGCAGGGATCCAGAAGGAGGTCGAGGCCGGTCTCCAGGTCGTCATCGACCTCCGCGACCACCTGGCGACGGCGTGGCCCGGCGTGCAGACCCTGATCGAATGCCCTGAGCCCCAGACACCCGGCGAGGCCTCTCCCCCGGCCGTCATCGTCGCCGCATCCGGCGGCCAGGTCCTCGTGATCGAGTGCCCCCACGGCCCCCTGGACGACCCCGTCCTGCAGCGGCGCATACAGGCCGTCCGGGCGCACTACGGCTCTGGCGCCGCACACGTCTGGTTCTTCGCCGAGGACGAGCACCACTTCCGCCAGGGCGGCCTCAAGGACAAGGCCGTACGCCCCGCGGGCGCCACAACCTCGGTGCGGCACATGCGGGTACGGCCCACACAGCAGCAGCTCCAGATCATCGAGGCCGGAGGCTCCGTCTACTGGGTGAACGGCGCGACGGTCTGCATCCCCTACGGCGGCCACGAGTTCACCCACGAACCCCGGCCCAACCGGGAGGACTGGGGCGGCGATGTCGCCTGGCGCCGCAACGACTGGAGAATCAGCCACCCCCGCCCGCTGCCGGGGGCCCAGTGGTGGGGTCTCGTACCAATCGGACTGTCCACACTCCGCAGGGGCCGCGCCGGATTCCACCCGGCCGAGGCGCACGAGATGATGGAACGGCTTGAGCGGTCCCAGGGGGCACGCTGGGCCACAGCCCGACGGGTCGCGCGCGAACGCTACGAGGCTCTGCACCGACCGCCACCCGCTCCAGTCGCCGAGGCGACCGAGGCGACCGAGGCGACCGAGGCGACCGAGGCGACCGAGGCGACCGAGCAGCCTCCACTAACAGAGGTACCCCCAGCGAGCACTCTCCCCTCCGCCCCACCGGCCGAGCCGGCTCCTGTACCGGGAGACGCGGCGGAGGAGAAGACAGAGGGCATTCAGCGGCCCTTGGCCGTGCCGCCCAGGCCTGCGTACGCACCGTACGTAGCGACTGCAGTCCCTCCCCTGCCACCGCCCCGGGGCCCCCTCTCCCGGCTGCTGAAGTGGGCGCAGCGCAAGGACTGAACGTCGTGCCCGATCAGCTCTACAGGGCGGGGTGACATGACCTATCAGACTAGGCGGTATGCGGGAACGACCAGACCGAGCCAGCACCTCAGATGCTCTGGACGCGGGCCCGACTACTGGGGGTTGAGCGGGGAGATGCCCGTCCCCTCGTACAACTCGGGAGCCAGCGAGAGCACGGTGACCGGCTCGCCGGACTTCGCGCCCTGCCAGGCCATGGCCGCAGGGTGGGTGACCGACCAGTCCGTCGTGGGCCAGGACGCCGCGTCCAGCGCGTGTCCGGCGGTGAACGGCACGGTCTCGGCGAACCGCAGCCTCGCGGCATGCGCGCCCGCGCCGGGGACCAGGCGGTCGGCGGCCAGGATCGACAGCGCGGGGATCAGGACCCGTCCGCCGCCCCGTGAGGACTCGATGTACAGGCCGGTGAAGAACTCGTCCGCCCGGTACAGGGCGGCCAGTGCGGTGTGGTCGAAGACGGCCGCCAGGTTCACGCGGCAGCGCCGTCCTGGTGAGCGCGCACACGCTCCCAGGCACTCTGGCCGGCGGCCTGGACCTGCTCGGTGTACTCCAGGCCCAGCTCGGCGGCCGCTTCCTGGGCGCGCCGCTCCTGTTCGGAGGCGGTCAGCTGGCTCGCAGCCAGCTCCTCCAGGAGTTCGGTGATGGTCGTGCCGCGTTCCTGCGCGAGGATGCGCAGGCGGTCGCGGACGGCCTCGGTCGTCTTGACGCTGGTCGCTTTGCTGCTGCTCATGACCCGATTCTACCGCCGGTAGAATCGGGGGCGCCAGGGTCCCTCGGAGCGGTCTGCGCGCCGTACGGGGCAGGCCGCCACGCATGTCCGAGCCCTGCTGATGTGTTGATCTCAGGGGTGGCCCTAGGCTCGGGACCATGCTGATCGCGAACGTTTCCCCCCGGACGATGGCCAAGACCACGAACACAGCCTGGCTGGCCCACGCCCTCAGGGAGGCGGAGCAGGAGTACGAGGTGGAGGGGTTCGACGCCGACCACTCCAAGCAGTTCTGGGCCTGGCATAAGAAGGGACGCTTCGACTTCGAGGTGCACCTGGAGGCAAGCGCCCGGTTCCACACCGACGTCGTCCTGCCGGAGGGAAAGGTCTCCGTTGTCGACTGCGGCCACTCCGAGAACCATCCGCACATCACGGACTCGGTACTGCGGGTCGCCGATCTGGTGATCTTGCACATGTCCCCGACCCGGGCGGACTGGCTGCGCATTGCGGAGCCGCCGGACGCGACCCCGTTCAAGGACATCCTGCGCCGCAGCGCCCCCCTGCGCGCCGACGGGAAGCCTCCGACGACATGGGTGCTCCTCAACCGAACCGTGCCCAACGCCGCTTCCACCGCGATCTACCGGCGGAAGCTGGAGAACGACGGCTACAACGTCTTCACGACGGTGATCCCCCGGTCGGAGACGTTCGCGCAGTCGATGAACTTCCCCGTCGTGGGTGCGAAGAAGTCGGTGTTCGGCGAGCTGGTGACCGAGATCGAGAAGCGGGGGCTGATGCTCTGATGATCAGCTACCGCCAGATGATGGAGGAAGAAGAGCGGGAGCAGGAAGCCGAGCGCGCCCGTGCCGCTCAGGCCGCCGCCCCCGGTTCGTCCGTGCCCGCCCAGGTCGGCGAGGTGCATCCTGTCGCCGAAGCCGAGGCGTACCGGCCGCAGCCGTTCACGCCGGACCTGGTGCCCGAGCCCTTGGAGGTCGAGACCACAGGTGACCTGACGGCCCAGGAGACCGAAGATCTCACGCTCTGCGAGAGGGCGTTCGTCCATGCCGACCAGGCTGAGTGGATGCGCGGGAAGGCGGCGCACGCGGTCAGGTCGCGGCGGTTGTACCGCTGTGGCGGCCGTCTGTGGCCGGAGTACTGCGAGGAGGTTCTCGGTGAGTCCGAGTCCGAGGTCAACCGCAGGATCCAGCAGTGGCCGCTGGCCCGCGCGATCTCCCAGTTCTGGAAGCAGCCGACACCCGCGTCCCACCTCCAGGCCCTGATCCCGGCCGTCGAGGCGTACGGCGAGGAGCAGCTCGCCCGCGGGTACGTAGAGCTGCGCAAGTGGGCCACGGAGAACGGGACGCGGGTCACCGCGGCCGACCTGACCGGCTGGGTGAAGAAGGCCCGGACCGCGGTGAAGAAGAAGGCGGCGCCGCCTGCGCTGACCGGGCAGACGCTGGCTCAGGTACGCGAGGACCTTGAGCGCCAGCCCGTTCGGGCCGCCGTCCGCAAGCAGTTGCAGGAACCTCGCCCGAAGGCGGCTGCGGGTCACGCGGGGAGTGGGCCCGAGAATGATAGTTCAATGTTGAATCACCCAAATTTGGGTGATTCAACATTGAACGAAATCGGCGAGGTTGGCGCTCCGGCCGCCAGGGGGAACGAGGGGCGCGCTATCCGGGCATGGAGCGTGCTGGAGGGCATGGCCGAGGGGATGATCACCGCCGGGGTCCTGCGGGAAGCAAGCACAGCGACGCTCAAGGAGATCGAGCGGACCGCCCGTGGGCTGGCTGACGCCGCAGCCGAGATTCTCAAGGACAGGTAGCTGTACCGCTCCGGCGGGAGCGAGGGGGAGTCACCCAAATCCGGGTGACTCCCCCTCCGCTTCCCGCCTGACCGAACGCGCTCAGGCCGACGGCTTGTACTGGGACAGCGGGCAGCAGTGAAGCTGCCAGCCATGACCGGGCACTTCCCTGATCGCGATGACGCTGTCTACGGCCGGGTGGAGCCTGCGGGCTTCGCCGATGGCCACCAGCAGATCCACGGCGAACCCATCCGGCAGCTCTCCCCTACCGCTGGTGTGCAGAATCGTCGTGTAGCTATCCCCTCCGACCCGGCGGGCTACAACCTGCTGACGGTCCGACCTCAGGTGCTCGATCGCTTCCGCCCGGAACAACTCGGTCTCGCCCACGTATTCGTGGAGCAGCCAGACTTCCGCCACCGTGGTCCCCCTTCTCGCGTGTCATGCCGTACCCGGGACGGTACGGGCCGCGCCTCCTCGGTCAGGGCGTGCTTCGTGAATCTGCCGCTGTACTCGTGATCACACAAAGGCTGGCGGCTTGACGCGGCGCCGCTGCTGTCGCCTTCAGGACGCAGCGAGGCACCGGCTTCTGGCCCGGGCTGGCTGGCGGCTGCGGAACAAGTCCTGGGCGGGCGCCTATGCGTGCCGCGGGTCAACGAGTAGTTCAGGCGCGCCGCCAGATGGGTGACGTGCCCAGTTGGCCGGGCCTGGAGCCTGTACATGTGACCCATGATCATTTCTCGTGTGTGGCGTCATACCACCGCAGCAGCCCTGGCCCTTTCCGCCCTCCTGATCCCGTCTGCCGTACCGGCCTCCGCGAACGCTCCCGCGGCTTCCGCTCGGCGGGACCTGCCGGAGGCGCCGCCCGCGGCTGTCGCCCGGACCGAGCTGGCCGTACTGCACGTCGAAGCGCCGCACTCCATGGCCGGATACTCCCGCGCGAAGTTCCCGCACTGGACCCAGCAGGGCAACCAGTGCGACACCCGGGAGGTGGTCCTCGCTCGCGACGGCCAGGACGTGGAGCGGGACGAGATGTGCCGCGCGGTCCGCGGCAGCTGGTTCAGCCCGTACGACGACAAGACCCTCACCGCGGCCAGCCAGGTCGACATCGACCACATGGTGCCCCTCGCCAACGGCTGGCGCTCCGGCGCCGACACCTGGGACACAGCCAAGCGCAAGGCCTTCGCCAACGACCTGAAGAACCCCCAGCTGATCGCTGTCTCCGCAGCCTCGAACCGGTCCAAGGGCGACCAGTCCCCCGACCAGTGGAGCCCGCCGAGCCGTGCCTACTGGTGCACCTACTCCAGGGCCTGGACCCACATCAAGTACGTCTACCAGCTGAACGTGACCGAGCCCGAGGCCGAGAAGCTGAACGCGATGCTCGACACCTGCGGCTGAGCAGCGCACACCGTGGCCGCTGAGGAGTTCCTGAGACCGGGGCAGCGCTGTTCGGACGCGGCGAAGACGTTGATCGCCCAGCCCCGGTGAAAGGCGAGGCGCCCGCCCCTGGTATCCCGAGGCGGGCGCCTCCGCACGTTGAGGTCCGGCAGGCCGGTCTCGTCACCGGCTGGCGATGACCGCGAGGCAGGCCACCATGACGACTGCGCCGCCCGTTGCGACCATCAGATGTGTGGCCGCCGCCGGGTGACGGTGTGCCACGTACGCCAGTCCGCCAAGCCGCCAATGCCCTACGCCGCCCTCGGGCGTGCGCCGGGCCCGTCTCGCCGCCGAGGGGATCGTGGCTGCCCTGGCCGACGAACATCCCACCGATGGCCTGCCCGGCCCTGCCAGGGCCGTCGTCCTCTCGGCCTCGGTGCCAGCCAGCCCGGAGAGTGACCCATGCCGTGCTCGGCCGGGTGGGCCGGGCGCGGTGGCCACTACATTGAGCGATTGCACAGCAACAGGGCAGGGGGGCTATGGACGCCGACGGCATTCACGACACTTCTCACAGGGTTCCGCGTCCGGCGGGGCCGCCGCCGAAACCAGCCTCGCCTCCTGGGCTCGGCTACGTTCCGGCGCCGTCCCGCGCGCCGAGCACCGGGCCTACGCTCGGCGACTGGCTGCGGGTGTCCCGGCCTGCCGCTGAGGTCGGAGTGTGGCGGTACGGGCATGTGCCGCGCGCGGCCGAGGAGCCCGAGGTGACTCCCACCCGTCAGCTGATCAGCGGCGCCGCGTTGTCGCTGGTCGTGGGTCTGATGCTGTGGTCCCTGTTGTGGAACGGCTACCTGGGCAGCTTCTGGATCTGGCCGTTGCTGATGTTCACCCCTGACTCCTGGCGTGGCACCACATCGTTCGTTGTGGCTGGGTGGACGTGGTACGCGATCGTCGCCGCCACGCTGATCATCACGTTCGGCCGCCTCGGGCGGTGGCCCGAGCTGCTGCGCCGGCTCGTGCGGCGCCCTGCCACTGGAAAGCCCGCCGTGCCGCCGGCCCCCACCGTGCTGCCCGGGGAACCTGCGGACCCGGCGGGCTGGCCCCAACTGCGCGCGTCCGGGCTCACGGAGGCCGCAGAGCGCCTGACGCTCGAAGCCCAGTCAGGGCGGATGAACGACGTGGACTACGCCCGGATCACCCGGGCCTGGGAGAGCGTGCGCGTCGACTCCGCGCGGATGCAGCCCTTCGAGGTGTCCGTGCGGGACAAGGGAGCCGCGGCGTGCCTGCATCCGTCCGGGGCGCGGGACCTGCCGGTGCGGGCGGCCCGGCACGACCTGCTGGTGCGCCAGGTGCTCCTCGGCACCGTCGACACCGGCGCACGGATCCCCTACGCCCGGCGCGGTACCGGCTTTGCCCTGGATCCCACGGTGCTCGGCACGTCGCTGCTCGCGGTCGGCCCGTCGGGGACGGGGAAGACCGGCCGTCTCGTGCGGCCGGTGGTGGAGTCCCTCGCCCTGCAGGCTCTGGCGGGGCAGGCCGCGGTCATCGCGGTGGCCGCGGTCGGGGCCCAGCTCGGCCCGGACACCGCCTACGACGTGGTCGTGCGGATCGGCGACCCCAACTCGGTCTACGACCTCGACCTGTACGGCGGGACCACGGACGCCGACGAGGCGGCCACCCTCCTCGCGGAGGGGTTCGTCGGGGACATCCCCGGCATGGACGTACGCCGTGCCGCGACCGCCCTGAGCCAGCTGCTGGGGCCCTTCCGGGCGGCGTACGGCCGCTTCCCCTCCGTCCCGGAGCTGCGCGAACTCCTTGAGCAGATGAAGCCGGCGGTCGACGCCCTCCGCCAGGCTCTTGAGGACAGCGGGCTGCAGACCATGCTCCGCGAACTGGATGCCCGGGTACGCCAGCACAACGGCCCCGCGGACCCCGGAGCGCTGCTCGCCGACCGGGTGGCGCTGCTGGACCGGCCGGCCTTCGCGAACTTCTTCGACACCAGCGGGGCGGGCCGCCCGTTCTCGCTCGCCGCGCTGGAGCACCCGCTGCGCGTACGGATCGACCTGCCCGAGCGCGCCCACGCCGACGCCTCCCGGATCCTGGCCCGGCTGCTGCTCGCCCAGTTCAATGCCTCCGCCACCGCGCGCGCCGACCGCTCGCTGTTCGCGTTCCTCGCCTTCGACGACGCCTCCCACACCCTCACCCCCGGCACTCTGCGGGGCCTGCAGCGGCTGCGCTCGGCGAACGCCGGCGTGCTCCTGGCGCTGCGCACCCTGGACGAGGTGCCGGAGGCTCTGCGGACCGCGCTGCTGGGGGCGGTCGGCTGCCGGATGGCGTTCGCCGGAGTCACCACCTGGGACGGCCAGCGGTTCGCAGAGGCCTGGGGCACCGAGTGGGTCGAGACTCGTGTGGTCACCCACCGGACCGTGTTCGCCGACCAGCCGCTGACCCGCGCCATCCACTCCTTCCGCAAGCTGGTGAGCGGCAAGGCGGTCACCACGGACGCGGTCACTGTTCGGCAGGAGGAGCGCGAGCGCTGGTCCGCCTCCGACCTGGCACATGCGGTACCGCCCGGGCATGCGGTGCTGTCACTGACAACGGTCACCGGGGAGCGCGCGGCCCCGCTGCTGGTCAACCTCACGACCTGACGTCATCCAGCCAACTCCTGGCCCGTTCCGGAGTAGTTTCTCCCGTTCTGCCGCGAATCAATGTCCGGTGAAGGCCAGTTGACCTGCACAAGTGCGGTGCCGGGCTCCGGGACGGGACGTAGATTCGGCTGGTGATCGAGGTCAGGGGGACGGATGACAGAGGGCCAGGGAGCGTGGGATCCGACGGACGGCTCCGCGCCGTACCCGGCAGCGCCGAAGGTCCCGCCGCCGCGCCCCGGGGAACCACCCGCAGCTGACCCTGCCGGGACGGCGGGCGACCCGCCGGTCACCGACTGGTGGCGGTACCCGGACGTCCGCCAGGAGTGGCAGGACACCTGGGCGAGCGAGGGCCAGGAGGCCCGGGAGGCGGCCTGGGAGATCGGGGCGCAGATCGGCGAGGCGGTCACCGCCCATCTGCCCGTGCCGCCCGGCCCGGATCCGTCCCCGGCCGAGCAGGGCCTTCGGGGGCTGGATCTGGCGTGGCTGGGCCTGAGGTACAACGTGCCGGGAGTGCTGATCGCGCTGCTGGTGACCTGGCGCGGGCAGAGCGCGGTCGACGGGATGACGCAGTCAGTCACCGAGGACGGGATCCTCGCTCCCCTGGGCTGGCTGCTGCTGGTCTTCCTCGTCGGCGTCGCCGTGATGGTGCTGCCGATCGGACAGATTCTCGCGGGCGTGGCCGCCTCCATGTTCCGGGGCCTGACCAACCTGATCGTGCACGCCTGGAAGACCCCCTATATCGGCTACCTGATGCGCCTGATGGTCGCCGTCGCGGCGTGGGGCTTCGTGATCGCACTGCTCCGCGTCGGCGGACGCGCGGCAATCCACTGGATGACTGGAGCGTGAGATGAACACAACGGGTGCCGCGGCCGGAGGGATCGGCGCGGTCGCGCTGGGCTTGGTGCTGCTCTTCTACCAGTTCGGCCGCTGGCGGGGCGGAGACCCTACCCCGAAGATCCACTTTTTCGCCGGGATCGCGATTGCTGCGCTCCTGCTCCTGGGCGGCGGCGTGCTCGGCGTGATGGGCGGCGCCGCGGCCGCGCTCGGCGACGGCGTCGGCCGCTACGCCCTGGAGGGCGCGACCGGCGCGGTCGCGGCGGCTGGCTCGCACCCGCCGATGACCGGTGGCGAGAGGGTCGGCGTCGGCGGCGCAATCGCCGGCCTGTGCCTCCTCGCCCTCTACGCCGGGCTGATCAAGTCGGGCCGCTACGACCTCAAAAGCCCACTGCTCCGCGGCGCCCTGGTCGGTGTGTGGCTGGGCGCATCTGTCGGGCTGATCGGGATGGCCCTGGGGCTGATCCGCACCAGCGGCAACACAGTGGGCGAACTGCTCGTCGGCACGATCTGAGCACGGGGGAACGAGCACTGTGGTGAGAGCAGTCAGCGCCAGGGGCGGGTTTGGTGCGGGAGCGGCACATCTGCGCGGTGAGTGGGGCCGCTGGTGGCGGACCGAGGACTGGACGGACACCCACGTCGCGCACTACGTCCTCAACGACCAGTACCGCACCTGGATGAAGTTCCAGCAGCGGCACAAGGCCGAGGTGCAGCAGAACATCGGCCTGCTGAAGGAACAGCAGAAGATGCAGCGGCAGTCTCAGCTGATGCAGATCAACATACAGCGAGAACGACAGCGGCAGGGCCGTGGCGGATACGGCGGGTACGGCAGCATGGGCGCCTCCCCGATGATCTCGTACAAGATGATGCAGTGGGCCAGCCTCCAGATGCGCATGGGCCAGCAGGAGTTCCGCCATGTGGAGATCACCCCCTCCCAGCTGCACATCGGCCGAGGCCACGTGCGCACTTACCGGCATAGGGCAGCCGCAGGATGGATTCTGGGACTGGGAGCAGCCTGGGTGGGACTGTGGTGGGTCTCGGTGACCACCGCCCTGGTCCTCGCGCTTATCGCCGCCGCAGTGTTCACCATCAGCGCCGCCGCCGCGGGCAGGAGCCTCAAGCCGCGCCGTCCGCCCGTGCCGAAGCTGTTGTTCATCCCGCCCAACGTGCCCGCGCACACCGAACTTGCCGCCGAGCCCGAGCAGCAGCCGTTCCCCCTCCGTGACGCTGGCCGGGACCCGCGCCAGGCCCGCGAGGCCGTGCGCCTGGCCCTGCTGAAGGAGCGGGCGAAGGTCGCCGAGGTACGCGTACCGGAAGAGACGGCCTACGGCTGGAAAGTCCCGCTCGTCCTGGAGTCCGGGACCGCCGGGCAGCTGATCGGCATCCTCAAGGGGGTCGCCACAACGCTGCGGGTGGGCGAGAGCCGCATCATGGCTCAGTCCGCCTCCCCCGACGACGCCGCCGAGGTCGTGCTGCGGATCCTGCTCAAGGACCCGTTCACGACGCCGGACCCCTTGCCGATACGGCTGCCCGGCTCATGCTCGATCCGCGACTCGTTCGACCTCGGCCCGTCCATCGAGGGCGAGAGCACACCCGTGATGCTCGCGGGGCAGCACGTGATCATCACGGCGGACACCGGTGGTGGCAAGACCGCGCTCGTGCAGCGCATCGTGGAGTTCGTCACCGCCTGCACAGACGCTGTGGTCGTCGACATCGACCCGGTCAAGCGCGGGCTCAAGGTGTTCGCGCCGCTGGCCGCGCTCACCGCACGTACTCCGGAGGAAGCCGAGGAGGTCCTGGAACTGCTGACCGGTGAGGCCAAGCGCCGGATCGCAGCCATGCCCGCGACACAGAACATGTGGCATCCCACTGCGCAGGACCCAGCGGTCGTCGCAGTCCTGGACGAGTTCGTCAAGCTCTCCCCGCGGGGCAAAGAGCTGGCCGCCGAACTACTGCGCAACCTCGGGCGTGAGGCCCTCATCTCCATCATCATCGTCACCCAGGACGCCACGAAGGACATGCTGGGCGATGCCATCGCAGACGTTCCCGGCGTACGGATCATGCTGCCCTGCCGCTCCGATGACGTGCCCCTCGTGGTGGGCCGGCCCAACGCGATCGCCCTGGGCTGGTGGCCGCATCTCCTCGTCCCCTCCCCCGACGAGAACGACCCCGCCGATGCCGGCCGCTTCTACGCGATCACTCCCAAGCACCGCGACCCGGTACTGCGCTACGCCCCGCCGCTGCTCCCGGCAGATGCCGCGCGGCTCGTCGCCGAGCGCCGTGCAGCACCCCGCCCCGTGCTGCGCCTGGCCACAGCGGCCACTGCGAAAGTGCCGGAGATCGCCCGCCATCTCCTCGCCGCGTTCGCTACCCACCGTGACCCCGAAGCCATGTCCATCGAGCAGCTCCTGACCTATCTGGCCACTGTCGACCCGAAGGTCTGGACACAATGGGATAAGCGCGAGCGCACGTATCGGCTCGCGCAGGCGGGCCGGCAGATCCAGAGCGAGTTGAAGGCATCCGGTCTCACCGTCACATCCCAGCGCATCAAGTCACTGCCCAACCGTCCGACGGGCTACCTCCTGGCGGATATCCGAGACGCCCTGTCGTGACCTGCCAACGACCTGCCACTCTCCTGTCATGACCTGCCAACAGCCTGCCCAAGCACCGGGTGACCTGCCAGCTGACCAACCAGCTGGCAGGTCACCAGGCAGGTTGTGACCTGCGATGACAGGTCAGGCAGGTCAATTCGACACCCCCCTCTGGAGGGCCTATGACGCACAATCCGGCCCAGTACGCCCGGGTCGCGGCCGACTCACTCGACCGGCTCGTCTCCGATGTACGTGCGGGCCGCGCCGAGTGGGCCCACCCGCACGCCGTCCGCCAGGCCGCCGAGGACCTGCTGCGCCTGTCCGACGCGATGGCCACCTCGCTCCAGCAGATGGCCGCCGCCCTCGACCCACGCGACCCGGCCACCCAGCGGAGCACAGCCGCCCTCCACCTCGCGGGCCAGGCCGCGGTCACCACCGCCACCCAACTACGCAACGCCCGACGCACGCTTCACTGACCGTCACCACTCGCTTCACCACCCGAGGGGGAACCCTGATGTCCACCACCAACGCCGCGGGGGCCTGATGCTCTTCGACGACCCCTGCGACGCGCTTTCGGGCCCCGTCCGGGACACGTGCAAGCCCGGCAGCGGCGCCGGCGGCCTCCCCGGGGTGTCCCCCACCGACCCCGCCGCCGCGCTCGACCCGCTGGGCGAGCTGGCCCACTCCGCCGCGAAGGCCGCGCACTGGACCAGCCAGCAGCTGGGGAAAATGGTCGGGAACAGGAACGCCGTCGACCTGACGAACACCAGTTTCCTCAAGCAGTACGCGATCGTGTTCGCGGCCTCCACGATCCTGGTCCTGGTGCTCTGGCTCCTCGCGGTGGCCAAGCGCGCGGTCCGGGGCGTACCGATGACCACCGCGATGTCCGAGGCGGTCGGCCTGCTGTGGATCGCCGTGGCCGCGAGCGCGTTCACCCCCCTGATCCTCTACACCGTGATCGGCGCGGTCTCGGCCGTCACCGACGTCCTCGTCAGTGCCCTCGGCAGCAACCCGAACGGTCTGTTCGACAGCTTCGGCGCCGACCTCGAAGCGGGCAAAGTCGGCGGCGGACCGCTGATTCTGCTCTGCGCATCCCTCGCCGCCATCGCCCTCTGCGGGGCGCTGATGCTGCTCCTGGTCATCCGGGCATTCGCCCTCTACGCCGGCGCCCTCTTCAGCGTCGTCGTCTACGCGGGCCTGGTCGACCGGGACTGGTGGGGCCACACCCGCCGGTGGGCCGGGTTCATGTTCGCGGTGATCGCGGTCGAGCCGGTCATTGTGATCGTGATGGGCCTCGCCTCCGCACTGGAGACCAGCCCGGACACGTCCCGGGTCGTCACCGGTCTGGGCATCACCCTCACCGCGCTCGTCATCGCGATCTACCTCGTGGTCAAGGTCCCGGCGCTCGGCGACGCGGTGAAGGTGGCCCGGGGCGCGGCCAAGGTCACCGGCGGCGCCGTCCGCGCGGTCACCGGCGGCGGGTCCGCCGCGACCGGAGTGATGCGCGGCATCAGTACCCACGGCGACCGTGGGAACGCACGCAGTGGCGGGTCCAGCAGCATCGGCACCCAGAAGGCACCGAACAATGTCGCAGGCGGGATTTCCGCCCACGCGGCGCGCAAGCCCAAGGACCCGAAGTAGCACCCCGCGGGCCCAGCCCGAGCCCACGGCCGAAGGGCGGCACCGAAACCGGACCGGATCAGTCACACTGGAAGCTCACCGACGAGGAGGGGACGTCCCTGATGCCCGAGGACCCGATCGGCCAGGAGATGGCCCGCATCACCAACGAGAAGCTCCAGCGTGTGATCGACCAGCAGACCGAGCACACCGTCGCCCTCGCCAACCACACCACGTCCCTGAACCGGCTGGAAAAGGGCCAGGAGGAGCTGCGAAGCCTGCTGCTCCAGATCCTGGCCCACCAGCCCAAGGGCCAGCTGTAGCGGACTCAGCGCAACGCAAGGGCCACGACCGGAATCACAGGTCGTGGCCCTTCGCCATGCACTCAGAAGTTGAGTTCGACGTAATCGATGTCGGTGAATTCCACGAGCAGACCGTCCGCGCGGCCGCCGCCGTCCTTGAAGTAGACCTCCTGCAGACCCTCCGCGACGACCCGCTGCAGCTCCGCCTCGGAGGCTCCGGCATCCTGAGCGGCCAGGAGGCGGCCCGCATACTGCGGCGGGAGGTGCTGGGTGATCCGACGCATCCGCCCGTCGTCCGTCGTACCGGGAGCCGCGGTGAACCCGAACCTTGCCCTCGTCTCGATGACCAGCCCGCTGTGCTTCGCAGCCTTGTCCCGGGCGCGCTTGCGTACGAGGGGCTGCCACCGGCGCCGGACCTCCCCCGCGAGCCGGTCCGCGAGCGCCGCCTTCGGCGTCTTGATCTGGTTTTTCACATACCGCTCGACGGTGCGCTGCGAGATGCCGAGCAGGGCGGCGACCTGCTTGGTGCTGCCCTTGTGCTGCTTGACGAGGTAGCGCATCTGGGCACCGGGCGACTTCGGTGCCGGACGTGTGAAGTGCGGCTCGCCTGCCCGGTCAAGGCTGTCTCCGACGATTCCCATCTCTTCCTTTCCCACCGCCCGGGAGGGCGGTGTACTGCGGGCCGGTGTACACGACGGTGTCAGAGGAGGGTGACGGTGAGGGCCAGGGCGAAGGCGGTGAAGGCGCCCACTGTGATGAAGATGGCGACCCTTAGGGCCAGCATCTTCGGGAGGGCGATCTTGGAGAGTGCCACAAGCCTCTCGGCGCTGCGGTCGACGGCGAGGTCGGCAGTCACTTCCTCCGGCGTGCACTTGGCCCAGTGGAGGTAGGAGCCGCGGGTGTCGCCACCGAGGCGTGGCAGGACGATGCCGAGGACCAGGAGCATCGCGGCGGCTAAGGCGGCGGCGCCGATGCCGACGAGGACGGTAGCGGTGGTCGGGAGGTTGCGGCCGGGGACGGCAGCGATGAGGACCGCGAGGGGGATGCCCAGGACGGTCAGGAGCGCGCTGGCTTTCGCGTCCGTGCGCCCCATTTCAGCGATCACGTCGGCGCGGGCCTGGAGGAGACGCTGGCTGGTCTCGGTCTGGCTGGAGGACTCCACAGTCGCTTCCTTCTCTGTTGTGCTCCCCCTTCCAGGGGGAGGGCTGGCGGTGGGGTAGAACAGCGGGGAGGCCCGCAGCGATTCGAGCGCTGCGGGCCTCGCCCTTGTTCAGATCTGCGCGGTTCAGCGCGTGGGGGCGATGAAACGCCGCAGGGCGACCATGAGGCCGAAGGCCACGGTGAGGCCAGCAAGGTGGGATCCGGCGAGCAGCGCCTTCGCGGTGGCGCCGTCGAGGCCGTAGTGGTCGGTGAGGGCCTGCCCCGTGGCGTAACTGGCGGCCCAGACCGCGAGCATGGCCGTCACCAGGATCGTGGTGCGCGCGCCGAGCGGAAGCCGGGCCGGGCCGCGAGCGACAGCGAGGCGGGATGCTGCGTGGGCGAGGTGGTCCGCGGCGGCCTGGTCGCGGGTCCCAGCGGCTGTCCGGGGCAGCCGACCGCAGGAGCACTCGGCCCGGAAGCGGGCCGTTCCGGCTGCGGTGGAGGCGTCCTCATCCATGATGATCTTCGGTAAGTGTCGTCCGTCATCGATGGCGAATCGGTCGAACACGGTGTCCTCCTCGGTGGGTTGATGCGGACCGATGGGTGTGCCGGTCAGTTCTGCCCGTACAGGTGGGTCATCAGGGAGTCGAGCAGCTGGTAGAGGTCGGTGTGCTCGGTGACGGCCTGGTCGGCCGAATCCAGGTGGCCCAGCTTCCGGGACCGGGTAGTGAGCCGGGCGGAGACGAAGCGGAAGCCGTAGGGGTGGCCCTCCCCCTGCTCGGGCTCCGGGTCGTAGGCGAAGGTGGCGAGGATCTCGACGGTGCGGCGCTGGTGCTCGGCGCGGGCCTCGAAGGTGAGGTTGATGGTGTCGCGGCTGTCGCCGTGGGTCCGGCTGGAGATAGCGGTGAAGCCGGGCAGGGGACTGGTCCTCTCGGCGAGCAGTCCGGCCTCGCCGGTGACGTACGCACGTTCCTCCCCGTCTTGGTACCGGATGAGCAGCTTCGTCTCGCCCGTCTTGCGCTCCTCGCCCATCAGGCCGGGGAAGAGAAACCGGCTGTGGCTGTAGGCCTGCCACTGCGGCCGGGTGGTCTCGATGGTGCTGTGCGCGCGGGCGCAGCGGCTGCACAGCGGGTCACCGTCGGTCCCGATGACGGTGGCGAAGGCCTCGATGCAGGAGAAGCACATGAAGCCATGGACGTCCCGATCCCAGCGAGGGATGGGGCTGGCCGCCAGGAGCAGGTTGCCCCATGAGCCGACGGACTCGGTGACGGTGCTCTGGCGGCGGCCGGCGTACTCGCTGTAGACGGACGCGGCTCGATCGTGGCCGTGTACAGCGACCAGGGCGTGGGCCCAAGCCACCTGGGCCTCCCTGGCCTCCTTGCTCATGCCGGGGCGGCCGTTGTACGTCACCAGGGAGCCGAGACCGGCGTCGTCGGCGAACAGGCACTCCATCTCGGCGAGTAGGCGGGCGCGGGCGGTCTGCCGTGTCTGGGCGGTCGGTAACACAGTGAACTCCTTCTGGTCAGCGGGGGAAGCCGCGGGTGGCCGCGGGCGACGTCGTGGTGAGGGTGTTGAGCGACGTTGAAGGTGTGCATGGCGGCGACGTGGTGGTTGTCGATGCGGGGATGTGAAAACGACCCCGGCGGCCGTAGGCCGCCGGGGTCTTCGTGTTCATGGTGTCGGCTTCGTCTTCATTCTGTCGCGACGGTTTCGGTGATGGCGGCGCGGGCGGAGGACTCGTCGACGATGCTCTTCTCCTCGGTGAAGGCGGCGATCAGGGATTGCCAGGCGATGTTGTTGATGGAGCGGGGCAGGCCGCGGCCGGTGTTGTGGATCAGGTCGACGGCGTCGTCGGAGAACAGCGGGTCGGACCGGCCGGCGATGGTGAGATGGTGCTTGATGTAGCTGGCGGTCTCGTCCTTGTTCATGGTGGGCATCTGGTAGCTGATCGCGATCCGCTGCTCGAGGGCGGCCAGGACGCCGAGTTTCATCTTCTTGCGCAGGGTCGGCTGCCCGATCAGCAACACCGCGAACGGCGTGGTCGAGTCCATGTCGTAGTTCGTGAGCATGCGGATCGCGTCGAGCTCGCCGTGGCCCAGGAGGTGGGATTCGTCGATCACGACGGCGGGGGTCCGGCCGCGTTCGTCGACCTCGGCGGCAAGTGCGGCGGAGGCCTGGGCGGCGAGGGCCGCGGAGTGGAATTTGGGGGTGCCGCCGAGGCTGGTGACGATGCGGTCGTAGAGGCCACGCATGCCGACCTCGGGATTTGGCTGATAGATCACCGTGAAGCGGGCCGGATCGAGCATCGAGACAGCGCCTTTGAGGGCGACGGTCTTGCCGGCGCCGACCTCACCGGTGACCACGCCGATGGCCCGGTTGTTGATGCACCAGGCGATGCGGGCGGCGGCTTCCTTGTGGGACTGATGCTGGTGGAGCATCGAGGGGGCCAGGCTCCGGCCGAACGGGATCCGCGTGAAACCGTATTCTCTGAACTCATCGTGTGGGCTCTGTGCCAGCCCCGGGTCAGGTCTCTTCCGGCGGGCGGGACTGCCGGGGAACGGGGCGGGGACAGGTGAT
>NZ_JBITDP010000041.1:0-41479 GCF_044454405.1 Streptomyces sp. NPDC051555 | reverse complement strand
CCCGCGGAGCGGGTCCCCAAGCGCTGCGCGCTTGGGACTGAACCGCCTCGCTGCGCTCGGCGGCCCGCCTTCGGCGGGCTGTCCTTGCGCTGCGCTCCAGGACAGAGCCGGCCTTCGGCCGGAAGTCCTACGCTTCGCTTCGGCCAGAAGTCCTACGCTTCGCTTCGGCCGGTCAGGGCTCCGCTGCGCTCCACCCTGACGAGGCCTGCTTCGCAGGCCTACGATCTCCCGCGCTGTGCGCGGGGGGTGACCTCGTTTCACGAGGTCTGGGCCTTCGGCCCGTTGGGTGGGTCCGCTTCGCTCCCCCACCCTCAGCCCTTCCGGCTCCGCCTCCAGGACAGCCCGCTACGCGGGCGGCTTCCTGTAGGAGTCGGCCCTTGTGGCGTGAACTTACTCAGCAGGCGGACCGCCATTTCATGCCCGTACTCGTGAGCCCAGTCCAGGGCCGTTTCACCGTTGATAGCTACTGTCGGGTCAGCTCCGTAGGCAAGAAGGACCGCGGTGAGTGCACTGTCGATCGGCCTGCCCGACTGGACTGCCGAGTCCCCTTCCAGGTCGACAGCGTGCATCAGGAGAGTCATTCCCCAGCAGACCTCATTGACGTCGGCTCCCTCATGAAGCAGACGGGTAAGGGCAGCAGGATCGCTCGACTCAACCGCCTGGTGCGCAGGAGTCCAGGGGTTGATAGGAGTCCCGTTCATACAGATCCCCAGCTGAAAAACGTACCCGGACAGTGCAGTCGTCAGTATGCATCATGTGGGACTAGATGTGTGTAGCTGTGTAGAATCCCGAGAAAAACGCGACTTCTTCCCCAGCGCAGATTTGTGTCGCGGCTCACTGAAACTGCGCAGTGAGCCGAAACAGCCGCCAACCTGCACAACCCCAGGTCAAAGCATGACGACTACTCAGTTTCACTGGCCGACGACACTTCGCTGTCCAGCGGCAACTGATCCCGGTGGTAGCAACATTCACCGCATGGAACTGCCACCCACCAAACCACTCGCACAGCCCTAAAGGTTGAGCATGCGGAACGCACGTTCTTGCCGAACACCTCGTAGTCGAGGGTGACAAACGACTCGTAGAGCAGGCGGTCCCACATCGTCGAAGGCCCAGATCGGTCAGAAGCCCCGAGGCGGGGCGGCATCGGGTCGCTGTATGTGACCTCGCTAAACACCTCGCCGGGACGTGCTTGTGGTCGCCCTCCCAGCACGCGTTGCGCCACGTCTGGGGCCGGCGCAGGTGGACATCACTCCGCCGCCTCGCCCGTCCTCCGCCCGACAACGCCGCCCTCTGCCCCGGATTCAGATCCCTCGGACCGCCCGGTGCAGCGTCGCCAACGACGGCACACCCTCCACCTCGCACGCAACGTCCCCCTCAGAACCCGTTACGGCGCCCGCCTCGGCCAGCAACTCCCGGTGCACCGCTGCCGCGTTCCCGCACCACCGCGCCAGACGCGCATGGACCTCCGGCGTGATCGTGAACCGCTCCTGCGCCCGTGCCCCCGTACGGCTCTCCTCGCGGGCTGCGGCCAGCCACCGCCACACCGTCCGCAACGACACCCCCGCCCCGGACGCCATCAGCCGGGCATGCTCCGTGCGGAGCTCGCCCCGGGCCTCCAGCACCAGCAGTCGCGAGACCGCCTGACGACGCGCCAATACAAGTGGCGCAACCCGACCGGGACCACGGTCTCCCGGCATGCTGGTCCCGCCCATACAGCCTCCCCCTACCGGGCATCCCCATGACCGGTGTCAGCGGTCCCGCCCTTCATGAAGCCCCGATCCGCGGCGCGGTGTCACCGCAATCCGCATTCCCCGGACACCAGGCGACCTCATTGGGTAAGGCCCTCCCCGGGCGGCGAACCCCGCCGTTACCGAGCCCGACCGCCGACCCTAGCCCGGCCAGCGTTAATCCCGTGCCATCGAACCCGGATCGTTTGCCGCTGAAGTCGGACGACCGGTGACAGTGGAGTTGGGCCCCTGAAGAGCGCCGTCGCGAGGCTGAACGATCGCTATGCCGGATTCCCGGCTTCCGTTGCGGGCTCCTGGTCCGTGGCGGGAGCGACATCCACAGCAAGGAGGGCAACGGCGATGCGCTCGGTCTTCCGCCGACGCTCCGGATGGCATCCGAGATGTTCCCGCGCGGCGGCCAGGGTCTCGGCCGAGGGCACGGCACCACGGCCGAGCAGGCGGTGCACCATCTCTTCCTGCCCGAACCAGACCACCCAGTCGAGGGCGGACTTGTCCTTCATCATCGCGTTGATGTCCACCCCGCGGTCCAGCAGCAGGGCTACCGTCTCCGGGTGCCCCTCGTCGCCGGTCGTGGCTGCCAGCACCAGTGGAACGTAGCCCAGCCGGCCCTGGGCTCCGGTGCGGGCGCCGGCATCGAGAAGAACTCCGACAACCGCCGTGTGCCCATGGCTCGCAGCCAGGCACAGCGGCGTCGACTCCTGGTACTCACCCGCCTGCTGCTCCAGATCGGCCCCCGCTGCGACAAGTCGGCGGACGACATCGGCATGCCCCTTTTGTGCCGCCTGGTCCAGCGCCGTGCGCCCGTCACCGTTCGGCGCATCCACCACGGCACCCTGCTCCAGCAGCCGGGATACCCCGATCTCGTCGCCGTTGCCCGCCGACCTCACCAGTTGATCCGCGATGTCCATACCCTGATCATTCCGGGCCTCCGGGCCGGGCGAACACCGGGGACCGCCCAACAGACTCCTACTAAGCATCGAGGCGGAACCTCGACCAGCGCATTCCGGTCCGGTCCAACTTCGCTGTCACGAACCGCCGATCGCCCTCACTGGCAACCGATCCAGTTCCGATGGCGCGGGACAGCGGTCCAGGAACTACGGCGAGGACCCACCCGCAGGGCGGACTCATCGTCTCTTGCGAGGAAGAACTCACCTACGCGCACCATCCGCCGATCCTCGCAGCCCCCAGGGCCACTCATTCGAGCGGCCGGACTGTACGACCATCAGGTGGGGCAGGCGTCCAGGTCCTCCGAATCGGTCCAGATCTCAGGTCAGAGGACACCGTCCAGCCGCGGCCGTGCCGGGGAACCGGGAGTGCCGGTGACCGACGACGCCGCCCCCTCCGGTCGGGTGGGCAAGCCAGTGCGCGGGGTGGCTTGCTCAGGCTCCCCTTGGGGTTGGCCAGCGTGCGTCGCGGTCAGCCGCGATGGCGGAAGAGGCCGTGGCCGGGCCTGACCCGGCTCCCGGTCGTCCTCCGTGGGCGGCGGCACGGCGGGCCTGGAGGCGGGCGGCCTGTTCGCGGGCCACGTCGTCGGCGTGGCGGGTGCCGCACATGGTCAGGCCCCGGCCCTCCAGACGCCGCCACGCGCGGAGATCTCCTCCCAGCACTCCATCAACCGCGGCCGGGAGCCCGATCGTCGCCCCCTCGACGGTCTCGATGTGCCGGTCCCGGTCCTCCGGGCAGTTCGCCGCGTCCTCGTGCGCCAGCGCGTCCTCGTACAAGGGCGCATCGCCGGTCCGAGCCCAGGGGACCGTGGAACGGGCCACCGCTGTATCCGGCCCAGAAGTCGCTCCTATGGCCCGTCGAGGAGGTCCCGTCGAAGTACCCACAGCGGGGCAGCAGACAGAGTGCCGGCCGGTGTCCGGGAGGCGCGGCTCGGGTCGGGTTCGGGGTGTTCTTCACCAGCGAATGGCGGTGAAGTCGACCGGCCTGGGCTTCAACAGCCGCGTGCGCTCCGTCAGTGCCCCCAACCGCCGGGACATCTCGTCGGCTGGCAGTCGGCGGCGATCTCCGTGGCCGGGCAGGACCCATTCGAAGCGGAGCCGTCCGGTTGTCCTGATCAGTGAGGTGGCCAACTCCTGGATGGAGTACCAGGTCACGCTGTCCGCGACTTCCAGATCACCGGTGGCGCGTGACCAGTAGAAGCTGTCCCCGCTGAAGCAGTATCGGTCATCCGCGAGGTAGAGGACGCTGCCCGGCGTGTGGCCGGGCAGGGGGTGGACGGTGACCCCCTCTGCGATTTCCTGGGGTTCGAGGCCGCGGATCACCTGGTCCGCGTCCGGCGCCGCATCGAGGTCGCCCTCGTGGACCCACAGCCGGGCGCCGAAATGGTTCGCGTAGCGGCGGCCGTGTGCGGCGTGGTCGCGGTGGGTGAGGAGCACATCGGTGATCGGGCCCGATGCCGCGTAACGGTCGGCGAGTTCAGGACTCCATCGCGGTGTGTCGATCATCATGGCCGTGCGCGAAGGCCGCAGGAGCAAGTAGGAATTGGCCCCGGCAGTGTGCTGCGAGTTGTGCCCGCACAGCAGTACACCGCTGTCCAAGGCCATCGGAAAGGGATCGAGCGTCTGGTCCAGCCGCCCCGAGGGAGGGTGGATCGAGCGGGTGGGGCAGGCGAAGGCGGCTGCGTGTAAGCGGCGCCTCTCCGCCTCGTCCTGTGGCGGGTGCAGGATCCGGGACCTTCCGTCGGCCTCGCCGATGAGATCGGGCGCGAGCTGCCGTGCGACATCGCAGTTGAAGCAACGGTCGTCCACATACCAGCCGTCCACGGCAGATGTCCTTCCAAGGGGCGTTGACCCCGATCGGGGCCGCCTTTCAGGGATACCGCACCCCGGGACGGAATCGGTAGGGCCTACGGATCTTGTACTTCCGGGCCCGACCCGCTCTCTCGACCCGATCGAAGCCAAGGCGTTCGGGTCGTGCCTCGTACCGCGCGACCGTCCCGTTGGATGCCTGGCAGTGACACCGGGAAGGGCGTCGACACCGTGCCCCACCTCGGAGGAAGGTGACTCCCGTGAAGTCCTCGGTTCCCCGCGCTGATGGGGGCTCTCGCTCACCCGGACGACGAGTCGCTGCCCGACGGCTTGTACATCGAAGCATGGGGACGCAGCTGAGCGCTGGTTCCGCGCGCGCCGGCCGAGGGAGGCGGAGGCTCAGTCCCTCAGGTGGGTGAGGAGGAGGTTGGGGTCCTTGGCGGTCAGGTAGGCGGCGCTCGGGACGTAGGCGGTGTGGCCGTACAGCGCGATGGAGGTCGGTCCTTGGAGGCCGTCGGCGGCGGTCAGGACGGTGGTGTGGGTGCCGTCGTGCTGGACGAGGGCGACCTCGTTGACGGTGTTGAGGGCGGCGATGATCTGGTCGCCGCGGCCGGTGAAGGCGAAGTCGTCGATGCCGGCCAGGCCCGTAGCGGTGATCCGGGCGATGCCGGGGCGGCCGTCGGCGCGGATCGGGATGCGGACGATGGTGCCCTTGTCGAGGTTGGTGGCCCACACCGCCCCGTTGTGGAGCTTCAGGCCGTTGGCGCCGAGAAAGCCGGCCGGCGCCAGGGCCGGGTCGGTGGACCAGGCGGTCGCGGCGCCGCCGCCCGCCGGCACGCGCCAGATGGTGCCGAGGGCGGAGTCGGTGACGTACAGGGTGCGGCTGGGGGCGTCCAGAGCCAGGCCGTTGGGCAGCCCGGCTGCGGGCAGCGCGGCGATGCGCTGCGGTCGGCCGCCCGGGCGCAGGCGCCACACGCCGGTCAGGTCGTCGGTGCCGGTGGCGTAGAGGAAGTACAAGGTGCCGTCGTGGGCGCGGACGATGCCGGTGGTGAGGGGGAAGCCCAGTGCCGGGGTGTGGACGCCGCCGTCGGCGGGCGCGGGCAGGGTGGCCAGGATCCGTACGGCACCGTTGCGGGAGACCGCGGCGATTTGGCGGGCCTTGGCGAAGGTGACGTACGCGGTGCCGTCGGGGGCCAGGGCCAGGTTCTCCGGTGTCTGGCCCCTGGCCAGGTCGAAGTGCACGACGGTGCGGACGTGGCCGAGCGGGGCGGAGGCGGCTGAGGCCGGGGCCGGAGCGGCCAGCGCGAACGAGGCGACGGTAGCGACGGCGGCCGTCACGGCGGCCTTGGAGATTTTGGTGAACACGGGGGTTCCTTCCTTCACTGTTCTCGGGCATGCGGCAGCGACACGCCGACGCAAGAGGGGATGGAGGGCGGGCCGGGATGGGTGGGGTGGGTCAGCCGGCGCTGAACCGGCTGTCCGAGGGGGCCGGGGCGGAGCGGGTGATGGCCTGGGCGAGGAGGTCCAGCGCGGCCCGCGAGGAGGAACCGGCCGTCGTGGTGGCCACCACGACGCTGGGGCCCGGCCCCTGACTCAGGGTCTGCTGAGTGGCCGTCAGTGAACCGACCAGTGGATGGCACATCTCGTAGTCGGCGACCGTACAGGTCTTGACCCGGTGGTCGGCCCACATCGAGGCGAAGTCCTCACTCTTCGCGCTGAGCTCACCCAGCAGGGTGTGCAGTGCGGTGTCGTGCGGATGTCGGCCCGCCACCAGGCGCAGGTTCCCGACCACCGCCCTGGCCTTGCTCGGCCAGTCCGCATACAGGTCACGGGTATGGGCGTCGAGGAATACCAGCCTGGCCATGTTGGGGCGTTCCGCCGGCTCGTCCGGTGCGGCGGGGTCGAGGTGTCCGGCGAACAGCGCGTGGCCCAGCCGGTTCCACGCCAGGACGTCGCTACGGCGGCCGAGCACGATCGCGGGGACGCCCGCGAGGGCGTCCAGCAGCTGGGCGGTCGGCTCCGTCACGCGCTCCGGGGCTGGGCTGCGCCGGCTTCGGGAGGTGGTCGGCCGGGCCAGGTCGTGCAGGTGCAGGCGCTCGGCGTCATCCAGCCGCAGTGCCCGGGCGATCGCCTCCAGCACCTCCGGCGAGGCGTTCAGTGAGTGCCCCTGTTCCAGTCGGGCGTAATAGGAGGCGCTCACCCCCGCCAGCAGCGCCAGCTCCTCGCGCCGCAGCCCCGGCACGCGCCGCCGTTCCCCGTAGGTCGCTACCCCGACCTCGCCGGGGCGCAGCTGGGAGCGCCGCGTCCGCAGGAAGTCCCCCAGCTGTGATGTCCCGTTCATGGCTCCGAGTATGAGTCGATGCGCAGCGCGCAGCCTCTCCCTGCCGTGGAGGGGCACCGGAGGGTCTGGCTCCTGCGGTCCGGCCGCGCAGACCCCGTGAGCCCTCTACCGGCCTGCGCGCACTCGTCAGCCCCTCACACGCGGTCAGCCGCGGCGGCGGGAGAGGCCGCGGCTGGGACCGGCCGGCTGCTGCCGAGGCGCGGGGGTGAGGGCGCTACCGCCCGCTTCGCTTCGGGGAGGCCGGCATGCCGACGAAGGCGGCGAGCGCGGCGAGGGCGGCGACGGCCCCGCACGCGAGCCATACGGTGTCGCCCATCAGGGCCCACGCGGCGACGCCCGCCGCGGGTCCCACGGCGGAGCCGACTCCGAACATCGCCTGGGAGGCGCCGAGGTACCGGCTCCGGTTCTCGGGCGCCGCGGCGAGCGCGGGGTAGGCGGTCATGGTCGGGGAGCCGATGATCTCGCCGACCGACCACACCACCGTGGCGGCCACGAGACCGGCGACGCCCCACGGCAGCGCGTACGCGGCGAGGCCGCCGCCGACGGCGAGGATTCCGGTGATGGTGGCGATCCTGGCGGGCCAGTGCTGCACCTTCCGGGTCACCACCAGCTCGCACAGGATGACGATCAGGCCGTTGACGGCGACGAGGACGCCGTAGACGAAGATGTCGAGTCCGCGCTCCCGCACCGCGAGCGGGAGCGTCGACAGGTACTGGGTGTAGACCGCGGAGAAGCCGAGGATGGCGAGCAGGAACAGTACGAAGCTCCGGTCGCCCAGCACTGCCCGGTAGCCGCCCGGCCCCGCGTGCGCCTGGGGCTCCGGGGCGGACTTCGCCCCGGCCGGGCCGGCGGCTGCGGGCCGGGGCCGGTCGCGCGGCAGGAGCCGGGCGCCCAGTACGGCGACGCCCAGGGCGGCGGCAGCCTCCGCCCAGAACAGCAGGGTGTACGAGTGGGCGACCAGGGCGGCGCCGATGAGCGGCGCCGCGGTGGTCCCGATGTTGGTGGCGAGGCGGTACATGGCGAAGACCATGACGCGGCGCTCCTCGCTGGTGAATCGGCTGACCAGCTCCGCCGAGGCCGGCCGGTAGACCTGGCTCGCCGCGCCGGTGCCCGCGGCGAGCAGCAGCATCGCCGGGTACGACCCGGCGTACAGGAAGGCTGCCGTGAGCGCCGCGTTGGCCGTCATCGAGGAGACGATCGAGGCCCGGACGCCGATCCGGCCGACCAGCCAGCCGCCGAGGAGGATTCCCGCCACCGCGCCCGCGCCGTGTGCGGCGAGCGCGAACCCGGCCCGCACCTCGGGGAATCCACCGGCGACCAGGTAGAGCACCAGGAACACCTGGAGGAAGCCACCGAGCCGGTTCACCATGATGCCGGCGATCGCCGCCTTCACCGGCAGGGGCGCCTCGCGCCAGGTGAGTACGACGCCGGCCGCCTCGGGATCGCCCGTACGGGTCGCCCCCTCGACGCTCATCGCGGGGCCGGGACCGGCTCGGCCGCTTCGAGGAGCACCGCGTCCTCGGCGGCGTCGAGGGTCTCCAGGCAGCCCTCGGCGGTGTCGGCGCAGGCCACGAGCATGGCGTACCGGCCGGTGTGCGAGGCGGGCGGGAGTTCCAGGACGTGGCCGGGCTGTGCGACCACGCGGGCGATCTCGATGCCCGCGGGCAGCCGGTCGCGGTCGATGGTGACGCGGCCGACGACGGTCTCCACCTCGGGGTAGAGGAAGCGCACGGCGGCGGCGCCGCTGCGCGCGGAGCCCTGCTCGGGGCGCTGTCCGAGCGAGAGACGGGCGGCTGCCAGGCCCGCGTCCCAGCCCGTGGCCAGCAGCCCGAGGTAGGAGATGAAGTCGCCGCCGCTGCGGGCGTTGACCTCCACCAGGGCGGGGCCGCGCGCGGTCAGGCGCCACTCCGAGTGGGTCCAGCCGCGGGTGATGCCGACGGCGGCATGCACCGTGGTCAGGGCGCGCAGCAGCTCCTGGTCGGCCAGCAGCGGGTCGGCGGCGTCGACGCAGTGACCCACCTCCTCGAAGTTGGGCGGCGGGCTCAGTTCCTTGCGGGCGACGAAGAGCGGGGTCACCTCACCGTCCCAGATCAGGGCGTCGACGCTGATCTCCGGGCCGTCCAGGTACTCCTCGATGAGCACGGGCTGCTCGAAGCGCTCGCGCACCTCGACCATGGTCGTCCCTCGGATGGCGGGGAAGACCGCGGCCAGCTCCTCGGGGGTGCGGGCCATGCGCGTACCCGTACTGCCCACGAGTGCCCGGGGCTTGACCACGACCGGGTAGCCCGTCTCCGCGGCCGCCCCGTACGCCTCGGCGAGGGTGGACACGGGGGTGGAGCGGGCCTGCGGGCCGTCGGCCCCGGCCACCGCGAGGCGGGTCAGGTGCTTGTCGCGGCAGGTCAGTACGGCTTGCGGGCTCAGCCCCGGGAGCCCCAGCGCGGCGGCCACCTTGGCCGCCGGAAGGATGCGGGTCTCGTCCCAGCACAGGATCGCGTCCGGGGCCACGGTCCGGGCCGCCTCGATCATGCCGTCGGCGTCCAGGGTGTCGACGCGCGTGTGCCCGGTGATGAACGGCGCCTCCCAGCCGACCTCGCGGTCGGAGAGGAGCCAGATCCGGTGGTCACGTGCCACCGACTCCAGGAGGTGACCACGGGTCTCCTGGTCCATGGGGCTGATCAGGACCAGCAGCGGGGACGGGGAGGGGGAGGGGGAGGGCATGGCACGTGGACCTTTCGGCGGGGTGTATCGGCTGGTCAGTCTGCTGATCAGGCACGTTGCACGCCAGGCCATTTGACCGGCTCGCCACCGGACCAATCCGGATCCGGCTGTAAATTCGCCATGACCGCTACAAACAGTAATTTTGGGGGGACAACATGACGTGGCACGTCATACTGGAGGTACAACGCGACAGCCCGGAGCCACTCGGCTCCCAGATCGCCGACCAACTGCGCAGACAGGTGGAGCAGGGTCGGCTGGCGCCCCGCTCCAGGCTCCCTTCCAGCCGCCAGCTCGCCCAGGACCTGGACGTATCGCGCAGTGTCGTGGTCGAGGTGTACGAAAAGCTCACAGGGGAGGGCCTGCTGGAGTCGGTCCGCGGCTCCGGTACTCGGGTGGCGGCCCACGCCGATACCCGGATCAGGAAGCCCGTGGTGCTGGTCGACCGGGCGATCCCGTCGGCGCGGTTCAACCTGCTGCCGGGCACGCCCAATCCGGCCACCTTCCCGCATCGCGAATGGATGGCTTCCTACCAGCGGGCCGTGACCACCGCCCGCTACCAGGGACTCGGCTATCCGCCGCTGCTCGGCGTCGAACCGCTTCGTACGGAGCTGGTCGCGTATCTCGGCAGGGTCCGCGGTGTGCTGGGGCACCCGGACAACACCATGGTGACGGGCGGGTTCGCCCACGCACTGGGCCTGATCTGCGCGGCCCTGAGCGAGCTGGGCATAGACAGGCTGGCGGTCGAGGACCCGAGCCATGACCGGCAGCGCCAGTTCGTCGAGGAGAACGGGATCCGGACGCTGGCCGTGCCGGTGGGGCCGGAGGGGGTGGAGATCGAGCAGCTCTACGCCAGCCGGGTGCGGGCCGTCCTGGTCACGCCCTCGCACCAGTTCCCGCTCGGCGTGCCCATGTCGGCCAACCGCCGGCAGGAGCTGGTGCGGTGGGCGCGGGACACCGGCGGCTGGATCATCGAGGACGACTACGACGGCGGGCTGTGGTTGGAGCACCGCGGCCGTCACCTGGCGCTCCAGCCGGCCGACCCCGAGCGGGTCATCTATGCCGGCACGGCGAGCAAACTCCTCGCTCCCGGGCTGCGGTTGGGCTGGCTGGTACTGCCACCGGCGCTGACCTCGATGATGGAGACGGTCCGGGTCAGGCGGGACCTGGGCGGCGACGGCCTCATGCAGCTGGCGTTCGCGGACTTCCTGCGCAGCGGCCTGCTCGACGGGCACCTGCGCAAGATGCGTACGCGCTACCGCGCGCAGCACGGCATGCTGACGCAGGCCGTGGAGCGGTACCTGCCGGCAGCGACGCTGATCGGCCCCGTCGCCGGACTGCACGTCGTCGCCGCGCTGCCGCCCAGGACCGACGAGGCGGGCCTGGTCGCCGAGGCGCTCCGGCAGTCCGTCCTGGTCAAGGGCAGCGGGGCGTATTACGACGATCCGGCGACGGCCCGGCCCGGGCTGGTACTGGGGTACACGGCCCTGGGCCGGTCGGGCATCTCCGAGGCGGTCCGGCGCATCGGGGAGGTGTACACGCAACAGTCCGATGGGACGCGCCCGACGCTGATGGCCCCCGTCAGTTGAAGGGGGAGAGCGCCGGACGGGACCGGATCCAGGGGCTGAGGACGGTGCTCGGTCCGAAGCGGTGCTGCGGAAGCAGCGACCGGTCCGCGTCGAACAGCCGGTCCTGGTAGAAGCTCCGCAGGTACGGGGCTCCCGAGGTGCCGCCCGAACCCGTGGTCTCCGTGGGCAGGTAGCGCATCGCGACCCCGTAGTGGATCTTCCGCCAGGCGAACAGCTCCTGGTCGAGGCGGTGGGCGGCGTCCAGCACCCGCCGCCCCGCCTCGTGCTCCGGTACCCACCGCAGCAGCTCCCGCAGTGGTTCGAAGTCCGGGTTCTGGTGCATCAGGACGTAGGCGTTCTCCGTGGCCTCGGCGAGCGCTTCGGTCTTCTCCGGGTGGACCCCGAGCAGGTGGATGTGCAGCAGTTGGGTGGGGAAGGCCTGGACGGCGCTGGCGTCGCCCGTCGCCTCTCGGAAACCCTGGAAGTGCTCCACCGGCATCGTCCTGCGCATGACAAGCAGGGCCTCGGTCTGCGCCGCGGCCAGGTCCGCCGCGCGCGCCAGGCACTCGGCGGCGTACTCCCACCGCCCGCCGCGCAGCCACTCCGCGGCGGACATCACCCGGGCGAGCACCCCCCACGTGGTGGCCTCGACGAGGTGGATCACCCGTAGGAAGGTGATCTCGTCGTGTTGCGTGGTCTGCGGCAGCACGGCCAGGTGCTCCAGGACGTTGGCGGGGCCGTGCGGCGTGAGCGCGTAGTCCCGCCAGTGGCGCGGCGGTTCGGGCGCGGCGGCCCGCAGCGCGGGCGCGCGGCCGTTGGTCAGGGAGACCAGCGACCCGAGCCGTGCGATGCGCTCGGTCAGCTGCGCGTCGGAGGGCAGGGCGTCCTGTGCCCACTTCTCCGTTCCGTCGAGGGTGCGCTGTTCGTACGCGCGCCAGCTCTCGGCGGTGGCGCGGATCGTCTGCCAGCAGGCCCGCTCGACGACCCCGTCCGGGGCGTGGCTGCGGGTGCCGAGCAGGTGGTTGAGGAGGCGTACGTTGCCGTAGGGCTGGTAGCGCTTGCCGCGCCGGTCCAGCGGGCCGCCGCCGCGCGAGGCGACCTCCTGGGGCGCCTCGCCCTCGGGGAGGGCCAGCTTCCACTCGGCCTGGAAGACGAGTTCGGCGAAGCGGAGCATCGTGTATTCGCTGCGGCTGAGCCGGTCCCGGTCGAGGGCGAGGAGGACGGCCACGTCCTCGTACGCCTCGGCCATCCAGGCGCGCAACGCGGGGTCGAGCAGATCACGCCCCACGGCGCGGGCGTTGCCGATGTAGTCGGTCAGGTCGAAATCGAGTACGGCGCGCAGAGTAGCGGTGGTGCGCATCGCGCAGTTCCCCCCAGATGCTGGTGGCGCTGATGAGTTGCATGGTGCGGCGGAGTCGCGGGGCCGCGGACCCGCGGGGTCGCAGGGCCGCGGGGTCGTGGTCCCGCGGGGTCGTGGTCCCGCGGGGTCGTGGTCCCGCGGGTCACTCGGAGAGGGCCGCCGCCGAGCACGGAACGCTGTCTCCGCACGTCGGGAGCCGGTCCAGGACCTCCAGGCGGCTCTCGGTCTCGGCCGCCAGTGCCCTCGCCGTGTCGGCGAAGTGGTCTTCCAGCTCGTCCGGGGTACAGCCCGGACGGCTCCCCTGGTGACTGCCTTGGCGACTCCCTTGCGCGTGCGGTCCCCCGGCCGCACACGACGTCCCCTCGGCCCGCGTCACCATGGGCAGTGCCAGCCAGGCCTCGCCGAGCCGGTCGTTGACGAACGAGGCCGCGGCCCGCGCGGCGGCCATGTGCCGCTGCGGGTAGGGGCCGACGACGTCGGTCGCGCCCACCATCAGCAGCTCGGCGACCCGCACGGGGTCGAACTCGCCTTGCGTCGACGGGAATGCCGACGGGTACGCGGCGGCTACGGCGTCGAGCTGACGGGCCAGCGACGCCAGTGCCCCGACATCCGCGGGCCGGTAGAAGTGGATGGCCTGCAGGGTGCACCCCGCGGCGGTGAACCGGGCCACGACGGACCGCTGTTGCTCGGGGCCGCCCGGGACGCGGACGTAGACCCCGCCGACGTACTGGCGCTGCCAGCGGGCCGCGGCGGCGTACACGTCCGGATGCCCGCCCGCCTCCGGCTCGCCGACGCAGATCAGGATGCGCCGCTGGTGCCGACTGGGCAGGGGTTCCTGCGCGAGTTCCGCGTAACCGGCGGCCGAGAATCCGGGCGCGCCGGTCACAGTCTCACCTCCAGCACGTCGGGGGCGGCACCGGCGTCCAAGAGGAGATCGCGCAGCAGCCGTACGGCGCCGTCGAAGTCCTCGGCATCCAGTCCGGGTGCGTCGTACACGGTGAAGACCAGGTGCCGGGAGTCCTTGGTGACGCTGGTCCGGCGGTCGGGACCCTGGAGGACGGAGGCGACGATCGCGGCCCCGTCCCGGACGACGGGCTCGTCCTGGGCACAGGTGATGGTGGAGCGGAAGCCGGCGAAGGTCTCGCCCTGCACCGCCCAGTCGAAGTGCAGGTCGCCTTCGATGGCGTCGGCGTCCTGGACGCCCATCAGTACGCCGCTGGTCAGCTCGGCGTACAGCAGGGCATCGACGGCCGGCCCGATCACGGGCAGTCCCTTGCGGCGCGCCGTGGCGATCTGGCCGGGCAGCGGGCAGGTCACGCCGTGGGCGTCGAACCACCGGGCGTAGACCTCGGCGACCGCCGAAGGGCGCTCGAACACGTCGTCGGACCGTGACGCCAGTTCCTGGCGCCGCAGTTCGAGCAGGGTACCGAGAGCCGCGGTGTCCACCGCCGCCACGACGGCGGCGAACCGGGTCGGCCCGGCCCCTCCGGACGGCTTCTCGCCCGCGCTCAGTGCTGGGGCTTTCAAAGGGGTACTCCCGTTTCGCTTGCTGGGCGCATCTCGCTTGATCATTCCAACAGGCGGAAGCGGGCCCCCCAAGTCCACCGCAGAGGGTGCGGTCCAGACCAGTCCCACTATGTGGACTACGGCTTCCATCAGGACGTACGCCCCCCGGCCGAGCACCTACTGGCCGACCGACCCGAGAGGACACCCGGCCATGAGCACCGCCCTACGCGCCTACGCCTTCACCGAGCCCGACCGGCCGGTCATCGGCTCGATCGGCCCTGGCTCGGCGCGCCGGTCGTGGCCGCGGTGGGGTCGGTCCCGGGCGGGCGTCGGCGGGCGAGAGCGGTCGCGGTCAGGGCGGTGACCGTCATCGCGGCGATGCCGACCAGCGCCGCGGTGGTGTAGGCGTGGTCGTCCGGGAAGAGATGACCGGTGTGGGTGCCGGTGGCCAGGACCAGGCCGCCTGTCGCGCTGCCCAGGGAGTACCCGACGCTGCGGACGACGTAGTTGAAGCTCATCGCGCTCGATGTCTCGCTCTTGGGCGTGACGGCCAGGATGACGCTGGGCATGGCGGCTGAGAAGCTGCCGACGCCGAAGCCCAGCACACCCATCGCGACGAGCAGTTCGGCCAGGTTCGACCGGGCCGTGGCGAAGAGGAGGAACCCGCCACCGACGATGACGGCGCTGCCGGCCAGGAGTGCGGGTGCGTCGATCAGCGTCCGCACCCGGGGCGCGAGTTTGCCGGCGACGAACCCCAGCACCGAGAACGGGACGAGGACCAGCCCGGCGACGAAGGTGGTCAACCCGAAGCCGTAGCCGGCGCTGTGCGGCGTCTGCGCGTACCGCGTGATGAGCGTGAGCAGGAGGTACATGCCGATCCCGCCGACGAACATGGCGATGTTCGCGCTGGCGACCGCCGGGTGCCGTACCGCTCGGACATCGACCAGGGGGGTCTTGCTGCGCAGCTCGGAGGCGGTCCAGACGCAGAGCAGGAGCACGGCGGCGGCGGCGAGGATCACCGCCACGGTGAGGTGCCGGCTCCACAGGTTCCGCTGGCCGGCCAGGAACAGGACGAGGAACAGTCCGCCCGCGAGGACGAGCGCGCCCGGCACGTTCACGTGGGCGGAGCGGCCTTCGGGAGCCGCGGGGATGGAGCGCCACGCGGTCAGGAAGGCGACGGCGGTGACGAACAGACCGAAGCCGTAGGCGGCCCGTACGCCCCCGATCTCGGCGAGCAGTGCGGTCAGCGGGTAGCCGACGCCCGCGCCGATGATCGAGACCACCGAGATCAGGGCGATCGTCGCCGTGCCGCGCTCCTCGGGAAGATGGTCCCGGGCCACGCCCATCATCAGAGCCGTGAGGCCGAGCCCGACTCCTTGGGCCGCCCTGCCGATGAGCAGCCCCGCGAACGGCAGTGGCAGCACGGTCAGCGCGCTGCCGACGACGACGATCGCCAGCGTGGTGAGGATCGTGGCCCGTCGGTGCGGGCCGGCTCCGAGCCGGCCGAGGACGGGCGTCGCGACGGCGCCGCTCAGCAGGGCGACGGTGAGCGTCCACTGCGCGCTGTCGAGCGAGACGTGGAACGTGGTCGCCACACTGGTGATCAGCGGCGTCCCGAGGCTGGCGACCGCCGCCACGACCAGGGCGATGAACAGCAGGGCGGGGGCCAGCAGCCGCGTGTCGGAGCGCTCCGGGGCGCGCTCCGGGGCGCCCTCCGGAGTGTCCCCCGGAGTGCGCCCCGTCACCGCTTCGGCCCTTCGCGGTCCCGGCTTTCGAGCTCTGCCAGGTGCGCCAGCGCCGGAAGCGCCGCCGCCAGGGCCTCGACCTCGTCGTCGGCGAGTTCGTCGATCAACCGCGCGAGCGCATCGACGCCGGCCTGGCGCCGCGTCCGGACGTACGCCGCGCCGGCCTCGGTCAGACACACCAGCGTGACCCGCTTGTCGGACGCGTCGCCCCTCCGCTCGACCAGTCCGGACTCCTCCATCACCCGGACCAGCACGGTCATCGCGGGCTGGGTGACGCCCTCGATCACGGCCAGATCGGTGATGCGTCGCGGGCCGGTCCTGTGCAGGGTGGCCAAGGTGGCGGCGGACGTGACGCTCATATCGCGCGGAAGGCGTCTCACAGCCCTGGTGGCCAGCCCGTAGAGGGCCGACCCGATCGCGGTGGATGCGCCACGAATGGGGTCTTGACGGCTCATGCGCGAAGCATACAATATTTATATTGATTTTTTATGCATCTCTCTCCCGGGGTACTAAGGAAGACGTCGCCGGGATCGAGCAATCCGAGCGTCGATTCGGAGTCGGACATGTCCGGCCGAACACAGGAGGTTTCCATGGCCAAGGGCTACTGGGTCAGTGTCTACCGTGCGATTTCCGACCCTGAGAGGCTGACTGCCTACGACGAGCTGGCCGGTCCGGCCGTCCGTGCCGGGGGCGGGCGGCTCCTGTCCCGTGCCGGTCGAGTCGTCGCCCACGAAGCCGGAAACACGCAACGCGTCATCCTGATCGAGTTCGACAGCTTCGAACAGGCCGTCGCGGCATACGAGAGCGAGGCGTACCAGAAGGCGCTGGTGGTCCTCGCCGACGGCGCCGAGCGCGACTTCCGCATCATCGAAGGTCTCGAAGGCGTCGAAGGCATCGGCTGACTGTCTCGCTGACCTCGTCGACGAAGCTCACGCTCGCCCACAGCGGCAGGAACGGGAGCGGGGGCTGTGGCGGAAGGGTGCCGCGGTCGACTCCGGCTTGGTGGAGACCGACGAGTCGACGCGCACGCTGCGGGCGGGCCGGCCCCGCCCAGCAGCCAAGATCTCGTCCAGCCCGATAGTCCTGACCGGGGCCACTGCCGTCACGTCAGGACCGCGGCGAGGGCGGCGGTGATGGCGGCGGCCAGGGTCAAGAACGCCGCGAACGCGGCGGCGGCGCGCAGGCAGGCCGCGGGGTAGGTGGCGCCGTCGAGGCGGGCGAGTTTCCCGGCCGCCGCGGCGACGATGAGGGCGGTGATCAGGATCAGGCAGACGGTGAACAGCGCCACGGTCAGAGCGGACATGTCGAACTCCCCGGAGATGCGGATCGGTTGATGGATCGACCGTCTCGAATCGGGTGTGCGACGGGGTTCGGCCGGGCGAAGATGAACAATGCTGAACAGTGGCGCGCACACCGGCCGGGGGAACCATGAGCACCGCAGATGAGGAACAACCTGCCGCCGACGGGCGTGGTGAGGCCCTGTCCCGGTTGCAGGCGCGGTTCGCGGACGCGTTGGCGTCGAGGGACCAGACGGTCACCTGGCTGGCGGGGCAGGCCAAGGTGGGGCGTACGGGGGTGAGCAATGCCCTGAACAAGCCGACCGTTCCGAGCGCGCGGACCGTGGCCGCGATGGCGCGGGTGCTACGGCTCGATGAGAAGGGGCTGCTGGAGCTGCGGCGGCAGGCGGAGGAAGCCCAGGAGCGCGGGTCCGGCAGGCCGGGTCCGGTCGTTGCGGCCTCGGCGGGCAGGGCCTCGGCGGGTGACGAGGGTCAAGTGGTGGGCCGGCCCGCTCTGTTGGTGGGGGCGCCGCCGCTGGCGGCATCGGCGTTCCAGCCGCGCGAGGAACTCCGCGAGCGCATCGACGCGGCCCGCGCGGGAGGCTCCGTGGTGCTGACGCAGGCCAGAAGGGCGTCGGCAGGAGTGCTGTCGGGGATGGGCGGGGTCGGCAAGTCCCAGCTCGCCGCGCAGTGCGCCCACCAGGCCGTGGCCGAGGGGAACCGGCTGGTGGTGTGGGTCCCGGCCGGCGGGAGCGCGCAGGTCATCACCCTCTACGCGCAGGCCGCCCTGCGGGTCGGGGCGCTCGGGGCGAGCGGGGAGGATCCCGAGCAGGACGCGCGGGCGTTCCTGGAGTGGCTGGCCACCACCGAGCGGTCCTGGCTCGTGGTGCTGGACGACGTCACCGACCCGGTCGTCGTCGGCCCGTGGTGGCCGCCGGCCCGGCCCGGCATCGGATGGACGCTGGCCACGACCCGGCTGCACGACCCGCGCCTGACCGGGGGCGGCCGCACCCGCATCGAGATCGACGTCTACACCCCCCGGGAAGCCGTCGACTACCTGCAGGAGCGGGTCACCGGTGACGGTGGAGGACACCTTCTGGACGGGCGGGAAGGCGAGGTCGCCCGCGTGCTCGGCCACCTCCCGCTCGCGCTGGGCCACGCGGCCGCGTACCTCCTCGCCGAGGAACTCACCTGCGCGCAGTACCTGGAGCGGCTCGAGGACCAGGCGCTACGGCTGGAGGACGTCCTCCCGGAGTGGGCGGACACCGAGGGCTATCAACGGCAGGTCACCGCCGCCCTGCTCCTCTCCCTGGACGCAGCCGGACAGGCCGGCCCCGAAGGCGTCATCACACCCCTCGTCCGGCTGCTCGCGCTCCTCGACCCGGACGGCCACCCCGAAGCTCTCTGGACCACCGCATCCGTCGCCGCGTTCCTCACCACGGCCCGGGATGAGGGCGCCGAGCCCGTTGTCACCACGGGCGAGGTGGTGCACGCGCTGCGAGTCCTACGCCGGTACGCACTGATCACTACCGACCCGCACACCCCGCACCGTCAGATCCGCATGCACGCCCTCACCGCCCGTGCCATCCGCGAAACCACCCCCACCAGCCGGCAACCTGGTCTCGCTGCAACTGTCGCCGACGCACTCGAGGCGATCTGGCCACCCACCGATCTACCGCGGGAGCTCGCACAAGCACTGCGGGCCAACGCCACCATGCTGCGCCAACACGCGGAAGAACAGCTCTGGCGGGACGGCGTCCACTCGGTGATCGTCCTCAACGGGCTCAGCCTCAGAGCCAGCGGCCTGCACCATGACGCGCACAGCTACTGGGCCTCGATCACGGAGAGGGCCCTGCGCACACTCGGGCCGGACCACCCCGCCACCATCGTCGCCCGCGCGAACCTCGCCGCGACCCACAGCAGCCTCGGCCGCCACCACGACGCACTCACCCTGCAAGAAGCCGTCCACAGCGACTTCGAACGCCTCTTCGGGCACGAGCACCCCGAAACCCTCCGCGCCCGCGCCAACCTCGCCGTCACCTACCACCATCTCGGCCGCCACCACGACGCGCTCGCCCTCCAAGAAGCCGTACGTACCGACTGCGAGGGCCTCCTCGGGCCCGACCACACCGATACCCTCCATGCTCGCGCCAACCTCGCCGACACGTACCGCAACCTAGGCCGCCCCCACGACGCGCTCATCCTCGAAGAAGCCGTCCACAGCGACTTCGAACGCCTCTTCGGGCACGAGCACACCGACACCCTCCACGCTCGCGCCAACCTCGCCGCCACCTACCACCAGCTCGGCCGCCACCACGACGCGCTCACCCTCCAAAAGGTGGTCCACGCCGACCGCGAACGCATCCTCGGACCCGACCACCCCAACACCATCGGCGCCCGTGCCAACCTCGCCGTCACCTACGGCAGACTCGGACGCCACCACGACGCGCTCACCCTCCAACAGGCCGTCCTCACCGACTCCGAACGCGTCCTCGGACCCGACCACCCCAACACCATCAGTGCCCGCGCCAACCTCGCCGTCACCCACAGCGAACTCGGGCGCCACCACGACGCACTCACCCTCCTCGAAGTCGTACACGCCGGCTCCGAACGCGTCCTCGGGCCCGACCACCCCGACACCCTCCACGCCCGTGCCAACCTCGCCGCCACCTACCACCAGCTCGGCCGCCACCACGACGCACTCACCCTCCTCGAAGCCGTGCACGCCGGCTCCGAACGCCTCCTCGGGCCCGACCACCCCGACACCCTCCACGCCCGTGCCAACCTCGCCGTCACCTACCACCAGCTCGGGCGCCACCACGACGCGCTCAGCCTCCTGGAGGCCGTGCACGCCGACACAAAACGCGTCCTCGGACCCGACCACCCCAACACCGTCAGCGCCCGCGGCAACCTCGCCGCCGCCTACCACCAGCTCGGACGGCACCACGATGCCGCGCGCCTGCGGAACGAGCCGGCTCCATAGCACCGGTACGGACGACGTGCAGATCCTCGTCGGAGGGCGCGAAGGTGCCCTCGGCGTCCAACAGCCGCCGGGGCAAGGGGTTGCGCTCGCGCTGCGCCACTTCGGGCTGCTCCTTTCGGGCTCGCTCTCGGCGCCGACGCCGGTCAGCAGGTCCGTGGGTCCGGGTCGCCGCCCTGATCGGGCGAGTGGAGCAGTTCGATGACACGTTCCTCGTACCGGACGCGGGCCGGGGAGAAGTCGTACGGCATCTTGCCGATGGCCTCCATCACGCTCATCCCCGTCCCGTCTCCTTCCTCGCCGGCGAGCTCGTCTTCCCGGTCGAGGAGGGCGTTGAGGGACTCCTCCAGGCCGGACCCTTCGATGGTGGTTGCCAGGGCGGTCTCGTGATCACATCGCTGGGCGGCCAGGTCCTCGATGCGGGGGTCGTCGGGGGACACGGTGTCGTCCAGGGCCGCCTCGGCCTCGGTCAGTCGGTCCTCCTCGGCCCGCAGATCGGGGTGGGTGGCCAGGACGATGAACCGGTCGGCCTGGATGGCGGCGCCCATGGGACCGAAGATGCGCTCCGTGACCAGGAGGGCATCGAGGTCGTCCGAGCGCAGGGCTCCGGGCGGTAGGTCCCGCAGGCGGCCGGTGACCAGCGGTGAGAGCAGGCCCAGGGGGCTGCCCACCTCGCGGAGACGATTCACGGCGGCCCGCTGGGCCTCGATGACGGCCGCCTTGGAAGCGAGGGACTGCTCCAGGTGGGCCAGGGACTGCTCGATGCCGGTGGCGCCCTTGAAGGCGGCGTTGATGTCGTCCAGGGAGATGCTCGCATCGGCCATCCTCCGGATCCACAGCAGGCGGATCATGTCGTCGTATCCGTAGCGGCGGCGGTCATCGCTGCCGCGTTCCGGTTCGGGGAGCAGCCCGATGGCGTGGTAGTGGAGGATGGCGCGGGGTGTCGTCCCGGCGAACGCGGCGGCATCGCCGATCTTGACCCGGCGGGGAAACGTGGGAAGGGGCATGCGGGCACCTCTCGATGTCGTGCTCGCCGCTTACTGGACCACATGCCGCTACGTCACGTGCAAACCACACGGCCGCCGACCTGCCCTGCGACTCCGACAGTGACCGGCGGACCGCCTGACCGGTCAGTGCCGGTCGGACGGGCGGACGCAGCGCAGCTCGGTCCGCAGCACGGGGGCGCCGTCGACCGGTGCGGGGTTCTCCGGGGTCGGCTGGATTCCTCCGGCGGCGACCTTGTCGAGTGTCGCCAGGCCGTCGGGGCCGACCGTGCCGAACACCGTGTAGTTCGGTCGCAGTGCGGAGTCGCCGTAGACGACGAAGAACTGTGAACCGTTCGTGTTCGGGCCGGCGTTGGCCATCGCCAGCAGGCCGCGCCCGTAGAGGCGGCGCGCGCCGGTCGGATCGGTGGGTGCGGGCGGCAGATCCACCGGCAGCTCGTCCTTGTACTTGTACCCGGGCCCGCCCTCACCAGTACCGGTCGGGTCGCCGCACTGCAGGACCTTCAGTGTCGGGTACGCCGTCAGACGGTGGCACACCGTGCGGTCGTAGAAGCCGTGCCGTGCCAGGTGCAGGAAGCTCTGGACCGTGCACGGCGCCTTGGCCCGGTCCACGTGCAGCGGGAGCGGGCCCTGGCTGGTCGGAACGGCCACATCGACCACGCCGCGGCTGGGGGTGCGCCGGGGATCGGGCGGCAGTGGAACGGGGCGCGCGGGCGGTTCGTCCGGGGTCTGCGCGTACTGGCACGGGCCGTGCGTGGTGCGCGGCGGAGCGCCGTCGGAAGCGGTGGCGGCACTTCCCCCGGACACGACTAACGCCACGGCCGCGAGTCCGCTGATCAGTGCTCGGTTCATCTTCCGCACCCTCCTGATGATCGCCAGGTCTTGGAGCGGTCGCAGTCTAGGGCGTGATGTGGTCGACGGGAATGGGGCAACTGGCGTTGCGCTGCCTGGGGATTGCTCCGGTCGGTGGGACGTGTCCGGAGCCAGTACGAGCGGGCCGCGATCGTCAGGGCGATGCCGTGGACGGCGAAGGCGACGATCCCGATCCAGGCGACCAGCAGGGCGTCGCCCGAGGAGTGGAAGTCGCCGCGCCGCATCGTCACCACGTCGGCCGTGGCCAGGGCCAGGTATCCGACTCCCAGGACGCCGTAGGGGGCGAGCGTGGCGGCGCCGAGCAGAGCCGGGGCGAGCGGGAGCCAGCGCGGCACCCGTCGACCGCGCAGGAACGGCGCCCAGCGCGGGAAGACCTGCCCCCACGGGCGGACCAGGCCCCAGAGCAGGAAGACGCCGAGCACGGCCAGCAGCGCGGTGGGGTCCAGGCCCCAGGACTCCAGGGTGAGGAAGATCCCCGAGGCGCCGTTGCGCTCCGAGACCGCGAGCATCTCCTCACCGGAGATCCCCGCGAACGTACCGCCCGATGCCCAGACCAGCTTCATCCCCACGTACGGGACGAAGGCCAGCGTCCCTGCCAGGGAGATGAGTTGGACGGGCCGCGGCGCGGCGGAGGGCTCTCGTACGGCGGTACCCGCGGGCAGCCGGTCGGAGCGGGCCGTGGCCGCGAGCAGAACCGCCCCGACCGCCGCCAGGGCCTTGTTCGCGGCGGAGGCCCCGCTGTCCACTCCCTGACCGAGCACCAGCGTGATCACGTCCATCAGCAGGCTGAACGCGATGGTCCCGGCCAGCGCGCAGACCACCCAGAGCAGTACCCGCAGCGCGGGCCCCAGCCCGTACCACACCACCGCCGCGCTGACCGAAGCCCCCAGTACCCCCACCGCCACCACCGCCCAACCCGGCGCGGAGGCCCCGCTCAGCGCGCACGCCAGGCCGAAGGCGGCGTACAGCACCGCCCACAGCGCCGTGGCCCTGGGCACCCAGTGCGGCCATCGCCGCCACCAGGCACTCCAGAGCGCCTTCGTCGTCCGTTCAGCACCAGTCATGCCCTGAACGTCGCACCGACCGCGGCGAGGTGGCGTCGGCCGCCGGAGCGATCCCCCTCCCCCAGCCGGGGGAGGTGCCTCCGGGGCGCGGGGACCCGGGCGCTCTACGTCACGCGTCGTCGGCGTGGCTCAGTTGGATCCTGGTCTCGTGGAAGTGCTCCCAGTCCATGACCAGGCGGAAGCGCTGGTGGGTCGCCAGTCGTTCCGCGTCGACGGGCTCCTGCCCGCGGTGCACCTGGGCGTCGCCGGACAGTACGAGCTCCACGATGGCGAGGCGGACGTCGGCGGCGTCCAGACCGGTACTGGCCGCCAGGCGGTCCAGGGAGGTGAGCACCTCCTGCGGTTCACCCAGATCGTCGATCAGGTGCGTGATGAAGTCGTTGACGAGCGGGCCGGTGCCCATCGTCCAGCGGATCGAGTCGAGCCGCTCGGTGAGTTCGGCGTCCAGGGTCAGCAGGTCACCGGGCAGCGGCAGTACCGGGGGCATCGACCATCGGGTGCCGTCCGGCGTCTCCTCGCGGCTCGCCAGGCCCCACGTCAGGTAGAGCTCGGACAACTCCCGCACGGTGCCGGGTACCGGGAAGCCGGCGGCGGTGAGCAGGGCGCCGAAGCGCTCCCAGCGCTTCGCCTCGGAGGCCTCGCGCCCCTCGGGCGCCTCGTCGTAGTCCCATTCCTCTTCGGTCCAGGAGAACGTGAGCGGGCCGTCGAGGCCGTCGGCGAGCATGCGCCAGTGGCCTCCGAACGTCTCCCGCAGGACATCGTCCAGGGATCCGGTGAAGTCCGGCTGGCTCGCCGTCCCGATCAGCATCGTCAGCGGCAGGCCCTGACGGGGCAGGACGTGCTCCCAGCCCGAAGCCCACCAGTCGTTGTGCATCGCGATGTCCCGGCGCGGTCCGGGCACAGACGGGTTCTCAGGCATCCGTGAGGTCCTCCTCGAAAGGCGGTCAGACGCTCGCATCGTATGCCCGCGGGTGGGGTCGCCGTGGCCGCGCGCAGGCATGCCGGCACGCGTGCCGGTACGCGTCAGGAGGCCCACGGGCACGGGGTCAGCCCTGGGTGTACGCCTCGATCCATCGGGCGCCGAAGAGGTCCGTGCCCGTTGCCACCGGGAGGATGATGCCGGCCAGGAGCGCGAGTGCGACGACTGCCCGCCAGCGGCGGGCCGCGGCGCCCGTGGTCGTGGGCCAGATCACCCAGACGGTGCCGAGGACGGCGGCCAGGAACAGGGCCAGCCAGAAGTTCACCCACGTGGGGCCCTGTATCTGGGCCTGGACGGTGATCGCCGATGCCGTGACGGCCGCGCTCGCCGACGCGGCGAGCATCGAGGCGTAGTTGATCGCGCCCAGCCGCTGGATCGGGGGCCGCTGGAGCAGGTGGGGTCGGGGCGTGCCGGGGGTCGGTGCCGGCCCGGTCCCCGCCTCCTCGCGCACGCGCTCGGCGATGCGGCCGTGCGCGTCTTCGAAGGCTTGCGCCTCCCCGGCCGTGGCGCCCATGGCGAGGACGAGGCTCCTCGTCAGCGGACCGTCCGGGGGGAGGGTCCGGCCGGAGAACCAGGTCGCGATGTCGACCGTCAGGCCGACGTCGCCGAGGACCATCGTGGCGATCTTGTCCAGCGGCCAGTTGTGGGCGCCGGAACGGAAGCGCAGGGCGCGCAGTTGGTGGGCGAAGCCCGTGGCGTCCTGAACCTCCGCGAGTCCTGCCACCAGGGACGAGGTGGTGCCCTGGAAGCCGGCCGTGTTCTCCGGCTGGTCCCTCTCGCCGCCGGTCACGGCATTGTCCGGGGTTGTCCAGGACAATGAGGGGCGGTCGGTGCGCTGTTGTTCCGTGCGGACCAGGCCGGTGATGACGGTGCCCTCGATGAGGGTCGGCCCGGCCGGGGTTTCCTCCTGCCGCAGGTGGGCCTGCGCGGCGAGGTCGGCGATCTCCTGGTCGGCCTCGGCGCCCTCCTCGATCAGGCCCGCCAGGGCGTCGTCGAACTCCTCCATCAGGACGTCGGGCACCGGCGGCAGCGCGGCCACGACCGGGGGCTCCACCGCTATGACGTCCTCCATGCGCTGCTGGAGCCGGGCCACCTGCTGGCGGGCCTCCCACACCTCGTGGGCCAGGGCCCGCTGGGCCTGCTCGGCGGTGTAGCGACGCCCATTCGCCTTCGCCAGTTCCGCCGCGGTCCGCTCCAGCCGTAACCGGGCCTGTGACAGCTGTAGTTCCGCCTCGGCCCGCTCCCGGACGGCGACCGACCTCAGCCGCGTCTCCTGGCCGGCGATGACGGTGTCCAGGAGGGCGCCCATCTGCAGCAGCGAGGAGATCATCGCGTTGGCCTTGTCCGCCGCCTTGACCGCTTTGTGCTGTCCCTTCAGCGCCTCGATGAGCTCACCCTGCACCTGCACCAGTGTGAGCGCCGCCCCCTCCGCCGCCCGGCCCCGGCCCTCCACGGTCGCCGACTCCGGTCCGGCCGGGCGCAGGGACTCCGCGTGCGCGGCCTTCCAGAGCTCGTTCGCCTCCACCGTGTAGGCGCGCAACTGGGCCGGCTTGCCGGTGGACAGCGCCTGGATCAGGGCTCCCAGGTCCTTCTTGGGGATGACTTCGGTGCCGTTCATGTACTTCGCCCAGGTGGAGTTGCCCTTGCTGGCGCCGGGAACGAGGGCGAGTACCTGGTCGATGGTCCGCGGGTCCGTGATCCGACACACGAACGCCGCCAGCCTGTTCGCTTCCGGCCGCCCCTTCAGCTGCCTCTTGCGCGCCATCCGACCCCCGTTGTCCAGCCGTGTCCACACCCGATGTGGCATTGACGTGCGGTGATGCCCTGCCGGCCCCCCGGTCCATCAGATCACCTCCCAATCTGGGGCGACACCCGGTTCACCACATCCATCCCCAGGGGGAACGCACCGTGATGCTGAACGGCTTCTTCGACTTCCTTCTCCACGACGTCCTCGGCAACATCACCGCCGCCGCGGTCATCACCGGCAGCAGTTGGGCGGTGCGCGCCGCCCGGATCGGCCGGGCCCGTCGGCGCGCGGACAGGCAGTGAGGCCGACCGGAGGGGGGCATACCGCGAAGAGCGGGGCGGCGTGTCCGGCGCTGCCCTAGCCTTGCGCCATGAGCGCGGCAGGGGACGTGATCGGTGGACGGTTCGAGCTGGTGGATCGGCTCGGCAGCGGGGGGATGGGAACGGTCTGGCGGGCGCTGGACCGTGCGCTCCATCGTGAAGTGGCCGTGAAGGAAGTGCGGGCGGAGGTGGGGCAAGGCGATCCGGAACTGCGGCGGGTGCTGCGCGAGCGGGTGCTGCGCGAGGCCCGCGCCCAGGCCCGGATCAACCATCCGAACGTGGTCACCATCCACCACATCGTCGACGAGGGCGAGCACCCCTGGCTGGTGATGGAGCTGCTGCCCGGTCACTCCCTCGATCGGAGGCTGGAACAGGGGCCGTTGGCGCCCGCCGAGGCCGCCCGGACCGGTCGCGAGGTGCTCGCCGGGCTGCGGGCCGCGCACGCGGTCGGCATCCGGCACCGGGACGTGAAGCCCGCCAACGTGCTGCTGCGGGTGGACGGTTCGGCCGTGCTCACCGACTTCGGCATCGCCGCGCTCCAGGAGGCCGCCGCGCTCACGGTGACCGGGGAGGTCATCGGGACCCCCGAATTCCTGGCGCCCGAGCGGATCCGCGGCGCCGACCTGGCCGCCTCCGATCTGTGGTCGCTGGGCATGATGTTGTACGTGTGCGTGGAAGGCGTCAGTCCGATGCGCCGGGCCACCACCTTGGCCACCCTGGCCGCGGTCCTCGACGAGCCGGTTCCGCCGCCGCACCGGGCCGGTCCGCTGGCGTCCGTACTGGCCGAGCTGCTGGTCCGCGATCCGGCCGCACGGCCGTCCGCCGAGCGGTTGGACCGGCTGTTGGCCGTCGTCGCCGGGGACGCGGGGAGCGCGGGTGGTGCGGGTGGTGCGGGTGGTGCCGTCGTGCCGGAGCCCACCCGGCTCGATCGGGCGCCCGCCTCACCTCCCGAGGTCTCCCCCGTGGCCGGGCGGCCGCCGTCCGTCGAGCGGTTCGGCCCGCCGCCCACGCCCGTGCCCTTCCCGCCGTACGCGGCCACGCCCCGCAGTGCGCTGCCGACCATCGGCCCGCTGGACGGTGGTGGTGGCCCGCACGGGGCACCGCCGTCCAGCGGACCGGACCGCCGGCGCAAGGCCGCCCCGCTCACCGCGGCGGCCGCTGTGGTGGCCCTGGCGCTGCTCGGCTTCGGTGGGTACGCCCTGTTCGGGCCGGGCGCGGGCGACCGTACGGACGCCAAGGACGCGGCCTCGCCCACGGCTTCCGGGCGCTCCGCTGGTCCGGTCTCCCCTCCCGCGGATCCGGGTCCGGTCTCCTCTCCCGCGGGTACCTCCAGCGCGCCCGGAGCGACGAAGAGCGCGCCGCGTGCGACCGAGAGCGCTCCGGCGGCGGCCGTGCCCGACGGTGACGGGCCGGCACCCGGCGCCGGCCGCTGGATCGCCCAGCTCCTTTCCGAGCCGGAGCGCTCCGGCATCGCCGTACGCGACCAGCGGCTGGCTGCGATCCGCGTCACCGTCCCCGAGGCACAGGTGCTGCGCAGCGGGGACTACGCCTCGCTCAATCCCGGGTATTGGGTGGTCTACGTCCCCGGCCCCTTCACCGATGGCGGGGCGGCCGTCACCTTCTGCGCGGCCAAGGGCCGGACCACCGCCAACGAGTGCATCGGCCGCTACCTCAGTGACGACGCGCGCGATCACGGGTACCAGTGCACCCCGCCGGCCGCCTCCCCCGGTGGCCACTGCCGACGTTCCTGACCGCGCGCTCGGTGCGACGTCCGCTCAGGTGGCATCTGCTCAGGTGAGTCGTCGGCGGGTCCACCAGTGGCAGAAGAGGGCCAGGGCTACGGCGGCCGTGAGGCAGAGGGCCGTTTCCGTCCACTGGAGGGGCCACATGTGGGCGCTCGGGTGGTACTCGGCCCAGCGGCCCGCGGCGCCGTGTGCGGTGAGGCATCGCGTCGGGTCCGTGGCGGCGAGGCAGTCCGGGAGGTCCGCCATGCGCCGGCCTCCGGTGGAGAGCAGTCCTTCGTCGAGGAGCCAGGCTCCGGACGGTGCGGGGTCGCCGCCCACGTCGTACACGCGTCCCTCCGCTACGGGCCACAGTGCGCCGCGCGCCTGTTCCAGGGCGAACAGGACCACGGCGCCGACCGCCACCGTCGCGCCCATCGCCCCGACCGTACGGCGGACCAGCAGGCTCAGGGTGATGCCGATGAGCAGCATCAGCACGGCCTTGGCCGTGGGGGCGGGGCCGACGGCGTCGAAGGGCATCGGGCCGTACCAGGGGAAGGTGCTGCCGAGCGGGGTGGCGACGGTGTGCCACCACCAGGTCGCCGCGGCGGTGATCAACCCGCTGAAGAGGATGGTGAGGGTCACCGGGACGGCGAGCTTGGCCAGGAACCAGCGGGTGCGCGTCACGGACTGGGACAGCGCGGTGCGATGGGTGCCGCACTCCAACTCCTGGGCGAACAGCGGCCCGCCGAGGAACAGGCCGAACAGCAGCGGGAGCAGCAGCAGGCCTTGGAGGGCGGTGCGCAGCGGGTGCTGGTGCCGCATTTGGAAGGTGGTGAGGGCGTCCGAGCAGCGCCGGGAGTGCTCGGCGGCGGCTCCCGTGCATCCGTCGAGGCCGGGGAGGTCCGTGTGGGCGGCGAGGGCGCCGGAGACGAGGTAGCCGCCGACGAGGACGGTCGTCGCGAGGAGGGCCCACAGGGCGGTCCGGTGCTGGCGCCACACCAGCCAGCTCACGCCGCTCACGCCGCGCACGCCGATCACGCCGCTTCCCGGGCGGGCGCGGGCTGGGCGGCGGCCGTCGTCACGGACGGCAGGTGGGGGTCGCGCAGGTAGGTCATGACGAGCTGTTCCAGTGAGGGTGCGGGGTCGTCGCCGCCGGGGTGGTGGACGGCGCGGAGTTCGTCGATGTCGCCGGCGAGGCGGACCCGGCCGGAGCCGAGGACGACCAGGAAGTCGCAGGTGCCCTCCAGCTCGGAGAGGACGTGCGAGGAGAGCAGGACGGTCGTGCCGTGCACGGCCGCCTCGCTGACCAGGAGCTGGGCCATCTCGTGGCGCACCAGCGGGTCGAGGTCGGCCATGGGCTCGTCGAGCATCAACAGCCGGGGGCGTTTGCCGAAGGCGAGGGCGAGGGCCACCCGGGTGCGCTGGCCGCCGGAGAGCGAGCCGATCCGGGCCCGGTGCGCGATGTCGCCGCCGGCGATGACGCGCTCGGCGGTCGCCGGGTCCCAGTCGGGGTTCATCTCCCGGCCCATGCGCAGGATCTCCGAGACCCGAAAGCCCCGGTAGAGCGGTTTGTCCTGACTGAGCAAGGCCGTGGTGCGGCGTGCGGCCGGGGCCCGCGGCGGGGCGCCGAAGACGCTGATCGTGCCTTCGGTGGGGGTGAGCAGGTCGGAGGCCAGGGACAGCAGGGTGCTCTTGCCCGCGCCGTTGGGTCCGACGAGGGCGCAGCGCCGGCCGGCCGGGATCTGGAAGTCGCAGTCCTTCAGGGCCCAGCCGCGCCGGTAGCGGCGGCCGAGCCCGGCGGCCCGTAGCGCGGGGAGGGCGCCGGTCCCGAGGGCTTCGGGCCCGAGGGCACCGGGTCCACCGGTCGGCGGCTTCGGTTCGGTGTTCATGCCCCGACGCTAGGCAGGCCGCCGGGGGCCGGGCATCGGAGCAAGGTCTGCGGCCGGCGGGACCTTGGGAGGGGGCGCGGGCGGGCCGCGGTGACCAAAGTATGGGCTTCCCCCGACGAAGGGAGGTACCGGGCGGGGGAAGCGAGGACTGGGCGTTTTATACCTATTGGTTCACGTAGGCTTCTGGCCCATGCCCCGAATCCCCCGCGCGATCTCCCGCATCTCCCGCGCGCGGTCCGTCGACCTCGCCCTCGTGGTGTTCGCCGCCGGACTGTCGGTCGCGCTGGCCGCGACGGGCAGCAACCCGCTGCTGATGTTCCCGCGGATGACCGTGGGCACCGTGGTCCTCGACCCGGTGGAACACCTCGTCGCGTCCGCGACGGGGAGCGGGTGGCTGAGGATGTACGGGCCCGGCGCGCTCACCGGGGTGTGCGCGGCCCTCGCGCTGGGGTGGCGGCGGCGCTTCCCCGTGGCCGTGGCCGTCCTCACCCTCGTACTCGGCCTGCTGTCCCCGGCCGTCACCGTGTCGGCGATGGTCGCGCTGTTCACCGTCGCGGCGCTGCGTCCGCAGCGCGTCACCGCCCGGGTCGCCGCGGCCGCGGCGCTGCCTGTTCCGCTGACCATGCTGTTCGGCGCGATGCCCTCGACCGGCTTCTCCGTCCTCGGCATCCTGCTGATCGCGTGGACGCTCGTCGCCCTCGCGGTCGGGTGGGGACTCTTCGTCCGCTCGCGGCGGATGCTCGTCGGGACCCTGACCGAGCGGGCGTGGCGGGCCGAGGAGGACGCCGCCCGGCGGGCCCTGGAGGCTCAGGCGCGGGTGCGCGAGGACATCGCCCGCGAGATGCACGACGTACTGGCGCACCGGCTGTCGCTGCTGAGCGTGCACGCCGGGGCGCTGGAGTTCAACACGTCCGCGCACCCCGCCGACGTGGGGCAGGTGGCCGGGGTCATCCGGGACAACGCCCACCAGGCGCTGGAAGACCTCAGGACCGTCATCGGGGTGCTGCGCGCGCCCGCGCCGGCCGGGGGCGCCGCCCCCGGGGAGGCGGGCGCAGCCGACGGGCGGCCCGGGCCGGCGGCGCCCGAGGCGCCCCAACCGGTCCTGGGCGACCTCGACCGGCTCGCCCGTGAATCCCGGGCCGCCGGCATGCGGCTGCGGTTGGAGCTGGACGTCGAGGACCCCGACGCGGTGCCGGCCCTCGCCGGCCGGACCGTCTACCGGATCGTCCAAGAAGCGCTGACCAACGCCCGAAAGCACGCCCCGGACGCCGACGTGCGCGTCGAGGTGAGCGGGGAGCCCGGCGGCGGCGTCGACGTCATCGTCCGCAACCCGGTCCCCGCGACGCCCGCGCGCACGGCGGCCCGCGCCCCGGCCATCCCCGGCTCCGGGCAGGGGCTGATCGGCTTGGCCGAGCGGACGTCGCTGGCCGGGGGCCAGCTGCGGCACGGACCGACGGGCGGGGACTACCTCGTCCACGCGTGGCTGCCGTGGGCCGCGTGATCCGGGTCCTGCTCGCCGACGACGACCCGCTCGTGCGGATGGGTCTGCGGGTGATGTTCGCCGGCGTCGACGACATCGCGATCGTCGGGGAGGCCGCCGACGGAGAACAGGCCGCCGCCCGGGCCGCGGAGCACCGCCCGGACGTGGTCCTGCTCGACATCCGGATGCCCGTCATGGACGGGCTGGCCGCCACCGTGCTCCTGCGCGCCCTGGCCGAACCCCCGGCGATCATCATCCTGACCACCTTCAATCCGGACGAGTACGTCCTGCGGGCCCTGGCCCACGGCGCCGCGGGGTTCCTGCTCAAGGACACCCCGCCCACCGACATCGTGGCCGCCGTGCGGCGCGTGGCCGCCGGGGAACCCGTCCTGTCCCCCGCGGTGACCCAGCAGCTCATCTCCCGGGCCCTGGCCCCGCCGTCCGCTGCCGCCGACACCCGGGTCAGGGCCCGGGCCCGGCTGGAGCGCCTCGCGCCGCGGGAGTACGACGTCGCGCTCGCCGTGGGGCAGGGCCGGACCAACGCGGAGATCGCCGCCCGGCTCTACATGAGCGTGCCGACGGTCAAGGCCCACGTATCGAGCATCCTGGCCAAGCTCGACGTCACCAATCGGGTCCAGGTCGCCCTGATCGTCCACGACGCCGGCCCGGACGCCCCGCCCGCGGGCGCCGCTCCGGGCACCTGACGGGGCACGGCCGACGGGCTCGACTCCCTTCGGGAGGAGGGGAGTCGTGGGAAGACCGGCCGGAGCGGAAGCCGGTGGAACGGGGGCGCGGACGTGCGTCGGGGAGGCGGCGATGTCCGCCGCGCCGCGGTTACTGCCCGCTGAACGCGCGGAGGCGGACGGGCTCTTGGACGGGGGAGCAGTAGTCACCGCTGCCGCGCCCCCTTGATGCACTACGAGTCGTCGTCCACGTCGACTGCGTGCCGGGGTCCGCACCCTTCCATGATGTCTGGAAATCCGTGGGTGATGACGAGGCGGTAGGAGACGGGGATGAGGGCGCAGTCCTGGCTGTGCCACTGGATGGCGCCGAGAGTCCAGATGGCGAATGCGATGACCACGATGTAGGTGCTGAGGCCCTGCGGAGATCGCCACCCACCAGGTTCACGGCCGTTGTGGGGAGAAAGCGGGCGTACCTCTCTCGGCGGTATCCAAGGATGTTTGCTGTTGGGTGGGCGCCACCCAGGCTTGTCCTCTGCCATGCCCTCATTGTTGATGCTGGCAATCCCCTTCGCCACGGGCCGGAGCGGCCAGTCCCAGACAGATGATGAAGCTCGCCGCCCTGCTCGCCAACGCGGTCGTCTTCCAACAGGATCTGCCTGGCGCCGCCGCCGTCCCCGGGCCTCCGCTTGGCCCGCTGCTGTGCTCTGCGATGGCCGGGGCGGCGTGGCCGCTCCTGGACCTCCTTACCTATGGCCCAGCTGTTCTCATGAACTCGGCCGAGGCCGGCAAGGATCTCGGCGAGCCTTACGCCGACGGCATTTGATCCCCTGGCCTGACCCTGCCACGGACCCGGACCACGTCGGCGGATCAGGTAATGAGCACGGGACCGTACGGGGGAACGCGGGGCGGTGGGTGGGTGCGGGGCGATGTCGCGGGGGCGCGGTCGGCGCGGGTGCGGTGAGGATCGGGGCATGGGCATCGCACTGCCGGTCCTCTTCGCGCTGTTCGCGGCGCTCAGCAACGCGCTCGCGACCGTGCTCCAGCGGCGGGCGGCGCTCACCGTGCCGCAGAGCGACGGCTTCCGCTTCGGGCTGGTCCTGGACCTGCTGCGGCAGCCGCTGTGGATCGGCGGGATCCTGGCGGTGATCGCGGCCGGTGTGGGGCAGGCCGCGGCGCTCTCCCTGGGTGCGCTGGCCCTCGTACAGCCCTTGTTCGTGCTGGAACTGCCGTTCGCGCTGCTGATCGCCTCGCTGGTGGGGCGCAGCCGGCTGCCCGGGGCGCTCTGGCTCGCCGTCGCGGGGGTGGTGGTCGGGCTCGGGGTCGTCCTGGTGGCCGCGTCGCCGACCGGGAACCGCACCCACGTGCCCTTCGACCGCTGGGTCCTGGCACTGGTGGCGTGCGCGGCGGCGATGGCGGTGACGGCCGCGGTCGGACTGCGCCGGCCCCCCGGCCGGATGCGGGCCGGCTGCCTGGGCGCGGCCACGGCCGTCGGCTACGCGCTCACGGCCGCCCTGATGAAGTCGGCCGTGCGGGTGCTCGACGAGGACGGGCTCGTCGGCTTCCTGACCGTCTGGCAGACCTACGCCTTCGCACTGAGCGGCATCTGCGCCCTACTGCTCCTCGAACACGCCATGCAGGGAGGCCCGTTGGTCGCCTCGCAGCCGGCGCTGACGCTCGGCGACGCGGGCGTGAGCGTGGCGCTGGGCGTCCTGCTGTACGAGGAACACCTGCGGGCCCAGTGGTGGTTGGTGCCCCAGCTGCTGGGGCTCGGCCTGATCGCGGCCGGGGTGTTCGCCCTCGCCCGGCGCGGTGCGGCGCCGGGCGGGCCGGCCGCTCCCTGAGTGCCCGGGGAGCGCGGCTCCGGCCCGGATGCCCGTGGGCGGTCCGGGCCGGAGCCGGGTCGTCACTGCGGTACGAGCTCGTTCCACTGCTGGTACGGGTTGTCCGCGCCGTAGTCCTTCGCGTACGCGTTGCCCTTCTTGTCCGAGTCCAGGGCCTTGCTGTCAGGGTTGACGATCCGGGTGGTGCCGTTGACGCGGAGTTCCCACCAGAGCTCGTTGTCGTCGATTCCGCACGGGTCGGTCCTGACGATCTCGGACCACGAGTCGTTCAGGGTCAGGCATCGGTTCGTCGCCATGTTCTTGAGCCTGATCTTCCCGTTCACGACCGTGCGCTGCCACTGCCGGTAGAAGTTGTACTTGTCCGCGCAGGGGGAGGTGTACACCTTCCCGCTGGGGTTGGAGTCGAGGCAGCGGCCGGTCTGGACGTTCCGGTACCAGGTGGCTTCCCCGGCGGCGTGCGCGGGCGTGGCCAGCCCCGTCGCCAGCATGACGCCCGCCCCGAAAACGGCTGCGGTTCCGCTCCATTTGATGCGAAGGCCCATCGGATCTATCTCCCTACCGAGTCAGTTGTGCGCGGGGCGGCCGGAATTTCACATGTACCACTGCTGGTAGGTGTTGTCCGCCGTGTAGTTCTTCAGGTAGGCGTTGCCCTTGGTGTTGGAATCCAGGGCGTTGTCCGCGTTCACGTTGATGAGGCGGATCTTGCCGTCCACCGTCAATTCCCACCAGCGGTCCAGGTCCCAGCCGACGCAGGTGCGCGTGGCCACCCGGGAGGTGTAGGGGGGCGAGGGGTTGGTCAGGCTGCCCGTCTCCTGGGAGAGGCACCGACGGGTGGCGACGTTGCGGAGCATGATCTGGCCGTCCACGACCTTGCGTTCCCACTGCTGGTAGGGGTTGTCCGCGCCGCAGCCCTTGGTGTAGACGTTCCCCTTGGCGTCGGAGTCGAGGCAGAGGCCGGTCTGGGCGTTGCGGTACTGTTTGATCTCCGCGGCACTGGCATTGGTGGCCGTCCCCGCCACCAGCAGGACGCTCGCCCCCATGACGGCCGCGGCGCCGGCGAGTTTGTTGTGGATGTGCATGAGGCCCTCTTCCTTCTCAAGCGCATTTCCATGGAACGGAACTCTGTTCTGGATTTCCTGGTGAGCCACCCCGCGGAGGATGGGCCCGTGAACGGGCGCCGTACCGGGGGCACGCGTGACCTTGGCAGACACGACTGACGTTTCCCTCACGCTTTCCTAACGTGCGGAGAATTCAGATCCAGCCGCGTTCGCGGGCGTGCAGCGCGGCTTGGAAGCGGTTGTCGGCGTCGAGCCGGATCATGAGCCGGGCGACGTGTTTGCGGTAGGTGCGCAGGGCGATGTTCAGCTGGCGGGCTCCCGTCTCGTCCTTGTCGACGAGGTAGAGGGTCTTGAGGATCTGCCGCTCGGTCTCGGTGAGGGAGGGCAGGTCCTCCTCGGGGAGTTCCTGGGCGGCCGCCCACATCCGCTCGAAGAGCGAGACCACGGTGCTCACCAGTCCGGGTTCACGCGTCAGCAGCGCGCCGCGGGCGGTGTTGTCGGGGTCGATGGGGGTGAGGGCCACCGCCCGGTCGCAGATGATCATGCGGTCGAGGGGGTGGGTGGAGACCCGGATCTGCGCGCCGCGGGCCGCGAGCTCCCTCAGGTAGGCCATGGTCGTCCCGTCCTGGAGGCAGGCCGAGGCCATCAGGGTCCGCATCCGCACCCCGCGGCGCAGGATCCTCAGGTCGATCGGCCGGGAGACCTCGATGGACTCCGCGGTGAGCACGCCGATCGGGTTGGTCGTCAGGTTCTCCGAGTGGGCGAAGAAGGTCACCTCGTCGATGGCGGCGCGCACGGCCTCCAGGCCCTCGATCTGCCGGACCGCCGGGTTGTCGTACGTGGTGGCGCGGGGGGCGTGCGTCTCCGTGCTCAGCGAGTCGACCAGCCCGGTGCGCCGGGCGGTCTCCTGGAGGTCGTCCTGGGTCTGACCCACCCGGTGCTCGATCAACCGCTCCACGGCGCGCTTGGGGGAGAGCGGCCGCAGGCCGCCGGCCGGGGTGCGCACCACGATGCCCAGCTCCAACGTCCGGGAGACCACGGCCGGCTGGTGCTCGCCGGCGTCGTCGCGGTCCCGCAGCAGGGCGCGGTAGAACTGCTCCTCTTCCAGGGGGACACCGAGGAAGGCCAGCTCGTTCGTGTCGTGGCGGGACATCATCGGCCCCACCCCTCACGGGTGTCCCAGCCGTAACACAGCGGCTTCAGCCGGGTGTTCCCGCCGGACCGGGGCGTGCAGGAAAGTGCACGGGAAGCGGGCCGTTTGCTGCACGGTCGCGGCCCGTCCGGGGCCGGTGCCCGCTGGCAGAGTTCTTCTTGTGAAGGCGGCCCGCCGGAACGGAAACGGTGGGAGGGCCCGAACAACGCACTTCGGTCCGGTCCCGTCAGCACTCCAGGAGGTACCCCGTGAACCGCTCCGCTTCCCGCATCGCGTCCGGCGTCATCAGCGTCCTCCTGGTCCTCGGCGGCGCCGGGATCGCCCAGGCCGACGACGCCGACACGGGGTCCTCGACCGGAGCGGTCACCGTCGTCACGACCACGGGGGCCGCGGACACGACGCCCGTCACCATCAACCCGCTCACCAACGACTGGGGATGAGCGGACCGGGGTGAGCGCGCCCGCTCCCGCCGGAGCGGACCCCGCCCCCGGCCCCGCCGTCCGGACGCCGGCCTGATTCCTCCGAAGGAGCGTCGCGGCCCGTCCCCCACCACCCTCTGAACGACCTCCCGCCACCCTGCCCCGGGCATCCCTTTGCCCGGACCACCCTTGAAGGAGAACACCATGTCGAAGCACCTCAAGCGCGCCGCCCTCACCCTCGTCGGCGCCGTCGCGGTCACCGGGCTGCTGCTGCCCGCCACCGCCCAGGCCGCCACCGCCCCCGCACCGGCGGCGACGGTCGCCTCCCAGCAGGCCGGGACCATGGGCACCGGCTGGAAGACGGAGATCGTGGTCGACGCGATGGGCCAGATCGCGGGGATCATCGGGAACGTCCTGAACGACATCCGGATGGAGAAGGACCGGCCCGCCTTCGTGCACCGCCAGCTGGACGACACCATGAAGGCGTACCCGAACCACAACGTCATGATCATCAATGACAACCTCAACTACTCCCTGGACATCCAGGGCGTGGTCGCCAACGCCCGGGTCACCCAGGGCAGCGCCACCTACCGGGTCCTCGCCTTCAAGTCGGGCACGATCGTCAACCGCGGCGACGGCGGCTGGTCCAACTGGGGCTTCGGCGGCTGGTTCGACCGCAACGGCGGCAGCGTGACCTTCCGCGGCTGATCTCGACTCCCCCATCGACCGCCTCCTTCTCACGTGACTCTCACCAACAACGCAAATGGGCCGGTCTCCTCTCGGAAACCGGCCCATGCCGCGTACATCTCCGGGCCGCCCCCGGGCCCCCGATCCGCAGGAGACGACACCGTGGAGCACCGCATCCGACTCGCCGGGGCGCCCGAATCCACCCCCGAGCTGGCCTGCCTGCGCATCATTGCCCAGCTCCCGTCCCACTGGACCAGCGAAATCCTGGAATGCGGAACCGGGTACGCCGTCCTCGGCCTCCGCGTGAGCACCTCGGCCTGCGACGTCACCCATGCGATCGACCGGGCACTGGCCGCACCAGCGCTCCACGGATGGACCCGGGGGGACTGACGTGGGGGCCGACGCAGGGGCGGCGCAAGGCCGACGCAGAGGCGGCGACAGGGCTCGGGCTCAGCTGAACTGAACGGTCACCGTCTGGTCGTTCCACCAGCCGAGCCGCTTCTGCGAACCGCCGATGGCCAAGTTGGTGCCGTTCCGGTCCCGCAGCCCCATCTGGTTGCAGAGCTTGTTCTCCACGGAGGAGATCCGCCACCGCCACTTGTCCCCCAGGGGGAACTGGTAGTCGGGCAGTCCGTCCGCGCGGCCGGTGCACGACTCGCCCCGGAACTCGATCCGCGACCCGGTGAAGTTCTCGTGCTCGTAGACGATGCCGAGGAGCTTCGTCCCCTGGCCCATGGTCAGGATGTCGTAGGGCGGCTCCGCCGCCGAGGCGGCGCCGGCCGGAGTGGCCACGCCGACCGACAGCAACACCGCGGCACAGATTCCGAGAACCCTCTTGTTCATCTGCAGGACCCCACCTTCACCAGATCGCGAGCAAGGCACGTTCCGCGCCGTCCCTCGCCCGGCGGGCGGGCCCGGGACCGGACACGCCGGTGACCATCGCAGACGGCACTGACGTTTCCCTAACGATCGCCTCACAGCACGTGCGACGACGGGAGTTCCCGTCCCGCACCGCCGGGAGGGCTGTTGCAGAACGGTCATCGGACGAGGAGAACCATGTACACGGCATGAACCTCTTATCGAAGGTAACGACACCATTCGGAGAAGAGTCGCGCCATGTCCCGCGTTCAGCCCACGGCCGTATCGACCGCCCTCGCAGCCCACCACCGTCTTCGGCCGGCGCGCATATCCGCCGCCGTCCTCACCGGGCTGCTCCTCCTCACGGCGTGCGGCAGCGGGGACGGCAAGGACGCCTCGGCCGGAGCGGGGGCGTCCGCCGGTGCGGACGGCAAGCAGGCGCAGGCCGCACCGCCGGCGCCGAAGAAGGTGACCGACGGACCGCTGCTGGATTTCGACCTGACGCCGGGGGCCGGGAAGACGGTGGGCACCGGACAGCCCGTGTCGCTGGAGTTCGAGAAGCCGGTGAAGAACAAGGCCGAAGTGGAGAAGGCGTTGACGGTCACCGCGTCGACCCCCACCGAGGGGTCGTGGGGATGGGTGACCACCCAGGGCGGGAAGGACCGGTTGGACTGGCGCCCCAAGGACCCGTGGCGCGCGAACACCGAGGTCACCGTCAAGGGAACCCTCACCCTCGTGGATCCCGGTGGCGCCCACTTCGAACGGGACCTGGACCGCACCTTCAAGATCGGCCGTGACCAGCAGCTCGTCGCGGACCTGGACACCCACACCCTGGTGGTCAAGCGCGACGGCCAGCAGGTCAAGAAGATCCCCATGTCCGGCGGTGAGCCGGTGTCCGGCCGCGCCTCCCGCCCCGGCACCTTCGCCATCAAGTCGCAGGAGGAGAAGGTCCACATGACCTCCGCGTCGGTGGGCGGTCCGAAGAACTACGACGTCTGGGTGAACTGGGGCATGCGCTTCAGCGATTCCGGTGGCTACCTCCACCAGGGGACCGACGACAGCCAGCAGTACATCGGCAACACCAACCACAGCGCGGGCTGCATCGGCATGACGCCCAAGGACGCCAAGTGGCTCTTCGAGAACACGCTGCTCGGCGACCTGGTCACGGTGCAGGGCGAGGAGGCCAACGGCGAACTCGGCGGGGTCGGCAACGGCTACGCCGACTGGAGCATCGGCTACGACCAGTGGAAGGCCAAGAGCGCGGTGAAGTAGGGCCTCCCGGAGATCGGTTCGTCAGTGCAGGCGGTTGCGGGTCCACCACCAGGAGAAGGCGAAGGTGAGCGCGGCCAGGGCCAGGCAGGTCACCGACTCGACCCGTTGCAGGGCCGGGAAGTGGCCGGGCGGGTGGTACTCGGCCCAGTAGCGGGTGATGTCGTGGTCGCGCAGGCAGGCCTCGTACTCGGCCTGGTCGCGCAGGAAGCAGGCGTCCGGGACCTGGACGCGCGCTCCGCCGGTGGTCATGAAGGAGCTGTCGCGGACCCAGGCACCGTCGGGAACGCCGATACGGGCGGGGGTGCCCCGGACCGTGATGGCCTGCCCCAGGTAGGGGCGGGCCTTCTCCCAGGCCGCGAAGACGGCGCCGCCGACGAGGAGGCTCGCGCCCATGGCGGTGATCGTGCGGCGCAGCAGGAGCCCGAGGGCGATGCCGACGGCGACGAGGAGCAGGGTGCGGGCGATCGGGACCGGGCCGGTGGCATTGAAGGATCCCCAGTCGTACCAGGTCGCGTTGGTGCCCGCGTGATCGAGGACCACCCCGCGCCAGCGCCCGGCGGCCGACGCGACGGGCACGGTCGTGACGAGGGCGAGCAGGACCGGCGGGATCGCTTTGGCGAGGAACCAGCGGGTGCGGGTGGTGCTCTGGGCCAGGACGAGCCGGTGGGTGCCCGACTCCAGCTCGGTCGCGAAGAGCGGCGCGCCGAGGAAGATGCCCGCCATGACCGGCAGGACGGACAGCCCGAACGTCATTCCCCGCAAGGGGACTTGGAACCGCTCGGCGAACTCGGTCGGCAGGCGGCAGCCTTCGCCGGGCGGGCAGGGTGCGATGTCGTGCCGGGCCAGGAAGGCGAGGGCGACGTCCGTGGTGTGGACGGCGTACCAGGTCGAACCGGCCGCGAGCAGGAGCGTGAGGGCGATGGCGAGGCGTTGTTGACGGAGGACGAGCCAGGGCAGGCCGCGTACGAGGCGTCGGGGCGGGGTACCCGGGTGGGCCCCGACGGGTCGGGGGGTGGCGCTGGTGTTCATGCGGCGGCTCGGAGGGTGTGGGGGCGGGCGTCGGCGGTGAGGTGGGGCTCGGCCGGATCTCCGCGCAGGTAGGCGAGGAGGAGTTGATCGAGGGCGGGGGCGGGGGCTGCTGCGGTGTCGGCGGTGCGCGGTGTGATGCCGTCGTCGCTCGTCAGGTGGTGGGCGGCGAGGAGCTCGTCCACGGCCCCGGCGAGTCGGACGGTGCCGGCCGCGATGACGACGGTGTGGTCGCACAGAGCGGCGAGTTCGGTGATCGTGTGGGAGGACAGGATCACGGTGGTGCCGTGGGCCGCGGCCTCGGCCCGCAGGAGGGCGGTCACCTCGTGCCGGACCAGCGGGTCCAGGTCCGCCATCGGCTCGTCCAGCATCAACAGGCCGGGCTGCTTGGCGAAGGCCACCGCCAGGGCGACACGGGTGCGCTGACCGCCGGAGAGGGAGGAGACCTTGGCCCGCAGCGGGATGTCGCCCTCGCCGACGATGCGTTCGGCGGTCTCCTGCCGCCAGGTGGGGTTCAGTTCCAGGCCCGTGCGCAAGGTCTCGGCGACGGTGAACCCCCGGTACAAGGGCTTGTCCTGGCTGAGCAGCGCGGTCGTGGCCCGGGCGGCCGGCGACCCGGCGTCGCGGCCGAAGACGCGTACCTCACCCGCCGTCGGCGGGAGCAACCCGCCGGCCAGGGACAGGAACGTGGACTTGCCGGCGCCGTTCGGGCCGACGAGTGCGCAGATCCGGCCCGCGGGGATCCGGACCGTGCACTCCCGCAGCGCCCAGCCGCGCCGGAACCGGCGTGCGAGGGCGACGGCCTCCACGGCGGGTGCGGAGGTCGACCGGGCGGGGAGGGGAGCCGCCGCCGGGTCGGGCGGCGGGGGCCAGGGCTGTGACATCTCGGTCTCCTTCGTTCGGCGAGGCGTGGGCGGCGACCGAGGGGACCGGCTGCTGGGCCGACCGCGCGGCCTCGGCGACCGACCGGCGGATCGTAGGCAGCGTCACCTGAAGAAAGGCCAAAGACGTCGTGCGGGCTCCGCTGGTCACGGCGCCGCGATGTCACGACGTCACGACGGCTCAGATGTCGAGGAAGCGGACGTCCTTGGCGTTGCGCTGGATGAAGGAGCGCCGGGCCTCGACGTCCTCGCCCATCAGGACGGAGAAGATTTCGTCGGCGAGGGCGGCGTCGGCCAGGGTGACCTGGCCGAGGACGCGGTGGTCCACGTCCATGGTGGTGACGCGCAGTTCCTCGGCGTTCATCTCGCCCAGGCCCTTGAAGCGCTGGATGGTGTCGTCGCGCAGGCGCTTGCCGGAGCCGGCGCCGCGGCGGACCAGGGCGTCGCGCTCGCGGTCCGAGTAGGCGTACTCGAAGTCGTCGCGGCCCCACTTGATCTTGTACAGCGGGGGGCGGGAGAGGTAGACGT
>NZ_JBITDP010000040.1:628-44370 GCF_044454405.1 Streptomyces sp. NPDC051555 | reverse complement strand
GCCGCCTAGCGGCTCACGCCGACCCACCTGACCCCCCCGCCCCCCCCCCCCGCGCCCCCCCCCCCCCCGCCCCCCCCGCCCCGCCCGGCGCCGCCCCCCCCCCCCCCCGGAGGGACCAGCCGCCCGCGGCACCCACACCCGCACCCCCACCCCCACCCCCACCGGCGAAGCCCTACCGCACCGGCACCGAAACCCCCTCCAACGCCCGCACCAACGCATCGGCCGTAGCCTCCGCCCCCGCAACCCCCGTCATCACCACCGTCACCGAAGGAACCACCGGCCCCGCCACCAACGCCCCCGCCAACGCCTGCGCCACCCCCGCCCCCGGCCCACACCCGCACAGGAACAACCGGCGCCCAGGAACCAGCACCCCGTCCAACACGGACGGCACCACACCCACACCCACACCCACACCCACACCCACACCCCCCAACCCCCCCGAACCCCCCACACCCGGCGCCCACAACGCGACCACCGTCTCCGGCCCCCGATGCCGCCGCGCGAACAGCTCGTACGCCCCCGCCACAACCCCCGGCACGGCCACCAGGCAGATCACGTCCGCCCCGACCCCGCCCACCCGCAGCGTGCGTACGGTCACCCGCCGGGGCAGCGGCGGATGCGGCGCCACGGACGGCACCTCGACGTGCGCCAGCAGGGCCAACGCCTGGCCCACCGTCGTCCCCGCGTCCGGCATCTGCGCCAGCGCCCGCAACAGCCCCAGGCACTGCCCGAGCGCCGCCGACGCGTCCTCGTCGGCCACGCTCGCCCGGTCGTACACCGCGCTGAGGGCCAGCCCCCCGCCCCGCTCGTGCCGCGCGTTGAGCGTGATCGGCAGGCTGCTACCACCGGCCACGGTCCGCGGCTCGTCCACCTCGATCCCCGCCGCCTCCAGCTCGGCCCGTACGCCCGGCGGGAGTTCGGGCCGGTGGTCGAAGGACACGACGGTGTCGGTCAGCCGTTCGCCGTCACCGCGCCCGATCCACGCCCGGATCCGGTCCCCGGACACCCACGGGTACGCCGCCAGGTCGAGCAGCGCGTCCCGCACCTGCTGGAGCAGCTCGGCCAGCGGGGCCGCCGGGTCCACCCGCACCGTCATCGGCAGCGGATGCCCGAGCACCCCCGGAATCCCCGCGGCCCCCGGCAGCGCGATGTCCCGGGGCCCGAGCTGCACGCCGAAGCTCACCCGCAGCGGCCCCGCCGCCCCCGCCGCCCGGTACAGCAGCAGCGCCCACACCACGTGCAGCGCGCTGCTCTCCCCGGCCCCGCGGGCCGCGGCCCAGGAGCGCAGTCCGGAGCTGTACGGCTCGACCAGCCGCCTGCGCTGGCGTCCCGAGCCGCTCTGCCGGGTGTCGGCACCCCGCCGACCCACCGCGGTCGCGGCATGGAGCGGGGGACCGGTCCGCGTCCACAGCTCGCGCGCACCCTCGCTGTGCTGCCGGGCCAGCCAGTCGGCGTGGTCGCGCAGGTCCGGGCGGCGCTCCCCGCCGGGCAGCACCCCGCCGGCCAGGTAGGCCCGGTAGAACTCGCGCAGCAGGAGGTGCACCCCGCGCTCGTCGAGCAGTGCCCGGTGGTAGGTCAGCAGGACCCGTACGGGCTCCGCGGGCCGCCCGTGCAGCAGGGTCAGCCGCAGCAGTGGCGGCCGGTCCAGGGCGAAGGCGTGCAGCCGGTCGGCCGCGAGCAGTTCGGGCCAGCCGGTCTCCCCGTACGCGCGGTGGACCACGTCGACGTCGGCGCGCGGGTGCAGCACGAGCCGGGCCACCACCGTCCAGTCGAAGGCGGCCCGCAGCACCACCTCCCGGTCGGCCACCGACTGCCAGGCCGCGGCGAAGCGCGCCGGGTCGAGGGGCCCGGACCAGTTCCAGTGGAGCTGCTCGATGTGCCGGTCGGGGCCGCCGTGCCGGGTGACCGCCTCCCGCAGCAGGTCCCGCTGGTGGCCGACCAGCGTGACCGGTTCGCCGGCCCCCGCACGCGGGCCGAGCAGATCGGCGAGCAGCTCGGCACCCGGCCCGCCCCCGGCGTCCCCGGACGCACCCGCCCCGGGGACCAGTCGCAGTGTGTGCCGCCCCGGCCCGTGGCACTCCAGCGTGACCTGGAACTCCCGGTGGCGCCCCGCGATCCGTGCGGCGAAGAGTTCGGCGTCGGCGTCGTCGCGCAGTCCGCGCACGCCGAAGACCAGCGCGCGACCGGGCGTACGGCGCCCCGCCTCGCACACCACGGCGAGGACCGGCCCCGGGCTCCTCGGGCCCGATGCGCCGGTCATCCCCGTCCCGGCCTTCCCCCGGCCGCCACCGGGAGCTGGAGGAAGCCCGGCCTATCCGACCCGACCGGCACGACGGCCCCCGACCCGGACGCGACACGGCACGGCCACGGCAGTAGGCACGGACATCAACATCGGAATCGTCATCGACATCGGAGTCGGCATCGGCATCGGCATCGGCATCGGGCTCGGACTGTGCGTGGGCTGCGCTGCGGCGAGTCCCCTTGCCTTCACGGCGTACGCCTTCCCTTGGCCCGGCCGGAGGTTACCGGTCCAAAAAGCGTAGTAGGCCCGTCGGTTCGGGGACCCTTTCCTCAAGTGGCCCTGCAGCGTGCCGCGAACCGGAGTCCGCCGGCGCCGCCACGGGCACCGCCCCCGCCCGCTCCCGCCGATGCGCCTCGCTGACCAGATAGCGGCCCTGGACCAGATGCGTGGCGAAGGTCCACCGCTCCTGCGGGTCCCCGTCCCCGGTGCCCCCAGCACCCCCGGCACCCCCCGACACGTCGACCAGCACGGCCCGCGCCGCACGACCGCCCGCCCCGGGCACCCCGGGCCCCATCGGCTCGATCGCGAAGCCGAAGCCCGCGAAGCTCCGCCGCATCCCGTGCCCGAGCGCCTTCGTGTACGCCTCCTTCAGCGTCCACAGCCGCAGCATCCGGGCCCTGCGCTCCTCTTCGGGCAGCAGGGCCAGCTCCGCGTCCTCCGCCGGGGTGCACACGTGCTCGCGCAGCAGCTCGAAGGAGATGTCCCGCGCCGCGGGTTCCGCGTCCACCCCGATCGGCCCGGTCCGGCTCACCCCGACCACGATCAGCTCGTCGGTGTGCGCCAGGCTCACCTCCAGTTCGCCACCGAGCCCGCGCAGCACGGGCCGACCGCCGGGCCGGTACCCGAGGTCGAGGGTGTCCACGGGCACGTTCAGGGCACTCGCGGCGGTGTACTTCATGACCAGCCGGGACACCGCGAAGCGCATCCGCCCCGCCGCGGTCGGCCCCTGCCGGTAGCGCGGCCAGTCGTGCCCCAGCAGCGGCCGCAGCGCCGGATCCAGCAGCGCGGCCGTCAGCCACTGGCCCCAGGTGGTGCAGACGACCGCCCGGCCCTCGTCGTCGAGCCGGTCGCCGAGCTCGTCCCACGGCCCGTCGGGCCCGGCGACCGCCAGCGGCGCGAACCCCGGCCCGTACTCCGCCTCCACCGCCCCTGCCCCCGCCCCCGCACCTGCCGCGTTCACCACAGCACCCGGGTCGCGTAGAGGTCGCAGTCGACGCCGAGCCGGTCGCGCCCGTCCAACTCCGCCCACACCCGCTGCTGCGCCTCGATGTCCGCGGGCCCGCCCGGGCCGCCGGGACCGATGCCGAGCCGGGCCGCGATCCGCGTGGCCGCGAGCAGCGGCCAGTGTTCGCCGCCCAGGAAGAGGCCCCGCCCCGCGGCGGCCCCCTGCACTCCCAGCACGGCGGCCGCCAGCAGCAGCATGGCCTGCCGGTCGGCCAGCGCCCGTACCGCCGGATCGGCGCGGCCCGCGTGCGCGGCGGCCAGGCCCGGCCCGTGCAGCGCGCGCTGCTCGCTCACCAGCCGGCCCGCCACCCGCGCCAGCGCCGCGGTGACCGCCTCGCCTCCCGCGACGGCGGTGGAGAGCCGGGCCGCGGCCCCGGTCAGCACGCCGACGAGGGTGTCGTCGCCCTCCGGCGCCGGGGGCACGCTCCGGACCGGCATGGCCTCGCCCAGCCGGAAGAGCACGGCGCCTGTGGTGTCCGACCGCCGTTCGAAGGCGCAGGCCAGTGCGGGCAGTTCCCGCACCAGGTCCGTCTGGTAGGCGCGGACGTCCGCCGGTCCGGCCCCGGACCGGGACGCGTCCGCCGCCAGTTTGGCCACCATCCGCCGCTCCAGGGAGTCGGCCGGCCGCCCGCATTCACCGAGTACGAGGTCCAGCTCGTCCAGCACCCCGCCGACCACCAGCACGGTCGCGTAGCCGACGGCCGCCCGCACGGCCCGCCCGCTCCCCTGCGGCAGCGCACTGGCCCGCAGGCTCACCGCCACCAGGGCCTCGCAGGCCAGCAGATCGGCGAAGGCGGCGGCCAGCGGGCCCCGCCACTGGCGGACCGTCGGTTCGGTCCGACCCCGCTCGGAGACCATCCGTACCGCCGCGCGCAGCACCGTACCCGTGGTGGCGATCAGCGCCGCCGGACCGAGCAGCGCGGCGAACTCGCCCGCCCGCTCCGGCACCGGCTCCTCCCGCTGCACCGCGTCGATCAGAGCCCGCGCGCCGTGGGCGTAGCCGAGCGCCAGGTCCCGGCGCAGCAGCGGGCGCAGCACGCGCACGAGGTCGTCGGCGGCGGTGAAGCGCCCGCCCCGCGCGGCCGGCACGAACTCGGCCCGCACGGCGGCCTCGACGGCGGTGCGCTGCACCCCGCCGACCCGGCCGCCGGTGCCCTCGCGCAGCGCGTGGAAGCCGTAGGGATTGGCCTCGTCGTAGGGGTCGGAGAGCAGCGCCTCCAGCCGTACCGCCCGCAGCGCGACGTCCACGGTGGGCGCGAGCGCGGCGTAGGGGTGCGCGAGCGCGAAGTGCCGCGCCCGCAGCGGCCGGTCGACGATCGGCCCGACCTGCCCGACCTGCCCGGCCGGCTCGACTTCCGGGAGGACGACCGCACGCTCCTGCACGGGACCGGACCGGATGAGCGCCATCGAACTGCTCCTTGTCGTCGACGAGGTCGTGACCCTCGGGATCATCGGGATCATCGGAATCTCGGAATCATCGAAAGGCGGTCGGGAAGGCGGCGGCAGCCCCTCATCGCGGGCGATGGGTCATCTCGCACGATCCGTCACCGCAGCCTGCGCACGGCGCTCTGCGCGTGCCACTTGGCCAGTCCGAGCACCTCTTCGCTCGCCCGCCCCAGCCAACCGCGCACGTACCTGCGGGCCTCGGCGAGGCTCGTCCCCTCGCCCAGCACCCGCCCGACGGCCTCCTCGCTCAGCATCACCTGCTGCGCGCAGACCACGCGGAGCCCGTCCTCGTCGGGCACCAGGGACCATTCGCCGCTGTGCGCGGCGATCAGTTCGGGGGTGACCAGTTCCTTGTAGACGATCCGCCCGGCCGAGGGGAAGCACAGCCGCACCGCCCGCGTGGACACCGTCCGTCCGCCCGGCGCGGCGCAGGTGTCCACGACCGCCACCTGTACGCCCGGCACGTCCTCGATGACGCTGGACCACTCCACGTGCGGGACGGATTCGCTCCAGTCCCCGATCCGGTAGAGGAAGTCGTAGACCAGCTCGGCGGAGCCCTGGACGTGCACGCTGTCCTCGAAGGAGAACAACAGCCCGTCCATCCGCTCCCAGCGCTCGGCGGTCTCCTTGAGGTGGGCGAGCTGCGCGTCCAGTTCCGCCCGCCACTCCCGTTGGCTGCGCTCGCTCTCCGCGGCGGGCAGACCGATCAGGGTCCGGCGCTGGCTCAGGGTCACCAGCGAGCCGGTGTCGCCGTCCGGTTCGACGGTCCAGGTACCGGACACGGGCGCGCCCAGCCGGGCGGTGTCCTCCTGCTCGAAATCGACCGCGCGGGCGTGGGGGCGCAGCACTCGACGGACGTGGAAGGAGCGGACCCGGTCCCCGGCCACGTCCCACAGCCGCAGCCGTTCGTGTTCGCCGTCGAAGTCCATCCGCTCGACGTGGACGGGGGAGGGCAGCAGGAGGGGCCAGCGCACGGCATCGGCCAGCAGTCCGTAGACCACGCCGGCCGGGGCGGCCACCCACGCCGTCTGCTCGCTCGCGTGCACACGCTGCGACGACATGAACGCCCCTTTCACCTCTGCGGGTGCCCTCCAGGGTGCACGTCCCGACTCGAACCTCCCTCAAGCCGTTCGCCGCAGGTCACGGGGCACCGCTCAGGCGGAGGCGGACCGACTGCTCTCGGCCAGGGCGTCGGCCAGCATGCGCCAGATCTCGGCGGCCAGGTCGATGTTGGCGTCCTCCTGGGCCTGTTGGGCCAGGGCGCGCAGGCCCTGGATGCCGGCCGGGTCCCCGCCGAGGATCAGCAGCTGGTGGCGGAGCATCTCCAGTCGGACCTGGTCGCGGTACGTCATCCTCGGCGCGTCCCCGGCCAGTTCGCCGAGGAGGGCGCGCGCATCGTCGTAGCGGGCGGTGGCGAAGGCCAGATCGGCCTTGAGCGCGGTGAGGTCCTGGCGCAGCGCGGGCGTGCCGACGAAGGCGAGCGCGGCCTCCGCCTCGGCGGCCCGGCGCTGGGCCTGTTCGGGGTCGGCGGGCAGGCGTTGCAGGTGCAGCCGGGCGGCGGCCAGGCGGAGCCTGAGCCAGAGCACCAGGTCCTCCTGGCTGCTGAAGCGTTCGAGCGCCTGCTCCAGGCAGGCCTGCGCGCCGGGGTAGTCGCCCTGCCTCATCCGGACGGCGGCGGCCGTCCACATGGCTTCCGCCCACAGCGCGTCCGACCGTCCCTCGACCAGCGCGGTCAGCTCGTCCGCGTGCGCCCGGGCCTCGCCGATGCGACCCGCCTCGGCCTGTACGGAGATCAGCGCCAGCAGGGCGGTGGCCCGGTCCTCCACACCCAGGTCCTCGCCGAGCGCGAGCCGGTGCGCCTCGACGGCCGCGTCGAGGGCCGGGGTGATGTCACCGAGGGAACGCAAGCAGCGGGCGAGCCGGGTCAGCCCGCGCACGCGCAGCTCGGTGACACCGACCTCGTCGCCGAGCGCGACGAGCTGCCCGAGCCGTTCGCGTTCGGCCGCGTGGTCGCCCTGCAACCGGTCGGCCTGCGCGAGCAGCCACAGGGCCTGCCAGCGCAGTACGGGACTCTCGTGGGCCTCGGCGGCGAGGGCCTGGCGCAGCTCCTCGATGGCGTCGCTGGAGCCGGTGGACGCGGCGAGGGTGAGCGCGTGGGCCAGCGATCCGGTCGCGGGCTCCTCGAAGTCGGAGGGTTCCAGGCCGAGTCGGCCCGCGAGGTAGCTGACGGCCCGTTCGGTGGGCTGACGGGCACCGGACTCCAGCCGGGAGAGGTAACCGGTCGACATGCCCTCCCCCGCGAGCGCGGTCTGGGACAGGCCCCGGGCCATCCTCAACTTCTTCAGGCGGTGTCCGAACGCGGGCTGTCGCAGCATGAGCATCCCTGGGGTGAGCGGGGCAGGAGAGTCGCCGGGAGAACCGCACCGAGCGTAGGCCGCCTGGCAACACCCGGGCAAACCTTTGCCACGATCCGCCGCTCCCCCTCATCCCGCCCTCACCCACACCTCATCCCTTCCTCGAGCGCTCCTCCAGCAGATCGAGGCAGACTCTCCAGAACCCGGCCCCGCACCCGGCCGGGACCTGCTCTTTTCCGACGCCTGGGGGTCGACGATGAGGCCATCGGTGTGCGCACCACGCGCGGCAGTCCCGGCTGCCGCTTTCCCGCACATCGGAGACGACACCATCGACCCACCCCAAGACGCCCAATCGGACGAAGACATCGGCTGGCCCAAACGCTGACCCCCCACACACAAACCACCCCACCCCCACACAACCACCCCGCGCAGGCAAAGGCCCCGCCATCCCACCCCCGCGCAGACCCCGGCCCCACCACCCCAGCGGGCAAAGGCGACAGGGCCCCGCCACCCCCGCCCCGCCATCCAAGCCCCGCCGGCGCTTGAGGCACAGGCAACACAGCCACACCAACCCTCCCGAAGGCCACGCCCAGCCACTTCAGTCCCACGAAGGCACCCCGCCACCCCACCCCACCCCACCCCACCCCACCCCACCCCCGCGGAAGCGAAAGGCACACAAGCCACCCCCCACCCCTCAAGCACTCCCCGAGCCCCCCTGGACCCGCCCCCGACCCCCCACCCCACCCCCCATTGCCACCCGCACACCCACCCCGGCCAAAGCCACCGGCAAGCCCGCCACCCCCACCCCCAAGGGAGCCACCGCCGCCCCCAACGCCCCCTCCGTCAGCTCACCCCCACCCCCCGCCGCATAGCCGTCCGGCCGCACCAGGACCCACCCCCCGGCAGAGAGCCCCAGCGCCTGCCTCACCCGCCCACGCGGATCCACCAACGGCCTCGGCCCCGCCCCCACCCCGGACCCGGACCCGGACCCGGACCCGGAGCCGGAGCCACCAGACCCGAACCCACCCGCCCCCCGCGACCACCCCGCCCCGCCCCCCACGACCGTCCGCACCGACAACCACCCCGCATGCCGCGCCGCAGCCGCCCGAGCCACCTCCACCGCCTCGCCCGTACCCTCCGGCACGTACAGCAACGACCACCGCACGTCACGCAGTTCCCCCCGCAGCTCCTCCGCAACGACTCGCGGACCCCCCGCCAACCCCCCGGGCCGCCCCCCGTACGCCAACCCGAGCCCCGACATGTCGCCGAGCACCTTCCGCTGGATGACCCGGTGCAGCAGCCCGGTCCCCCGCACGACCCCCATGACGGCCGGCAGCGCCGCCCCCGCCATCGCGTTCGTGACCTGTGCCAGCACCCCCGTACGCTGCGCCGCCCCGAGCAGCGACCGCGCCACCGGCACCCGCTCCTCCTCGTACGTCCGCAGCAGCTCCGGCCCCGTCCAGTCCTGGTCGACCATGGCCAGCTTCCAGGCCAGGTTGTACGCGTCCTGCACACCGGTGTTCAGGCCGTGCCCGGACGCGGGACCGAAGACATGCGCCGCGTCCCCGGCGACGAAGCACCGACCCTCGCCCATCCGCGTGGCCACCGCCCCCCGGAAGGTGTGCACGGCACTCCAGAGCGGCACGCCCACCCGCACCTCGCGCCCCAACCCGGCCGACAACTTCGCCGAGAGCCGCAGTTCCACCGGACGCCCGTCCCCGACCACGTCGGCGGGCGACGAGTCCAGCAAACGCCAGTGCCCGACGCGCCGGTGGGGGATCAGCAGCAGCGCATGACCATCGACGTGCACCCAGTGCACGGTGTCCTGCGCCAACCCGACGAACCCACTCAACCCACCAGACGGGCCACCCCCACCCACCTCCACCACCGCATCCGCCAACTCCCAGACCTCGTCGACCCCCTCCACCCCCGGCAACCGCAGCCGCCCCCGGACCGTGCTGTCCGCCCCGTCGCACCCGACCAGCCACGGCACGGCGCAGGCCTCCCGCCGCCCGCCGGAGTGCTCCAGGTACGCCCGTACACCGTCCTCGTCCTGCTCGAAGGACGTCAGCCGCACGCCCCATTCCACCTGGACCCCGAGGCGGGCGGCGGCCTTGCGCAGGGCGGCCTCGATACGGGCCTGCTCGACGACGACGGTGAAGGGATACCGGGTGGGCGTCGAGCCGTAGTCGGCATCCAGCCGGACCGGCCGTCCACCACCCGCGGTCATCGTGAACGCCCGGTTGCGTCGGCCCTGTTCCAGTACCGGACCCACCACGCCCATCTGGTCGAGCACCTCCAGCGTCCGCGGATGCAAGGTGACGGCCCCGCGTCCGCGCCCCCCACCACCGACGCCACCCCCACGCCCACCACCGACGCCACCGCCACCGCCACCGCCACCGCCCGGCCGCCCGGGCCCGGCGCCCGCGTCGACCACCCGGACGCGCAGACCCCGGCGGGCCAGTTCGTGCGCGGCGGTCAGCCCGACCGGCCCGGCCCCGACGATCAGTACCCGTGCGCCGGTCCCACTCCTCCGCGGCATGGCGCCGCCCCCTCCCCGTGGGCCGTCAACCCGCCTCCGTGGGTACGGCGTACACGGCGTTCACGGCGTTCCATCCTCGGCAGCACCGCTCGCAGCCGCCCGGACACCCGCTGGAGGAGACGACCGGCGGAGGCCACGGAAGCAGGGGTGCCGGTAAGAACCGTGTCACCAGCCGCAAACGGCGGTGATCTTGTGAGGGCATCCCTCGTGCGGGTGAGCCCGAGGCTGTACGGCTGCGGAGTGTGAGCTCACGCGAGGACGATCTACGAACGTGGCCCGTACCCCGTTGGACCTGGATGAGCTGGTCGAGCACTGGACGCTGCTGAAGGACGAGCAGGTACTTGTGTCCGGCAAGCGCGGTGCGACACGGCTGGGCTTCGCCGTGCTGCTGAAGTTCTACACGCAGTACGGCCGGTTTCCCCGAGGCCGGGCGGAGCTGCGTGGCGAGGCCGTGGAGTTCGTGGCCCGGCAGGTGCAGGTTCCCGCGTCTGATCTGGGTTTCTACGAGTGGACGGGCCGTACGGTCGAGTACCACCGCGCGCAGATCCGGGGGCATCTCGGATTCCGTGAGTGCAGCGTCGCGGATGCGGAGAAGCTGGCGGCGTATCTGGCCGAGCACGTTGCGCACCAGGAGCGAAGGCCCGAGCAGGTCTGGGTGGAGTTGCTGGCTCGTTGCCGTGTCGAGAGCATTGAGCCGCCTACACCAGGGCGGTGCGACCGGATCGTGGCGGCTGCCCTGCGGGCGGCCGAGGAGGCGTTGACAGTACGGATCTCCTCGCGGCTGGCCGCGGAGAGCGTTGAGCGGATTACGGCTCTGGTGGCCGGCGGAACCGATCAGGATGACGAGGCCGGACCCGGTGAGGGAGGCATCGGGGGCGATGACGGGCCGCCGGTACTGGGGAAGATCAAGGAAGCGCCGGGCAATGTGAGCCTGGAGACGATGCTCACTGAGATCGACAAGCTCCTGGCGGTGCGGGCGATCGGCCTGCAGCCGGATCTGTTCATCGACGTGGCGCCGAAGGTGCTGGCCGGGTGGCGGGCGCGGGCCGCGGTGGAGTCGCCTTCCCATCTGCGGACCCACCCGGTGCCACTGCGGGTGACGCTGCTGGCCGCGCTCCTGCACGAACGGGAGCGGGAGATCACAGACACGCTGGTGGAGCTGCTGATCTCCACGGTGCACAGGATCGGGGCGCGGGCGGAGAAGAAGGTTACCGAGCAGCTGGTAAACGCGTTCAAGAAGGTCTCGGGCAAGGAGAACATCCTCTTCAAGCTCGCCGAGGCCTCGCTCGGCGCTCCGGAAGGGACAGTGCGGCAGGTCGTTTTCCCGGCGGTATCCGGGGGTGAGGCGACGCTGCGGGAGCTGGTGCACGAGTTCAAGACCCGAGGGCCGGTCTACCGGCGGACGGTGCAGACCACGTTGAAGGCGTCGTACACCAACCACTACCGGCGCGGACTGATCAAGCTGCTGGACGTGCTGGAGTTCCGCTCCAGCAATCACGCCCACCGCCCCGTGATCGAGGCCCTGGCACTGGTTGCCCGGTACGCGAGCGCCGGGAACACGACGTACTACCCGCTGGGCGAGACGGTGCCGGTCCACAAGGCGATGGGCGGGGACTGGGCGGAGGTGGTGCACCGTACCGACAAGCGGGGCCGGCGCCGCGTGGTGCGCATGGTCTACGAGGTCGTCGCCTTCCAGGCTCTGCGTGATCAGCTCAAGTGCAAGGAGATCTGGGTGGTCGGCGCCGACAGGTGGCGCAACCCGGATGACGACCTGCCGCAGGACTTCGAGGTCCGGCGGGCGGAGAACTACCGGGAGCTGCGCAAGCCGCTGGACGCCTCGGTGTTCATCGACGAGCTGCGCGGACAGATGACGGCCGAGCTGTCCCTGCTGAACGAGCAGATGCCCAAGCTGTCCTGGCTGGACATCGTCGAGCGGAAGTCCGGGGCGATCCGGCTCACGGCAGCCGAGGCCCAGCCCGAGCCGCGCAACCTGCGCCGGATCAAGGCCGAGGTACAGAAGCGTTGGGGCATCGTGCCGCTCGTCGACATGCTGAAGGAGGCGGTGCTGCGGACCGGCTGCCTGGACGCGGTCACCTCCGTCTCCGGCGGCGGCAGCCTCTCGGCGGAGGTGCTGGCGGAGCGCCTGCTGTTGGTCATCTACGGGTACGGCACGAACACCGGGATCAAGGCTGTCGCGTCCGGTGGCCATGGGCACACCGAGGACGAGCTGCGGTACGTGCGCCGGCGGTATCTGTCCGCCGAGGCCGCTCGCGCCATCGCCGTCCAGATCGCGAACGCCACTTTCGCCGCCCGCAGTACCGAGCTGTGGGGGCAGGGCTCGACCGCGGTCGCCTCCGACTCCACCCACGTCCGCGCCTGGGACCAGAACCTGTTCACGGAGTGGCATTCCCGCTACGGCGGCCGCGGGGTGCTCATCTACTGGCACGTGGAGAAGAAGTCCCTGGCCATCCACTCCCAGTTGATCAACTGCACCGCTTCCGAGGTCGCCGCGATGATCGAGGGCGCCATGCGGCACGGCACCACCATGGACGTGGAAGCCAACTACACAGACAGCCACGGCCAGTCGGAAATCGGGTTCGGCGTCACGAGACTGCTGAACTTCGACCTGTTGCCTCGGATCAAGCGGATCAACAAGGTCAAGCTGTACCGGCCGGTGCCCGGCGAAAGCGACGCCTACCCGCGGCTCACCCCGGCGCTGACCCGCCCGATCCGCTGGGAACTCATCACCCAGCAGTACGACCAGATGATCAAGTACGCCACCGCGATCCGTACGCGTACTGCCTCCACCGAGGCGATCCTGCGCCGCTTCACCCGCAACGCTTCCCACCCCACCTACGCGGCGATGCTGGAGGTCGGCCGCGCCCAGAAGACCATCTTCGTCGCCCGCTACCTGCGGCTGAGGGATCTCCAGCGGGAGATCGAGGAGGGCCTGAACGTGATGGAGTCCTCCAACGGCGCGAACGCCGTGATCGCCTACGGCAAGGGCGGGGAGATCAGCTCCAACCGGCGCGACGAGCAGGAGATGTTTGTGCTGTGCCTGCGGATCCTGCAGTCCGCCCTGGTCTACGTGAACACCCTGATGCTCCAGGATGTCCTGGACGAGCCGGAGTGGGCCGACCTGCTCACCCCCGCGGACCGGCGCGGCCTGACCCCGCTGTTCTGGTCCCACGTCCGCCCGTACGGCGAGGTCAACCTCGACATGGCCGTACGGCTGGACCTGACCGCGGCCACGGTGCCTGGCCCCCGCGGGGCGGGTGATGGGGAGTGGGATCAGGCCGGGGAACGCATGGACGTGTGAGGCCAGGCCCTGCCCCGTTGTGTGACCGACAGGCAGTCACTGCGCACGTGCCGCGCAACGCCCGCTGGACGGTGTCCTGCCCCGGGCTCTCTGCGGGGTGCGCCACTTCGCCTGCGGCCTCGGCGGTATGTGGCTCTGCGGCCTTCGGGAGCGCCCCGATGCCATCGGCGTCGAGGGACATCGGGGCGCTGATCCAGCCTGGAAAGTGGGGCGGGTGGGTTACAGGCCGCCGGTGAAGAGGAGCCTGTTGGGGCTGCTCTTGGCAGCGGACTTCACCACGTCCTTGGTGGAATTGTCGATGAGGAATTCGACGATTTCTTCCGGTTCGGCCTTGGGGTGGGCGGCCTTGTAGAGGGCGGCGACTCCGGCGACGTGGGGGGCGGCCATGGAGGTGCCGTCCAGGGAGATGGAGCCTCCGCCGAGCTTCGCGGAGAAGATGTCCTGGCCGGGGGCGTAGACGGAGAGGCACTCTCCGAAGTTGGAGAAGTCGGTCTCCTCGTCGTACTTGGTGGTTGCGCCGACCGTCAGTACCTTCGAGGCGGAGGCCGGGGAGATGCCGCAGGCGTCGACCGAGGAGTTGCCCGCGGCGATGACGGGCAGCACGCCCGCCTCGGTCACGGCGTTGGCGGCGAGGTTGACGGCGTCGGACTTCGGCCCGCCCAGGGAGCCGTTCATGACGGCGGGCTGCTTGGCGTTCTTGGCGACCCAGTCCAGACCGGCGATGATCCCCGACCACTCGCCCTTGCCCTCGCAGTTGAGGACGCGGACGCTGACCAGGTTCACCTTGCGTGCGACGCCATAGGTCTTGCCGCCGACGGTGCCGGCGACGTGGGTGCCGTGGCCCTGGCAGTCCTGGCCGTTTCGGCCGTCGTTGACGGCGTCGTAGCCGAAGGTGGCACGCGTGTTGTCGGGGCCGCCGAACTCCGTGTGGTTGTAGTCGATGCCCGAGTCGAGGATGTACGCGGTCACCCCGGCACCGTTGCCCTCGGTGGTGAAGCTGTTGTCGAGGGGCAGGTTCTTCTGATCGATGCGGTCCAGGCCCCAGGAGCTGGACGGTGCCCGGGTGCCGGCTGCGGAGGACCGGATGGGTACGGACTGGACCTTGGCGTCCTGCTCGACCGACTTCACCCCGAAGGCGTTGCGGACGATCGTCAGCTGGAGGGCGTCCATCGTGACCGCGAACCCGTTCAGGGCCTTGCTGTAGACGAACGTCGGCTTCAGCCCCAGCTTCTTCGCGGCCGCCGCCGGGTCCGCGACGGTCTTCTCCAGGGTCACGATGTACTTGCCCGGCACCGCGTTGGCGGAGGTGTACAGCGGTGCGGGGGTCGGCTCCGGTGCGGCGGTGGACTGGGAGGCGGTCGCCAGCGGGGCGGCCAGGGCCAGGGCCGCCGTCGCGGTGGCCGCGAGGACGAGCTTGCTGCGAGTGGTCATGCCCGGGACCACATCATGCAGAAACGATCACGCCCTACGACATTCCCGGTGATTTGCCGATTGCCTGAAGCACCATCCCGATGCGCTCCGCTAATCCAGATGATTCAGCTCCGGACCGGATTGGGGACCGGTAGCACGGAGTGGCTTCCCGCGATGCCTGCCCGGCTTGTGCACGGGCGACGCAACGGGCATGTTCCGGTCCGGCGGGGGCGATGCGGGCCGGGCACACTGCATCGGGCGATGAAGGTCCGGAGCACCACCATGGCCACCGGCCCTCGCCGCGGGCCCACCGGGCCAGGGCGCCGGGCTGCGCCAGGGGAGTGATGGTCCTCGCCCCTTCCGTGTCCCGCGGCCCGGGCGGGGGTTGGGGATCACGGTCTGTCCGGTCCTTGCCGGACCGGAGCAGCGGGCCTCGTGTGTCCGCCCGGGCCGGGCGGACCCCGACCGTGCGAACCTTGGGACAGGATGCCGTGACCGCGACCGAGATTCCCGAAGCCTTTCCCGAGACCGTCTGGGCGTCCAGGGGCTGGTTCGTGGGATCCGGCACGGCCGCCCTGGTGACTGCCCGCCTGACCGCGCTGCAAGCCGAGAACGTGATCGAGGCCTGGATCCGCACCGACAGCAGGGGCCATGGACAGGACACGGTGTTCGACGCACGGTGGCGTGCGGGCGGCAACGTGAAGGTACGGGCCCGTCTGATCCTCTCGGACGACCCGCAGGAGGGCGGATCCCTGTGGCAACTGACCGCGCGGGCCGAACGGGCGTGGGACTGGGCATGGCCCTCACCTCTGGCCCTGTTCACACCCGGCGACACGATGCCGGCCATCTCCGACCAGCCGCGCGGCGCCCTCTTCGGTGAGGTCTGCCAGCTGCCGCTGGACACCGCCCTGCGCGGGCACCTGCGGGAGGTGGCCCAATGCCCCTGGTCCATCGCCGTCCTGGTCCACGAGAGCCACCGGACCTATCCCGTCATGTCCTCGCTGGCAGCTCTGCCGCCCGGGCTGCTGGGCCGCGTACTGGAATACCGCGTCACCGGCAACCAGCGCCAAGCCGTCAACCGCTTCCTGCACCCCACCGGTGTGAAGCTGCCTCCCCGCGGCGCGGTGATCGTTCCCTCCCACCCGCCCCGGCCCGGCATCAGCCTCAAGGACCTGGAGGTCAGAGACGACGTGGCTGTGGACCCCGCCCCGCTCCTGGCCGCGGTCCTCCAGTACACGGCCGCCCCCTGGCCCGCTACCCCCACCGCGCTGGCTCTTGTCCAGGAACTACACGGCACCTGGGCCCTGGACACCGACACCGAACGCCTCGAACAAGCTACGGCCGCCCTCCAGAGGAAAGACCGACAGCTCAAGGCCCTCACCACCGACCGCGACACCTGGCGAAGCATCGCCACCACCCGTGAAACGAACCTGAAATACGCGGCCCTCGCCATACAGGACGCCGGCAGCCGGGAGCAGACAGCCCTCAAACGGCTCCGGGACACCGAACAGCGCCTCGCCGACCTGACGGCCGCCACCGGCGCCAGCGCACTGACGGCCGTCGCCGAAGCAGCCGAAAGGCGCCGCGGACAGGCGGAACAAGACGTCGAGGCCGCAGAGGAAATCCTCGACATGCAGAACACGGAAATCCTCCGCTTGCGCGCCCGGCTCGCCGCGGCCGGCACACCCGCCGCACCGCCCCTGCCGTCGGCCACGCCCCCAGTGCCAGGGAGCTGGGAGGAACTCGTCCACCAGGCACAGCGCGACCTCACCCGGATCGTTCTCGCCGACATCACCCACACCACGGCCCCCCTGCGAGGACACCCCCTGGAACAGGTGTGGATCCGCCGCACTTGGCAGACCCTGCGCACCCTGAACGCCTACGCCGAAGCCACCACCGAACACGGCCCCCAGCTGCTCCCCCACCTCGCCGCCTACCTGCGCTGGCCCGACGCGAGCGACCTCATCCCCGCCACCCGCCACGCACCCGGCGAATCCGAAAGCCTCACCACCAGCAGCCGTCTGCGCGCGACCCGCACCTTCCCCGTCCCCCGCACCATCGACCCGTCGGGCCGGATGTTCATGAGCGAACACATCCGCATCGGTTCCGGACGCCCCCCAGCCCCCCGCCTCCACCTCCACGACGACACCCACGGCCGCACCCGCCAGATCCACATCGGCTACATCGGCCCCCACCTCCCCTAGACATCGCTGAAGGCGTGCGGGCCCCACCGCATTCGGACACGACCGAGTGCGGGCCACCGCCGCGTACCCGAGGCTGGGTGTTCATCTATCAACCGATTGATGAGCAAGATCGGTAAGCGGCTGCATCTGGCCGGATCGGCGCCGGATCATGCTCATAAAACGGTGTCAGAAAGTCGATGTGCTCAAGAACTTGAGAGGCACCGTTTTCTGTACGATCTGGCGGGTGCAGCGACCCCAGGACGACGACACCGCAGATCTCCTTGCCCCCGTTCCGGCCGCACGGACCGGCGACCGCGTGGGATACGCACGCGTCTCCACCAAGGGACAGTTGCTCGACCGGCAGGTCCACGCACTCACGGAAGCCGGGTGCATCAGGATCTTCTCCGACAAGAAGTCCGGCAAGAACGCCGAACGCGAGGAACTGTGGAAGGCCCTCGACTTCCTGCGCGAGGGCGACACCCTCGTCGTTCCGTCGCTGGACCGGCTCGGCCGCTCCCTCCAGGACCTCATCGCGATCGTGTCCGGCCTGCGTAAGCGTGGAGTCGGCTTCACCTCGCTACACGAGGCGCTCGACACAACCACACCCGGCGGGCGCCTGGTCTTCCACGTGTTCGCGGCCCTCGCCGAGTTCATCCGCGAACTCATCGTGCAGGGCACCAATGAGGGCTTGGACGCCGCCCGCGCCCGCGGCGCCCGCCTCGGACGACCGCCGGCGATGACCGAGGAACAGGTACGTCACGCCCGCGATCTGCTCGCTCGCCCGGAGAACACGGTCACCTCGATCGCAAAGCTCCTCGGGGTCTCCCGCAACACCATCTACAACTACGTGCCCGAACTGAAGGGCGGCCGCCAGGCGCTCGCCGAGGCGACCACCACGGCCGAGCTGCCACGGCCGGCCAAGCCCAAGGACTGATCACCGCCGTTTGCGGCTGGTGACACGGTTCTTACCGGCACCCCAAGCAAGGCCGCAGGCCCCGACCCGACGTATCCACGGCACACGGGTGACTCACCAGCACAGACATGTGATCCCATGATCATATGAAGAGGACCCTTTATCTGCTCTGCTCCGCCGCCCCGCCCGTCTTCGACGTGGCCCACGTCATCGAGGACGCGCAGGCCCGCGGCTGGGACGTGTGCCTCGGTCTGACCCCCACCGCGGCGCACTGGGTGGCCGGGAGCCTCGACGGACTGGCGGCGCTGACCGGGCACGCCGTGCGCTGGCAGTACAAGCTGCCCGGCGAGCCGGACGTGTGGCCCGCCGCGGACGCCCTGCTCTTCGCCCCCGCCACCTTCAACTCGGTGAATTCCTGGGCCCTCGGCCTCACCGACCGCTTCGTGATCGGTTCGGCCGCGGAGGCCATCGGCAAGGGCACGCCCGTCGTGGCCATGCCGTGCGCGAACGCCGCCCTGGCGGCCCACCCGCAGTTCGACCAGAGCGTGGCCGTCCTGCGGGGGGCGGGCGTCGACTTCCTCTACGGGGAGGGCGGCTTCGTACCCGGCCCGGCGGGCCCGGACGCCCCCACCCACTTCCCGTGGGCCGCGGCCCTGGACGCGGTGGACCGCCGCGTCGCCACCGCGAGCGGCGGCGCGGTCTGACGTTCCCCGGGGCCGCCGTTCACTCCCCCGTCACGCCGTCGATCGCCTCGCGCAGCAGATCGGCATGGCCGTTGTGGCGGGCGTACTCCTCGATCATGTGGGTCAGGACGTAGTGCAGGGAGTAGATCTCGTCGATCTTGCGCTCCTCGTCCACGTACCGGCCGGTGACGTCGAGGGACTCGGCCCCGTCGACGATCGCCCGGGACAGCCCGCAGGTCCACTCCCACTTCTCGAAGGCCTCCTGCGGGTCGGCGTCCTCGACCTCCCACTCGGTCCACCGCCCGGCGGCGTCGCGCGGCCAGTACCCGTGCACGTCCTCGCCGTTGATGACGTTGCGGAACCAGCCCCGCTCGACCTCGGCCAGGTGGCGGACCAGTCCGAGCAGGGTGAGCCCGGTGGTCGGGATCGGTTTGCTGCGCAGTTGTTCGGCCGTCAGGCCCGTGCACTTCATCATCAAGGTGTCGCGCTGGAACTGGAGCGTGCTGGTGAGCGTGGCGCGTTCGTCGCCCACCTGGACCGGAAGGGTTCTCTGTTCGTCGAGCATCGGGCGATCATGCACACCACGCGCCCGCCCCCACCCGGGATTCCACGTACTGGACACGCACCGGACCACCTTCCGGACCGCCCTCACCGGCCGGACACCCACGGGTACGCCTCACCGGCGGGCACCCACCTCCGCCCCCGCCGGCACGGCCCGCCGCCCACCCCGCTGCCCGGGCACCAAACCGGCCAACAGCCCGGAACCTGCTCCCCAACCCACACCACCAGCACCAGCACCAGCCACATCCACCCCAGCCCCGGCCACAGCCTCAGCCACAGCCCCATCCCCAACCTCCGCCTCCGGCGCCGCCCCGCCCCGCGCCCGGTACCACGCGGCCGCCACCCCCAGCCTCCGCAGCGGCCCGGGCCCCGGGTCGACCCCGCCCAGTTCCCAGGCCATGTCGCTGCGGTACCACATGTCCCCGGCCAGCAGCGAGAACTGGCGCTCGCTCACCCACCCGGGCCGCGCCCGCAGCCCCGCCAGGCAGGCGTCCCACCCCAGCGAGCCGCCCGCTCCCGGCGCGTGCGCCAGCACCCCGTACTCCGCCAGGGCCCCCATCAGCGCCCCGTTGCGCACCGGCTCCGGGTGCCCCGCGTGCAGCACCCCGCCCGGCAGTGCCCGCGGGGTCACGGCGAGGGCGGCAACCAGACGTGCCAGGTCCATGACATCCACAAAGGAGGCGAGCCCGTTCCCCCCGGCCCAGCCGGCCGGCACCCGCCGGAAGGCGTCCACCAGCGCCGGCACGGCCCACCGGTCCCCGTACCCGGTCACCAGCGGAGCCCGCAGCACCGTGCCGCCCGCGGCGAGCACCGGCGCCTCCCCCGCGAGCCTGCTGCGACTGGCGGCCGATACCGGCGCGGGGTCCAACTCCCCCTCCCCCGCGCCGCGGTGCGGCCCGGTCCCGTACACCGCGCAGGTCGAGAGATGCACGATCCGCGGCACTCCGGCCCGGCGCGCCTCCGCCATCAGGGCCGACGTACCGCGGACGTTGACGTCGTCGCAGCGCCGTTCGTCCCCGCCGACGTACGAGGCGAGCGAGAGCAGGACCGAGGCCCCGTCGCACAGCCCACGCAAGGAACCGGGATCACCCAGGTCCCCGCACACCCCGCCGGCACCGGCGCCCGCCCGCCCGCCCGACACCCGTCGCTCCCGCGAGAGGACGCGCACCGGCACCCCCTCGCCGAGCAGTCTGCGCACCACCGCCGAGCCCACGAACCCGGTTCCCCCGCTGATCACGATCATCACGCCACCCCCGGCCGACTGCCCCACAGAAAAAAAGAGAACGCCCTTTATGTTATGAGGGCGTTCTCTCTTCGCGCAGGCGTTCGGCACGGTTTCCCGCACATCCCTACCCGGACGGCGCGGCCATCACCCGACGACCGTCACCCGTCCGTCACTCCCCCAGACACTCCCGCCCCAGCTCCCTCTCGCGCTCCCCCGCCCGCTCCCGCTCCCTCTCCCGGAAGAACGCACGCACGTCCCCCACCAACAACTCCGGCACCTCCATCGCGGCGAAGTGCCCGCCCCGGTCGTACGAGGTCCACCGCACGACGTTGTCGGTCCGTGCCGCGACGTGCCGCAGCGGGATGAAGTTGTCCTGCGGGAAGTCGGCGAGGGCCGTCGGCGTGGCCGACGGCTCCGGGGGCCCGCCGTAGTACGCCGCGTGCGCCCGCTCGTAGTAGATGCGCGCCGCCGACCCGGCCGTGCCGGTCAGCCAGTACAGCATCACGTTCGTCAGCACCTGGTCCCGGTCCACCGGGCACCGCGGATCGGTCCACTCCACGAACTTCTCGCCGATCCAGGCCAGGAGACCCACCGGCGAATCGTTCAGCCCGTACGCCAGGGTCTGCGGCCGGGTCGCCTGGATGTCCGCGTACCCCTGCCGCTCCCGCGCCCACACCCGGTAGCGCTCCCAGGAGGCCACCGTCCGCTCCCGCTCGGCCGGGCTCAGCTCCGCGAGTTCCGCCTCGCCCGGCGCGGCGACGGCGCCCGCCCCGGGCAGCAGGTTCAGGTGGACCCCGATGACCCGCTCCGGCCGGATCCGGCCCAGCTCCCGGGAGATCGCGGCCCCCCAGTCGCCGCCCTGCACCCCGTACGCCGGATACTCCAGCCGCTCCATCAGTTCGGCGAAGGCCCGCGCGACCCGCTTGAACTCCCACCCGGTATCGGTGGTGGGCCCGGAGAGGCCGAAGCCTGGGATGCTCGGAAGCACCAGGTGGAAGGCGTCGCGCGGATCCCCGCCGTGCGCCCGCGGATCGGTGAGCGGCCCTACGACCCGCTCGAACTCGACGATCGATCCCGGCCAGCCGTGGGTCATCAGCAGCGGGGTCGCGTCCGGCTCGGGCGAGCGCACATGGGCGAAGTGCACCTGCGCCCCGTCGATGACCGTGGTGAATTGCGGCCACTCGTTCAGCCGTGCCTCGGCCGCCCGCCAGTCGTAACCGTGGCGCCAGTGCCCGGCCAGCTCCCGCAGGTGGTCACCGGGAACGCCGTAGTCCCAGCCCACTCCGGACAGTTCGGAGGGCCACCGGGTCCGGTCCAACCGCTCCGCCAGGTCGTCCAGCTCCCGCTGCGGCACGTCGAGCCGGAAGGGGGCCACAAGATCATCGTCCATGGACCGGATGCTAGTGCGCCGGCGTGCCGGCGCCCCGGCGGCATCAAGCAACGCCAAACAGCATCAAATGGCGCCAAACGGCTTCAAACAGCATCAAGCGGCGTACAGATCGAAGGTCGACCCCCGCTTCGGCCCCGCCGCCACATCCAGCGCCGGATCCACCGTCAGCATCGCCTGGTGCAGCCGCTGCAACTGCGGCGAGGGCTCCACACCCAGGTCCTCGATCAGCCGGGTCCGCAGCCGCCGGTAGACGTCCAGCGCGCGCGCCTGCCGCCCCGACCGGTACAGCGCCACCATCGCCTGCGAGTGCAACCCCTCGTGCTGCGGGTGCCGGGCGATCATCTCCGCCAGCTCCGCGAGCAGTTCCCCGTGCCGCCCGAGCCGCAGGTCGACGTCGATCCGCCGCTCCATCGTGACCAGCCGGGACTCCTCCAGCCGCATCACCTCGATCTCCAGGATCGGTCCCACCCGTACGTCGACCAGGGCCGGCCCCTGCCACAGCGCCAATGCCTTGCGCAGCTGCGTCGCCGCGCCCTCGTCGTCCCCGGCCTCGAAGGACGCGTGGCCTCCGGCGACCAGGGTCTCGTACTCGAAGACGTCCAAGCACTCCGGCGGTATCTGGAGCAGGTACCCCCCGTGCCGCGTGGCCAGAATGTCCTTGGCACCGCCGCCCGCGCCGTCCAGTCCGCCCGGCTCCGCACCCGGCCCGCCCGGGCCCATCGCGGTGCCGAGTCTTCGGCGCAGCTGGAGTATGTAGGTCTGCAGCGTGGTCAGCGCACTCTGCGGCAGGTCCGTGCCCCAGATCTCCTCCATGAGGGTGGGCACCGGCATCACCCTGCCCGGATACAGCGCGAGGAGGGTCAGGATCTGCCGCGGCTTGCGCGCTGTCGGAACGATCGATCCCCCGTTGACCTCGGCACTCAACGGACCCAGAACCCGAAACTTCACGGTCTCCTCCGCACGTCGTCGAGCTACCTCGCTTTTCGGCCGTCCCCGGCCTTCGACTCACGAAAGATAGCCGGGCCCCACGCGATGTCACCGCATTCTCAAGTCCCTTTCGAGGCCACCTCCATGGGGCTTGACCGGCGCCCTTCCGACAGCTGCTAGATTCCGCTCGAAGGCGTACGAAATGACGTACGAAGGGGGATCGCCACCGTCATGGAATTCCTTCTCCTCGGTCCGGTCGAGGCACTCGATCCGCGTACGGGCGCCCGTAGCGCCCCCTCGGGAGCCAAACAGCGCGCCCTGCTCGGCGCGCTCGCCGTGCACCGCGGCCGGGTCCTCTCCGCGGACCGACTGATCGACGAGCTCTGGGGCGACGCGCCGCCCGCCGCCGCGGCCGGCGCGCTCCAGGCCCACATCGGCCGGCTGCGCCGCTCCCTGCACGCGGTCGACGGCCGCGACCACATCGCCACCGGACCAGCGGGCTACCGACTGCGCGGCACCGCGTGCGGAACGGACGCGGGCGCCTTCGAACGACTGTCGTCCGAAGGCCGCGCCGCCCTCCCCACCGATCCGGTACGCGCCGCCGACCTGCTCCGTCGCTCGCTCGCCCGGTGGCGCGGCGCGCCCCTGGAGGGTGCGTCGGGCGGCCGGCTCTGCGCGGCGGAGGCGGACCGCCTCGGGGAACTACGGCTGACCACCCAGGAAGCCCTGTACGAGGCCTGCCTGGCGGAGCCGCACGCCGACCCCCGGATCCTGGCCCGGGAACTGGAGCGCCTCACCGCCGACCACCCGACCCAGGAGCGCCTGTACGACCTCCTGATGGTGGCGCTGTGCCGCGGCGGCCGCCGCTCGGAGGCGCTGGGCGTCTACGAACGGGCGCGCCGACGGCTGCGCACCGAACTCGGTGTGGAACCGGGCCCCGCTCTGCGCGCCCGGGCCGCGGAAATCCTGGAGGACCCCGCGGAGAGCCCCGCCTCGGGAACAGCCGCGGCACTCCTCGACCTCGGCAGCGAAATATCCCGCCTGAGCGCCCGCGTGGACGAACTCACGCGCCGCCTGAATTCCGCTGGAGCACTCACCGGCTGACGCAAAGCAGCGGAAAGAAAGAACGGGGACGGAATCCAGAATCAAAAAACGTCAAGAATTGAACCCGGAACCAGCCCCAGCCCCAGCCCCAACGGCCCCGACATCGTCGAACCCGTCCTCGAACCCGTCCTCGGGCCCGGACCCCAGCGCGGACTCCAGCTCGGACTCGGACTCCAGCTCGGATCCGGACTCCGACTCGGGCTCGGGATCCACCCCGGCCGCCGCCCACAGCGGCGCCGCCGCCCGCGTCCGGTACTCCCCTTCACGCCCGGCAGCCACCACGCTGGGCAGGAGCAGCGCCCACAGATCCGCCACCTTGCGCTGTAACTCCCCGTACGGCATGCCGGTCCCGGACATGCCCTCGATACCGCACGCGGCGGCCGCGACCAGCGACTCCGCGTTCTCCCAGCGCCGTTCCGCACACAGCTCACCCGTGTCCCGGGCCTGCCGCAGCAGCGTGCACACCACGGTGAGCCACGTCCGCTGGAAGTCGATCACCGGCGGCTGGTGACCCGCGCACTCCTTGGTGATCCGGAAACTCGCCGGGATCGCCGGGTCCTCGTGCAGCATCCGCGCCATCCAGTGCGTGGTGTCGATCAGCGCCTGCAACGGGGAGGCCCCGCCCTCGCGCAGCGACCGTACCGACGCGTGCAGCAGTGCGCAGCCGCGCTGCTGCACCGCCTCCGCAAGCTCGTCCTTGGAGGCGAAGTGGAAGTACAACGCCCCCTTGGTCACTCCGGCGGCGCCCGCGATGTCGCCCAGGGTCGCGTTCGCGTATCCATTGCGGTGGAACAACTCGGCCCCGGCGCCGACGAGCCGCCTGCGGGTCCGCTCCGACCTCTCCTGCACCGCACCGTCCCCTCTCGTCCCGCGCAGCCGAGCCGCGGCACTCGCCTTCACACCCTCGTGCCCACCGCTACGCCGGTCCGCGGCCAGGGCCGCACCCGCACCCGCACCCGCACCCGCACCCGGCATCAGACGCGGACGAGTCGCTCGCCGCCCGCGTCCGTCGCCTCCGCCAGGCTCTCGGGGCCGGCCATCAGGATCGAGCGCTGCAACCGGCGCAGCGCGGCGGACGGTTCCAGCCCGAGCTCGCGCACGAGCATGCCGCGCAGCCGCTGGTAGACGTCCAGGGCCTCACCGCGCCGTCCGGAGCGGTGCAGGGCGAGCATGAACTGCCCGTGCAGGTTCTCGTGCGTGCGGTAGCGGCTCGCCAGCACCGTCAGCTCGGCCAGCAGTTCACGGTGCCGTCCCAGTCGCAGGTCCGCCTCGATGCGCTGGTCGAGCGCGCACAGCCGGGTCTCCTCCAGCCGCCGGGTCTCCATGTCGAGCTGCACACCGCCCTGTACGTCGGCGAAGGCGGGGCCCGACCACAGGGCGAGGGCTTCGCGCAGCAGCCGCGCCGCGCCGGGGAAGTCCCCGGCGTCCATCGCGCGGTAGCCGGTCCCGGCCAGCCGGTCGAACTCCCGCACGTCGCTCGTGCCGCCGTTGCTGTTGAGCAGGTAGCCGCCGGGCAGTGTGACGAGGACGTCCTTCGCGGTCCGCCCTCCAGCGGCGCCCGCGGGTGCACCCCCCTCGGAGTCCGCGTCCGGGTCCCGTTCCTGCTCCAGCGCCGTCGCGATCAGTGCGCGTAACTGCAGGACGTACGTCTGCAGGGTGGTCCGTGCGCTGCGCGGCGGTTCGCCCGCCCACAGCTCCTCGATCAGTGCCGACACCGGCACGACCTGGTCGGCATGGAGCGCGAGGAGCGCCAGGACCTGCCGGGGCTTGGGGGCGGTCGGCGTGATGGAGATTCCGTTCTCCCGCACGGCCAGTGCGCCCAGTACATCGATGTCCACGCCGTACTCCCCTGTCCTTGGATGAGTCGCAATCTCAGTAGAAAACAGGACCGACGGTTTGTCAATATCAAACCGGTTGCGCTGTTTTGCAGCCCAGTCGCGCCCTAGCCGCACTCAAGAACCCACTCTGAACAGGGGAGTTGTACGTCGATCAACACGTCGGAGCGCACTCGGCAGCCCTAGGCCACCCCTCAACGGGGCCTACAGATCAGCCCCCGGAGGTCAAAAACCAGACCACACGGTCTCGTTCAGTATCCAGCCCTCGAACCGGCACCCGACCCCGCACCCGAGCCACCACCCGGCTCCCCGCCCGCACCCGAGTCACCATCAGCACCCCCGCCCCCACCCCCGGAGGCCCCCGCACCCCGCCCCACCCACCGCCCGGTCCCCTCGGCCACCAGCCCCCCCAGCACCCCCTGCGCGGCGAGCCGCGGCAGCATCAGGATCCAGAACCGGGTCAGGGTCTCCCGCGAGACCCAGTCCCGCTCATCGGCGCCCAGCACCTCCAGCCCCACCATCGAGGCCACCACCGCGTTCGCGGCGTCCTGCGGCAACACCCCGTCGGCCAAGGCACCCCCGCGAGCCGCGGACCGCACCACTTCGTCCACCCACACCTGCCACTGGCGCCGCAGGTCCACTCCGCTGCCCCGCGAGACGTCCGCGCACAGTCCGAATCCGGCCCGCACCACGACGTCCTCCGCGAGCAGGGCCATCAACTCGTGCGTGGAATCCACCAGCACCTGCAACGCGTTCGCGGCCAGTTCGGCCGCCCGGCCGGGCCGCCCCGAGGTGATCCGCCGCAGCGCCTCCACCGCACGGTCCTCCACGGCTTGGGCCAGCGCCGTCTTGCTCTCGAAGTGGAAGTGCAGACCTCCGGCGCTCACTCCGGCCCGCTTGCTGATCATCGCGATCGACGCGGTGCCGAACCCCTCCTCGGCGAACACCTCGGCGGCGCAGCGCACCAGGGTTTCACGCGTGCGGGCGGCACGTTCCTGCTTGACCATGGAGTCTCCACAAACCGCCCTCGCGGTTTGCCCAGGGAGTAAAAGATCTTCAGCCGACACAGTCGGCGCCCCCGCTGGAGCGGCGCTCGCGCCGCGCCGGAGCCGGCAGGTGAACGGCGCTCGACCGCCGGCCCCAACGGGCCGCCGGTCACCGCCCCGTGGACCCGCCGCCGGGACTCCCCGACCTACCGCCGCCCCGCGAACCCGACACCCGCACCCGCACGCGCACCAGCCCCGGCACCCGCCCCAGCAGCCGCACCAGCCCCAGCGCCCCCCTCCGCCAGGGACGCCAACTCCAGGGCCACCCGGTGCCCGCGGTCCGGCGCCATGTCCAGCCGGCCGAGCATCGCGGGCGTCGAGATGCTCGGATAGATGTGCTGGTAGACGGAGGCCACCCGGCCCTCGATGTCCTCACGGTCGTTGAGGGTCTGCGAATAGATCTGCGCACCCGTCCAGCACGCCGAGAGGATCCAGGCCGTCTCGGCGGGGTCCACGTGCGGCAGCAGTTCGCCCTGCTGCTTCGCCTGGACCAGCAGTTCACGGGTGAATTCGATCCAGCCCGGCACCGATCCGCCCCCGAAGATCTCGCGCATCCCGGGGCCGAGCGAGAGCCGCGCCCCCGCGCTGAGCATCGGTTCGAACTTCATCCGGTGGGCCAGCAGCATCGCCACGTCGACGAGCTCCTGGAGCTTGCTCTCCCTGGAGGGCACCCCGGCCTCGCCGAACTGCTCGTCGAGCACGCCCTGCGCCAGCTCCTGCTTCGAGGCGAAGTGGAAGTACAGGGCACCCTTGGTGACGCCCGCGCGCGCGAGGATGTCCGCGATGGTGGCTGCGTCGTAACCGCGCTCGTCGAAGACCGAAGCGGCCGCCTCCAAGATCGCGCGACGCGTACGGACCGCACGTTCCTGTCGTGCCACGGTGCCTCCGTTGTCCAGGGTCGGTTCAGGCTGGGTCCTGCGAACAGGATCCACCACCCCTGATAAAACCAACCAGAAGGTCCGTATTTTATCAAGCAGACTATAGCCACCCCTTGATCCCCTCCGGGCGTCGCTTCGCCGCCCGCCCCCGCCCGACCCTGCTCGTGCCCCGCCCGCCCCCGCCCGCCCCGCCTCCCCCCTGCACCCCAACGGGTCGAACCGCCCGGCGCCCCCTCGGCACCCCTTCGGGCGCCTCCGTCCGAACGACGGAGGAGCCCGACGCATCTATGTCAAGTCGGCGCGCACAGCACCCTTTGGGACCGACGGCCGGCCGCCATCGGGCGTCACCGCCTACCGCCTACCGCCTACCGCCAGCCCCCTGCCCCCTGCCCCCTACTAGCGAGCCGCGCCGAGGAGCACCGGAAGCTCCTTGAGCCCGTTGGAGATGAACGACTCGACCTTGCGCAGCTCCTCCGGCCGGACGGCCAGCGAGAGGTCCGGAAAGCGCTCGAAGAGCCTCTGCAATCCCACTCCGCACTCCAGCCGGGCCAGCGAGGCCCCCAGGCAGTAGTGCGTGCCGAAGCCGAAGGAGAGGTGCTCCCCGCGGGTGGTCCGGGTGAGGTCGAAGCGATCCGCGTCCGGGCCGTGCACCTCGGGATCCCGTCCGGCCGAGGCGAAGGAGACGACGATGGGGGCGCCCTGGGGGATCACCACCCCGTCCTCCATCTCGATGTCCTCGACCGCGAAGCGCATCAGGGCGTAGGTCGCGGGCGGCTCCAGCCGCAGCGCCTCCTCGACCGCGTCCTCCCAGGCGGCCTTGCCGCTGCGCAGCAGCTCCAACTGGTCCGGATTGCGCAGCAGTTCGTAGACCGCGGAGCAGATCAGGTTCACCGACGTCTCGTATCCGGCCGTGAACAGCAGGATCAGGTTGTCGATCAGCTCCTTCTCGCTCAGCCGGGAGCCGTCGCCCTCGTCACGGGTGTTGATCAGGGCCGTGGTCATGTCGTCGCCGGGGTGCTCCCGCCTGTGGGCGAGCAGCTCCGTCATCGTGACGTAGAGCAGCTCTCCGTTGGCCTGGGCGTCCTCCGCGGTGATCGTCGTGTCGAAGAAGCCCTTGATGATCCTGTGCAGGGGGTCCCACGACTGCTGCGGGATCCCGAACAGCTCGAAGACGATCCGGGTCGGCAGGTCGTGCGCGAAGACGGTGCGCAGGTCCACCGCCTCGCCCTGCGGCAGTGCGGCCATCCGGTCGAGGAGCTCGTCCGCGACCTCCGCGATCCTCGGCAGCATCCGGGCGACCCGGCGCGCGGTGAAGGTGGCCACCACGGGCTTGCGCAGCCGGGTGTGCTCCGACCCGTAGGCGGTGATCATGTTCTGTACGGACACCCAGATGGCCAGCGGCCATTCCTCCCCGACCTCCCCGTTGGCCCAGGCGGGCCAGTGCCGGTAGGCGTCCTTGGAGACCCGGGGGTCGACCAGCAGCCGACGTATGGTCTCGCTCCCGCTGACCACCCACCCGGTCACCCCACCCGGCAGGACCACCGGAGTGGCCGTCCCCTGCTGATGCAGAAGGGCCGCCTCGCCGTGGATATCGGATCCGGACGGGTCGAGCGCGTAGGGGCACTGACGGTTCATTCGGTGATCTCCAGGTGGTCGGCGATGGATCGGCGATGGATCGGCAAGGAGCTGACGACACATTGGCGACGGGGTGCGCAGGCAGCTCCACACCCTGTATTCCAAACCGCTCAACCGGTTTCTAACTCACCAGCGGCGGGCTCAAGTTTGGCACCGGCCCCACTCGTGCGCCAGCAGAGCCGAGCGACTCGACCTACACTCGACGATGGCTTGAATTCCCCGCACGGACATCTACGTGCCAACACCCCGTCGGACCGGGGCATATGACCGGAAGACCAGCTCTCACTTGGCGCGGAACCTCGCGGTCTCCGCCAACACCGTCCGACCGGAACTTCGCTGGTGAGACCCGCCCGACAGTGCCCCAAACCCCTCGTCCGCGATGTTGACATTGGTACACGTGCGACATGCGGACACCTTTAGCACCTTGCAAACAAAACCGGAGAGTACGTATCTTGCGTCTCGCGTGCGTTGCCCATCCCATCCGTCGACACGGCTCTGTGGAGAGGTCCATGACGATGCTGACGATCCGGAAGAACCCTCCGATCCACCCTCCGATCCACCCACTGGAGCCGACGGGGGCACCGTGGACCCGCTGCAACGAGGCCCCCGCCCCCCGGCTGACGACCACCGTCCCCCGGGAGTACGTCCACCGCTCCTCGCTGGCCGAGGTGTTCCTCACCGGCTGCGACCTGATCGGCGCGGACACCTTCTCGCTGACCGGCCAGTGGCCCCGCGCCCACACCTTCTTCACCAGCCCCGACGGCACCAGCCACGACCCCGTCCAGGCCGGTGAGACGATCCGCCAGGTCGGCCTCTACCTCTGCCACGCCGTGTACGGAGTCCCCCTCGGCCACAACGTGCTGCTGTGGAGCCTGGACTTCGCCTCCGATCCCGACCGGCTGCGCATCGGCCGCGGCCCCAGCGACCTCGTCATGGTCGCCACATGCACGGACTTCGGCTGGCAGGGCAGCCGTTTCAGCGGCTTCCTCCAGGTCGACATCCACCGCTCGGGCCGTCTCGCCGCCACCGGCACCGCCCGCTTCACCTGCGTCGCCCCCGCGACCTACCGCCGCCTGCGCGGCGACCGCGCCCGCGCCGGCCTGGCCCGACCGCTGGAGCGGCGCACCCCGATACCCGCCGCGGCCGCCGGACGACTGCTCCCCTTCGACGTGGTGCTCTCGCCCACCGAGGAGGAGGGCCGCTGGCTGCTGAGCCCCGACCTCGACCACCCGATCCTCTTCGAGCACTCCAACGACCACCACCCGGGCATGGTCCTCGTCGAAGCCGCCCGCCAGGCGGCCTGCGGGCTGCGCCCCCAGGACGAGTTCGTCCCCTCCGGGGTGTCCACCGAGTTCGAGCACTACGCCGAACTGGACGCCCCGTGCTGGATCGAGGCCACGTCCCGGACCCCTTCCACCATCGACGTCACGGGCCACCAGGAGGGCCGGACGATCTTCCGCTCCACGGTCACCGGCACCGGCACCGGCACCGGCACCGGCACCGGCGCCCGCAGCCAGCACCTCGCCGGTTCCCTCGTCACCGGTTCCGCCCTCTGACCTCGCCCCGGTACCAGTCCCCGTAAGCCCCGAACGCCTCCTCGAAACGCGGTCCGGACGCCACCGACACCTGCCCCCAGAGCCGCCGGGTGTCGTACCAGTGGTCCACCGCCAGCAACGACACGTGCCTGCGCGCCACCGGATCGTCCGCCGCCCCCAGCAGGCACACCGCCCCGTCGAGATCGACCTCTCCCCGGGGCAGCGGAAGCCCCAGCTCCCGTGCCACCGTGCCCACCAGCTCGCGGGCCGTCACCGGCACGGGATGAGCCGCGTGCAGCACCCGCCCCGCTCCCCCCAGCTCCTCCCCCAGGTCCTCCCGCAGAGCGAACTCGGCCAGCACGTCGGCCAGTACGTCCACGGCGATCATCGAGATCCGGGCCCGCCCGCCGTCCACCCAGTGCGGCAGCCGCGCCATGAGGCCCACCAGCGCGGGCACCATCCACCGGTCCCCCCGCCCGAAGACGAGGTGCGGACGCAGCACCGTCCCGCCCGCGGCCAGGACCATCCGCTCGCCCGCCAGCCGGGTCACGCTCGTCACCGACCGGGGACCCTCCGGCAACACCCCCTCCGGCTCGCCCCGATGCGCCCCGTCCCGGTACACCGCGGCCGTCCCCAACTGGACGATCCGCCGCACCCCGGCCCGCTCGGCCTCCGCCAGCAGCGCGCGCGTCCCCTCGGCGTTGACCGCTCGACACTCCTCCGCGTCACCCCCGATCCGCGAGGCGAGGTGCAGTACGGTCCCGATGCCGTCGCACGATCCCCGCAGCCCGCCTCCGGCGAGATCCCCCCGGACCACCTCGACGCCGGGCACCTCCACAGCCGTCCGGTGCACCAGCACCCGCACGTCGACGCCGGCTCCGGCCCGCTCCCCGCAGCCGGCTCCGCGCGCCAGGCGCTCCACGACGTGGCGTCCGACGAACCCCGCCCCACCGGTGACGAGAACACCGTTTCCCCCCACGGTCCACCTCTCCTCAAAACCCTTACGGACACCTTCACATCGTGTTACCGTCTCGCCCGTGACAGTGGGTAACAGCTTATTGCTGGCGGGGAAATCGGCGCTGATCACCGGCGCCAGCGCAGGCATAGGCGCGGCCGCTGCCCGGGTGTTCTGCCGGGAGGGCGCGGCAGTCACCCTGATCGCACGCCGGGAGCCCGAGCTCGCCGCACTCACCGAGGAACTCCGCGGCAGCGGTCACCGGGCCCAATACGTCGTCGGTGACGTGACCCGCGTCGAGGACGTGGCCCGCGCGGTGTCGGCCGCGCTGTCCGCCCATGGCTCCCTGGACGCGGCGTTCAACAACGCGGGAGTCGGCGCCGAGCCCAAGCCCCTGCACCTCCTCGACGAGGACGTCTACGACAGCGTCATGGACACCAACGTCCGGGGTGTCTGGAACTGCATGCGCCAGGAGATACGCGCCATGCTCGCCGCCGGCACGGGCGGCACCATCGTGAACAACAGCAGCACCGCCGGCCTCGTCGCCACCCCCGTGACGGCCGCCTACATCGCTTCGAAGCACGCGGTCCTGGGCCTGACCAAGGCCGCCGCCGCCGAGTACGCCGCCCAGGGCATCCGCGTCAACGCGATCGCCCCGGGCTCCACCCGCAGCGAGATGATCGATGCCTGGCTGAAGCAGAACCCGGCCATGGAGGAGATCCTCCTACGATCGGCCCCCCTCCCCCGCATCGCCGCCCCGCAGGAGATCGCCGAGTCCGCGGCCTGGCTCTGCAGCGACCGCTCCTCCTTCGTCGTGGGCGCCACCCTCTCGGTCGACGGCGGCTGGACCACCCGCTGAAGCCGCGCCCCGCCCGCGGGAGCGGGCGGGAGGCACTCGGATTCCGCATCCTCGTTCGTCGTTGCTCGTTGCTGTGGTGTCCGTGTTGGCTTGCGAGCAGGGAGCCACGGTGCCACCCCCCGCCCCACTGTCCCCACTGTCCGCACCATCTGCACCGGTGGCACTGCTGGCGGCACGGGTACAGGACCCCTATCCGTACTTCGCGTGGCTCCGCCGGCATGCGCCCGTGCACCCGGACCGCAGGCCCGGACGGCCCACCGTCTGGCAGGTCTCCCGGTAGTACCCGGCTACGTCGCGGGGCCCACCGGGTTGAACCGGCACCTGGTCCACGCCGACCCGCCTGACCACACCCGCCTTCGGACCCTGGTGAACACCGCGTTCATCCCCCGGCGCATCGCCCAGCTGGAACCGTTCATCACCACCACCGCCGGCCGGTTGCTGGACGGTCTGGAGCTTCGCTCCGATGTGGACGTGATCTCGGACTTCGCGGCGCCGCTGACCTTCCGCATGATCTGCGCGATCCTCGGCGTCCCCCCGGCACTGGACGACGCCGGCACCCGGGACACCTTGATGGCGACGATCGCCCCCTCTCCCGACCACGACCCGCTCCGGGTGGACGAAGCCCTGCACACCCTGCTGGACACCCTGATCGGCGCCAAGCGCACCGGCTCCGCCCTGGGCGGCAGTGACCTGCTGGGCGCCCTCGTGCGGGCGAGCGACGAGTGCGGAGCGATGAGCGAAGAGGAACTGCGCTCCACCGCCTACCTCCTCCTGCTGGTGGGGCACGACACCACCATGAACCTCATCGGAAACGGCACCCTCGCCCTGCTCCAACACCCCGGCCAAGCCGCCCTGCTCAGCGCACCGGACCCCGACCCGCACCTGGTCACCACCGCCGTCGAGGAACTCCTGCGCTACGACTCACCGGTGCGCGACGCCACCTTCCGCTGCGCCGCGGAAACGATCACCTTGCACGGGCAGCGGGTAGCCGCAGGCGACATCGTCAGCCTCCTGATCGGCTCTGCCAACCGCGACGAGGACGTCTTCCCCGACGCGGACCGGCTCGATCTGACCCGGACACCCAATGATCACCTCGCCTTCGGTTACGGACCCCACTTCTGCATCGGCGCCGCCCTGGCCCGCCTCGAAGGCATCCTCGCCCTCCCCCTGCTGCTCAGGCGTCTGGGCCCCATCACCTTGGCCAAGCCGGCCGACGAACTCACCTGGCGTCCGACCCGGGTGATGCGCGGACTGGCCGCTCTGCCCGTCCTGCGGACCTGAGCACCCCGCCCGCACACAGGATCCGTCCCCCCGACCAGGAGCACCCCGATGGACAGCCAAGACCCCGTCCAGGTTGCCGAACCCCACCCCGGCGTCCTGCTCATCACGCTCAACAGGCCCCACGTCCGCAACGCCATCGACCGGGCCCTGGCCCACGCCGTGGACGGCGCACTCAACAGGCTGGACGCCGACCCCCGCCTGAATGTCGGCATCCTCACCGGTGCGGGCGGACACTTCTGCTCCGGAATGGACCTCAGGGCCTTCCCCACCGAAGGCGTACCGGTCGTCGCCGACCGCGGGCTGGCCGGCCTGACCCGCGCCCGGCGCCGCAAGCCGCTCATCGCCGCCGTCGAGGGAGCGGCGGTGGCGGGCGACTTCGAGCTGGCCCTGGCCTGCGACCTGATCACCGCCGCCGACACCGCGTTCTTCGCCCTGCCCAAAGTCGCCCGCGGACTGATCGCCGCCGAGGGCGGAGCCATCCGCCTGCCCCGCCGCATCCCCTACCACGTGGCCATGGAGATGCTCCTGACCGCAACCCCACTGCCCGCGCCGGACGCGGCCCGGTACGGACTCGTCAACCAGCTCGCCCCCGAAGGCCAAGCCCTCGACGCAGCCCTCGCCCTGGCCCACCGCGTCCAAGCCCACTCCCGCGAAGCCGTCCACGTCACGAAGCAGATCGTCCAGAACACCCGCGGCCTCGACGACCACGCCGCCTACACCGTCCAGGACCCCCTCAGCACCCCTGTCTTCATGACCACCAACGCCACCGAAGGCGCCCACGCGTTCACCGAGAAGCGACCTCCGGCCTGGCACGGCACCGAGGCAGGACAGCTCGACCGTTAACGGCGTTAACGCCGTTAACGCCACAGCACCACCACCCACGCCTCCCCTCTAAACGGCGCCGGCGTTAACGGCGTTAACAACCGGACCCCAACACTCCACTTAACGGCGTTAACACCACCACCCTCCACGCACTAAAAAGTACTTGTCGACTGGTTTTTTTAACCCCTCCCCCACTAGATTGACCAGGCATCAAGGACACCGCAGACACCACAGACCACAAACCACAGAGACACACATCGAGGAGACCGCACGTGGCGAGGGCCAGGCAGGAACGGGCTGAGATCACTCGCCAGGCGATCCTGGACGGCGCGGCCATCGCCTTCGACCGTTCCGGTTTCGGCTCGACCAGCCTCAGCGACGTGGTCAAGCACGCGGGGGTCACCAAGGGCGCCCTGTACTTCCACTTCCCGTCCAAGGAAGCCCTGGCCCGCACCCTGATGGAGGAGCAGTTCCAGGTCGCCGAGGGCGTCCCCGCCATCGTCGACCCCGGCCTCCAGACCGCCATCGACCTGTCCCACCAGATGGCCCACGGGCTGCGCACCAACGTCCGGATCCGCGCCGCCATCCGCCTGGTCGTCGAGTTCGGCTCGTTCACCGACCCGGACCCGACCCCGTACAACGCCTGGATCGAGACCTCCTTCAGCTGCCTGAAGCCCGCCCAGGACCGCGGCGACGTCCTCCCGCACCTCGACGCCCGGGACCTCGCGACCTATCTCATCGCCTCGTTCACCGGCGTACAGGTCACCTCCCACGTCCGCACCACGCGCGAGGACCTGCACACCCGGGTCACCGACCTCTGGAATTTCCTCCTCCCGGGCATCACGCCCGGCCCCCGCATCCCCCTCTTCGACCCGGCGGGTTCGCCCGAGTGCCGGGCCGCCCTCGGTCTCCCGGCCCCGGACTCCCCCTCGGTCCCGGTCGGCTGACAAGGCGTCCAAGGCGGTCTCGTACACGCCGTGGTGAACCACGGGGGTGCTCGCCACGGCGTGTACGAGACCGCCTTGTCGCGTCCACTTCCCTGACCGACCCCCCATGCGCCCCGGGCCGGCGTCCCCGGTCGTCCCAGGTCAACCGGCGATCCGCCGCTGCCCTTCCGGGGCACAGCCATGCCCTCACCGGGCTCCGCATCCACTCCGTTAGCAAAACTCAAGCGTGGCGCCCACATCACCCTCTGAACGTTAGTAAAGTCCCTCTCATGACTTCACCCTCGTCTCAGAACGACCGAGAGAAGGTCGTCTCCAAACTGCCCCCGTGGCTGCGCCAGGAGTTGAAGATCCGCACCGCACAGCTGCGGGTGGACATCCAGGACGCCGTACACCAAGGCATCTCCCACTGGAGCGCCCTCGCTTCCGCCCCCTCCCCCGTCGACACCTCCGGCGCCGAATCGTTCTCCACCTGGCTGCCCGCTGGGCAGTGGGAGTCGTTCCGCTCCTCTTCCAAGGACCGCGGCGTCTCCCTCATCCAGGGGCTCGCCCAATCCGTCCAGCTCTGGCTGGAGATGAACCCGGCCCCCACGGTCAAGCGCCCCTCCGTGGTCCGCCGCATCATCGTGTGCAACCAGAAGGGTGGGGTCGGCAAGACCGCGATCACCGCGGGTACCGCCGAAGCCCTCGCCGAGGACCCGGACAGCCTCCACCCGGTCCGCATCGCCCGCCAACTGGCCCGCCTCGCGGCAGACGAAGAGACCCACCCCGCCGAAGGGCACCCCGCCGAGGGACACCCGACCGAGGCCCACGCGACCCCGTTCGACCTGGAAGACCTCCCGGGCCTCGGCATGCGCGTCCTGATCGTCGACTTCGACCCGCAGGGCCACCTCACCAAGCAGCTCGGCCAGCAGCCGCTCCCCATCGGCGGCGACAGCCTCACCTGCCACATGGCGAGCGAAGCCAAGGGCCCGCTCTCGGACCTCATCGTTCCCATCGCGGACGACCGCTTCGGCGACCGGTTGCACGTCCTCCCCGCCTGCACGGACGCCTTCCTGCTGGACGTCCGCCTCTCCACCGTCCGCGCCCGCGAGGCCGCTCTCGAACGCGCCCTCGCCCCGGTCGAGGCCGATTACGACGTGATCCTCGTCGACTGCCCCCCGAGCCTCGGCCTCAGCATGGACGCGGCCATCTACTACGGCCGCCGCCGCGACGCCGAACAGCCCGGCGCCTCCGGTGCGCTGATCGTCGTACAGGCCGAGGACTCCTCCGCGGACGCCTACGATCTGCTCACCTCCCAGATCAACGACCTCCGCGACGACCTCAGCCTCGACATCGACTACCTCGGGCTCGTCGTCAACCTCTACGACGGCCGCCGCGGCTACATCGCGACTTCCTCCCTCCAAGCCTGGATGGACATAAAGGATCCGCGTGTCGTCGCCATCGTCCCGGACCTCAAGGAACAGCGTGAGGCCGTCCGCGTGAAGCAGCCGCTGTTCGTCTACGCGCCCAAGGGCGACCAGGCGGTCGCCTTCCGCGCACTCGCCAGGGAGATCTCATGAGCAAGGCCGACAAACTCGGGGTCTCGGCCTCCTTCGCCCGCGCCCAGCCGGTCGGCGTCAGCTCCCGCCGCGCGGCCATCGCCGAAGCCACCGGAGCACCCACCTCGGGTATGGTCCCGCCCTCCGAGGTACCGATCGAGGCGCTCGCCCACAACCCGTTCAACCTCCGCGAGGACCTCACGGAGATCGACGAGCTGGCCCAGTCCCTCATCTCCCGGGGCCAGCTCCAGCCGCTCGCCGTCGCCACCCGCATGGCCTTCATGGAGGCCCACCCGGGTCAGACCGACGGCCTGGGGCGGGCCCCGTACGTCGTCATCGACGGCAACCGGCGTCTTGCCGCAGCACAGCTCGCGGGCCTCAAGACGATGCACATCCACGTCAACGACTCCCTGTCGACCTCCGCCGCGGACATCCTCGAATCGGCCCTGATCGCCAACGTCCATCGCGTCGACGTGGCCCCGATGGACCAGGCCCGCGCCCTCCAGGAGCTGGTGAACGTACACGGCTCGCAGGCCCAGGTCGCCAAGCGCCTCGGCAAGACGCCCGCTTGGGTCTCCCAGCGCCTCACCCTCCTGAACCTCACTCCGACCCTCCAGGACAAGGTCGACACGGGCGAGCTGAAGGTCGAGCCGGCCCGCAGGATCGGCCGCCTCCCGCAGGAGTCCCAGGCCGCGGCAGCGGAGGAAAGCATTAACGCCGTTAACCCCCCGCGCCAGCGCACCCGACCGACCCCGGCACCCGTTAACGGCGTTAACGCCGTTAACACCACGTCCCCTCCCGCGGCGCCCACCAACACCCCCTCCCCCGCTCTCACCCCCCGCATCACGATCACCACGGAATCCCCGGAGACGATCGCGGACGCCCTCACCGCCCATCTGACCCCTGACGATCTCAAGGCCGTCACGGAACTCCTCATGACACGCATCTGACGCAGGCCGCACCCACGGTGGGGGCGCTGACGGCATTAACGCCGTTAACGCCCCCACGTGCGTTTCGTGTGCGTTCAAACGTGCGACTCGACTAGGCTGCCCCCGGAGGTAGGTACATGCCCGACGAACAAGAGAGCCTCTTCGCAGCGGTCGACGCCCTGTTGGAAGAAGCCGCCGCCCAGGACGCGCTCCCGCACCCGGACGAACGCAAGCGCCTGCGCGAAGCCGCCGGCCTCAGCCAGGATCAGATCGCCAAGGCCCTGTCCGTACGCCGCGAAACGGTGACCTCATGGGAAACGGGCCGCACCGAACCCCGGCCCCCCAAGCGCGCCGCCTACACCCGCCTCCTGGACGGCCTGGCCACCCTCCACCCCATTAACGCCGTTAACACCCCCACGCCCCCCACCCCCGACACCGCCGCAGCCACCCCCACCGCAGCCACCCCTCCGACGCAGCCCCCACCACCGGCACCCCCCACCGTTAACGCCGTTAACGCCGTTAACGCCGCCCAGCCGCACCCCCAAGTCCCCCAAGCCACTCCCCCTGGTCCCCCCACCCCCCGCACCCAGCCCCCGTCCCGCCCAAGCCCGCGCCCCGCCTCCCCCACCCCTCCTCCCCACACCCCCCTGGCCGTCCTGGACGGCAACGCCCAAGCCCACGCCACCAACGGCCTGGTCCTCCCCCTCCCCCCCAAGGCCGCCACCGACCTCCCCACCCTCATCTCCTGGGCCCTCAGCGAGGACGCCGACCTCCGCTCCCCCCGCCTCCACCGCAACGGCAAGGACGGCGACCCCCTCCTCGTCCTCACCGCCGAGGCGACCGAGGCCCTCGGCCTCCCCCTCACCCTCGCGGACCGCCGCGGCCTCCGGCTCCCCGACGACCACCCCGTCGTCCGCCGGCTCGCCAAGGCCAAGTGGCAGCTGACCCGCCGCGGCTTCGGCCCCTGGGCCCGCGTCTACCGCCCGGCCTCCCCCACCACCGGCCGCCAGTGCGTCCAGCTGGCCGTCCTCCCCTGGGGAGCCCTCGACCCGCGCGCCTGGGGCGAGGAGACCGCCGACCTCCCCGCGCCCGAGATCGCCCTGCTCCTCACCACCTACGCCACTCGCGTCCTCACGCCCCGCGGCTCCACCGCCGTCACCGGCCTCGAACTGATGACGGCCCTGCGCCCGCCCACCCGCGCCGCCCGCAACCCCGAGACCAACGTCTGGGAATCGGCCCCCGTCCCCGGCTCCCTCACCCGACCCGTCGACCCGGCTCCCCCGGAGGCCCCCGACGAGCATCCGGTCGTCGCCGCCCTCTACCCCCGGGCCCACCAGCGAACCCCGGACCAGGTCCTCGACGAAGAGGCGTACGACTGGATCCGCGACCCCGAACTCCTCACCGACGCCGAGTGCGCCCGCACCCACGCGGTCGGCATCGACGTCAACATGGCTTTCGCCGCGGCCGCGAACCGCCTCACCGTCGGCCTCGGCCCGGCGGTCCACAGCCCGGCCCCCCGCTTCGACCCGAAGGTCCCCGGCTGCTGGCTCGCCGACCTCTCGTCCGTCCCCCTCGACCCCCGCCTGCCGAACCCCTTCACCCCCCACGGCAAGCCCCCCACCGGCCCCGCCTGGTACGCGACCCCGACCCTGGCCTACGCACAGGAGCTCGGCCACGCCGTCGCACCCACCGAGGCCTGGCTCCGGCCGGACAGCGGCTCGTACCTCGACGCCTGGTACACCCGCCTGCGCGACGCCTACATGGCCACGATGGCCGACCTGGGCGTCACCGCGGACCTCACCGACGAGGCGTTCCTCCGAGCCATGGCGGTCCACAAGCAGCACGACCCGGCCCTGGCCTCCGTCCTCTCCGCCATCAAGGCCACGGTCAAGGGCGGCATCGGCAAGCTCCGCGAACGCCCCCAGGGCGCCGGCTACCGTCCGGGCGAAGCCTGGCCCGCCCTCGAACGCCCCACCTGGCGCCCCGACATCCGCGCGGCCGTGATCTCCACGGCCCGGGTGAACATGCACCGCAAGATGCGCAAGCTCGCCACCGCCGACCTGTACCCCATCGCGGTCCTCTCCGACTGCGCCGTGTACCTGTCCGACGGCCCGAGCCCCCTGGACTTCCTCCCCCGCACCCCGGACGGCAAGCCCCTGCCCGGCGGCTTCCGCCTCGGCGTCAGCCCCGGCATGGTCAAGCACGAGGGCACCCAGCCCCTCCTCTGGGCCGTCGGCCTCCTCGACGAAGGCCACAACCCCGCCCGCCACATCAAGGGCCACGACGCAGCGGCCGACGGAGAGTAGACGAGCATGTCCGGCAACATCGAAGACGGCCTGGCCCAGGCAGACGAGCACAACTTCACCCGTCCCATCCCGAAGTCCGCCCAGGCCCGGGTGAAGTTCCTCCTCAAAACCGAGAAGAACTCGGTCAAGGCGGTCGCACAGCGCCTCGGCATCTCCCCGCGCACCGTCGAGCGCTATCTCAAGGGCCAGATCAAGACCCCCCGCCCCGAGCTCGCGCGCCGCCTCGAAACCGAAGTCCGCAAGAGCTGGCAGCCCCTCGTCCGCAAGCGCGCCCGCGCCAAGGCGGCGAAGTCCACCGGCCTCGTCGTCGAAACCCGCGCCCGCTTCGGCTTCACCGCCGCCCCGGGGACCACCGACGACGGCCGCATGCGCCGCATCACCCAACACCTGCCCCCGGAGTACGCCTCCCGCCTCTTCGCGGCACAGGAAGCCGGCGCCACCGAAGCCGAGCTCCGACACATCACCGCCCAGGGCCTCCAGGACGTCTACTTCCGCGACCAGGGCTCCCGCGCTCCCGGCCTCCTCGTCGACTTCACCGACATCGACTACATCGACTTCAACTTCTGACCACGCCCCGAAGGAACACCATGAACAACGACGTAGCCGCCATAGTCGCCCTCGCCATCACAGGGGCACTGGGAGTCGCCTTCGACCGCTCCGCGAAGAAGCGCAAGAAGGCCTTCTGGGAGCGCTTCGGATCCTTCGAGGGATTCCGGGCCCAGGTCGACGAGACGAAGATCCAGCAGGTCCGCAGCGACCACGGGGACGTCGCCGCGATCAAGGCCGTGCGGCAGAGCCACACCTACGTGCCGCTCGTCCTCGCGAAGCGGTACGTGGACGAGCTGCCCACGCCAAAGGCGATCACGAACTGACCAAACAAGACCACCGATCGACCACTTTGCCGCAGCAGTTCTGACCGAAGTCGTACGGGTCGTCGCCCCTCCCGATCACGAGGGGCGACGGCCCGGTGCAGCATCCGGACGTACGACGATGCCCCCGAACCGGCACTGCCCGAACCGCCGTTCCGCTCCAGCTGCCACGAGGTACAGCCCCGCCTCCCGCGCCCCCTGGCCCTCTTCCGCACCGCGGCCCCACAACCCGCCCCGGTCCAACCCCGCCAGATGGCCCGTCAAGGCCCCTCAGTGCCCCCCTGAGCCCCTATCCCCCCGACCTGACCATTCGGTACCCACCAGCACCCCAAAATGCCGAGGGGCGCCACCGAGCGGCTTCAGCCACTCCACGGCGCCCCATCAACGGACAATCCCCAACGAGCCCTAGCCCACGGCGTGCAGGGTCCGCCTCCGCTTCGCCTCGACGGCCTTCTTCGCAGCGTTCTGCGCGGCCCGCTTCTTCCGCTGCTCAGCGAGCTGGTCCTGATACTCCGCCACCGCGCGGTGGTAGCTGTCGACGTACCCCCGCGCGTCCAGCCGCTCGTCCATCGGCATCTCGTTCACGGCCGCGACCGCGTCCTCGAACGAGTTGTATCCGGCCAGCATCGGGTTGATCTGGTAGATGCCGTTGCGAACCTTCCGCACCAGCCGCGCCAACTCCAGGCTCCGCAGCGCCGCGTTCACGCTCGGCCGGCTCAGATCCAGCATGCCGGCGATCGAGGCCTGGTCGATGAGGATCCGTCCGCCGGGCTCGCTCAACGAACGCAGCTTCAGCAGCACCCGGTAGGCCGCGGGCGGAAGGTCCAGGTCAGAGAGAAGCCCGTCTGCGTTGACCGCAGCGAATCGCAAGGTGCTCACTGAGCTGTCCCTTCTTCCTTGCGCTGTCGTCGGCTAAGCCGGCGCGCAGCGCGCTCTTTGGCCCGTTCGGCCCGCAGTTCCTCGATCGCCTGCCGCATGTGGTCCAGCGACGGGAACCGCACCAGATCCGGCAAGCTCGTGTCACCGCGAATCTGCGAGATGGTGCTGGACTGCTCCACCTTCACAAACTCACCCGTCGTCTCAGTACCCGGGATGAACTCGGCTACTCGGTAACTGTAGGGCGGGTTGAACTGATACACACCCCGCCTCACCTTGAAGACGATCCCATGAGACATGACCGTGTGGAGCGCCTCGGACGTCTTTGTCCGACTGACATCAAGGATCGTAGCCATCTCCTCCTGAGTCAGCGGAATCCGCCCCCCCGCTCTCTGACACGCGATGAGCAGCAGGATCACGCGCAACGGCAGTGCTTCCCGGAAGTACTGGGCGATCACCAGGAAGAACTCAAGGCTGTCCATCGAGAACGCGTTTGGCTGGCTCTGGGTCCCGTAGAACTCCAGCGGCTTGCGCTCGCCGTCCAGAGTCAGCTTCCGACTCGGGTACCGCTTGGCCAAGCTGTCCAGATCCTTGACGGGCGCCAGCGGCTGACTCCACGCCGAGATCGCGTCATCAACGGGCAGATCAGGACGCGGCGCGCGCGACGGACTCTGCCGACGGCGCTGTGGCTCTGATGACACGAGGATGCTCTCCACTTCGTTGATCTGCGGAAAGCAGTATGTCAACAAGGGTGACACTAGTGTCACGCTCGTTGACGTTCGGCGTGTCTTACGTCCCCCCAGGGGGGACACATCTCGGCCACGCCCCGCCCGAAGCCCCCTCCGGGCCTCTCGGAGCATTCTCACCCCTCCCCCCGACGTCCGTCCGACGTATCTCCCGCATTATGTCAGCCCCCCCGACGTTTTGGGCCAAAAAGCGTCAGCCGCACTGACGTTTTGTAGCCGCTCTGTCCCCCCAGCAGCGACACAACGCACTAGATATGTCCCTCCTGAGGGGACATATCTTTTCCCCCGTACCCCGCCTGACCTGCGGCTACGCATCTCCGTACCCTCTATAGGCCGGTGGTCGGCTCGCTGCGCGCACTCAACGTCGTCCACAAAGCACTTCTCCCCGGTTCTTCCTGACGGACGTCAGAAGTTGTGGATCTTCGGCACCTCCCGGACACCCTGTCCAGAACAGCCCTGAATCTGACTGATTCCCATTTCTATCCACAACCTCTTTTGAATCAGAGCTGTCCGTCGAGAGTTAACGCCGTTAACTCCCCTGCACCAAAGGGTCATAGGCCCTCCCCTCCATTTCTGAGCACGTCCGATCAACCAACTTTCAGTTGGTCATCCCACCCCTGTCGGAACCGAGCACGAAGCAGAACGACAGTTCAATCCAGAACCTCTTTTGCCCCTCTGACCTGGCAGAACATCATCTTCGCCCCTCAAGACACCCCTGCCATCTAGGTCCCGACGGACCTCCTGGACCAGGGCCACCAAGCATCAACAGCTCGCCAACCGGAACCCCCAGACACCACGGTCCTTCCGACCGATCCAAGAACCGAGCTCCCTCCCTCAACTCGGCCGAAGCACAGGGCCATCAACCTTGAAGCCGAGGTTCAGCACCCAGCGCCTAGAACCCTTGCCCCAAGGGCACAGGTTGTGACTTGGAGAGCAGGTCAAGCCGCAAAAGCACCACGAGACCTCCTCCTATAGCCAACGCAGCAAGATCGGGCCCGGGGGGGGGGGGCGGCCCCGCCCCCCCCACCCCCACAAAAACCACCCCTATAGAATGCCGGCGCGGGAAACCAAACGCCCCCAACTGTGCCCTTTCAATTAAGGG
>NZ_JBITDP010000040.1:0-618 GCF_044454405.1 Streptomyces sp. NPDC051555 | reverse complement strand
AAACCCCCCCCCCCCCCCAAAAAAACCCCCCCCCCGCGGTGGGGGGGCGGGGGGGGGCCCCCGCCGCCCCCCCCCCCTCCACTCTCAAGGCCAGCCTTTGACCTGCGCAGCAGGTCATCACCGAGCGCAGCAAGGTGGCCCTTGCAGTTCAGCGAGCACAGCGAGCGTTACACCTTCCTGGGCTCAGCCAGTGGGCCACTGCCCCTTCGGGGCCGGCTTCAGCCTTCCAAGCAGGTCACCACACCCAGCGAGGTGGCCCTGTAGTCGAGCGAGCGCAGCGAGCATTCTCCTTTCCTAGGCGCGCAGCGCCTAGGACCCCTGGCCCGAAGGGCCAGGTTGACCTGCGGAGCAGGTCAACCACCGAGCGCAGCGAGGCGGCCCTGTAGTCGAGCGAGCGCAGCGAGCGTTGTCCCTTCCTAGGCGCGCAGCGCCTAGGACCCTCCTGGCCCGAAGGGCCAGGTTGACCTGCGGAGCAGGTCAACCACCGAGCGCAGCGAGGCGGCCCTGTAGTCGAGCGAGCGCAGCGAGCGTTCTCCCTTCCTAGGCGCGCAGCGCCTAGGACCCTCCTGGCCCGAAGGGCCAGGTTGACCTGCGGAGCAGGTCAACCACCGAGCGCAG
>NZ_JBITDP010000039.1:13933-45904 GCF_044454405.1 Streptomyces sp. NPDC051555 | reverse complement strand
CCCCGGGGGCGGGGGGGGGGGGGGGGGGGGGGGTGGGGGGGGGGGGGGGGGGGGGGGGGGGGGGGGGGGGGGGGGGGGGGGGGGCGGGGGGTGGGGGCCGCGGGCGGCTGGTCCCTCGGGGGGCGCCTCAAACGCCGGCGGGGCTGGAATGGGGTGGCGGGGGTGGATTGGGCGGCTTGTGCGGTCACGGGGCTGGAGTGGGGCGCCTCAAACGCCGGCGGGGCTGGGGTGGGGGCGCCTCAAACGCCGGCGGGGGTGGGGTGGGTGGGGGTGGATTCGGCTGTGGAGAGGGCTTGGAGGCGGGTGCGGATGTGGTGGCGGGCGGGGGTGCCGGTGGGGGTGCGGGGGATGGTGTCCAGGGCTTCCAGGCGGCGGATGCGTTCGCCCGCCGAGAGTCGGGCGTTGGCCGCTTCGGCTATCGAGTCCAGGGTGTCGAGCAGGCCGCGGGGGTCGCGGGCGGGGACGGCGGGGCGCAGGACCACGCCCGCCCAGACCAGGGCGCCGCGCGCCGGGTCGGGCCAGTCGGCGACGACGCACTCGGCGACCCGCGGGTCCTCGCCGATGACCCGTTCGATCAGGGACGGCGCGATGAGGACGTCGTCGCAGGTGAAGACGGAGCCGAGGCGGTCGACGACGTACAGCCCGCCGTCCTCGTCGAGGTAGCCCACGTCACCCGTGGACAGCCAACCGTCCGCCCCGCAGCCCGCGGTCAGTTGGGGGCCGCGGATCTCGACCTCGCCCGTCGACCACACCGCCACCGGCTGCCGCCCGGCGGGCGCGACCACCCGGCACTCGGTGCCCGGCAGCGGGACGCCGACCGCGCCCAGGTCCGGCCGGGAGCCGGGCACCTGGTGGTGCGAGAGGGTGCAGACCTCGCTCAGGCCGTACCCCTGGAGGACGGGCGCGCCCAGGACGTCGCGCAGTCGCCGCGCGATCGCCGGCTCCAGCGGGGTGCCGCCGCAGAGCACCGCGCGCAGCTCCGGGCCGGGCAGGTCCGGGTGCCCGGGCGCGAAGCGGCGGTCGGCGGCCAGCCGGGCGAGCCGGCTCGCCAGCCCGTAGTAGTGGCCCGCGCCCACCCGCGCGGCCAGCGCGATCCCGGCCCAGGGTGCCGGGTCCGCGCAGAGCACCTGCCAGGCACCCGCGTGCACGGCGGCGTTGAGGTGGGCGGGGTGGTAGAAGGGCAGGTGGTTCACGGTGACCGAGGTCGCGTCCAGGCCGTGGGCGATGGCGGTCTGCGCGGCGCCCGCGATGAGGTTGCGGTGGCTGAAGCGGACCGCCCGCAGCCCGGTCGGGGTGTGGGCGTGCGGGGTGAAGTGGAGGCAGGCCACACCGTCCACGTCGGCCGGGGGGCCCGTCCGTAGCGGTGTGTCCGGTGCTCCGGCCAGCGCGGTGGACAGTGCCAGCGCCGATCCCGGGGTCACCTCGTCGACGGCGTCCGTCACCACGATCGTGCGCAGGTGCGGCAGCTGGTCCTCCAGCTTCACCAACACCTCGGCCAGGGCCGTGGGCACGAAGGCGATCTCGGCCGCGGCCGTGGTGAGGATCTCGTGCAGGGCGGCCGGACCGGTCAACGGGTCGACGAGGGCCAGCAGGTGGCCGCTGCGGATCGTGCCGTAGTAGACGGCGGGGAACACCGCGTCCAGGCTCGCGGCCGCCGCGACCACGGCGTCGGGGCGGGAGGCGAGGCGGCGCACGGCGTGCGCGATCCGGTCGGCCTCACGGTCGAGCGCGGCGAAGGTGAGCGTCGTACGGGCGGTGGTGACGGCGGGTGCGTCGCCCCCGCGGGCCGCGGCCCGCCGCAGCAGGTCGTCGAGCGGGTTCTCCAGGTACCTCAGGATGGGCACGTGCGACCTCCTGGCTCCGAACGGCACTCCGAACGGCACCCGAACGGGATACCGAACGACGGGCCGGTGATGACCCATCACTGTCCGCGCCCCGGCTGGACCGGGGCTGGAGAGGCCTTCGAGGAGCGGGGGAGGCCGTACACGGGGAGGGGAGGCGCCCCGGGAGGTACGGGTACCGGCCCGGGGCGGGCCCTCAGGCGGCGAAGAGGTCGAAGGTCGAGGTGTGGCGGGGGCCCGCGAAGACGTCGAGCTGCGGGTCCACCGACAGCATCGCCTGGTGCAGCCGCTGGAGCTGCGGGGAGGGTTCCACGCCCAGGTCCTCGATCAGTCGCATGCGCAGCTTGCGGTACACCTCCAGTGCCGAGGCCTGCCGGCCCGAGCGGTAGAGCGCGACCATCACCTGGGAGTGCAGTCCCTCGTGCTGGGGGTGGCGCGCGGTCAGTTCGGTCAACTCGGCGATGAGCTCGGCGTGTCGGCCGAGGCGCAGGTCCGCGTCGATCCGCCGTTCCACGGTGACGAGCCGGCTCTCCTCCAGGCGCATCACCTCGATGTCGAGGATCGGGCCGACGCGGACGTCGACCAGGGCCGGTCCGCGCCACAGGTCCAGCGCGGCCTTGAACCGGGCCGCCGAGACCTGGCTGTCGCCCGTCTCGAAGGCCGCCTGGCCCTCGCGGACCAGGCGTTCGTAATCGTGTACGTCGACGCTCTCTTCCGGGATCTGCAGCAGGTAGCCGCCGTGCCGGGTGGCCAGTACCTCCTTGGCCCCGCCGGGCGCGTCGGGCCCCATCGCGGTGCCGAGGCGTCTGCGCAGCTGGAGGATGTACGTCTGGAGGGTGGTCAGCGCGCTCTGCGGCGGCTGCGTCCCCCAGATCTCCTCCATGAGGGTGGGGACCGGCATGACGCGCCCCGGATAGAGCGCGAGCAGCGACAGAACCTGCCGTGGTTTACCCGCGGTCGGAACGATGGATCCCCCGTTGACCTCGGCACTCAACGGACCCAGAACCTGAATCCTCACGGTCTCCTCCGTACTCGTCGAGTTCCTTGTCTTTTCCGTCCGGTGGGCAGAAAACTGCCCCCGCTCCAGGCACGCTAGCGGGGGCCGTAGGTTTTTCCCTATTTCCTGTAGTGGTCCTCAAGCACCCTTCCATGACGATCAATCAGAAGGGTATGAATTCAGCCTCTTTGCAGGTCAGGGCGGGCTGGATGTGACTGTGGATGGATGTCCGAAGGAAAGTAGATCTCGATAGATCTCGATATAGATCAACTTTCCGGAGGGTGATCTGGGGGGTGATCCGGGGGGTGATCCGAGATGTGCGGATCCGCGATTGTTTTTAAATTATCGGTAAAGGATTCGAAGGGTGTCAGGCCGGAACGGATGCTTGGATTCCGCCGACCGGCTTCGGCAACGGAAAACTCTTCGGGTCGGATCGGCTCCACGGGAAGCCGTGGTTGAGCTGGACCACCGCGTCCTGGCCGGGGTCGGCGGGCACCGCGACGGCGACCAGGACGCCGGGGACCGGCTCCAGCTCGATGAACCACCACGGGCGGGCCGTGTCGTCCTCGGGCGGTTCGAAGGCGTGCACGCCGCGCTCGGCGTCCATCGTGAAGACGAAGCTGTCGAAGGGTAGTCCGAGACCCAGGCCGCGGGCCTTGGAATAGGCCTCCTTGAGCGTCCACACGCGCAGCGCGCGCCGGTCGCGCTCGCGTCCCGGGGGCAGTTCGTCCACCCAGTCCCGCTCCGTGGGCGCGAAGGTCCGCACGATGGTGGTGATGGCCTGGGCATTGCGGTTGTCCATCCGCTCGACGTCCACGCCGATGCGCTGGTGGCGCACGATGCCGAGCAGGTTGTAGCCGCCCGCGTGGGAGAGGTTGAAGTCCAACTGGGCGCCGCCGCGCGGCAGGGCGTCGGGGGAGGGCCGCAGGAAGGGCCGGCCGCGGGCGGAGCGCCAGATGACCAGCTCGGCCTCGGACAGGCCCGCCTCCAGGGACAGGGCGCGGCGCACCAGGGTGTGGGCGATGAGGTACTGGCTGCGGTCCCGCTCGAAGAGGAACTTCCCCGCGGTCTTGTGCTCGTGGGCGTCCAGCCAGTGCCCTGCCAGCAGGGCGGCGAGCTCCGGGCCGACCTCGTCGTTGGGGCACAGCCACAGGGTCACCGCCTCGGCGACGGGCCGCTGGGCGGCGGCCGCCTCGACCAGCTGCTGCCGGTTCGTGCCGCCGCTCACCCGAGGTCTCCCCGCTCGGCGCGGCCGTCGTCCGGCGGCGCGGGGAACCAGAAGGAGCGGGGTCGGGCCGCGGTCGTCGGCAGGTCGAGGACCGGCCGCGCGCCGGGTGCCCGGTCCGCGGTCAGCACGTCGACCCCGGCCAACCACAGTCGGGTCAACTGCTCGAGCCGGCCGCCGCGCCAGAGGGCGTCGACGTAGGCGCGGGTCTCGTCGAGGTCCCCGAGCAGCAACGGATCGCGGGCGCCGGCGGCGCGCAGGTCGGCGCTGCGCACGGGGGGTGCGTGCGGGTGGTCGGGGCCGGTGGCGTTCGCTCCCGGCGCCCGGGGCGGCGCGGCGAAGGCGGCCAGGGCGCTCGCGAGCGCCGGCACGTCGCCGGCGACGACGGCGAGGCGGCAGTCCATCGGGGCGCGGCCGGAGCGCAGTTCGCCCGCCACCGAGTCCAGGTCGCAGACCGCCCCGCGGGCCGCTCCGGTGGGGTCGGTCAGCCAGCGGGCGAGCTGCCCGGCGGTGGCGCCCAGGTGCTCGGGGGTCGGCGCCGACAGCAGCACCAGCCGCGGACCGCCGGCGGGCTCCGGGTGCGGGGCCGGGTGCGGGTCCTGGTGCGGGTCGTGTCGCGGGTCCGGGGCGGGGGCCTCTTCCAGGACGAGCACGGCCTGCGGGGCGCCGTCCTCGTGTACGCCGACCAGGGCGCGGCGGGGCGGTCCGGCGGGCCAGGGGGCGGGCTGGGCGCGGCCGGGGTCGGCCGGTACCGGAGTCGGGGCCGGGGCCGGGGCCGGGAGCAGGGTGGTGTGGCGCAGTTGCAGGACGGCCCGGGCCAGCGCGGCCGCGCCGGTCGCGGCCCCGGCCCGGCCGACGCAGGGCGCCGCGCTGCGGGAGTCCTCGGTCACGGTGACGGTGTCCGCCGGGACCCGGGCGGTGGCCAGGGCCCGCTGGACGAGGCGCTCCCGCAGCGGGGCGTGGGCTCCGCGCCCCGGGTGGCCGACCGCGCTGGAGAGGATCACGGCCTGCACCCGGTCACCGTCCGCGCGGGCCGCGGACAGCGGCTTGAGGAGGACGGCCGCGACCCCCTCCCCGTCCCCGGGGCGCAGCCGGCCGGGGTGCAGGTGCAGTTCGGCGGCGCCGACGAGGGCGGCCGCGCACTCGCCCGCGCGCAGGGCGGCGAGGGCATGGTGCAGGGCGGTCAGGAAGGAGGAGGCTCCGGTGTCCACGCTCTGGCTGGGCCCGCGCAGGTCCAGCAGTCGCGAGAGCCGGCCGGCGGGGTCGCCGTGCGGGGTCCCGGCGGGGTCCAGCAGGGCGTAGTCGTGGGAGGTGACGGCGGTGTAGACGCCGACGCCGCGGGAGGCGGTGGCGCCGTCGGGGGAGCCGAGGGCGTCCAGCCGGGCCCCGTGGCAACCGGCGCTCTCCAGGACCTGCCGGGCGCTCTCCAGCAACAGCCGCTCCTGCGGGTCGAGTCGGGCCGCGGCGGCGGGGTCGATGCCGAAGAGGTCGGGGTCGAAGGCGTCGACGCCGTCGAGGAAGTGGCCCTCGGCGTCCGGGGCGGGGCGATGGGGTGCGGTGACCGCGGGTGCGGTGGTCCTGGGTGTGGCGGTGGTGGCCGTGACGCGGCCCGTGGCGGCCAGGGCGGTGCCATTGGTGGGTGGGGTCGGGCGGGGTGCGGGGCGGCCGGTGGCCGTGGTGGCCGTGGTGTGCGTGGCGTCCGTGGCGGAGGTGGTGGGGTCGTCGGCCCGGGGCGTGGCGGCCGGTGTGGTGCCGGGGGCGAGGGCGAGCTGCCAGAACGCGGTCAGGTCGACGGCCCCGGGGAAGCGGCCCTGGAAGGCGATGACCGCGCACGGCTCGGGGGCGCGCGGGGCGCTCGGCGGGGCGGGGGCCGCGCGGCGGGGCCTCGTGGCGAGGGCCGCGGTCGGGCTGCCCGTGAGCAGGGCCACCGCGCGTCGGCGCTCCAGGGTGCCGCTCTTGAACCGCGTCAGGATTTCCCGGTCTTCCATCTCCTGGCGTGCCTTTCGTATGTGGCCGGGTGGTACCCCCCCGGGGGGCTGGTGGGGTGGGTCCCTGCGGGTGCGTTGGCCCTCCGGGGGCGCCTCAAACGCCGGCGGGGCTGGAACTGGCTGGGGTCGGCAGGTACCCCTAGCGGGCGGCGAGTAGGGCGGCGGCCTCGTCGATGCTGAGTACGTCGTCCCGTACCGCGTCCAGGAGTGCTTCGAGGTCGAGGCCCGGGCCCTGGGCGGTGGGCGGCGCCGGGGTGGAAGGGGACGACGGGGACGGTGTCGGGGTGCCGGTCACGCGGGCGGTGACGTACGCCGCCATCGCCGCGAGGTCGGGGTGCTCGTAGAGCAGGGCGGTCTGTTCCGTCAGGTCCCAGGTCTGGTTGATGCCCGCGATGAACTCCGCCGCCAGGATGGAGTCCAGGCCCAGCATCGTGAACGGCGTCCCGGCGTCGATGTCCGAAGGCGCGCAGCGCAGGATCTGCGCGAGCTGGCCGCGCAGTACCTCGGTCAGGCCGACGGGGTCGGCGGCCACGGCGACCGCGGCCGGGCGGCGTACGGGCCGCAGCGGGGACCAGGAGGTCATGGGCGCGGACGGCGCCGGGGCGGAGGGCGCGTGCAGGCGCCCGGCGATGTGCCGGGCCAGCGCGGCCGGGGTCCGGTACTCGTACAGCGCGTCGGAGGGGAGTCCGATGCCGTAGCGGGCGCCCAGTGCGCTCAGGAATTGCGCGCCCAGCAGGGAGTCGATCCCCAGGAAGGTGAACGGCCGCTCGGCGTCGACGGCGTGCACCTCGACGCCGGTCATCCCCGCCAGTACCGCGGTGAGTTCGGCGAGCACGTCGGCGGCGGGAGTGTGCGGGGCAGTGGTCATGATGGGCGTCTCCCCGTGTCGGATCCCGGTCCCACGGTACTTTTCCGCAATTTCCTGGAGGGGCCCTGGAATTGCACTGGGGTGGGCCGAAAGGACCTTGACGTGGAGAGGGCATCCGGTGAATCTCGATGAGGTATTCATGCGTGTTCCGCGTCTGAAGGAGACAGCATCGTGGCGAGCAAGAAGAAGAATGTGACGGGCTCCGAGTCGGAAGTGGCGCCGGGCGCCGCCGGCGAGGTCACCGAGGGCATGGAAGAGAACTCGGACGCGGACGTCCTCGGCAACATCGCCCTCCAGTAGGAGCGGTCGCGGGCGTCGGGGGCGACCTTGCACTCCAGGGCGGCGCTGGTCAGCGCCTTGTTCACCGGCACGCTGACCTTGTTGTAGATCGTCAGCCAGATCACCAGGGCCAGTGCCGAGACGCCCGCGGCGATGGACGGTACGGGCTTGCCCTCGTAGCCGGCCAGTCCGGCGGTGAGCACGGTGGAGACCAGGCCGGTGACGCCGGGGACGACCATCCGGGCGTCGCCGAAGCGGTGGGTCTGGCCCATGACGCTGGTGAGGGTCGCGTCGTCGACGTGGGCGAGGGCCGGGCGCTGGACGAGTGCGCCGAAGACGTCGGTGCCGTAGACCACCGCGTTGGCCATGGTGGCGATCACGGCCAGCGTTTGCAGGAGAACTTCCATCACAACCACCTTTGTAGCGACGCTAGATGTTCTGCTGAGACTATCAAGTTCGATGCTTGGAATGCTAGCGTTGACAACTCCACTAGTCGGCCAGGGAGTTCACGACCGGTCCCGGACCGGCCCGGGCAGCCACGAGGAGAGCACACAAGATGGCCATAGGACATGCCCGTCGCATACTCATCGCCGGCGGAGGGATCGGCGGCCTCGCCGCGGCCCTCGCCCTCCAGCAGCGCGGATTCGAACCCCTCGTCCTGGAGCGGGCCGAGGAACTGCGCGACGGCGGGGCCGGTCTGCACATCTGGACCAACGGCGTCCTCGCGCTGGACTACCTCGGCGTCGCCGAGGAGGTCCTGGAGATCGCCCCCGCCCAGGAGACCGCCCACTTCAGCACCTGGCGCGGAGAGGTCCTCGGCGCCTGGCCGGTGGGCGACTTCGTCGCCCGCTACGGCGCGCCGACCATCGCCGTCGAGCGGTCCGTGCTGCACGGCATCCTGCGCGACGCGCTGACGGGCGACGTGGTGCGCACCGGCGCCCACGTGGTCGGCTTCGACCAGGACCGCGAGGGGGTCACCGTCCGCTTCGCCGACGGCACCACCGAGCGCGGCGACCTGCTGATCGGCGCCGACGGCATCCACGGGGCCGTCCGGGACGCCATGTTCGGCCCCGCCCAGAACCGCTACAGCGGCTACATCGCCTGGCGCGGCCGGGCCCAGATGGAGCACGCCGACATCCCCCCGGGCACCTTCAACGCCATGTTCGGGCCGGGCACCCGCTTCACCTACTACGACGTCGCCCCCGGGCTGGTCCACTGGATGAGCGTGGCCAACGGCGCGCCCGGCGGGCGCGACCTGCCCGGCGTGCGGGACATGCTGCTGCGCCGCCACGCGGGCTGGGGCGGACCGGTCGCCGACATCCTCAAGGCCACTCCCGAGGAGTGGATCCTGCGCGGCGACGTCGAGGGCCGCAAGCCCGAACGCCAGTGGGGCCAGGGCCGGGTCACCCTCCTCGGGGACGCCGCGCACCCCATCACCTTCAACATCGGACAGGGTGCCTGCCAGGCCCTGGAGGACGCCCTCGTGCTCACCGAGCACCTCGCCGGAGCCGGCAGCGACCCGGTCTCGGCGCTGCGCCGCTACGAGAGCGAGCGCCAGCAGCGCACCGCGCCGCTGCAGAACATCGCCTGGCGGATCGGTCAGATGGGCTCCGTGAAGAACCCGCTGCTGATCAAGGTGCGGGAGGCGTTCATGCGCAAGAACTGGAACACGAAGGCCTTCGCCGCGGCCGAACAGGGCCAGGTCGCCTACGGATCCCGCTGGGCCGGACAGACCGGGCGCCACCGCGCCCCCGCCGCCCCGGACCGGACCCCGGCGGCCACCTCCGCACCCGGCGCCGAGTAGGCCCGTACGTCCGTACGTCCGTCACCGCACGGCACCGGCCCGGGTGGGCGGCCCCGCGCCGCGTCACCCGGGCAGCGCGCGGGCCGTCAAGCCCGCCAAGGGCGGCCCCTCCACCGGCAGTCGGGACCACAGCGGGTGGCCCGCGGGGAAGCCCGTGCACACCAGCACGTTGACCAGCATCCCGTGGGCCATGAACGCGGTCGTCGCCCCCGGGTCGCCGCCCAACTGCGCCTCGACCGTCTCCCACACCTCCATCCACTGCGCGCGCACCGCCTCGCCGAAGGCCGGGTCGCCCGCGGCCTCCGCGGCCGCGACCGCGACGTACACCTGCATCTGGAGCCGCAGCCGGTCCGGCTCCTTGACGATGACCCGGGTGTAGGCGTTCGACATCGCGCGCAGCGCCTCCTCGCCCGTCAGCCCGCGCGCCGCCTCGGCGAACAGCGCCGCGAGGTCGCCGAGGCAGCGGCTCGTCGCCGCCAGGAAGATCGCCCGCTTGCCGGGGAACAGCCGGAACAGGTAGGGCTGGGACACCCCCGCGCGCCGGGCGATGCTCGCGGTCGAGGTGCCGTCGTAGCCGCCCCGCGCGAATTCGCGCATCGCCGCCCGGACGACGGTCGTACGCCGTTCCTGTGCGCTCATCCTCACCATGTCGGCCAGTTTGTGGCGGTCCGCATTCCCCGTCAATGGCGGGCCTTCGGCGCCGATCGAGGTCAATTCGAGGAATGCGCCAGATCGGAGTGCCAGATTCGCAGAGTCGAAAACCGGTCGCCGACGGCTCGATGACCTATCGGCCACAAGTCAGTGAGGTAGGAACGGGGATGATCGACAACCTATTCACGATGTTTCCCGGACAGGGCTCGCAGCGCGCGGGCATGGCGGGACATCTCCTTCGCGAACACCCCCGCACGGCCGGACGCGTCCTGGCCCGGGCAGAGGAGGCGACGGGACTCGCGCTGACCGAGCTGTGCACCACGGCCTCCGAAGAGGCCCTGGCGCCGACCGAGATCGCCCAGCCCGCCATCGTCGCCACCAGCCTCGCTGTGTACGAGGTGCTGCGCGCCGAGACCGGCTTCGTACCGGGCGCGGTGGCCGGGCACAGCCTGGGCGAGTACACCGCCCTGATCGCCGCCGGGGTGCTGGACGCGGACGACGCGCTGCGGCTGGTGCGGATCCGCGGCCAGCTGATGGCCGGGGTCTCGCGGAAGGTCTCGGGCGCGATGACCGCGCTGATGGGCCTGGACCCGGCCCGGATCGAAGAGGTCTGCGCGGCGGCCGCCCCGCTCGGGGTGGTCGAGGTCGCCAACTACAACGAGGCGGGTCAGACGGTGATCTCCGGGCAGCGCGAGGCGGTCGCCGAGGCTGCCCGGCTCGCCCTGGAGGCCGGCGCGGAGCGCGCCGTGCAGCTCAAGGTCTCCGCACCCTTCCACTGCTCCCTGATGAGCGCCATCGAGGACGAGTTCGCCGCCGCGCTGGAGCGGGTCGCCTTCCGCGCACCCCGGGTGCCCGTCATCAGCTCGGTGACCAGCGCCGTCGTCCGCGACGGTGCGCACGCCCGTGACCTGCTGCGCCGTCAGCTGGCCGGACCCGTGCGCTGGGTCGGCGTACTGGAGGCGGCCGCCGCGCTCGGCGTCGGCGGCTACCTGGAGGCCGGTCCCGGCCGGGTGCTCAGCGGCTTCGCCGGCCGCGTCGCGCCCGACGCCCCCGTCCGCAGCACCAACGACGCGCGCCGCATCACCACCCTGCTGCGCGACCTGAGGCCGGAGCCCGCCACCACGGCGGCCGCTGCCTGACCTCCGGCCCCACCCGCACGCCTTCCCGTCCTGTTCTTGCCCACCCTCTGAAAGGCAGCCCACGGTGCCCGAAACCCTTGCCACCACTTCGACCGACTACCTCTCCGCGGTCCAGGCCGCCATCGCCGACGCGCTCGGCATCGACGAGGCCGAGGCCGTGCCCGAGGCGACCCTGCTCGGACAGCTGGGCGCCGAATCGATCGACCTGCTCGACATCCTCTTCCGCGTGGAGCGCGCCACCAAGGTGAAGATCACCGTGGCCGACATCGCCAACCTGCTCCAGGGCGGCATCCCGGACGAGGAGTTCGGCGACGAGAACGAGGTCGTCAACGACACCGGCCTCACCCACCTGGAGAAGGTCCTGCCGCAGTTCGACCGCAGCCAGCTCAGCGAGCCGCTGACGGCCGAGGGCGTGCTGGGCCTGTTCACCGTCCAGAACCTGACCGACCTGCTGACCGAGCGCGCCCGCGCGGCGGCCGCGGCCGCCTGAGACGACGACCGGGCCGGCGGGTCCGAGCGACCCGCGCGACCGGACGACGGTCCCCGGCAGGGGGCTCCGGGACGACGCTGCCCCGGAGCCCCCTGCCGCTCCCTCCCCCCAGCCCACCAGGCGCCCGCCTCGCAGCAGAAACGGGAAGAGACAGATGAAGCTGAAGGACCGCACCGCCCTGGTCACCGGTGCCTCGCGCGGCATCGGCCGGGCCATCGCCCTGGCCCTGGCCGAACAGGGGGCGGCCGTCGCAGTGAACTACCGTTCGCGCCGGGAGGACGCCCTCGCGGTGGTCGAGGAGATCGAGGCGGCGGGCGGCCGGGCCGTGGCGATCGGCGCCGACGTCGCCGACCCCGAGGACGCGGCCCGGCTGGTCGCGGAGGCCATCGCTCAGCTGGGCGCCCTGGACATCCTGGTCAACAACGCCGGGATCAGCGACGACGGGCTGATCTACCAGTCCAAGCCCGACGCCTGGTGGAACGTCATGAAGGTCAACTTCGGCGGTGCCTACCACTGCACCCACGCCGTCAGCGAGCAGTTCATGACGGCGGGCAACGCCACCATCGTCAACATCTCCTCCGCCATGGGCGAGACCGGCTGGATCGGCCAGTCCAACTACTCCGCCTCCAAGGGCGCGCTGAACTCCTTCACCCGCGCCGCGGCGATCGAGTTCGCGCGCTTCGGCGTCCGCGTCAACGCGGTCCTGGCGGGCTTCACCCCGACCGAACTGGTGGGCGAGGTGATGGAGAAGGACGGCGGCAGGTCCATCAAGAAGCAGATCCCGCTGCGCCGCTTCGCCACCGTCGAGGAGGTCGCCGCGGCCGCCGTGTTCCTGGCGGGCCCCGACTCCGGCTACACCACCGGCGAACTGCTCTGCGTCGACGGCGGGTTCTCCGCCCAGCTCGGCATCGGCCGTCCGTAACGGACCGCGAGGATCGAAAGGACCGGAAGAAGAGACGACGATGCGATTCCATCTGATCGACAGGATCGAATCCTGGACTCCCCGCGAGCACATCACCGCTCGCAAGGTCACCTCCGTCGACGAGGACTACTGGCAGCACACCGGCGGCGGCCCCGCGATGCCCTTCGGGCTCGCCCTGGAAGCCCTGTGCCAGTCGGCCACCTGGCTGATCATGCTCAGCACCGACCACCGGCTGCGCGCAGCCCTCCTCGCCGTCGGCGACGCCACCGCGAGCCGCGCCGTACGGCCCGGTGAGGTGCTCCGCATGGAGGCCAGGATCGAATCGATGACCGACGAGGCCGCGATCCTCGACGGCACGGTCACCGTGGACGGCGAGACCGTCCTGGACGCGAGCGGCATCCTGTGCGCGCTCATCGACGCCGAGCGGCTCGACGACCCGGCGAACACGGCGCGCATGGCGCGGCAGCTACAGGGCGGAGGTCCGGTGGGATGAGCGGTACGAGCGACATCAAGCGCGTGGCCATCACGGGAATCGGGGCGGTCACCCCCCTCGGCAACGACGCCGGGACCACCTGGGAGGGACTGGCCACCGGGCGCAGCGGCGTCGGCGCGCTGACCACCTTCGACGCCACCGGATTCCCCGTGCGCATCGCGGCCGAGGTCAAGGACTTCGACGCCGCCAAGGCGATTCCGGCGCACGTGGGCCGCAAGCACCTCTCGCGGGTCGGCCAGTTCGGCGTCGCCGCCGCCTGGGAGGCGGTCCGCGACGCGGGCATCGACCAGGTCTCCGAGGAGGTGTACGCCGCCGACGAGCGCGGGGTCGCCATGGGCGCCAGCGTCGGCCGCCCCGAACTCCAGGCCCTCCTCGACATCGGTCACCTGCGCGCCACCAGCGGGCAGTCGGACGCCTTCATCTGCCAGCCCCCGGCGGTCACCCTGACCGACGACCAGAACGTCCCGCTGGCCGCCATGGCCCGGATGGTCGGCGGCACCGGCCCGATGATGGGCATCTCCACCGCCTGCGCCGGATCCGGGCACGCCATCGGGGAGGCGTACCGCGCCATCCAGGAGGGCGACGCCAAGATGATGGTGGCCGGCGGCTACGACTCGCTGACCACCTGGCTGGACGTGCTCGGCTTCAGCCTGCTGGGCGCGCTCACCGACCGCTACAACGACGACCCGACGCACGCCTCGCGGCCCTTCGCCGCGGACCGCTCCGGCTTCGTCATCGGCGAGGGCGCCGTCGCCGTGATCCTGGAGGACATGGACAGCGCCCGCGAGCGCGGCGCCACCGTCCTCGCCGAGGTCCTCGGCTACGGCTCCAGCCTCAACGCCTGGCGGATCACCGACTCCCCGCCGGACGGTTCCGGCGCCATCCAGGCCATGGAGGGCGCCCTCGCCGAATCGGGGCTGGGCACCGGCGGCATCGACTACGTCGTCGCGCACGGCACCAGCACCCACGGCAACGACCAGTCCGAGACGGTCGCCATCAAGAAGGTGTTCGGCGCCGACGCGCACAAGATCGTGGTCAGCGCCCCCAAGTCGATGTCGGGCCACCTGACCTCGGCCAGCCTGGGCCTGGGCGTCCTCGCCGCGATCAACGCGATGCGGCACTCCCTGGTCTCGCCCACCGTGAACCTCGACGAGGCCGACCGCGGCCTCGACCTGGACTACGTACCGCACACCGCGCGCCCGATGAAGGTCGACGCGGCCCTGATCAACGCCTTCGCCTTCGGCGGCAGCAACACCGCCATCGTCATCGGCGCCCCGCGGGAGGACGCGTGACCACCTCGCTCGCCACCGCCGTCGTCCCGGGCTTCGACCGGCTGGAGGAACTCGTGCCGGGCGAACGGGGCGTGGGCATCCGCAACGTGCCGGCCACCCTGGCGGCCTTCGACCACCACTTCCCGCGCCACCCCATCCTGCCGGGCGTCCTGCTCCTGGAGTCCATGGCCACCCTCGCCAAGGCGGTGGCCGGCGACGCCGCCGACTGGCGCCTCGCGGGCGTGCGCGGGGTGCGCTTCAAGCACTTCGTCGGACCCGGCGACCAGGTCCGGATCACCGTCGAGGTGATCGGCCGCACCGAGGACAGCACCGAAGACAGCACCGATGTCAGGGCCACCGCCGAGGTCGAGGGCCGTGTGGTCGCCGCCGCTCGCGTCCTCACCTTCGCGCGCGCCGAGAAGCCCTGGGAGGGCACAGCATGAGCGACAACAGGCGGCGCGTCATGGTGACCGGCATCGGCCTGATGACCGGGATCGGACAGGGCGCCGCACAGACCTGGGAGGCCCTGTTGGCGGGCCGCAGCGCGATCGGCCCGCTGCGCGCCTACGACCCGGCCCCGCTGAAGACCGGCATCGGCGCCGAGATCCCCGACTTCCAGCCCACCGACTGGGCCAGCCGCCGCACCCTGCGGATGCTCTGCCGCGGCGACCAACTCGCCCTGGCCGGCGCCACCTTGGCGCTGCGCGACGCGGGACTCGACGGCGAGAAGGACCTCGGGCACCGGGCCGGCCTCTTCCTGGGCAGCAACAAGGAAATGCCGCGCATGGACGAACTCATCGCCCAGCTCCAGGCCATCCGCGCCGAGGACGGCACCCCCGACCTCCACAAGCTCGGCCAGGAAGCCTCCTCGGTCGTCGCCCCGCTCTTCTTCGTCGAGGGCCTCCAGCCCGCCGCCGGCTTCCACATCTCCGAGAAGTACGGGATCCGCGGCGCCAACGCCTACTTCGCCGGAACCGCCGACTCCGGCGCCATGGCGGTGGGCCGCGCGATGCGCACCGTGCGCCGCGGCGAGGCCGACATCGTGGTCGCGGGCGGCTACGACGACGCCACCGGCTGGTGGGCGATGTCCAAGATGGACGGCCTCGGCGTCCTGACCACCCGCCCCGAACTGGGCGACGCGGCCTTCCGCCCCTTCGACCGCGACCGCTCCGGCTCCGTCTTCGGCGAGGGCGCCGCCCTGCTCGTCCTGGAGGAGCGCGAACACGCGCTCGCCCGGGGCGCCCACTGCTACGCCGAGGTCACCGGCTTCGGCGCGGGCAACGACTGCGTACGACCGCCCAGCCCGCAGGCCCGGGCGCGCGGCCTGTCCCGGGCCATCGGCCGCGCCCTGACCGACGCGGGCGGCATCTTCCCCGACGGCAGCTACATCGCCGCGCACGGCTGCGCCACCGTCCAGGGCGACGCCAGCGAGACCATCGCCCTGCACGACGCGCTCGGTACGTCCGCCAAGGCGGCCCAGATCAGCAGCGTCAAACCGCAGACCGGGCACCTGGTCGGCGGCGCCGGGGCGCTGAACGCGGCCGTGGCCGCGCTGACCCTGGACTCCGGGATCATCCCCGCGACCTTGAACCTGGACAACCCCGCCGCCGAGTGTGACCTGGACTTCGTCCCGCTCACCCCGCGCGACACCCGGCCCGACAGCGCACTCGCCCTCGCCCGCGGCCTGGAGGGCCAGGCGGTGGCGGTGGCGCTGAGGCGGGTCTCATGACCGGCACACCCGAAAGGAGCGCGGACATGACCGACGACGTGTACGACCACACCACCCCGCCGGACGGCCCGGGCCGCACCCGCACCGTGGTGATCTGCGGCGTCGGCGCCGTGACCGCACAGGGCGACGGCGCCGAGGCGCTGTGGGAGGGCATCCGCACCGGACACACGGCCATCGGCCCCGTCCGCGGCATGTCCATGGTGGGCTACGACACCGAGATCGGCGGCGAGGTCTCCACCGACCGCCGCCCCGCCTACGACTACCTGGCCGCCTTCGGCGGGCAGGTCCGCGAACCCGCCGCCGACTTCGCGCTGCTCGCGGCGGAGGAGGCGATGGAGCAGGCGGGCCTGGGCTCGCTGCCCGCCGACCGCTGGGGCGTCGCCTTCGGCTCCTGCAACGGCGGCCTGCGCAGCGCCGAACTGCTCGCCCGCAGAGCGGACGAGGGCACCGCCCCCGCGGACGACGGCAGGCACTTCCTGCTGGTCCCGCCGCAGGCCATAGCCGAGGCGCTGAGCAGCGCCTTCGGCCTCAAGGGCCCCTCCCTGTCGGTGAACACGGCCTGCGCCTCCGGCGCGCACGCCATCGCCCACGCCACCGACGCGATCAGCGCGGGTCGCGCGGACGCCATGCTGGTCGGCGGCTCCGACGCCTTCACCGAGACCGCCTTCGCCGGCTTCACCAGCCTGCAGTCCCTGTCCACCAAGCCCGCCGCGCCCTACTCCAGGGACCGCGACGGCCTCTCGCTCGGCGAGGGCGCGGGCATGCTCGTCCTCGCCGAGGAGTCCGTGGCGCGCGCCGCGGGCGCCCCGATCCTGGCCGAGGTGCTCGGCTACGGGCTCTCCGCCGACGGCTACCACGCCACCGCCCCGCACCCCAAGGGCGAGGGCGCCGCGCGCGCGATCCGCGGCGCGCTGACCTCCGCGGGCATCGCCCCCGAGGACGTCGCCTACGTCAACGGGCACGGCACCGGCACCCCCAAGAACGACTCCGCCGAGTCCAACGCGGTCCGCGCCGCCTTCGGAGAGGCCGCCGAGAAGACGGCGCTCAGCAGCTCCAAGTCGATGATCGGCCACCTCCTCGGCGCCGCGGGGGCGGTCGAGGCGATCGTCACCGTCAAGGCGCTGGTCGAACAGATCGCCCCGCCCACCGCCAACTTCACCGGCGTCGACCCCAAGTGCGGCCTGGACGCGGTGCCCGACCCCGGGCGCTCGCTGGCCATGAGCGCCGCGCTGTCCAACAACTTCGCCTTCGCCGGGGCCAACGCCTGCGTCGCCTTCGGTTGGCCCTCCGGGCACCGCTTCACCGTCCCGGCCCCGCCCCCCGTCGAGAAGATCGTGATCACCGGCTTCGCGGCGATCACCTCGGCCGGTGACGGCGCCGAGGCGCTGTGGCGGGCCTGGAGCGAGGGCCGCCCGCTCGGCGTCGACGAGGACGGACTGAGCGTCGCCCGCGCCGCCTTCGACCCGCACGCGCACATCGAACCCCGTGTCGCCCGCCGGATGGACCGGCTCGGTCAGCTCGCCGTGGCCTCCTGCAAGGGCGCCCTGGAGCACGCGGGTCTGACCGCCGACGAGCGCGTCGGCGTGGTCCTGGGCACGGGCCTCGGCCCGATGCGCAGCATCGAGGAGTTCCTGCTCCCGGTGCTGGGCGGCTGCCCCTCGCACGGCAGCCCGGCCGTCTTCCCCAATACGGTCTTCAACGCGGCCGCGGGCCAGGTCGCCATGAACGTCGGCGCCAAGGGCCCCACCTCCACCGTGACCACCGGGCACGCGGCCGGGGCCTCCGCCCTGACCGTGGCCCACGACCTGCTGCTCCAGCACCGCGCCGACGCGGTGCTGTGCCCCGCGGTCGAGGACCTCTCGCCGGGCGTCCTGGACGCCTACCGCAAGCTGCCGCTCTTCGCCGGATCCGGGTACACCCTGGCCGAGGCGGGCATCGCGCTGGTACTGGAGCGGGAGTCCACGGCCCGGGCCCGGGGCGCGAAGGTGCTGGCCGAGTTCGCCGGACACGGCACCGCCTCCGACGCCCAGGGCATCGGCCGCTGGGACGACGGGGGCGAGGGCGTGGAACGGGCCATGCGCGAGGCGCTGGCCCACGCCGGCGTGGAGCCGGCGGAGCTGGCCGGGATCTGGGCCAACGCGGCCGGCCTGGAGCGGGCCGACGCCCCCGAGGCCCTGGCCACCGGCCGCGTCGCCGCGGCCGACGGGCCGCCCGTGCACAGCCCCAAGCGGATCCTGGGCGAGCCGGTCGGCGCGGGTGCGCAACTGGCCGCGCTGCTCGCCGTCACCGGCTGGGACAACGGCCTGGACAGCGGGCCGGTGCTCATCAACAGCTCCTCCCTCGGCGGCACCCACATCAGCCTCGTCCTGCGTCCCGCAACGGAGAACTGACCATGTCAGCCAGCACCACGTCAGCCGGTCCCACGTCGGCCGGTCCCACGTCGGCCGGTCCGACCCGCCACGTGTCGATCCTCGCCACCGGCGCCCACCTGCCCGGTGACCCCCTCGACAACGACGCCCTGGCCAAGGTCTGCGGGCCACTGCCGGACGACGTCCTGGAGGGCATCCAGGTCGAGCGCCGCCACTGGCTGATCGACCCGGCCACCGGCGCCCACCGCACCTCCACCTCCGCGATGGCCACCGCGGCCGCCCGCCAGGCCCTGGAGCGGGCCGGCGTGGAGGCCGCCGAGGTCGATCTCATCGTGATGTCCACGGCCAGCCCCGACTACCTGCTGCCGGTCGCCGCGACCTACGTCCAGGAGCAGCTCGGCCTGGAGAACTGCGCGGTCATCGAGGTCCGCGCGGGCTGCGTGGGCGCCGTACAGGCCCTGGACATCGCCCGCCGCCTGCTCGCCGACGGCACCTACGGGACCGCGCTGGTCATCGGCTCGGAGGCGGTCTCCCCGCTGCTCGCGCCGATCTTCCTCGACAAGGACCCGTACAAGGTCCGCATGCGCGACCGGCTCACCGTCTACACCTTCGGCGACGGCGCCGGCGCGCTGGTGCTGAAGGCCGGTGAGGAGGGATCCGCCCACGCGGGCAGCCGCCAGGTCTTCGCCACGCGGTCCATGGGCGGGGCGCGCAAGCCCGGCATGCTGATCACCGGCGGCGGGACCGACGCGCCGCTGCACGAACAGCAGCGGCGCAAGCGGCTGATGGACATCAGCCTGGACATCCCCGGCACCGCGAAGTTCGGGCCTCGGGTCTTCGTCGAGGGCATCCACGACATGCTGCGCCGCTCCGGACTCGCGCTCGCCGACATCGACCACTGCGTGCTGCCCGAGGGCAACGCCGAGTACTTCGCCAGCGAGTACGGCACCGCCGGCCTCTCCGCCGAGGACCAGGCGACGCTCGGCAAGAACATCGTGGAGAACCTCACCGATGTCGGCGCCACCGGTTCCGCCGCGGTGCCGCTCGCGCTGGACGCGGGTTGGGTGGACGGCCGGATCACGCCCGGGGACACCGTCCTGCTGCTCGCGATCGAGGCCAGCCGCTACCTGTACGCGGGGCTCACCCTGACCTGGGACGCCCCGACCCCCGCCAAGTGACGACGTAAGAGTGACGACGTAAGAGTGACGACGTAAGGACGGATGGATCGTGTCGATACAAGAGACGGAGCGCGCCGAGGTGGCTACCGCAGTGAGCGTCGGAGAGAGCGTCGAGGAGCGCAACAAGAAGACCATCCGCTCGGTCTTCGACACCTTCGTCAACCGGGGCGACTTCTCCATCGTCGACCGGATCTACAGCCCCGACATGATCGACCACCAGCCGCTGCCGGGCGCTCCGGAGGGGCTGGAGGGGGTCACCTACACCATCGCGGGTCTGCGCGAGGGCTTCCCCGACCTGCACGTCACCATCGAGGACATGAGCGCCGCCGGGGACCACGTGGTCATCCACAACACCTGGCGCGGCACGCACCTGGGCGAGTTCCTGGGCATGCCCGCCACGGGCCAGTACATCGAGTTCACGGGCGTGGTGGTGTGGCGGCTGCTGGAGAACGGGCTGATCGCCGAGCGCTGGGGCATCGGCGTGGAGTCCAACATGCTGGAGGTGCTCGGCATGCGGCGCCTCGCCCCGGCCGCGCGCGGCGCGGCCAAGGCGGCGGCCCGGCGGACGGTGAAGCCGGCGACCGTGGTGCTGGAGCTGCCCGCGGGGCGGGCGGAGCACTGGCAGGAGGTCCAGGCGCAGCTGTCCGGCGAGCGCCGGCGCGAGTACGAGGCCTCGCGCCGGCGGGCGGGCATCCTGCAGGAGTCCTTCGCCGTGCAGGAACTGGGCGGCCGGTCCGTGGTGGTGCTCCAGCTGGAGGCGCGCGATCCGGCCGGGGCCGCGAAGCGGCTGCGGGAGTCGGGCAACGCCTTCGACGTGTGGCTGCGCGGCGCGGCGGGCGAGGTCTTCGGGGCCGATCCGTACGCGGCGCTGGCCGAGGGCGGGGTCGCCGAGCAGGGGCACGGCTGGTCGTCGGTCGGCTCCGAACTGGTGGCGAACGACTGAAGGACCTGGCACTTCGTCAGGTCTGCTGTCTAGCTTAGGTATTGACTCTTTCATTGCTAGCTCTTTGAGTTATCACTGCTAGAGTTTCTAGGGACGAAAACTACCCGGGAAGGCGTGGACGATGCGGCAACGAAAGCTCGGCAGCCAGGGGCTGGCGGTCTCCGAGCAGGGGCTCGGATGCATGGGCATGACCTTCGCCTACGGCCCCGCCGACGACCAGGAAGCCCTGCGCACGGCGCACCGGGCCCTCGAACTCGGCGTCAACCTCCTCGACACCGCGGACTTCTACGGACCGCACTCCAACGAGGAGTTCGTCGCCCGGGTCATCGCCGGGCGCCGGGACGAGGTCGTCGTCTCCTCCAAGGTCGGCAACGAGGTCAGCCCCGACGGGCAGATCACCGGCAAGCTCAACGGCCGGCCCGAATACATCCGTTCCACCGTCGAAGGCAGCCTGCGCCGGCTCGGCACCGACCGCCTCGACCTCTACTACCTGCACCGCGTCGACCCCGGCGTACCCGTCGAGGAGAGCTTCGGCGCCCTCGCCGACCTGGTCGCCGCCGGAAAGGTCGGCTACCTCGGCATCTCCGAGGCCTCCGCCGCCACCATCCGCCGCGCCCACGCCGTCCACCCCCTGAGCGCCGTACAGACCGAGTACTCGCTCGCCACCCGCGACGTCGAGGCCAACGGGGTCCTCGACACCGTCCGCGAACTCGGCATCGGCTTCGTCGGCTACAGCCCGCTCGGCCGCGGCCTGCTCACCGGAGCCATCCGCACCCTCGACGGCCTGGCCGAGCACGACTTCCGCCGGGTCGCGCCGCGCTTCCAGAAGGAGAACCTCGACGCCAACCTGCACGTCGTCGAGCAACTGGCGGCCCTCGCCGCCGCCAAGGGCGTCACCACCGGACAGCTCGCGCTGGCCTGGGTGCTGGCCCAGGGTGAGGACGTCGTGGCCATCCCCGGCACCAAGCGGGTCACCTACCTGGAAGAGAACATCGCCGCGTCCGCCGTCGCACTCGACGCGGACGACCTCGCGGCCCTCGACCGGATCGCCCCCCACGGCAGCCTGGCGGGAGACCGCTATCCCGCGGGCGCCATGGCCACGCTCGACGGCTGAGAACGGCCCGCCGAACCGCGGCGAGACCGTGGCGAGGCCGAGTCGAGGCCGTGGCCCATCCGAGTCGAGGCCGCGGCGAACCCGAGTGGAGTCCGCGGCCACACCGCGGCGAGTCCGCGCATCCCCAAGGTGAGTGAGTGCGATAACCATGGCGAACATCACGATCATCGGCGGCGGGCTCGCCGGTCTGACCGCGGCGATATCCGCCGCCGAACAGGGCGCCCGCGTCACCGTCCACGAGGCGCACGCCCACCTGGGCGGCCGCTCCCGCTCCGCCACCGGGCCCTACGTCACCAACGACGGCCCGCACACCTTCTTCGACAACGGCCCCTGCTGGAACTGGCTGCTCCAGCGCGGCCTCGCCGGCAACTACGTCCGCCTGTCCTTCCACGAGTGGACGCGGATGCGCTTTCGCCACCAGGGCAAGCTCCGCATGACCCTGCCCGGCGGCTACATGAAGATGACCTGGATGCACCGGGACATCGAGGTCCCCATCGACCGCTCCTTCCAGGACTGGGCCAGCGAACGCTTCGAGCAGCAGACCGTCAACGAAGCCCTCGGCTTCCTCGGCCCGATCCTCTTCGACGGAGACCCCGGCCGGCTCTCCGCCGCCTTCGTCTGGGAGCGGCTGCTGCGCGTCGGCACCCCCCGCTTCCCGCTCCCGAGCCGCTACTTCATCGGCGGCTGGGGCACGGTCATCGACCGCATGGAACGCCGGGCCAAGGCCCACGGCGTCGTCATCGAGACCAACTCCCGGATCACCGAACTGCCCACCGACGGCCCGGTCATCGTCGCCACCTCGCTCGCCGCCTCCCGCGGCCTGCTGGGCGACCCCACCCTCGACTGGCCCAGCGGCACCGCCGCCCTGCTCGACATGGCCGTCACCCACTCCAAGAAGGACGGCAACGTCTCCTTCGACATGGACGAGGGCGGCTTCACCTCGCAGTACTCCGACCACGACCCCTCGCTCGCGCCGGCGGGACAGGCCCTCTTCCAGGGCCAGATGCCCATCCGTCCCGGCGAGTCGAAGGCCGAGGCCCTGGCCCGCCTCGAAAAGCTCTTCGACCTCACCACCCCCGGCTGGCAGGACCGCATCCAGTGGCGCCGCGAGGGAGTCTCCCGCGGCCGCACCGGCGCCCTCGACCTGCCCGGCCTGAGCTGGCGCGACCGCCCCGCCGTCGACCGCGGCGACGGCGTCTACCTCATCGGCGACGCCGTCGCGGCACCCGGCATCCTCGCCGAGACCTCCATCAACAGCGCCCTGCACGCGGCGGAACTCGCCGTCCGGGCCAAGCCGATCACGCGCCGCTCGCCCGGCGTCCAGGCGGTGAGCCGGTCCGTCCTCTCGGCCCACTCGACCCTGTAACCGACCCTGTAAGGGGGCGCACCACACATGAGAATCACGCTGTCCGAGCGCGGTACCCCGGACTGGCTGGTCGCCAGGGAGATGGCCCGCGACGTGTTCGCCCGGCAGTACCAGGCGACCATCGATCCCGACCCCGACGGCTTCCTCGCCTTCTTCGAGGAGGACGAGAACGGGCAGGAGCAGGTCCTCGCCTGCGCGGGCCTCTCCTTCCCCGAAGACGAGCCGATCCTGCTGGAGCGCTACCTCGACGCCCCGATCGAAGAGGTCATCGCGTCCGAGGTCGGCGACCCGGTCGGCCGCCACCAGGTCCTGCAGATCGGCAACATCGCCTCCGTCCGCGCCTCCGCCGGCGGCGAGATCATCAAGGCGATCCCGCTGGTCATGGCCTGCCTGGGGCGCCCGTACGCGGTGATGACGATGACCGGACGGCTCGCCGAGCTCATGCAGCGCCTCGGGTGCATCTTCCACCCCCTCGCGGACGCCTCGCCCGACCGGCTGGAGCCGGAAGAGCTCGCCTCCTGGGGCTCGTACTACGACACCCGGCCCATGGTCGGCTACGCCAAGGCGGTCGACCAGAGCACCCTGCTGCTCGCCGCCATCGGCCGCTACTGCTTCGAATCCGTCGACATGCGGCTGCTCAGCAGCAACCGCCCGCAGGCGAAGGTGCTGTCCCGTGCCGCATGACCACCAGAGCGTCTCCCTCGCCGCAGGACTGCTGGACCAGGCCGACAGCGAAGCCGTCATGGTCCGCGTCCTGTCCGGCGACGGCGGTACGGGCGCCACCTGGAGCTACCGCGAGATCATCGGCGCCGCCCTGGTCCTCGCCGGCCACCTGGAGGGCTGGGCCGCCGCCCACGGCCGCCCCGCCCGTGTCGGGCTGCTCGCCGAGAACTCCCCCGAGTGGGTCGTCGCCGACCTCGCCGCCCTCTTCGCCTCCGCCGTCGAAGTACCGGTGCCCACCGCCTTCGCCGCCGAACAGGCCGCCTCCCTCCTCGACACCGCCGACCTCTGCTACGTCGACGACGGCGGCACCCGCGCCCTGGCCCGCTGGGCCGCGGACAGCGGCCCCGCCGACAACGGATCCACGGTCCTCCCCGAGAGCTGCCCGGTCACCACCCTCGACATCAAGGCGCTGCTCGCCGAGATCCCGGCCGGCGGCCTCCCCCGCCCGCCGGTGCCCGCCCAGGACGCCATCGTCAAGGTCATCCACACCTCCGGCACCACCTCCGCCCCCAAGGGCGTCCAGATCCGCCGCCACGGCCTGGACGCGCTCCTGACCTCCCTGCGGGCCCGCACCGAGCCCGCCATCTTCGAGCGCTACCTCTCGATCGTGCCGCTGAGCCTGCTCATCGAACAGGTCGCCGGGCTCTACATGCCCTTCCTCGCCGCCGGTTCGGTCTCCTTCCTGCCGCCCGGCACCGCACTGGTCGGCACCGCCGCCGACGCCGCGCCCCGGATGCTCAGCCTGCTGCGCCAGGCCCGGCCCACCGCGCTCGTCGTCCCGCCGACCGTCGCGGGACTCTTCCTCGCGCTCAGCGACCAGCAGCCCGACGAGAGCGTCCCCGAGCGGCGCCGCCGGATCTTCGGCCACGAGGGCTCCGTCTTCATCGCCTGTGGCGGCGCGCCCGTACCCGCGGAGATCCTCCAGCGCCTCGACACCTACGGGGTCACCGTCCACGAGGGGTACGGGCTCAGCGAGAACTCCTCGGTCGTCTCCTGGAACTTCCCCGGCCAGGTCCGCTTCGGCACCGTCGGCCGCCCGCTCGACCACGTCGAGGCCGAACTCGCCGAGGACGGCGAGCTGTTGATCCGCAGCACCTCCCTCTTCGCCGGCTACTCCCGCGAGGACCCCTCCAGCGTGGTCGTCGACGCGCGGGGCTGGCTGCACACCGGGGACCTCGCGGAGATCGACGAGGACGGCTACCTGCGCATCACCGGCCGCAAGAAGAGCATGGTGATCACCTCCAGCGGCCGCAACGTGTCCCCCGAATGGGTGGAAGCGCGCTACCGCGAACTCGGCTTCATCCGCGAGGCCGCCATCGTCGCCGACGGACTCGACCAGGTGCACGGCCTCTTCGTCATCGAGGCCGGCCTCGACCAGGACACCGCCCGCGAGCGCATCGACGCCTTCGGCAAGGAACGCCTCTCCGGCATCGAGCGCGCCGCCGTCGTCCACCTCATGGCCGAGGACGACCCCGCGTACGCCACCTGCTTCACCGTCACCGGGCGCCCGCGCCGTGACGTCATCCGGACCCACGTGCTGCGCCACGACAAGGACACGACCGAGGAGAAGGCATGAGCACCGCAGTGAAGACCACCCCCTACGGCACCGGCAGCGGCCTGCTGGTGGAACCCGTCGAGGGCGGCAGCCTCGCGGACGTCGACCCCAAGATCCTGCGCGACCTGCTCGCCGAGGCGGGATTCCTGCTCCTGCGCGGATTCACCCCCTCCGACATGGACTCCTTCACCGCCCTGGTGCAGTCCACCTCCACCTCCACCACCCTCGACCCGGCCCGCGACTTCTACTCCGAGGTCGCGCAGAAGGTCGACGCCGGATTCGCCGAGGTCGGCCTGCACACCGAGAACGGCAACAGTCCCTTCCGCGCCCACGTCGCCTGGTTCTTCTGCGAGAAGGCCGCCTCCTCCGGGTCCCAGACCACCGTCTGCGACGGCTACCGCGTCTGGGACGCCCTCAGCGACGGGTCCCGGGAGGCCTTCGCCGCCCAGGACATCGTCTACAGCCGCTACGTCGGCGAGCAGCAGTGGCGCGCCATGGCCCACCACCTCCTCGGCAGGACCAAGCCCGCCGAGGACATCGATGTGGCGGAACTCCTGGCGTTGGCCGGCCAGTTGCCCGGCACGGAAATCCAGGCCGAGGCGGACGGCGGCATCCGCTACGCTTTCCGCACTCCCGCCGCCGGGACCACGATCTTCGGCGAGCGGCGGTCCTTCGCGAACAGCATCCTCGGCCCCTCCTTCAACTACGAGAAGCCGACGATCACCTTCGCCGACGGGACCGAGCTGTCCGAGCGGCTCCTGGCCGAAGTCGAGACGGTGACCGCACGGATCACCGAGAACCTCGAATGGCAGGACGGCGACGCCGCCGTCATCGACAACACCCGGGTCATGCACGGCCGCCGCGCCATCACCGACCCGAACCGGACCATCTACAACGCCCTGAGCTACATCGAGGCCACTGCCGCCTGACCGGACTGCGCCGCTCCCGGCCGCGGGGCCGGGAGCGACGGGCCCACCCGAGAGGGAGCCATGAACACCGAGAAGAACGCACCCCGTACCCAGGACCGGGCACCGGCCGCCGCGTCCGCGGCGGGCCCGGGCAACGACACCCCGCCCGACCCGCGACGATGGCGCCTGCTCGTCTTCGTCGCCCTCGCCCAGTTCATGGTGCTCCTCGACACCACCGTGGTGAACCTCGCCCTGCCCGCGATCCAGTCCGACCTGAAGGCCACCGCCACCGGCATCGAATGGGTGCTGACCTCCTACATCCTGTGCTTCGGCGGCCTGATGCTGCTCGGCGGACGCACCGCCGACCGCTGGGGGCGCCGGCGCACCTTCCTGCTCGGCGCCGTCCTGTTCACCGCGGCCTCCTTACTCTGCGGCCTGGCCGACGGCACCGGCCTGCTCATCGCCGCGCGCGCCCTCCAGGGGTGTGGCGCGGCCTTCCTGTCCCCGGCCGCGATGTCCCTGGTCACCACGACCTTCCCCAAGGGCAAGGAGCGGACCACCGCCCTCGCCATCTGGGCCGCGCTGGCCGGCCTCGGCGGCACCCTCGGCGTCATCGCGGGCGGCCTGATCACCGACAGCCTGAACTGGCGCTGGATCTTCTACATCAACATCCCCTTCGGGGTCGTCGCCGTGATCGGCGTGCTGATCCTGGCGAGCGGCCGCACCGAGGCCAAGAGCGAGTCCACCCCCGACATCCTGGGCGCCGTCGCCGTCACCGGGGGCCTCGCCTCCCTCGTGTACGCCATCGTCAACATCCAGGACAAGGGCTGGGGTTCGATCCCGTACGTCATCGCCCCGGCCGTCGCCGCGGTGGCGCTGCTGGTCGGCTTCGTCGTGGTCGAGCGCAAGGTCGCCGACCCGCTGATGCCGCTCCAGCTCTTCGCCACCCGCTCCCTGGTCACCGCGGGCCTCGGCCGCATCCTGACCAGCGGGGTCCAGGCCTCCGTGCTCTTCCTGAGCAGCTACTACCTCCAGCGCACCCTGGGCTACTCCACCCTCAAGTCGGGCTTCGCCTTCCTGCCGCTCGGCGTGATCGCCATCCTGATCACCGCCCCGGCCACCCGGATCATGCACAAGTCCGGACCCCGCCCCGTCTACCTCTTCGGCGCGATCGGCTCCGTCCTCGGACTGCTCCTGCTCACCCGGGCCCCGCACGACGGGAACTACCTCCTCGACGTGCTGCCCGCGCTGCTGATCCTGGGCGCCTCCATGCAGTGCTGCGGCATTCCGGTCAACGTCCACGGGGTGTCCGACATCCCGCAGGAGCAGCAGGGCATCGCCTCCGGAGTGCTGGTCGCCGCCTTCCAGGTCGGAGCCTCGCTCGGCGTGGCGACCGTGGCCACCAGTGCCATGACCCGCACCACCGGCGAACTCGCCGACGGGCGGCTCCCGGCGATCGCCTGGGTGGACGGACTGCACCTGGGCTTCTGGATCGCGGTGGGCATCGGCGTACTGAACCTGCTCAACGCCTTCTTCGGACTCCCCGGACGGCGCCGGACGCGGACCTCCTCGCCCGCCGTCACTTCCTCCGCCGTCATCTCCTCCGCCACCGCCCCGAGCACCACCACCGTCTGACCGACGACCGACCACCCCAGATCAGAGAGGCATCCGATGGCCCGCCCCGGAGACACCCTCCAGCTCGGACAGGACAAGCTCACCTTCCTGACCACCTCGTCCCAGACGAACGGCGCCTACGTGGAGGTCGAGGTCGAGTACGCCCCGACCGTCCTGAAGCCGCCCGTCCACTACCACCCCAGGCAGACCGAGACCATGCGGGTGGCCGGCGGCCGCATCGTCATCCAGCTGAACGGCGTCGAGCACGAGCACCCCGAGGGCAGTGAGTTCTACATCCCGCCGGGCGTGCCGCACTCCATGTGGAACCCGGGTCCCGGGACCGCCCGGATGGTCTGGCGCACCACCCCCGCCTACCAGACCGAGCGCGTCTTCGAGACGCTGTGGGGCCTGGCCAACGAGGGCAGGCTCACCGCGGCCGGCCCCAAGCTCCAGATGCCGCTGCTCGCGCTCGGCTTCCGGGACGAGTACCGGGTGATCACCGGCCGACCCTTCGCCCTGGACATGGCCCTGTGCACCCTGCTCGCTCCGGTCGGCCTGGCCTGCGGCTACCGGCCGTTCTACAAGCCGCCGCAGCAGCAGCGCAGCCGGCCGGTGGCGGCGGGGGCATGACCGGGGCCCGACCGGGGGTCGACCGGGGGCACTTCCCCGGGCCTTTCGGCGGGGCCCGACCGACCGGCCCGTCCGGCCTGACGTTCGAGCCGTACGCGAGGTCGCGGCCCTAGCGTCTGCGACATCAAGCCGGTCGACGCGTGGAGGAACGGTCATGGCCACCGAACAGCACGAATTCACCCTGCCCGGTGCGGATCTCCCGCAGCCCGACGCCGACCTGCGCAAGCGCCGCGAGGCGGTCGTCCTCGCGCACACCGTCGCCGAGATCGCCTGGGACATCGACGGCGTGCTCGCCACCTTCCCGCGCGGCGGCATCTACCGCATCCAGGCCTTCGAGGAGAGCCCGCTGATCGGCGAAGAAGCCATCAAGAAGGGCTACTTCGCCGACCTCAAGGCGGCCTTCCCGAACCTTGACCACGACCTGCACCACGTCCACCACACCCCCACCGCCGTGATCCTGGAGGCCCAGGCCCGCGGCAAGCAGGAAGCGGACTACCGGGGCATACCCAACCTCGGCAAGTCCATCGACGCCCCCGTCGCGGTGTTCTTCCACTTCGACGGGGACGTCCTGGTCGACGAGACGCTGTACTTCGACATGGCGACCTTCCAGCGCCAGCTGGGCTGATCTCCCGCACGCGCCCGACCCGAGCCACCCTCCCCTTCCGGGGAGGGTGGCTTCGCGTGTCCATGGGTCCACCACGAATCGAGGAGGGCTGTAGTCCGGTTCCGTAGCGTCGTGAGCGCCGAAACGGCCTGTGTCACGGATGAGTTATGAGCATCTCCTACTGACATTGCCTCCAGAAAGGATGCTCGGATGAGCACCGTCAACCCCCCAGCCTCGGCCGGTGGAGCAAAGGGGGTGGTCTTCTGGGCCATCCTCACCACGAGCCTCGCCTCCTTCATGGCAGGGCTGGACAACCTCGTGATCATCACGGCGCTGCCCACCATCCGCGAGAAACTCGGCGGCAGCCTCACGGATCTCGAATGGACGGTCAACGCCTACACCCTCTCCTTCGCGGTCCTGATGATGTTCGGTGCCGCGCTCGGTGACCGCTTCGGCCGTCGCCGGATGTTCGTCCTCGGCCTGCTGCTCTTCACGGGCGCCTCGGCCGCCGCGGCGCTCGCGCCCGGCATCAACGAACTCATCGCCTTCCGCGCCGTCCAGGGCGCCGGCGCGGCCATCATCATGCCGCTGTCGGTCACCCTGCTGACCGCCGCCGTCCCCGCCGAGAAGCGCGGTACGGCGCTCGGCATCTGGGGCGCCGTCAACGGCCTGTCGATCGCGGCCGGCCCGCTCGTCGGCGGTGCGATCGTCGAGCACCTGTCCTGGCAGTGGATCTTCTGGCTCAACGTCCCGATCGGCCTGGCCCTGGCCCCGATCTCCTGGCGCAAGCTCACCGAGAGCAAGGTCGCGAACTCGCGGCTCGACGCCGTCGGCACCATCCTCGCCAGCATCGGCCTCTTCGGCATCGTCCTCGGCCTGATCAAGGGCCACGGGGACGGCTGGACCTCTCCCGTCGTCCTCGCCTCCCTCATCGGCGGCGTGGTCGTGATGGCCGTCTTCGTGGTCTGGGAGAACAAGACCGAGCACCCGATGGTCCCCATGCGCCTCTTCAAGATCCGGGCGTTCACCGCGATCAACCTGGCCGGCACCCTGATGTCGGTCGGCATGTTCGGCGCGATCTTCCTGATGACCCAGTTCCTCCAGAGCATCCAGGGCTACAGCGCCATGGAGGCCGGCGTCCGGCTGCTGGCCTGGACCGCGATGCCGATGGTCGTCGCCCCGATCGGCGGCATGGTCTCCGACAAGATCGGCGGCAAGCCCGTCGTCACCCTCGGCCTCGCGATGATGACCGGCGGCATGGTCTATTGGGCCTTCATCCTCGAACCGAACGTCTCCTACGTCGCCCAGCTGCCCTCCCTCATGATCTGCGGCGCCGGCATGGCCCTCTTCTACGCACCGCTGATGAACCTGACGATGGGCTCCGTCAAGGAGGAGGAGCAGGGCATCGCCTCCGGCGTCACCGCCGCCACCCGTGAGGTCGGCGCGGCGCTCGGCGTCGCGCTGCTGGCCTCCATCTTCAGCGCCAACGGCGGCTACGCCTCGCCGCAGAACTTCGTGGACGGGCTGGTCCCGGCCATGTGGGTCGGCGCCATCGGGGTCGCCCTCGCCACCCTGTCCATGCTGATCGCCCCCGGCAAGGGCAAGGGCGTCCAGCCCGAGCTCTCCGCCCCGGCGGCGCAGGGGTCCGCCACGGTGGCACCGCCCACGGCCAAGGCCCCCGCGGCCAAGGCCGCGGCCGACAAGCCGGCTCCCGCGTCGGTGCGCTGACCGACCGCAAGCGCACCCTCCGTACCGATGGCCCCCGCGTCCCGTGCGCGGGGGCCATCGGCCGTGCGCGAGCGCTCCAACCGGGTTCGAGCGGGGCCGGAGCGGTCGCCCCGACGATCGGAGGGCCCGCTGTTCACGACTTCGACAACGAACCGAGGAAGCATGGCAATTGAGGAGATGAAGGTCCGGGACGCCTTCCGGATCACGCCGTCGCAGCTGACCGACAACCGCGGCCGCTTCTTCGAGGCCTGGCGCATCGGCGAACTCACGGAACTGAGCGGCCAGCCCTTCACCGTCAAGCAGGTCAACTTCTCGGTCTCCTCCCGCAACACCCTGCGCGGCATCCACGGCACCACCCTGCCCCCCGGCCAGGCGAAGCTCGTCACCTGCGTGCGCGGCGCCGCCCTCGACGTGGTCGTCGACCTGCGCGTCGGCTCGCCGACCTTCGGCATGTTCGACACCACCGTGCAGGAAGCGGACTCGGGGATCGGCGTCTACCTCGCCGACGGCCTCGGGCACGCCTTCCTCGCGCTCACCGACGACACCTGCATGAACTACCTCTGCTCCACGGAGTACGTACCGGGCACCATGGTCGACATCCAGGCCCTGGACCCGGCCCTGGGCATCCCGTGGAACACCACCGCGGAGCTCGTCAGGTCCGAGAAGGACGCCCTGGCCCCGACCCTGTCCGAGGCCGTGGCGCTGGGGCTGCTGCCCACGTACGAGCAGGCCGTCGCCTCCTACGGGCCCGGCCACCGTCCGTGACGGACATCGCCGTCCTCGGCTCCGGGGCCGTCGGGACCAGCCTGGCCACCGGGCTGGCCGCCGCCGGCCACCGGGTGCTGACCGGCACCACCCGGCCCGACCGCCCCCGCCCCGGCGACGACCCCGCGCTCGCGGCGGGCGTCCGGTTCACCGGCCACGCCGAGGCCGCCGAGAACGCCGGGATCGTCTTCAACACCACCCCCGGCGAGGTCTCCGTCGCCCTGCTCAGCGGCCTCGAACCCGCCCTGCGCGGGCGGGTCCTGGTCGACGTGTCCAACGCCGCCGAACGCAGCCCCGAGGGCTTCCCCGTCGCCCCCCTCCACCCGCACAGCAGCCTCGCCGAGGAGATCCAGCGGGTCCTGCCACGGACCCGGGTCGTCAAGGCCCTCAACACCATGGACCACCGCGTGATGACCGCCCCGCGGATCCTGCCCGTCCCCGCCACGGCCTTCCTCTCCGGCGACGACCCGCGGGCCAAGGAAGAGCTGTCGGCGCTGCTGGTGGACCTGGGCTGGCCGCGGGAGTGGATCCTCGACCTCGGCGGCCTCTACACCGCGCGCGCCCTCGAATGGACCGTCCTGATGCTGGGCCCCTTCATCACCCGGCACGGCTTCGTCCCGTTCGGCCTGGCCATCGCGCACTGAGCGGCGGGCGGGGGGTGTTACCCCCCCCCCCCCCCCCCGGGGGTACGGATCCGCGGTTTAGTGGTGGGCCCCCCCCCCCATCCCGCCCCCCCCCACACCGCCCGCCACGCCGCCCCCCCCGCCCCGCGCCCCG
>NZ_JBITDP010000039.1:0-13927 GCF_044454405.1 Streptomyces sp. NPDC051555 | reverse complement strand
CGCCCCGCGCGGGGGCGGGCGGGGGGGGGGCGGCCCGCCCGGGGGGGGGGGGGGGGGGGGGTTCCCCCCCCCCCCCCCCCGCTCACGTCGTATCCGTATCCGCTGTTACGTGGTGGCCAGCACCCGCATGCCGGCCCTCGCCATCAGCGCCGGCATCGCCGCCGCCAGCGCCTCGCGCCAGTCCCGGATCACCTCGATGCCGGCCGCTTCCCAACGGCCGCGCTCCAGCACGCCGTACGCCGGGCGTCGGGCCCCCGCGGCGGGGCCGACGAGGGGTCGGACCCGTCCGGGATCCGCGCCCAGCAGCCGGAACACCTCGCGCGCCAGCTCCAGCCGGGTGCAGTCGCCGCCGCTGGTGGCGTGGTAGATGCCAGGGGCCGCGCCGAGCCGGGCCGCCCGGCCCAGCGACACGAGCCGGTCGGCGACGTCCAGGCTCCAGGTGGGCTGACCCCGCTGGTCCTCGACGACGTCGACGAACTCCCGCTCCCGCTCCAGCCGGATCATCGTGGAGACGAAGTTGTCGCCGCCCTCCCCGAACAGCCAGGCCGTCCGCACGACGTATCCGGTCCACGGCAGGAGCCGCAACACCGCCCGCTCGCCCTCCAGCTTGCTGCGCCCGTACGCGGTCCGCGGCGCCGGCGGCGCGTCCTCTGGGTACGGGACGCGCGCCTCGCCGGAGAACACGTAGTCCGTGGACAGGTGCAGCAGCAGCGCGCCGAACTCCCCGCACGCGCTCGCCAGGTGCAGCGGCGCCGCGCCGTTGACGTGCTGCGCCTGCGCCTGGTGCGTCTCGGCGGCGTCGACGTCCGTGTACGCCGCCGCGTTGACCACCACCACCGGCCGGTGCGTGGCGATCGCCCCGCGCACCGCCCGCCGGTCGCGCACGTCGAGCTCCCCGCGGCCCAGGCACATGGCCGGCTGTCCGGCCGCCTCCAGCGCCGCCCGCAGGTCCCGGCCCAGCAGCCCGTCCGCTCCCGTGACCAGCCAGTGGCTCACAGGGCGGCCTTCTGCTTGAGCGGCTCCCACCAGGCCCGGTTGTCCCGGTACCAGGCGAAGGTCTCGGCGAGGCCCTGGTCGAACTCCTTGCGGGGCCGGTAACCCAGCTCGGTGGAGATCTTCGTGCAGTCCACCGAGTAGCGCAGGTCGTGGCCGAGCCGGTCGGCGACGTGCTCGACCCGGTCCCAGCCCGCCCCCGCCAGGTCCAGGAGCAGGGTGGTCAGCTCCTTGTTGCTCAGCTCGGTGCCGCCGCCGATGTTGTACACCTCGCCCGCGCGGCCGCCCGTACGCACCAGTTCCAGGCCCTGGACGTGGTCGTCGATGTGCAACCAGTCGCGGACGTTGAGGCCCTCGCCGTAGAGCGGTACGCGCAGCCCGTCGAGCAGGTTCGTGACGAACAGCGGGATGACCTTCTCGGGGAAGTGGTGGTGCCCGTAGTTGTTCGAGCACCGGGTCACCCGAACGTCCAGGCCGTGCGTCCGGTGGTACGACAGCGCCACCAGGTCCGAGGACGCCTTGGAGGCGGCGTACGGCGAGTTCGGCTTCAGCGGATCGGTCTCCGGCCAGGACCCTTCGGCCACGGACCCGTACACCTCGTCCGTGGACACGTGCAGGAACGGCACGGGGCCACCGGGGCGGCGCAGCGCGGCGTCCAGCAGCGTCTGCGTACCGAGCACGTTGGTGGTGATGAACTCGGCCGCGCCCAGGATGGAGCGGTCCACGTGCGACTCGGCGGCGAAGTGCACCACCTGGTCGTGCCCGGCCACCAACTCGGCGACGAGCGCGACGTCGCAGATGTCCCCCTGGACGAAGCGGAACCCGGAATGGCCGCGCACCGGATCGAGGTTCGCGGGATTGCCCGCGTAGGTGAGCTTGTCGAGCACGGTGATCGCCACGTCCCCGGGGCCGGCGGGCCCGAGCAGCCTACGGACGTAGTGCGAACCGATGAACCCCGCCCCGCCGGTGACGAGGATGCGCGTGACGTCAGTGGTCATGAGGAGATCTGCACCTTGCTGTGGTCGCCGAGGATGAGACGGTGGGCCGCGGGGACCCGGGGGGCGGGGGTCACCTCCACGTTGCGTCCGATGATCGAGGCCTCGACGCGGCTGGCGCCGCGGACCGAGGAGCCGTCCAGGATGATGGAGAACTCGATCTCGCTGTCGGTGATCGTGCAGTCCCGGGAGATCGAGGTGAACGGCCCGATGTACGAGCCGGCGATCACGCTGCCCGCGCCGATGACGGCGGGGCCGACGATGCGCGAGGCGCTGACCTGGGCGCCCTCGTCGATCTGCACCCGGCCGATGATCTCACTCGTGGCGTCGACCAGGCCCTCGATGCGGGGCTCGGCGCGTTCCAGGACGGAGCGGTTGACCTCCAGCATGTCGTTGACGTTCCCGGTGTCCTTCCAGTAACCGGAGATCGTCGTGGACCGGACGTCGAGGTCCGCGTCGATCAGCCACTGCAGGGCGTGGGTGATCTCCAGCTCGCCGCGCCAGGAGGGCTTGATGGCGCGCACGGCCTCGTGCACGGCGGGCGTGAAGAGGTAGACGCCGACGAGCGCGAGGTCGCTCTTGGGGACCTCGGGCTTCTCCTCCAGGCCCACCACCCGGCCGTCGGGGCCGAGCTCGGCGACGCCGAAGGACTTCGGGTCGGAGACCTGGGTGAGCAGGATCTGCGCGGTGGGGCGGTCCGCGCGGAAGGAGTCGACGAGGTCGGAGATGCCGCCGACGATGAAGTTGTCGCCGAGGTACATGACGAAGTCCTCGTCGGCCAGGAACTCCCGGGCGATCACGACGGCGTGGGCGAGGCCCAGCGGCGCGGTCTGCGGGATGTAGGTGACCTCGATGCCGAACTTCGAGCCGTCGCCGACGGCTTCGCGGATCTCGTCGGCGGTGTCCCCGACGACGATCCCGACCTCGGTGATGCCTGCGTCCGCGATCGCTTCCAGGCCGTAGAAGAGCACCGGCTTGTTCGCCACGGGCACGAGCTGCTTGGCGGATGTGTGGGTGAGGGGGCGCAGGCGGGTTCCGGCCCCGCCGGAGAGTACGAGAGCCTTCATGGCACCAGAGGCTAGAAGTGCCCACTTGAGCCGGGGTGGGGGTTCGCCTTGAGCCCGGTCGCGGCCTCGCCCCCGCTCCAGCGGGGCTCCACCACGCATGCGGATGGTCGGTGTGCAGCGGCGATGAGCGGCGCGAGCCGTCACGAGAGGCAGGCACACACCCATGTCGGAGAACCACCGGGACCTCGTCCAGCGCTTCGTGGACATGATCAACAGCCACGACGTGAGCACGATGGCGGAGCACACCGCCGCCGACCACATCGACCACAACCCGATCGTCGCGGACGGCATCGAGGCCAACACGGCCTTCTTCCAGTCCATCTTCGACGCCTTCCCCGACGTCAAGGTCGTCGCCCACGACCTGATCGTCGACGGCGACCGCGTCGCGGGCCGCTTCGAGTACTCGGGCACCCACCAGGGCCCCTTCTTCGGCATACCGGCCACGGGCCGCAGCCTGAACTTCCAGTCGATCGACATCTGGCGCGTCGAGAACGGCCTGCTGGCCGAGCACTGGGACCAGCTGGACGTGCCGGGCATGTTCCACCAACTGGGCGCGGACTTCTACGCGCTCCAGGGGGAGTAGCGGTACGTCGCGTCGGACCCGCTCCACGGGTACGGGCACGCGAAGAGGCCCGGCCCGGCCGGCGTCCGCCGACCGGGCCTCCGCTTGCTTCGTGAGCGGTGGACGCAGGGCTCGCCGGCGTTCGTGTCCTTGTCGGTGCGGCTTCAGCGACACCCCGTCGTTCTGACGGGCGGTACGGAGTCAGGCGACGCTTCTCCGCGCACCAGGAGGAGCAGGACTTCGCGTCGGACCCGCCTCACTCGCTAGCGTGTTCCGACCATGTGACCGAACCATGAAGGAGTGTCCACCTCTCCTTCGTCCTCGTGCCACTTGGGAGGTACCGAGACTTTTGAGTATCATTGAATTGCTAGTTTGAGCGACTGCTCCACACGATGTCGCTATCCACGGATCCGCCTGGACGCCCGACTGGGTCCTCTCCTCCACGGAGGGCGCTGACCCTTCCGCACAGAACGAACCCCGATCCGCTTCTGGATCGAAGGGAAACGGCGAGGTTTCTTTCCCGCCAGGGCGCTTTCAGTCCAGATAAATTCCGGATCATTTGTGCTTCGTCTTCGCTGGCGGCGTGAAGCTCGATGGAATCGTAGTGAGTCACCAGCTGCATGGCACTCACACTCTCGAAAAGCAGGTCCAGGCAGTTGCCGTGCACTCCTTCGGGAACTGCCCGTAGGAGCAGCTGGGAATGTCCGACCCCGTACCTCCAAACTCTGAAGCTCCGGTCGGAACTGAACATGGCCGAAGATTCGCCAGTGCTATTTAAATGGACTTTCATCGGGGCGCCCTCCTGGCGGTCCGGGCCGGGTGGAGTTGCCGCCCGGCCCGGACCGCGGGTGTGTTGTGACCGCTGCCTCAGCGGTTGTGGTGGTGGTTCTGGTGGTGATGGCGGTTGTGGTGGTTGTTGTGGTTGTAGCAGTAGTACCAACCCCAGTCCCAGTTCCAATACCAGTCGTAGCAGTAGTTGTGGTCGTTATGGCTGGGGGTCATCGCCGCCGTGCTGGCGCTGTGCGCCGCCGTTGGCGCGGCGAAGGCGGCGGAGGGCAGCAGTGCCCCCGCAGCGGCCAGGGCCGTCGAGGCCGTGAGTACGGCGAAGCGCTGTTTTCGGGATGTGCGAGTCATGGTCGTTCACCTCCGGCGAGAAATGCTTTCGGTTGCGGGATCCCATGTCTCGATTGAGCCCGATCGAGCGCGCCGGGTCATGCCCCTGGAATTCGGGGCTTGACAGATCGCTGGGTTCAGTCGGCCAGGAGGTGGTCGGCCTTTCCCGCCTTGATGTCGCGGATCAGTTGGCGGAGGGCGTCGGTGGTGTCGGTGAGGTACGAGGCCTCCGCGCCCGCGACGGCGATGTAGCTGTTGCCGTTCCCGTCCACCCCGATCCGGTAGCAGCTCGCCCCTTCGCCGCAGAACGCTTCTTCCCAGACGATGTCGGCCATCGATTGCCTCTCAGAGTTGACGGGCCAGTTGGTGGATGAAGTCCCGGGAGGCTTCCGGTCCCAGGCTGAGCCGTTCCATCCAGTCCAGTTGGGCACGGTACTTGGACAGTTGGGCCTCGGTGTGCAGGAAATCGGGGCCGTGCGTGCTGTCGACCTGCACGGTGTCCAATCGGGGGACAGGGCCCTCCAGGTAGTTGACCGTCTGACCGGCACCGGGGAAGCCGCCGCCTTCGAAGGTCAGGACGCGCACGGCGATGTTGTCCCGTTCGGACGTCTCGGCGAGGTGCTCCAGCTGGGCGCGAGCCACCTTGCGGCCTCCGAACTGCATGCGTAGCGCCGCTTCGTGCACGACTGCCACGTATGCGGGTGCCGATTCGCCCTCCAGTACCTGCTGGCGCTCCAGCCTGTGGGCCAGCCGGAGGGCGATCTCCTTGTCGGGGAGGGTGGGTACGACGAAGCGGAAGAGGGCGAGTGCGTGGTCACTCGTCTGCAGCAGGCCCGGCATGTGCACCGAGTGCGCGCACCGCATGCGAGTGGTGTGGGACTCCAGCTCGGCGATGTCCAGTACGGCGGCGGAGAGCGTGCCACGGTAGCGCTCCCACCAACCGCGCTGGCGGGGTTGGGCCATGGCGACGAGGGCGTCGACGTACGCCTCGTCCGCACAGTCGCAGTGGCAGGCGAGCGAACGCAGCCGCTCCTCGCTGATGGTGCGTACCCCTTGTTCGATGGCGGAGACCTTCGTGCGGTCGACCCCGAGCAGACCCGCGGCGGAGTCGGCGGACACGTCCGCTGCCAGCCTTATGCGGCGAAGCTCTGCGCCCAGTCGCTTCTGCCGTTCTGTCGGTGCGGTGCGTGGCGGCATGGGTGCAGTCTGCCGTGCGAGCGTCCACCGAATCCACGGGGTGGGTTAATTCCCGCATCGAGGTGGCGAAAAGGCCACCAGAATCGCTACTTTAGGTGACGCACCGCTCACGCAGTGGGAGATGAAGTGCATCGCCGCAGCATGCCTCGGGCCTCGGCGACGAGCCACGCTCCCCGTCCGCGTCAGCCATTCGTGCGCGCCGAACTCGCCGTAGTCACCGTCGACCTCAGGGAGTCCCGCGATGTCCAGCCAGCCCTTCACCACCTGCCCCCCGCCCCCGCCCGCGAGCGTCGGGGGCGAACCGCCCGCGCTCGGCACGCTCACCTACAGCCTCACCGTGCCCGGGGAGCCGCTCGGGGCCCAGATCGCGCGGTCCGCCGTACGGGCCGTCCTGCACGCGTACCGGCTCGATCCGCTGGCGCCCGCCGTCGTCCAGGTGACCGGCGAACTGGTAGCCGCAGCTTGGCAGTTGGATCCCGGGCGGAGCCTGTACCTGTCCGTCCGCCACCGCGACGACTCGCTGCGTCTGACGGCCTACGACGGGCACCAGCCCCACGCCCACCCCAGGCTCGCCGCCCACTGCGAGGCCCGGCGCCGGGCCTCGCTGCGGCTGATGGCCGCGGTGGTGCGGGCCTGCGGCGGGGCCTGGGGCTTCGGGGAGTCCCGCGAGCCCGGCGGCGGCACCCGGACCTGGGCGACCCTGCCGCTGAGCGGCGCGGCCGACTACCTGTACGCCTGAGAGTGCGTGCCGCGGCCTCGGAGTCCGCCCCGTCATGTCAAGCGCGGTTGCGGTTGCGGTGGCGGATGGGGCAGGCTGGGACGATGACAGACACAACCCGTGCCACCCGGGTCGCTCTTGACGCGGACGAAACCCTGGAGCTGGACCGTCTGGCCCGCACGGTGGACGAGCGGGGCCGGGCCTTCGACGAGGCACGTACCGCGCTCGCCGAAGCGGCCGGCCGGATCGCGGCCCGGTACGACCGGGGTGGCCCGGCCGCGGTCGCGGCCCGGGTGGGCTGGTCCCGCCAGCACGTCTCGACCCTGGCCGCCGCCCACCGCCGCGCGGCCAGTACCGATGACGTGGCGGCGGCATGAGCACCGCGGCGGAGCAGCCGCACGGCGGCAGCGTGCCCCAGCCGGCCGCGACCGCGGAAGACCTGCGCGCAACCTTGGCCCGCATCGCCCCCGAAGCGGTGCCGACGTTCGACGCCGAGCGCGCCACCGCCATCACCCGTGCCCGGGAGCAGGTCAGCTCCGCCCCCGTGCGCCGCTTCCTGCGCCAGTGGGCCCTGTACGTCGCGATCGAACGCCACCCCGACACGGCGGCCCGCCTGCGTCGGCTGGAGGACCGCGCGGCTCATATCACCGACCGGGACGAGGCCCGGGCGATCGCCTCCGAGATCGGCCGGATCCTCGACAAGGCCGCAGCCGAAGCCGGTGTCGCCGACGGCGGAGCCCGGTGACCGTCTGGCGGTGGGAGTACGACCCGAACGCCGACGAAGTCATCAAGGGCCTGGCCGCCCACGTCACGGCCGAAGTGGAGCGCCTGGCCGACGAACTCGTCGCCCTCGCCGATGTCGGAGTGGACGTCACCGACATCGGCGAAGGAGGCCGCAAGGGCGTCCCCGGAGGGCTGCGCCGCATCCCGCTCCTGGACGACGGCTGGTTCTACGCGCTGCCACTGCCCCGGATGCGGCTGATCGCGATCGTCCGCGTGATCCCGCCCTACACCGACCTCTAGACCGGCTGGCGCAGTCACGGCATCGGCTTCCGCGGGGTCAGAGCGTCGCGGCCGCCGTCGTGGCGATCGATTCCATCAGGTGGGCGTGGGTGAGGATCGCTTCCGTGTGGGGGGTGAAGGGCTCCTGGTCGAGGATGGTGTGGGCGAAGGTGCCCGCGATGTTCGTGAAGTGGTGGTCCGGGGCGAGGGGGATCTCCTCGGTGCCGATCGCGCGTTCCACGCGTAGGAGCGGGGTGAAGTCGTCCGGGGTGCTGAAGGCGCGTTCCAGGCGCAGGCGGCCCTCGCTGCCCCACAGGCCGTAGCCGCTGAGGTAGGAGTGCTCGACGCCGTACGTGAGGTGGGCGGCGGCGCCGGAGGGGGAGGTCAGCAGGGCGCTGCCGGCGGGCTGGGGACCGTACGCGCTGTCCGGGCGGACCTGCGCGCCCGCCACCCGCAGGTCCGGGCCGAGGAAGAGCTGGGCCGCGCGGACCGGGTACGCCGCCACCTCCGGCAGGGTGCTCGCGCGCACCCCGCCCGGGCGCAGCGGGATGCCGAACTCCGAGGTGAAGAGCTGGACCTCGCCGATCACGCCGTCCGCCACCAGCTCCCGCACCCGCGCGTGCTGCGAGTGGTGCAGGAACATGAAGGACTCCATCAGGAGGAGGCCGCTCTCGCGGGCTGCCGCGACCGCCTTCTCGGCGTCCGGGAGGGAGGTGGCGAAGGGCTTCTCGCACAGCACGTGCTTGCCCGCGGCCAGCGCCCGCAGCGTCCATTCGACGTGCAGCTCGGGCGGCAGCGGGATGTACACCGCGTCGACGTCCGGGCGTTCGAGGACGCGCTCGTAGCCGGCCAGCGGCGCGCCGCCGAAGCGGTCCGTGAAGTACCGGGCCTTCTCGATCGTGCGGCTGGCGATCGCGGTGATCTCGACCAGCGGTTGGCGCAGCATCGAGGGCAGCATGCGGCGGTCCGCGATGTCGGCGCAGCCCAGGACGCCGATGCGCAGGGCTCTGGGCGCGCTCACAGGGCGTACGCTCCGCCCAGCGCCCAGGCCGCCCGCAGGCTGGTCAGGAGCGTGCGGGCCTCGATGTTCAGGTAGTTGCTGTGCTTGAGGAGGCCGGCCAGCTGGCCCGCCGTCACCCACAGGAAGCCCTCCGGTACGTCGACGGGGAACTCGTCCCCGACCTCCACCAGCGCGTAGCGGTTGCCCGCGTGGTGGAAGCGCCCGCCCTCCTCGGACTGCACGGTGTCGTAGAGCATCCGGGACTTCGGCGCCGAGAGCACCATGTCCAGGTAGCGCGGCTGCCGCTCGGGAGGCAGGGTCAGCGCCCGAACCGGCTGGCACTGCACGGTCGGGCCCAGCTCGGCGACGTCCAGGACGCCGGCCTCGGAGCGGGCCTGGGCCAGCAGGTGCGGGACGCCGCCGATCCGGCGGACGACGAAGGCGGCGAGACCCTGCTCGGCGGGGGCGAGCAACGGCTGGGTCCAGCGCTGGACCTCGCGGTTGGCGGCGGACACCGAGGCCGCGATCACGCTGAAGTGGTGGCCGCCGGCGTGCCTGATCTCGTGGTCGGTGCGCTCCCAGCCCTGTACGCCGGCCAACGGCAGGCTGCTCTGCACCAGTTCGCGGGTCGCCTTGATCTCGGTGAGCCACGACAGGACGTGCTCCGTCGTGTGCAGCGAGGGGCCCTCGTCCGCGAAGGTGGGGATCAGCGACAGGACGGTGCGGGCGTCCATGTTGATCACGTTGTTCTCGTAGAGCAGCTGGTGTATCTGGCCGAGGGTCAGCCACACGAAGTCCTCGTGCTCGGGTACGTCGCCCAGCGCCTCGACCACCATGTTCCGGTTCCGCTTGCGCAGGAACCAGGAGCCCTGCTCGGACTGGAGGGAGTCGAACAGCACCCGCGAGCCGACCCGCGGGGGCTTGAAGTAGTCGATGTAGTGCACGGGCGCGCCCTTGTGCACGGCGGTGTAGTTGCTACGGGTCGCCTGCACGGTGGGGGACAGCTGCACCGTGTCGAGGTTGCCCGGCTCCATCTTGGCCTGCATCAGGCAGTGCAGGACGCCGTTGAACTCCTTGACGACGATGCCGAGGATGCCGACTTCCGGCTGGTTGATGATCGGCTGCGACCAGGACGCGCCGTGGCCGCCCCATTCGGTGCGCACCCGCAGGCCCTCGACGGAGAAGAAGCGGCCGCTGTCGTGGACGAGGTTCCCGGTGCCATCCTCGAAGTGCCAGCCGACGAGCTCGGCGAAGGGGATGCGCCGCACGTCGTAGCGGTTGGTGCGCCGCTGCTCGGCGAACCAGTCGCGGAAGACCGGGTTGGGGGTCACCGAGCTGTCGAGGGCCTGGGCCGACAGGGTGAACCGCCGCCCCAGGCTCGTGACGACGCCCGGGGGCATTGCCTGGGTGATGGTCATCGGTGGACTCCTTCGCCTTGTCCCGCGCGCCCAGGGGCAGCCGGTCGCACCACGACGATGGGGGAGCGCGATCGGCTGTGGCTGGAGAGGGCCTTGAGGTGGGGCGCACGGGGACTTGAGGGGCGTGGGCTCGCGTGGCGTGGGCTCGCGTGGCGTTCGCTCATGTGGCGTGGGCTCGCCTGGCGCGGGCTCGTGTCTCGTGGGCTCGTGTCGGTCAGCCTGCCGTTGCCGCCAGGGCGGGGGAGCGGGCCGGCCGCTGCTGCTGGGCCTCGGCGGCGCGTTCCGTGCGGTGCCGCTCCCGGTAGTGGCCCGGTGCGGCGAGGAGTTCGGCGTGCGTGCCGCGCTGGACGACGCGGCCCCCGTCCAGGACGAGGATCTCGTCCGCCGCGTCCAGACCGATCGTGCGGTGGCTGATCAGCAGCACCGCACGGTCGGGGCGCGGCGCGAGGAGCGCGGCGAGCACGGCGTCGGCCTCCCGCGGGGCCAGGGACTCGGTGGGCTCGTCCAGGACCAGGACGGCCGGATCGGCGAGCAGCGCGGCGGCGAGGCCGAGGCGGCGGCGCTCACCACCCGAGAACGCGGCGGCGTCCTCGCTCACCCCGGCGTCGAGCCCGCCGGGCAGCCCGCGCACCCAGTCCGCGGCCCCGGCCCGGGTCAGGGCCGCCCACAACCGGTCCTCGTCCGCGCCGGGGCGGGCCAACAGCAGGTGTTCGCGCACGGTGCCGGCGAAGACGTGGTGGTACTGGGTCAGCCCGGCGGCCGACCGCGGCCGCAGCGTGCCGGGCGCGAGCTCCGCGAGCGGTACGCCGCCCAGCGCGACCCGGCCCGTGGTGGGCTCCAGCAGCCCCAGGGCCAGCCCGGCGAGCGTGCTCTTGCCGGAGCCGCTGGGCCCGACGAGCGCGATCCGTCGGCCCGGCGCGAGCAGGAGCCCGACCCCGGTCAGGGCGGCGCGCGCGCTGCCGGGGTGGGTGACGCCGACGTCGGTGAACTCCAGGGTCAGGGGGCCCTCGGGGAGGGCCCGGCCGCCCTCCGCGGGGACCGGGCGGCGCAACGAGTGCAGGGCGCGCAGCCGGTGCAGGGAGGTGGTCAGGCGGGTCAGGTGGTCGGCGGCGGTGCGGACGGGGGCGGCGAGGTCGAGGGTGGCCAGGGCGGTCAGGGTCAGGACGGCGGCGGTCACCGGGTCGGCGGCGCGCACGGCCAGGACGGCCACCGCCGCCGTGGTGCCGAGCTGGACCAGGACCGCCGCCGCGGCCGGCACGGCCGCGGTGCGGGCGGCGGACCGCTCGCTGCGGGCCACGGCCCGCGAGGCGGCCCGCTCGTCCCGCACCACCCGCTCCGTCGCGCCGCACAGGGCGAGGTCCTCCGCGCCCTCGACCACATCCACGGTCCGCGCGGCCAGTTCGGCCCGGGCCGCCGACAGCCGGGCCGCCGTACGCCGCCCGGTGAGCGCGGAGAGCAGCGGCAGCGCCACGCAGGCCAGCAGCAGCCCCGCGGCCAGCGCCCAGCCGGCGGCGGGCAGCACCAGAGCGCTCCACACCGTGACCCCGCCGCCCACCAACAGCGCGGTCAGCAGCGGCAGGGCCACCCGCAGCAGCGCGTCCTGCACCGCGTCCGCATCGGCGACGAGCCGGTTCAGCAGCTCGCCGCGGCTGAACGCCCGTAGCCCGTACGGCGCGTGCGGGGCCAGCAGCGTCAGCAGCCGCCCCCGCAGCCGCTCCATGATCCGCAGGGTCGCGTCGTGGCCCCACAGCCGTTCGGCGTAGCGCAGCGCGCCCCGCCCCAGGGCGAAGGCGCGCACCGCGACCACCGCGACCATCAGGGCGCCGAGCGGCGGCTGTTGGGAGGCCCGGCAGATCAACCAGGTCGCGCTCGCGGTCAGGGCGATGGCACAGGCCTCGCCGAGGGCGGCGGCGAGCGCGGCGCACACGAGCCGGGCCGCGTCCGCCCGCGAGAGGGAGGGGGCGGGGGCGGCGGAGGGGGCGGGGGGCGCGCCGGGGAACGGGGGCACGGCGGTCATGGGCGGCTCTCCTTGAGCGCGGGCGCGGCTACGGCCATTGAGGGCGCGGCGACAGCCATGGAGGGCGCGGCTCCGGGCACGGGCAGGACCGCCGGCCCGGCCGGCAGCCGCAGGACGGTGTCCGTGTGTTCGACCACCGCCGGGCGGTGGGTGGCGACCAGCAGCGTGGCCCGGCCGGCCACGGCCGCCAGGGCCCGGAGCACGTGCTCCTCCGTACCGCCGTCGAGGCGGGCCGTCGGCTCGTCCAACAGCAGGAGCGAGGGGCGCCGCAGCAACGCGCGGGCCAGCGCGATCCGCTGGCGCTCACCGCCGGACAGGCCGGCGCCGCCCTCGCCGACGCGGGTGGCGGCTCCGTCCGGCAGGCGGTGTACGAAGTCGGCCGCGCCCGCGGCCTCCAGCGCGTCCCACACCTCGCCGTCGTCCGCCCCCGCCCGCCCCAGCCGCACGTTGTCCGCGACCGACAGGGCGAACAGGTGCGGCTGCTGCGGCACCATCGCGATCCGGTCCGTCCACGCCGCCCGGTCCTGCGGGGTGCGCGCGACCACCGACACGCCGCCCACCCGCAGGTCCCCGGCGAGCGGCGGCAGCAACCCGGCGACCGTCCGCAGCAGGGTGGTCTTGCCGACCCCGCTCGGCCCGGTCACCGCGCAGCTGCGCCCGGCCTCGAAGCGCCAGGACAGCCCGGTCAGCGCGGGAGGCCCGGACGTGTGCCCGACGGCGAGCTGGTCCAGTACCAGGGGGAAGCGGGCCGGGTCGGGCAACGGCCGTACCAGGGAAGGTCGTACGAGGGAAGGCCGTTCGCGGACGCGCGCCGGACCGGCCGCGTCCCCGTCGAGGATGGTGCGGACCTGCGCCAGGACCGTACGTCCCTCCTGCGCCGCGTGGAAGCGCGCGGCCAGCAGTCGCAGCGGCCGGTACGCCTCCGGGGTCAGCAGCAGCACGGCCAGTCCCGTCGACAGCGGCATCGCGCCGTCCAGCAGCCGGAAGCCGACCGGGACGGCGATCAGCGCCACCGACAGGCTGGTCAGGGTGTCCATGACGAAGGTGGAGAGGAAGGCCACGCGCAGGGTCCGCACCGTCGCCCGCCGGTGTTCGGCGGCCCGTGCGCGCACGCTCTCGGCGGCCCGGTCCTCCTGCCCGAAGACGCGCAGGGTGGCGAGGCCGCTCAGGGCCTGGAGGAAGTACCCGCCCAGGCGCAGCAGCACCGCCCACTGCGCTTCGGTCCGGGCCTTGGTGTGCATGCCGACCAGCGCCAGCAGCAGCGGCACCAGCGGCAGCGTGACGAGCACGACCAGGCCCGAGACCCAGTCCGCCGCCCAGATGGTGCCGGCGACGGCGAGCGGCAGGACCACCACCTGCGGGAGCAGGGCGATCGATCCGGTGAGGTGGTCGTCGAGCGCGTCCATGCCCCGGCCGAGCAGGGCGACCACCGAGGCGGGTCGCGGGCCCCGGCCGCGTACGGCGGCCGCGGTGACGGCCTCGGTGAGCTGCGCCCGCAGCTCCTCCTTGTACCGGGCGGCCGCCGCGCCCGCCGAGGCCCGGTCCCACCAGGCGTGCGCGGCCCGTCCGGCGATCACGGCCGCCAGCAGCGGGACCGGAACGGCGTGCAGCGCGGCGCCCGGGCCCCGCTCGACGGCGGCCGCGAGCACCGAGGCCAGGACGACGCACTGCAAGAGCGTCAGAACGGCTTCCACCACCGCGCCGAGGGCGCGGTGCACGAGGAACCGCCGGAGCAGGGGCGAACTCCGTAGGGTGTAGCTCTCCCGGAGGGAAGATCGCTGTTCAGGCCGTGAGGTCGTAGTCGTGCTGGTCGGGGGTGGGGTAGAGGCGCTCGTGCTCGCGGGC
>NZ_JBITDP010000038.1:0-46558 GCF_044454405.1 Streptomyces sp. NPDC051555 | reverse complement strand
GCCCGACAGTTCTTGGCTTTCCGTGACGGGGTGGCCTGTCAAGGGTGGAGCGCAGCGACATCGCGCAGCGACGCGACCGCAGGGAGCGCCCTTGACAGGCCACCCCGTCACGGAGAGACAGTCGAACTGACGGGCAGCCCCCGGAACCCCACCAACCCCGGACACCCGAAGCCCCCCACCCCCACCCCCACGAAGCCGCGCTCGACCCCGTCGTTCCCCGCCCCATACCCTCGGCCCCATGACCACTGCGCTCGGCCCCCACCCCCACCCCCGGCCCCGCCTCGACCTTCATCAGATCGTCGTGGACTGCCTCGATCCGAGGGCGCTCGTGCGGTTCTGGGCGCGGTTGCTCGGCGGGGAGCCGGTGGACCGGGCTCGGGGCTGGTCTCACGTCGATCTGCCGGGGGGCGTGCGGCTGGCCTTTCAGCCCGTGCCCGAGGAGAAGGCCGGGAAGAACCGCCTGCACCTCGACGTCCGCGCGGACGACATCGGGGCCGCCATCGCCGCGGCGCTCGCCCTGGGGGCGGTTCGGACGGGTGGGACCGTCACCGACGACCAGGGGTCCTTCCAGACCATGCGCGACCCCGAAGGGAACGAGTTCTGCGTGGTCACCGCCTGAGCGCTCACCCGCGCCGCAGGATCCGGACCTCGTCCATCTCCACCCCGTACGCGGCGAACAGTTCGGGGTGGTCCCGGCCGCCCGCCACCTGCCAGTCGTATGCGTCGTCGCACGACGGGAGGGTCAGCGTGATGCCGTCGCGCACGAAGCGGGTTTCGCGCTGCCCCGGGGAGCCCTCCTCCCGGAACTGCCACGTGCCCGCGCCCGTGCAGCGCCCTCCTTCGACCTCACGCCACGGTCCCACCCGCGGCAGACGTTCGGCGGTGGCCGAGCCGTCCGCCCGCAGCGTCAGGCGCGCCCCGTCGTCACCGGTCCACTGGGCGACGTACTCCGTGCGCTCCAGCCGGGGCGGCCGGTACGGCGGGAACCAGCCCGCCTTGTCGGCGGCGATCCCGCCGCCGAAGCCGGCCAGTAGACCGAAGCCCAGGGCCCAGCCCGTCGCCCGCACCATCGCCCGGCCGGGGATCCCGCGCCGTGCGGCGTACGCGACCCCCGCCAGCGGGAGCGCGCCGAAGGCGGCGGCCCGGGCCCACGCCTCCCCGTAGGGCGATCCGGTCAGCCGGCCGAGGGGCCAGGCGTAGACCGCCGCCAGGAGTACGAGTCCCGCCCCCGTCCACCACCGCGCCCCCACCCGCGTCCGGGTCGCGCCGAGCCGGGCGAGGCCGGCCACCGGCCAGGTGAACGCGACGGCGTGCACGAAGCCGCCGACGACCGCGAGGACGGGAAAGAAGCAGGGGGCCGGGAACCACCCGATGTCGCCCCCGGTGTCGTAGTCGTCCCGGGTGCCACTGGTGACGAGGAGCCACAGCCCCCACAGGGCGAGTTGGGCCGCGGCGATCGCGCCGCCGCCCCGCAGGATCTGGACCTTGCGGAGGTTCCTCGCGGCCCCCTCTTCCGCACCTGCTGTCCCACCCGTCACCCGGAGCCCCCCACCCACTACCTGAACGCGTTCAATTCACCCGGACCCTACACGCCCACGCCCACCCACGCCCGCCCGCGCCCGCACATGCCCGCCCGCACACCCACACCCCTTCCCATCTGACATACCGTCAGGTTCAATCGTTCTCGTGATGGGACACGCAGGGATGGCGGCCACCGTCGTCCGATACCTCAGGTCCGCCGGGCACCCGGAATCCGCCACCTCCCCCGCCGGCGTCGACGCGCATCCGCGGCCCGAACTGCGGGCCGTCGGCGACGACGAGCGCGCGCCCATCGATCCGGCCGAATTCCGGTCCGTCATGGGCAACTTCGCAAGCGGCGTCACGATCATCACCGCGCCCGCCGCGGAGGGCGAGGACACCCCCGCGGGTTTCGCCTGCCAGTCCTTCGCGTCGCTCTCGCTCGACCCGCCGCTGGTGACCTTCATGGTCGCCCGTACGTCGACCACCTGGCCGCGGATCGCGCGCGCCGGAGTGTTCTGCGTCAACATCCTGGGAGCCGAACAGGGCCTGCTGTGCCGGGCGTTCGCGGTCAGCGGGGCCGACAAGTTCGCCGGGGTGGTCCACAACCCCGCGCCCGTGACCGGCTCGCCGCAGCTGGACGCCGTACCGGCGTGGATCGACTGTCGCATCCACGCCGTGCACACCGGGGGCGACCACCTGATCGTCGTCGGCCGCGTCGAGGCGATGGGCGCCGCGGGCGAGGACGGCCCGCTGCTCTTCCACAAGGGGAAGTTCGGCCGCCTCAGCCGGTGATCGACCGCCTCAGCCAGTGACCGGCCGCCTCAGCGACCGGCCGCATCAGCCGGTGACCCGCGCCCCCGGGCGGACGAGGAGCACCCGGCCCAGGTCCAGCACGCTCAGGCCGAACATCAGGACACCCAGCGGCACGTGGTACGTCGGCACGTGCGCGATGCCGAGCACCACCTGGACCGAGGCGAGGACGAGGAAGCCCGTCGCGTACAGGGCCGGTCGCGCCGAGCCGCCGCCCGGCCGCCACGCCAGGACCGCGGCGAGCAGGTACAGCATCGAGGCGCCGTACATCACGCGCGCTCCGACTCCGTGCAGCGTCTCGCCGTAGGACGTGGCCAGCAGCAGTCCCGCGGTGGACGCCTGGAAGAAGATCGACAGGGTCTGGAGCGCGATCGAGACCTGTACGAACCGCGCGAACCTGCCCGAACCATCGCGCACCTCGCCGGGAACTCCGTTCGTCCCCACCGGTATTGCCGTCGCGTGCGTGCTCATGATGCGGTCCCCTCGTCTGCCTCACGGCGGTGGATCGGTACTCTCTCGATGGTCCGACGAGACGGGCCCGCGAAATGTGAGGTGAGCGCCATGACCAGCAGCAGCACCGCCCACAGCGCCGACCGCGCCGACCGCGGCCTGAGCCTCATCGTCGGAGAGCGGCGCCGGCTCACCAACCTCGCCTACCGGCTGCTCGGTTCACTGGTGGAGGCCGAGGACGCCGTGCAGGAGACCTACGCCCGCTGGTACGCGATGTCCCCGCAGCGGCAGGAGGCGATCGAGTCCCCGGGCGCCTGGCTGACGACGGTCGCCGGGCGGATCTGTCTGGACGTGCTCGGCTCGGCGCGGGTCCGGCGCGAGCGCTACGTCGGCGAGTGGGTGCCCGAGCCGTTGCCCGACCGGACGGAGTGGTTCAGCGGTCGGACGGGCGGCGGGGACCTGCCGGACGACCCCGCCGACCGGGTCACCCTGGACGAGTCGGTGAACATGGCGTTCCTCGTCGTGCTGGAGTCGATGACCCCGGCCGAGCGCGTGGCGTTCGTCCTGCACGACGTCTTCCGGTACCCCTTCGGCGAGATCTCCGACATCGTCGGCCGCACGCCCGCGGCCTGCAGGCAGTTGGCGGCATCGGCCCGCCGGCGGGTGCGCTCCGCGCAGGTGCCGCCGCTCCCCGCGGCCGGGCAGGCCGGGCAGGCCGGCCTGGTCCGGCACTTCAAGGAGGCGTGGGAGGCCAAGGACATCGAGGCCCTCGTCGGCCTCCTCGACCCCGACGCCACGATGGCCGCCGACGGCGGCGGCCTGGTCGGCGCCGTCCTGCACCCGGTCGAGGGCAGCGAGCGGATCGCCGCGTACCTGATCCACATCGCCGACAAGGCCCCCGGGCTGACCCTCCTGGAGCGGACGGTCAACGGCGTGCCCGGGCTGGTCGCCCAGCACTCCGGCGTGACGGTGACCGTGGCGGCCTTCGGACTCACGGACGACGGCCGCGTCAGCCGCATCTGGGCGGTGCGCAACCCGGAGAAGCTCCGCCCCTGGATCGCCCTCCGACCGGGACCGGAGTAGCCCCCCCCAGGGGCGGGGTCCCGAAGCCCCGCCCCGCCCCGGACCCCCCGCCCCGCCCCGGACCCCTCCCCGGACCCCCCACCCCTCAGAAGGTCAGGACGCCCCGGGCCACGCGCCCGTGGTGGGCGTCGTCCGCCGCCTTCGCGAAGTCCTCGACCGGGTAGGTCTCGGTGACCAGTTCGTCCAGCAGCAGGCGGCCCTGGCGGTACAGCTCCGCGTAGAGGGCGATGTCGCGCTGGGGGCGGGAGGAACCGTAGCGGCAGCCCATGACCGTCTTGTCGAGGTACATGGACGAGACCTGGAACGACGCCTCCTCCTTGAAGCCCGGCACGCCCAGCAGGATCGCCTGGCCGTGGCGGTCGAGCAGGTCGATCGCCTGGCGGATCAGCTTGACGTTGCCCACGCACTCGAAGGCGTGGTCCGCCCCCGTCGGGAGGACCTCGCGGACCGCCGCCGAGGAGTCCGCCACCGCCGAGGCGTCGATGAAGTGCGTGGCACCGAACTGCCGGGCCACCGCCTCCTTCGCCGGATTGGCGTCCACGGCCACGATCGTCGTCGCGCCCGCGATGCGGGCCCCCTGCAGGACGTTCAGGCCGATCCCGCCCGTGCCGATGACGACCACGGACTCGCCGCGGTCCACCTTCGCCCGGTTCAGGACGGCCCCGACGCCGGTCAGGACCCCGCAGCCGATCAGTGCGGCCGAAGTGAAGGGGATGTCCTCGGGGATCTTCACCGCCTGGACGGCCTTGACGATCGTCCGCTCCGCGAAGGCCGAGTTCGACGCGAACTGGTACAGCGGCTTGCCGCCCCGCGAGAAGGGCTGGCCGGGCATCCCGATCGCCTTGCGGCACATCGTCGGCCGGCCCCGGTCGCAGTCCGCGCACGCACCGCAGTTGGCGAGCGTGGACAGCGAGACGTGGTCGCCCGGTGCCACGTGCGTGACCCCGGAGCCGACCGCCTCCACCACGCCCGCGCCCTCGTGCCCGAGGACCACCGGCGGCGGGAAGGGGATCGTCCCGTCGATCACCGACAGGTCGCTGTGGCACAGCCCGGCCGCCTTGACGGCGACGAGCACCTCCCCCGGCCCGGGGCCGCGCACCTCCAGGTCGTCGACCACCTGGGCCTGCTTGCCGTCGAACACGACGCCTCTCACCTGGACTCCTTAGGCAGGCCGAGCACGCGCTCGGCGATGATGTTCCGCTGGATCTCGTCCGAACCGCCGTAGATCGTGTCGGCGCGGGTGAACAGGAACAGCCGCTGCGCCTCGTCGAGGCCCAGCTCGTACGGAGTCCCGCGCCCCCACGGCGCGGGCCCGGCGGTGGCCGCCGCGCCGCGCACCGCGACCGCGAGCTCGCCGAGCCGCCGGTGCCAGCCGCCCCACAGCAGCTTGGCCACGCTGGGCGCGCCCGGGTCCGGCGCGGCCGCCCCCAGGGTGCGCAGCGCGTGCCACCGCATGGTGCGCAGCTCGGCCCACTGGGTGACCAGCCGATCGCGCAGGACCGGGTCGCCGGCCTGTGCGGAGGTGCGGAACGCGGCGACCACCCGCTCCAGTTCGGCGGCGAAGCCGATCTGCTGGACCAGGGTGGAGACCCCGCGTTCCAGGGCGAGCAGGCCCATGGCCACGGTCCAGCCGTTGCCCTCGCCGCCGACCACCTCGTGGGCCTCGGCGCCGTCGAAGAAGACCTCGTTGAATTCGGCGGTCCCCGACATCTGCCGGATGGGCCGGACCTCGATCCGGCCCGGTTGGTCCATCGGTACGAGGAGGAAGGACAGCCCGTGGTGGCGCCGCGAGCCGGACTCGGTGCGGGCCAGCACGAAGCACCAGTCGGCGTCCTGCGCCAGCGAGGTCCAGATCTTCTGGCCGGTGACGCGGTGGCGGCCGTCCGCCGGATCCCGCACGGCGCTCGTGCGGATCCCGGCGAGGTCGGAGCCCGCGCCCGGTTCGCTGTAGCCCTGGCACCACAGCTCCTCGCCGCGGGCGATGCCGGGCAGGAAGCGGCCTTGCTGCTCCCGGGACCCGTGGGCGATCAGGGTCGGCGCGAGGAGGTTCTCGCCGATGTGGCCGACCCGGCCGGGCGCGCGCAGCGCCGCGTACTCCTCGGCCCACACGACCTGCCCGGTGAGGGAGAGCCGGCGCTGCCCGTAGGCGCCGTCGGCCACGTCCCAGCCCTGGCCGATCCAGCCGCCGCGGCCCAACTCGCGCTCCCAGGCGCGGCGCTCGGCCACGCCCTCGTGCTCGCTGCCGGGCCCGCCGAGGCCGCGGGCCTGCGCGTACGGTCCCACGAGGTGGCCGGAGAGCCAGAGCCGCGCGTCGGCGCGCAGCTCCTCGTCCGCCGCCCCGAAGCCGAAGTCCATGGGAGCTCCTACGCGTTGGGGCGGTCCTTGGCGGCCGCCGCCTTGGCCATGGCCTCCAGCTGCGCCAGCATCGGCATCGGATCGGTGCCGACGGTCCCCGGGAGGAAGTCGGCGATCTTCTCGGGGGTCCAGGACCCCTCGGCGTATCCGGCGCGCAGTTCGCGCGGCTGCGCCCAGACCGCGATCTTGGGTCCGGCGATCGTGTACACCTGCCCGGTGATCCTCTCGCCGCCGGCCGCGACAGCCCGGTCGCTGAGCAGGTAGGTGACCAGTGCGGCCACGTCCTCCGGTTCGCCGATCTCCTTGAGTTCCATCGGCACGTTCGCCGACATCCGGGTCCGGGCGACCGGGGCCACGGCGTTGGCGGTGACGCCGTACCGGTTCAGGCCGAGGGCGGCGGAGCGCACGAGGGAGATGATCCCGCCCTTGGCGGCGCTGTAGTTGGCCTGGGCGACCGACCCCTGGTGGTTGCCGCTGGTGAAGCCGATGAGCGTGCCGGTGCCCTGCTTGCGCATGACGGCGGAGGCGGCACGGAAGACGGTGAAGGTGCCCTTGAGGTGGGTGGCGACGACGGGGTCCCACTCCTCCTCGGACATGTTGAAGAGCATCCGCTCGCGCAGGATGCCCGCGACGCAGACGACGCCGTCGATCCGGCCGTAGCGTGCGAGCGCGGTGTCCACGATGCGCTGGCCGCCCGCCATGGTCGAGATGTCGTCGGCGACGGCGACGGCCTCCCCGCCCGCCGCGAGGATCTCCTTCACCACTCCCTCGGCTATCTCGCTGGTGGGCTCGCCGCCCTCGATGCCGACGCCGTAGTCGTTGACGACGACCTTGGCGCCCTCGGCGGCGGCCGCGAGCGCGACCGCCCGCCCGATGCCCCGGCCCGCGCCCGTGACGGCGACGACCTTGCCTGCCAAGAAGTTCCCCATGTCCGGCCCCTTCCCGCTGTTTCTGACGGACCGTTAGATTCTATGGGCAGTCGGATGCGCCAGCACAAGCCCCAGTCCATAAGGAGTGATGAGAGCCATGGGCCTGCCCCCCGAGTTCCACGACATCGCCAAGCGCGTCAACAACTGGGGCCGCTGGGGCGCCGACGACGAGATCGGCACCCTGAACCTGATCACCGACGAGGTGGTGCGCGCGGCCGCCGCCGAGATCCGCACCGGGCGCCGGATCCCGCTCGCCCTCCCCCTGAAGGAGGACGGCGTCCAGGCGGGCATGATCCCGGGCCGGATCAATCCGCTGCACACGATGGTGCAGATCAACCAGGAGATCTTCGGCCCGGGCACGGTGGCGTGCAGCGACGACGCCGTGACCATGGGCCTGCAGTCGGCGACGCACTGGGACGCCCTGACCCACGTCTCGCACTCGGGGAAGATCTACAACGGGCGCCCCGCCGACACCATCACTGCGCACTCCCGGGCCCGGTTCAGCGGCATCGACAAGGCCGGCCACATCGTCTCGCGCGGGGTGCTGCTGGACGTGGCCCGCGCCAAGGGCCTGGACCGGCTGCCGGGCGGGCACGCGGTGACCCCGCAGGACCTGGTGGAGGCGGAGGAGTTCGGCGGGGTCACGGTCCGACCCGGCGACATCGTGCTGGTGCGCACCGGGCAGATCCAGGTCTACCTGGCGGGCGACAAGCACGGCTACGGCTATCCGTCGCCCGGGCTGTCCGTCCGCACGCCCGAGTGGTTCCACGCGCGGGACGTCGCGGCCGTCGCCAACGACACCCTGACCTTCGAGATCTTCCCGCCGGAGATCGAGAACCTGTGGCTGCCGGTGCACGCCCTCGACCTGGTCGAGATGGGCATGCACCAGGGCCAGAACTGGAATCTCGAAAAGTTGTCCACAGCCTGTGGAGAAGAGCGGCGGTATTCCTTCCTGCTCTCCGCGATGCCGGAGCCCTTCGTCGGCGGGACGGGCACGCCGGTCGCCCCGGTCGCCATCCTCTGACCCGACGGACCCCTGGCGGGCACGGCACCACAGGCGCCAAGTCCTCGTGGTCCTCGCGGGCGGCGACCGAGGCCGTCGACTATGGGTGGCGGCGTACATTCGTGCACGCCCCGAGCGCCGCACGGCAGCCGCCACCCCACGACCCGCACTCGTCAAGGTCTGCCCTTGGCGTCCCCTCGCGACGAATCGCTCCCCCAAGGGTGATCAATGCATGACGGTCCGTCAACACCTCGTTAGAGGTACACGCGCGGTTCCCGTACCTGGTCACATTTTTCGGCAATCTCCTCGGCGGGCCCGCCGAGTGCCCCCGCGGAGCCCTCTCCGGCGCAGTCGATCTCGCACCAGATCTGCTTGCCGGAGCCCTCGCGCTGCCAGCCCCAGCGGTCCGCGAGGCCGTCCACCAGCTCCAGGCCGCGCCCGTTGGTGTCGTCCCCGTCGGCGTGCCGGGGGGCGGGCGGTCGGTCGCTCGCGTCGGCCACCTCGACCCGGACCGCCGGGCCGCCGAAGAGCATCCGCAGCACGGCCGGGCAACCGGTGTGCACCACCGCGTTGGTGACCAGCTCCGAAATCAGCAGGAGCAGGGTGTCCGCGAGCGGCTCGTCGTCCCCCATTCCACATCCGGCCATGCGGGACCGGGCCCACCTGCGCGCTCGGCCGACCTCTGCGGGATCCGGCCCGACCTCAAGCTGAACCTGAAGCACCTGCACCGCTCACACCACCCGAACCGGCGGACACATCGCCTCGCGACAGTACGGGATCACGGTCCGTGATCCCCTTGCCGAGCAGCATGGTTGACATACAGTCACCACAACAAGCGCTTCGGGCATATTCCAGCGCGAAGGAGTAGGCGTGCTGCATACTGTGCGACGCCCGCGCCGCTCAACCGCTCGCATTCGTCGGAGCGTACCGGAGCACGCGACCGACTCCGGTCCGTAGCGAGGTGGGCGAAGGACACAAACCGATATCAACTCTCTGTAATCGGACATGCGTCCTGCGCCGTTCCACCCGTTACAGCACCCGTTACAGCAGCCGTCACAGCAGCCGTCACCGCGCCGACCGCCTGCGGCGTCAGGCCGACAGGGCGCCCAGCTCCCGCGCCAGCAGTTCCTCCGCCTCGGCCGCCGTGCGCCACTGCTCGGCCCGCACCCACGCCCGTTTCAGGTGCAGGTGCACGTCCGCCTCCCAAGTGAACCCCATCCCGCCGTGCACCTGGAGGCAGTCGCGCGCATTGCGCACGGCCGCCTCGTCGGCCAGCAGCTTGGCGCCCGCGATCTCCCCGGGGTCGACCGTCACCGCCGCCGCGTAGACCGCGGTACGGGCCACCTCGCCCCGCACCAACATCTGCGCGCACAGGTGCTTGACCGACTGGAAGGCCCCGATCGGCTGCCCGAACTGCTCGCGCTCCTTCGCGTACCGGACCGCCAGCTCACAGGTCCGCAGCGCGCTGCCGACCTGGAGGGCGGCCGTCAGCAGGGCCCCCTCGTCCCGCAGCGCGGCGGACGGCGCACCGGCCGACCCCGGCCCCCGCGTCCGGTACAGGGGCGTGAGCGGATCCACGGACCGCACCGGCACACAGCCGGCCGCCGGGTCCGGGCCCTGCGCGAGCTCTCCCGCGGGGTCTTCCCCACCCAGCACCGCGTCCGCCTCGCCCAGGTACGCGACGAAGGGGCCGTCCAGGTCGAAGGCCGTCACCACCGCCGTGCCCTGCGCCGCGCCCGGCACCACCCCGGCCGCCAGATGCGTGGCCACCAGCGGCCCCGGCAGCAGCACCCGCCCGGCTTCCTCGAAGACGAGCGCCGCCTCCGCGAGCCCGAGCCCGACGCCCCCGTCCGGGCCGCCCTCCGGCAGCCGCAGCGCGAAGAACCCGGCCTCGCCCAGCTCCCGCCAGAGCCCCCGGTCGACCACGCCCGCGCCGAGCGCCGCGGCCGCGTCCACCGACTCCCGCAGCGCCTCGCGCCCGTACCGCCCCGCCAGCAGCTCCCGCACGCCCGCGCGCAGATCCCGCTGGTCCTCGGTCAGCTGGAAGTCCACGGTCCCTCACCGGCCCTTCGGGAGGCCGAGGATCCGCTCGGCGATGATGTTCTGCTGGATCTGCGAGGTGCCGGCCGCGATCGTGTAGGAGAGGGAGGAGAGCCGGTCCAGGGTCCACTCCTCCTCCAGCGACAGCGCCCCGCCCGCCGCGCCCAGCACCTCGGCGGCCGTGTCGTACAGCTCCTGGCGGGCGTGCGAGTAGCGCAGCTTGAAGACGGAGCCGCCGATGCCCGGGACCCCGCCGGAGCGCGTCGACTCGCTCACGTTCCACTGGGTGAGCCGCCACAGGGCGCCGAACTCCCCGTACAGCCGCCCCAGCCTGCGCCGCAGCACCGGGTCGTCCCAGCGGCCGTTGGCCCGGGCCGTACGGGCGAGCGCGGCCAGCGTCCGGCGGCAGGCGACGACCTCCCCGACGAAGGCGGTGCCGCGCTCGAAGGACAGCGTGACCATGGTGACGCGCCAGCCGTCGTTCTCGGCGCCGACCCGGTTGCCGACGGGCACCCGCACCCCGTCCAGGAACATCTCCGCGAACTCGGTCGACCCGGCGAGGGTGCGCAGCGGCCGCACGCTCACCCCGGGCGCGTCCATCGGCATCGCGAGCCAGGTGATCCCGCGGTGCTTGGGCACGCTCGCGCTGACCGGTTCGGTGCGCACGAGCAGTTCGCACCAGTCGGCGACCTCCGCGTGCGAGGTCCAGATCTTCGACCCGGTGATCACGTACTCGTCACCCTCGCGCACCGCCTTCGTGCGCAGGGAGGCCAGGTCCGAGCCCGCGTCCGGCTCGCTGAACCCCTGGCACCACACCTCGTCCCCGCGCAGCACGGGCGGCAGCCAGCGGGCCCGCTGCTCGGCGGTGCCCTCCGCCGCGATCGTGGGCCCGGCGTGCAGCAGCCCGACGAAGTTGGCCCCGACGTACGGCGCCCCGGCCCGCTCCGTCTCCTCCAGGAAGATCAGGTGCTGGGTCGGGGTGGCGCCGCGGCCGCCCGCGTCGAGCGGCCAGTGCAGACCGGCGTAGCCGGCGTCGTACAGCCGCCGCTGCCAGCCGAGGTCGTAGGAGCGGCGGCCCGGCCAGTCGTCGGGGGACGGGCGGGCGGGCAGTTCGGGGAGCGTCTTGCCCAGCCACTCGCGCAGCCGGGCCCGGAACTCCCGCTCCTCCTCGGTGTAGGTGAGGTCCACCGCGGCTACCGTCCCGCCGGGCGCCGGTCGCGGTCGAGGTCGAGGCCGAGCATCCGGATGGCGTTCCCGCGCATCAGTTTGTAGACGGTCTCCTCGTCCAGTCCCTTGACGTGGTCGAGGGCGACCTCCTTGGTGTGCGGGAAGGTCGAGTCGACGTGCGGGTAGTCGGTCTCGAAGGTGGCGTTGTCGCGCCCGACGACGTCGAGCGAGGCGATGCCGTGCTTGTCGCGGAAGAAGCAGCAGAACATCTGCCGGTAGTAGTAGGTGGAGGGCGGTTCGGGGATCAGGTCGCGGACGCCGCCCCAGGCGCGGTGCTCCTGCCAGACGTCGTCGGCGCGCTCCAGGGCGTAGGGGATCCAACCCATCTGGCCCTCGCTGTAGGCGAGTTTGAGGGTCGGGAACTTGACCAGCACGCCGGAGAAGAGGAAGTCCATCATCGAGGCCATCGCGTTGTTGAAGCTGAGCGCGGCCTGGACGGCGGGCGGCGCGTCCGGGGAGGCGGCGGGCATCTGGGAGCTCGACCCGATGTGCATGTTGATCACCGTGCCGGTCTCCTGGCAGACCGCGAAGAAGGGGTCCCAGTAGCCGGAGTGGATGGACGGCAGGCCGAGGTAGGTGGGGATCTCGGAGAAGGTCACGGCGCGCACCCCGCGGGCCGCGTTGCGGCGGATCTCGGCGACCGCGAGGTCGATGTCCCACAGCGGGATGATGCACAGCGGGATCAGCCGGCCGCCGCTGTCGCCGCACCACTCCTCGACCATCCAGTCGTTGTACGCGCGCACGCAGGCCAGGGCCACTTCCTTGTCGTGGGCCTCGGCGAAGGTCTGCCCGCAGAAGCGGGGGAAGGTCGGGAAGCAGAGGGAGCCCTCGACGTGGTTGAGGTCCATGTCGGCGAGCCGGGCCTTGGGGTCCCAGCAGCCGCGGCGCATCTCGGCGCGGGTGATCCCTTCGAGGGTCATGTCGTCGCGGTCGAAGCCGACGGCGGCGATGTTGCGCTTGTACGGGAACTTGAGGTCCTCGTAGATCCACCAGTCGGTGGGCGGGCCGTCGGGGTCCATGGTGATCACGTACTTGCCGCCGGTGTAGGCGAGTTCGCCGATGCCCGCGGTGAGCGCCTTGGGCCCGCGGTCGCGGTACTTGGCCGGGAGCCAGACGTCGAAGAGGTGCGGGGGCTCGATCACGTGGTCGTCGACGCTGATGATCCGGGGCAGTTCCATGTATCCGGTTTCCCCTCGCTGGCATCCGATTGATCTGACGGGGCTGATCTGATGGGGCTGATCCGATGAAGCTGATCTCATGAAGCTGATCTGATGGGGCTGATCTGATGGGGCGTCAGAAACAAGCTAGCTCCGCCACCCCTGGACCGACAAGCGCCGGAGCCCTACGCTCTGCGCTGTATCTGACGGCCAATCAGAAACAGGCCACGCGCCGAGCCGGGGAGGCCGGGAATGACGGACGACACCGCGAGGGACAGCGCCACCGACACCGCACGGGACCTGGAGCGCTCCCCCACCCTCTGGGAGCTGATCGCACGCCGCGCCGCCCTCACCCCGGACGCCCCCGTGCTCGTCGAGGCCGCCGAGCACCCCGCCGACGACCGGACCCTGACCTTCGGCGCCCTGCGGGAGCGCGCCGAACGCGTCGCCGCGGGCCTGTACGCCATGGGCGTGCGCCCCGGCACGGTCGTCGCCTGGCAGCTGCCCACCCGCATCGAGACCGTGCTGCTCTCCATCGCCCTCGCCCGGATCGGCGCCGTACAGTCCCCCGTCATCCCCTTCTACCGGGACCGCGAGGTCGGCTTCGCGCTGCGGGAGTCCAAGGCCGAGTTCTTCGCCGTGCCCGGCGTCTGGCGCGGGTACGACCACACCGCGATGGCCGAACGGCTGGGCGCCCGCGGGATCTTCGAGGCCTACGCCGACCTCCCCGACGGGGACCCGGCCCTGCTGCCCCCGCCGCCCGCCTCCGGCACCGACGTCCGGTGGATCTACTGGACCTCCGGCACCACCTCCGACCCCAAGGGCGTCCTGCACACCGACCGCTCCCTGATCGCGGGCGGCTCCTGCCTCGCCCACGCCCTGCGCCTCGGCCCCGCCGACGTGGGCTCGATGGCCTTCCCCTTCGCCCACATCGCCGGGCCCGACTACACCGTGATGCTGCTGCTGTACGGGTTCCCCGCGGTGCTCTTCGAGAAGTTCGCGATGCCGGACGCGCTGGCCGGGTACCGGCGCCACGGGGTCACCATCGCGGGTGGCTCCACCGCCTTCTACTCGATGTTCCTCACCGAGCAGCGCAAGGCCCCCGGCGTCCCGCTGATCCCGACCCTGCGCCTGCTGGCCGGCGGCGGCGCGCCCAAGCCGCCCGAGATCTACCACGCGGTCGTCCGCGAGCTGGGCTGCCAACTGACCCACGGCTACGGCATGACCGAAGTCCCCATGATCACCATGGGGTCACCGCTGGACAGCGCCGAGCACCTCGCCACCACCGAGGGCCGGCCGCCCGCGGGCATGTCCATCCGCATCACCGCCCCCGACGGCAGCCCCCTGCCCGCCCGCGCCGACGGCGAGGTGCGGCTGCGCGGCGAGGCCGTCTGCCGCGGCTACCTGAACCGCGACCAGTCGGCCGAGGTCTTCGACGCCGACGGCTACCTGATCACCGGCGACCTCGGCCACCTCACCGAGGACGGCTACCTGGTGCTCACCGGCCGCAGCAAGGACGTCATCATCCGCAAGGGCGAGAACATCTCCGCGAAGGAGATCGAGGACCTCATGCACCGGCTCCCCGGCATCGGCGACGTGGCCGTCATCGGCCTGCCGGACCCGGAGCGCGGCGAACGCGTCTGCGCCGTCGTCGAACAGGCGGCCACCGCCGCGCCGTTGACGCTGGCCGAGGTGACCTCGTACCTGCGGGCCGAGGGCCTGGCCACCCACAAGCTCCCCGAGCAGCTGGAGCTGGTGGAGGCCCTGCCGCGCAACGACGCCCTGCGCAAGGTCCTCAAGTATCAGCTGCGCGAGCGCTACGCGTAGCCCCGGGCCGGGCGAGGTCCGCCCCCGCCGGGCCCGGGCGTGCTCAGCCGGCCGCGCGGCCCTGGGCGTCCAGGGCGTCCAGGTCCTGCGCGGAGAGCCGGACGGCTCCGGCGGCCACGTTCTGGGCCAGGTGGTCCAGGTCGCCGGTGCCGGGAATGGCCAGCACGTGCGGGCCCTGGTGCAGGGACCAGGCCAGCCGGACCTGCGCCTGGCTCACCCCGTGGGCACGCGCGACGGTCCGCAGCGCGTCGTCGGCGTTCCCGTCGGCCTTCCCGTCCCCGTCTCCGGCGTAGCCGCGCTCGCCGCCGCCGGCCGCGCCCGCCGTGCGGCCGGCGCCCGCGATCGCGTAGAACGGCACGAAGGCGACGCCCTGTTCGCCGCAGGCGCGCAAGAACTCCGCCTGGTCGGGGGAGCTCCCCAGACCGTAGGCGTTCTGCACGCAGACCACCGGTGCGATGGCACGGGCCTCGGCGAGCTGGTGGGGGCGGACGTTGGACAAGCCCAGGTGCCGGATCACCCCCGCCGCGCGGAGGTCGGCCAGCGCCCCGAACCGCTCGGCGACCGACGCGTCGCCCACGACGCGCAGGTTCACAACGTCCAGGTGGTCCCGGCCGAGCTGGCGCAGGTTCTCCTCCACCTGGCCGCGCAGCTGCGCGGGTGTGGCGTGGGCCGTCCACTCGCCGCAGGCGTCCCGGCCCGGGCCCACCTTGGTGGTGACGACGACATCGTCGGCGTACGGCGCCAACGCCCGGTTGATCAGCTCATTGGCCGACAGGAGCCGCGAGAAGTAGAACGCGGCGGTGTCGAAGTGGTTCACGCCCAGCTCGACCGCCCGGCGCAGCACCGCGACCGCCTGGTCGCGGTCGCGCGGCACGGCGTCGGCGATCAGCGCCTCGCCGGTCTGCGGCAGCCGCATCGTGCCGAAGCCGATCCGGTTGACCTCCAGGTCGCCGAGCATCCAGGTGCCGGCCGCCGCCGCGGAGATCGGGGCGGGGGTCGGGACGGCGATCGGGTTCGCGTGCGGGGTCACGTGCGGGGTCACGTCGGAAGCCGCTGTCGCGGTGGGGTACGAGGTCATGCCGCAATGATCGCCAGTCGATAGGGTGACCGCCAAAGATTCGGGCATGCGTGAATCCTGGGGGGGGGTGGGCGTCCTGGCGGAGCTGGCGTTCTCCGCGAACGACCTGGCGCAGGTGCGCTTCGCCGTCTCGCCGATGTGGCAGGTCGCGACCAGCTTCCGGCTGCTGACCGGCCGCGCCGGCGCCTCCCCGGTGCACCGGCCGTGGATCGAACAGGTCCGGCCCCGGGTGGTGGCCGCCGGGCTGGACCGGGGCCGGCTCGCGGAGCTGGTCCCGCCGACCGGCTTCTTCCCGTACTTCCTCACGCCCGCCCCCACCGGTCCCGCCCCGGCGCTGGCCGACGAGCTGGCCGCGATCCGGGCCACCGACCCCGACCGGGTCCGCCACGACCTCGACCACCTCGCGCACCACCAGGGGCCACCCGGGCCCCGGCTGCGGTCCCTGCACCACGATCCGCAGGCCCGGCTCGCCCGCGTCACCCAGGAGATCGACGCGTACTGGGAGCTGGCGCTCGCCCCGTACTGGGCGCGGATCCGCGCGGTGCTCGACACCGACGTCCTGCACCGCGCCCGCCAGGTCGCCGCGCACGGCGCCGGTCGGGTCCTGGACGAGCTGCACGCCTCGGTGCGGTGGGACGGCAACGCGCTCCACCTGGTCCGGCGCAGCAGGCCCATGCCCCGCACCGCGACCGGCCCGGGGCTGCTGCTGGTCCCCTCGGCCTTCACCGGGCCGCGGCTGCTGACGACCCAGGTCCCGCCCGATCCGCCGCAGCTCGCCTATCCCGCGCGCGGGGTGGGCACCTTGTGGGCGCCGGGGCCCGGCGCCGACCCGGAAGCGCTGAGCGCCGTACTCGGGCGCTCCCGGACGCTGTTGCTGACCGAGCTGGACACCCCGGCCTCCACCACGCAACTGGCCCACCGCACCGGGCTGTCCCCGGCCGGGGTGTCCCAGTACCTGACCGCGCTGCGGCGGGCCGGCCTGGTCAGCGCGCACCGGGCCGGCCGCTCGGTCCTCTACGCCCGCACGGCCGCCGCCGACACCTTGCTCCGGGCGGCTTCGGCCGCCGACTAATACGGTCACGGCACTGGACGGAGTCTGCCGCCGGCCACGTAGGGGCGGAGGGCTGATCGACGTACGCGGCGACGGGCCCGGGTGCGCAGGCGGGTCGGCCGGACGCTCAGGCGTCCGGGGCCGCCACCCCGCAGTAGCCGGCGAAGGCGGCCAGGATCTCGTCCTCGGAGATCCGGCCGTCGCCGTCCGTGTCCAGGGCCGCCGCCACGCCGTCCGCCAGTTCCGGTGCGGTACCCAGCACGCGCAGCACCCGCGCCGCGGCGGAGGGGCTGGTGCCCACCGCCGCGTCGGCGCCCTCGTCCGCCGTCGCGTCCGCGGTCGCGGCCACCGCGATCACCGCGTGCAGGAAGGGGCGGGCGATCTCCGCGAACCGCCGTGGATTGTCCCGCAGTCGTTTGGCCGCCCCGGTGATGAACTCCTCGCGGGTCACCCGCTGGTCACCGTCCACATCGGCGATCCCGGCCATGCCCTGCCAGAAGGCCTCGGCGCCGTTGAAGACGGCCTGGCCCTTGTCCGAGCGGGCCGTGGTACCGAATTCGGCCAGCACGGCCTTCGCGGCCGCGCTGAAGTCCTCGCGGTCGATATAGCCGTTGCCGTCCTGGTCGAAAGTGGCGAATCGGGCGGCGATCTTGCGCTCGTACTCTGCGCTGTCCATCTTCGGCTTCCGCCTTCACGTGTGCGGTGGGGTTCAGATCGAGACAGGCGGAAGCGTACGGCCTCGGTGGCCTGCGCGTTAAGCGAAGTCGGCAAGCAGGTGGCCGCATCGAACCCGCGCACGGGAAGCGCGACGGGGCGCGTACAGATGTGCCCATGACGCAGCGTCGGCTCCCATATCACGGAGGGTGTGGTTCCAGGGCGGACTTGCCCCGAAACAGGCGCACGAGGCCATGTGCCCACTACATTCAAGGAGTCGACACATGGCTGGGGGCACCATGCCGAAGGACGCACCACCCCGCTGGGACCGCAGGATGCAACAGCGGCTCGCGCGCGGCGAGGCCGCCGCGCTCGGAGAGCTGTACGACCGCTTCGCCTCGCTCGTCCACAGCCTCGCGCACCGCGTCCTGCGCGACGAGAAAGCGGCCGACCGCATCACCCGCGAGGTGTTCGGCTACATCTGGGAGAATCCGGACGCCTACGACCCCAAGCAGGGCTCCATGCGCTCCTGGGTCGCCCGGATCACCCAGGGCCAGGCCGTGGCCCGGCTCCGCCAGGCCGAGCTGGGCCGCGGCTCCCGCGAGGAGCTGGAACAGAAGGTCCGCCGCGCCAATGCCGCCGCCCGCGCCGACTACATCGTCACGTCCATGCCCGCCCCGCTGCGGGCCGCGCTGGAACTGGCCTACTTCAAGCGGCGCGACTACCGGCAGACCGCCGCCGACCTCCAGATCAGCGAGGACGAGGCACGGCGGCGGCTGCGACTCGGCCTCCAGCTCCTGTCGACCGCCAACAACCTGCCGCAGGAAGACCTCTCCCCGCCCGGATACGGAAGCACCCGATGAACGGCCGCGCCGAGTCACATGACGACGAGTACGAAGGCCGGGGAGAGCGCTCCGGTGCCAGTGCCTGGATACCCGGCCCGCGGGACGCCGCCGACGACTGGGAACGGCTGCCCACGGCGGTGGCGCCCCTGCCACCGGTGCCTGCGGCGACCCCGCCCGCGCCCGCTCCCTCGCCCGCACCCGAACCTCCGGCACCGGTCGCGCCGATGCCCCCGCCCACGCACGCCGTGCTGAAGTCCCTGCTCGGCGCGTGGGCGCTGGCCGCGTGCTCGCCGGAGGAGACCCAGGCCGTCGAGGACCACCTCACCGAGTGCGCGCCCTGCGCCGACGAGGCGCTGCGGCTGCGCGACGCGGTCGGCCTGCTGCGGCCCGAGGAGAGCCTCGACCTCAAGCCGCTGCTGCGGTCGCGGGTGCTGGAGGACTGCCTGGGCAAGCGGCCGGCCCGGATCCCGGTGCCGGGGTGGGCGAGCCCGTACGACACCGAGACCGCGCGGCTCGACGCGCTGCTGCGGGACTTCGGTGACGCGGAATGGCACACGCCGGTGCGCCTGCGGTGGTTCGAGGACGAGGGCCAGCAGTCCCGCCGGACGACGGTGGCCGGGGTGATCGGGCACCTGCTGTCGGTCGACGGGCTGATCGCGGCGGCGCTCGGGCTGGACGACCCGCTGGGGCCCGACGCGCCGCCGGGGGCGGTGGAGCGCACCGAGCACTTCTGGACCTCCTCGCCGCACCCGGTCACCCGGCAGGTCCGCGAGCCGTGGCGGGAGCAGGGCCACACGCTGGTGCGGACCGTGTCCTTCGCCGGGCACGGGGTGGCGGAGCTGGCCGTGGGCTACGGGGACTTCGCGCTGCCGCTCGGCGACGCCTTCCTGGAGCGGGCCTTCGAGTGCTGGGTGCACGCGTGGGACATCGCGGACGCGGTGGACTACCCGTACGACCCGCCGTCGGGGCCGCACCTGCACCGCATGGTCGACCTGGCGGCGCGGCTGTTGCCGGGCGCGCTGGCGGACCGCCGGCGGTCGGGGCTGGCGGCCCCGCCGCGGCGGCTGGTCGCGGCCGGGACGCCGGGGCGCACGCTGCACCTGGAGATCGAGGGTGCGGGTGGGGGTGGCTGGGACATCGCCCTGGACTCGCCGGCGGCGACGACGTCCGCGGAGCACACGGTGGCGGAGATCGCGCTGGACGGGGTGGAGTTCTGCCAGTTGGCGGCGGGGCGGATCTCGCCGGACGACGCGGCCGCCGGCCAACACGGCGACCGCGAAGCCATCCGCGACGTCCTCACCGCGGCCGCCTCCTTGAGCCGCCTCTGACCCCGCCGGGACGCCCCAGCAGGCCCCGGCGGAGCCCACCCCAGCCCCGCCGGCGCTTGAGGCGCGGGGTCTGGGGCGGGCCCGATTCAGCCCCGCCGGCGTTTGAGGCGCGGGGGCCGGGGGGGGGCCCAATTAACACCCCCGCGGGGGGGTGGCCGGGGGGGGCGGGGGCGGCGCCCCGACGCGGCCCGGGCGGCCCCCCCCGGGCCCCCCCCGCCCCCGCCCCTCAAACGCCGGCGAGGCTGAAGTGGGCCAGGGGCTCGGCCCCGGACCCGCGCCTCAAACTCCCCCAGCTACCGCTGGGAGGTGCCCCCGGGCGAGGCTGGGACGGCTCCGGCGGAGCCGGGCCGGAACGGGTCGGGGTCGGGGTCGGGTCAGGCGAAGACGACCGTGCGGGCGCCGTTCAGGAGGACGCGACGCTCGCTGTGCCATTTGACCGCCCGCGCGAGCGCCTGGCACTCGACATCCCGCCCCACCGCCACCAGCTGGTCCGGCGTCACCTCGTGCCCCACCCGCTCGACCTCCTGCTCGATGATCGGGCCCTCGTCCAGGTCGGCCGTCACGTAGTGCGCGGTGGCACCGATCAGCTTCACGCCCCGCGCGTGCGCCTGGTGGTACGGCTTCGCGCCCTTGAAGCTCGGCAGGAACGAGTGGTGGATGTTGATGATCCGCCCGCTCAGCGCCTTGCACAGGGTGTCGGACAGCACCTGCATGTACCGGGCCAGGACGACCAGCTCGACGTTCTCCGCCCGGACCAGCTCCAGCAGCTCCGCCTCGGCCGCCGCCTTCGTGTCCTTGGTGACCGGGATGTGCACGAAGGGCACCCCGTACGAGCCGACCAGCTCGGCGAAGTCGGTGTGGTTGGAGACCACGGCCGCGATCTCGACCGGCAGCGCCCCGATCCGCGAGCGGAAGAGCAGGTCGTTCAGGCAGTGCCCGAACTTCGACACCATGAGCACGATCCGCATCCGCTCGTCCACGCGGTGGATCTGCCAGTCCATCCGGAAGGAGTCACCGATGGCCGCGAAACTGGCCCGCAGCTTCTCGACCGTCACCGGCGGCGTCGCCGAGAAGTGGACCCGCATGAAGAAGAGGCCCGTGTCGTGGTCGCCGAACTGCTGGCTGTCCTCGATGTTGCACCCGGTCATGAACAGGTAACTGGACACGGCGTGCACGATGCCCTGCTTGTCGGGGCAGGACAGGGTCAGTACGTACTGCTGGGGCTCGCTCTGCTGCGGGTCGTCGCTCATGACCGGCAAGACTTTCACATCCGGGCCCCACCTCGCCTCACGCGGCCCGCGTGATGATCCTCAGCACGTCGAGGGAGCGCGGGCGCACGTCGGGGTCCTCCCCGTCGGCCGCCGACAGCCGTACGTGCGCCTCGCGCGCGGCTCGGACCGCCTCCGGCCAGCCGTGGTGTTCCAGGTAGACGGAGACGGGGGCGTCCGGTCCGACCTGGTGCAGGATCCGCAGCACGCGCAGGACGGCGAGGTCCACTAGGACCGCCTCCTGGGAGTCGCGGAAGATCGTGCCGACGTACTTCTCGGCGGACCAGCTGTCGAGCCAGGTGTCCTCGACGAGCCGGTAGACGGCATCGGTGACGTCACCGTAGCCGTCGAGCCCGGCGAGCCAGGTGTCCTCCTGGAAGGCCGGGTCGGAGAGCATGTGCAGGGCCGAACGCACGTTGGTGCGCCAGCGCCACCACGGCATGTCGTTGAGGGGCATGCCGCCCATGGTGGAGGAGCGGCGGCCGCGGCGGGAAGAGTTCTTCGGACCTGGGTCGAATGTCACGCGCTCGATCGTACGTTCCCCCTCGCGCCCGCCTTGCCTGCCCTTGCCCGCCTTGCCCACCGGCGGTCCCCCGCAATTCACCCGGGCGTCACCCAATGTTGTGTACACCTCACACTTCAGTTCCCCGTGGGCCGGAAGTGTGACGGGTCATGACCGACTGGCGAACAGCATCACGTTCCCGCTACCGCTCCCGCACGCTCCTGACCAGGGCGGTGACCACGGCGACGAGCACGGTGGCGGGTGCGTGTCTCCTGACCGGCTGTGGCCTTGTCCCCGGAGCCACGGGGGGCTCCGGGGACACCATCACCGTCATGACCTGGGCCCCCGAGGGCACCAAGGCCACCAACATGGGCGGCATGCCGGCCATGGCCAAGACCTACGAGCGCTGGATCAACGGCAAGGGCGGCGTCAACGGCCGCAAGCTCCGTGTCCTGACCTGCAACGAGCACAACACCGCCACCGGCGCCGCCGACTGCGCCCGACAGGCGATCGCCGCCAAGGCCGTGGCCGTCGTGGGCTCGTACAGCCAGTGGGGGCGCGCCTTCATGGCCCCCCTCGAAGCCGAGGGCATCCCCTTCATCGGCGGATACGGCGTCTCCGCCGAGGAATTCCAGAGCACCCTGTCCTACCCCGTCAACGGCGGTCAGCCGGTGCTGCTCGCCGGAGCCGGGCACCAGCTGGGCAAGGCCTGCGAGGACGTGGCGCTCGTACGGCCCGACACCCTCGCCGGCGACTCCATGCCCATCCTCCTCAACGCCGGCTTCAAGGCCGTCAAGCCACAGCGCGAGGCCGCCGACGTCCGGGCGCCCGAGGACTCCGCGAACTACGGCGCCCAGGCGACCGAGGCCCTCACCGAGGCCGGGAAGGGCAAGGACAAGTCGAAGGGGTGCGTGGCCGCCGTCCTCGGCGAGCGCACCGAGACCTTCTTCGACTCCTTCCGCCGCCTCGACACCCAGACCAAGAAGCCGCAGCTCTCCTCCGTCCTCGGCAGCGTCAGCCAGTCCCTGGTGGACCGCACCGGCGGCAAGGAGAGCCAGTTCGAGGGCGCCTACGTCACGAGCTGGTACCCGGTGTCGAGCGATCCGCTGTGGCAGCCGATGCGGAAGGTCATCGCCGACAACGCCTTCGGCGACAACCGGGTCGACCCGGACGACACCGGCACCCAGACCACCTGGATCGCCTACTCCGTCTTCACCGAGGTCGTCAAACGCCTCGGCAAGGGCGAGGACGTCACCGGCCGCACGGTCACCCGCGCCCTCAACCACTCGGCGGGGGTCAGGACCGGGGGCCTCACCCCCGACCTGAGCTGGCGCTACCAGGACATGCGCGCGGTCGGCGGCTTCCCCCGCATGGCGAACGGCCGGGTCACCTTCCAGATCGTCCAGGACGGCCGGATCGTCGCACAGCCCGGCGAGAGCACAATGGACATGACCCAGACCCTGGAGGCGGCCCCCCGCGCCAGCTGAACCCGCTCACCGCTCGACTCAGAGGTCGGAGGGGTCCCGCTTCGTGAGGCCGTACTGGGTCGCGATCTTGTTCCACATGCCCGAGGCCGACTCCTTCGCCTTGGTCGCCTCGCCGCTCGCCTTGTCGCCGTTGTTGGCGTTGCCGGTGGACTTGGCCTTGCCGTCCTTGCAGGTCTTGCGGTCGCCCGCGGCCTCGTCCGCCCAGGCCGCGTAGTACTGGTCCGCCGAACCCGACGACTTCCACGCCTTGGTGAGGGCCGCGGTCAGCTTCGCGTGGTCGGGCAGCTTGTCGGTCTTGAGCTCCTGGAGCTTGGTGACCAGCTCCTCGCGCTTGCGGGCCGCGTCGCGCAGGTCCTCGGCCGACTGCGCGAGGTTCTTGCAGGACCGCACGTCGTCCACGGCGCGGATCACCGTCGCCCGGCTGTCGTTGCTGTCCGCGAGCACCTTGTCGAGCTGTACGGCCTGACCGCGCGCCGGATCCACCGGCGCCTCGTCCGCCGGGGGCTTGGCCGAACCGGTACCGGCCGGCTTGCTCGCCGCGACGTCCACCGCCGCCGGGTCGTTGTTCTGCGCCTTGCCGTCGCCCAGCAGGGAACCCACGCCCAGTCCGACCACGGCCAGCGCGATCACCGAGACCCCGATGACCACGGGCGACACCTTCCGCGCGGGCTCCGGCGGCGGCTGCTGGAAGGGCGCGGGCTGCTGGCGGTGCGGGGGCGGCGGGGGCTGCTGGAAGCCGGTCGTCTGCTGGAGGTGCGCCGGCTGCTGCTGGAAGGGCGGCTGGGGCTGCTGCGGCGGCTTCTGGCGGCGCTGCTGGAAGGGCGGCGCGGGCGGCGGCGCCTGGCTGCGCACCGGCTCCTGGACGGGCGGCAGCACCTGGGTCTGCCCCTGGTCGTCGCCGGGGCCCGCGCCGCGGAACAGGCCGTCGAAGACGTCCGGCTGCCCCTGACCCGGGCCGGAAGCCTGGCCGGGGACGGGGCCCGCCGCGATCGGCGGGATGTACTGCGTCGCCGCCTCGTGCATCCCGGGTCCGGCCGCAACGGGCGGGATGTACTGCGTCGCGGCCTCCCCGTGGTCCGGAGCGGCGGGGACGGGCGGGATGTACTGCGTGGCCGCATCGCCGTGGTCCGGCGCCGCCGGAACGGGCGGGATGTACTGCGTGGCCGCGTCCCCGTAGCCCGGCGCCGCGGAGACCGGCGGAATGTACTGCGTCGCGGCATCACCGTACGCCGCGTCCCCGTAGGCCGCACCGCCGTACGCCGCGTCCCCGTACACCGGAGCGCCGGGGACGGGCGGGATGTACTGCGTCGCCGCCTCCCCGTGCGCCGGGGCGCCGAACTGCGGCTCCGGCTGCGCCGGGACCGCCGGTATGTACTGGGTCTCGGCCTCGGGGATCGGCGGGTAGCCGTAGCCGTGCGGGGCGCCCGGGCCCTCGTACCCCGGTCCCAGGACGTGGCCGGGCGGCGGCGCGTCCTGGGGCGGGTGTCCGTATCCGTACTGCGGCGGGGACGGGAACTGGGGCGTGGATGCTTCGTACACGGGAGGCTGGGGCTCGGGCTCGGGCTGGGGCTGGGGCTGCCGCGAGTCGCCGCCTCGTCCGCCGCTCTGCGTCACCGGGACTCCTTATCCGACCGTCCGACCCTACGGAACAGTCGGTCACGCTACCCCGTCACCCCCCGTGTCCGTCACGCCACCTGTGTCTCCAGCCGCGCGCTGAACTCCCTTACCGCCGCTTCCTCCCGGTACGGCTCCAGTCGCGACCGGAAGTCGTCGAGGTAGTCCGCACCCCGGTTCGAGCGCAGACCGGAGAGCAGGTCGACCGCCTGCGCGGCCGTGTGGCACCCCTGCTCCACCTCCCGGCGCTGCACCTGCGAGGTCGCCAGCAGCAGCATCCCGATGGCTCGTCTGCGGGCCTTGGTCCGGGGCAGCGCCCGCAAGGCCTCCTCCGCCCGCCGCCCCGCCGCATCGGCCTGCCCCAGGTCGCGGTGGCAGTGCGCGAGCTCGTCGGCGAGGTAGGCCTGGTCGAAGTGCCGGATCCACACCGGGTCGTCGCCGGACTCCGGTTCCGCCCGCTCCAGCGCGGTCACGGCCCGCGAGGACAGCACCGCCGTGGCCCGGGCGTCGCCCAGCAGCGCGTGCCCGCGCGCCTCGGCCGCGTAGAACATGGCCTCCGCCCGCGGCGTGACCTGCCCGCGCGTACCCTCCTGCGCGGCCCGGGCCAGCTGCGCGATCTCCCGGGGGTTGCCCAGCTCGGCCGCGAGGTGGCTCATGGACGCGGCCAGCACGTAACCGCCGTAGGCGCGGTCGCCCGCCGCCTGGGCGAGCCGCAGGGCCTGGATGTAGTAGCGCTGGGCGAGCCCGGGCTGGCCGGTGTCCACCGCCATGTAGCCCGCGAGTTCGGTGAGCCGGGCCACCGCGGCGAAGAGCGCGCGGCCCACCGGCTCCCGGTAGGACCCGCCGATCAGCCCGGAGACCACGCTGTTGAGGTAGTGGACGACCACGGGCCGTACGTGGCCGCTGCCGAAGCGGTGGTCGAGGTCGTTGAGGGCGTCGGTGGTGGCCCGCACCGCCTCGACGTCGGACATGCCGACGCGCGAGCCGCCCGTACGGGCCACCTGGGCGTCGGCCCCGGTGATCAGCCAGTCGCGGCTGGGCTCGACGAGGGCGGAGGCGGCCACGGTCGATCCGGACAGGAAGTCACGGCGGCCCACGTCGCTGCGCCACAGCTCGCAGACCTGCTCGATGGCGCCGATGACGGTCGGGGAGAACTGCAGGCCCACGCCGGAGGCGAGGTTCTTGCCGTTGGCCATGCCGATCTCGTCGATGGTGACGGTCCGGCCGAGCTTGCGGCCCAGGGCCTCGGCGATGATCCCCGGGGCCCGGCCGCGCGGCTGCTGTCCGCGCAGCCAGCGGGCCACGGATGTCTTGTCGTAACGGAGGTCGAGGCCGTGTTCCGCGCCGCACATGTTGACCCGACGAGCGAGGCCGGCGTTGGAGCAGCCGGCTTCCTGGATGAGTGCCTGCAACCGTTCGTTCGGCTGGCGGGCGACGAGAGGCCTGGCTGCCATGAGTAAACCCCCTGCTGGCCGCGGGTGATCGTGCATGTGATCACTTCCCGGCTGATCTGCGAAGAATGCGGAACACCGTCCGGAACGTGGTGAGTCGTACCCAGTCGTGCACTCATGCGTCACGCAAGTGGTGGACCGCCGCTCTCCGGTCTGCTGCGAGTTGTCGCTACCCAACCCCCGGCTCCCGGTCCCCTGCGCGCCCCCGCCCGTGCACCGGTGCGCCCCACATGCAGGATCGATGCTCCGTCCACCGGCCGGTTTGCGCCCGTAACTCCCGGTGACCGCGGTAGTTGTGCTGATCGTGGAAGAGACCATCGGAGTCACGGAGACCGCGCCCATCCCCCAGCAGCGCGGCGAACTGCTGCTGGACCATGCCGTGCGGTACGCGGAAGAGCGGCACTGGGACGTGTTCGCGGGCACCTGGTTGGAGCCCGGCGACGGCCGCGAGGTCTGCTCCTGCGGGGTCGCGACCTGCGAGAAGCCGGGAGCGCACCCGGGGGTGAAGGAGTGGGCGGCCCTGGCCTCGGGCAGTGCGGTCCGGGTCCGTCAACTGTGGTCGCGCCAGCCGGCCGCGTCGATCCTGCTGCCCACCGGCCGCACCTTCGACGCGATCGAGGTACCGGAGGTCTCCGGCTTCCTGGCGCTCGCGCGGCTGGAGCGACTCGGCCTGACCATCGGGCCGGTGACCGCCACCCCGGACCGTCGGATGCAGTTCTTCGTCCTGCCAGGCGCCGGGGCGAAGCTCCCCGATCTGCTGCGCAAGTTGGGGTGGCAGCCCGCCTCCCTCGACCTCGTCGCGCGCGGCGAGGGGGACTACGTCGCCGCCCCGCCCACCCGCTACGGCGGCCGGGGCCAGGTGCAGTGGGTCCGCCGCCCCACCCCGGCGAACCGGTGGCTGCCCGACACGGAGGAGCTGATCGACGTACTGGCCTACGCCTGCGGGCGCGAGGCGGCCGCGGCCCGGGCCCGCAGGGGCTGATCGACGCCAGGTCGGTACATTCAGCCCTACGGCCGCCCCGGCCTGCCCTCGTAAGGTGAACGCGACCAACGGGGACAGAACGAGAGGCAGGGCGCGATGCCGGACCAGGCATTGTCGACGGGGGACACGGCATCGGTTGCCGCCCCCGCCGTACGGATCGAAGGGCTGTGGAAGCGCTTCGGCGAACAGATCGCGGTCGCTGGGATCGATCTCGAACTGCCCGCGGGGCAGTTCATCGGTCTCGTCGGACCGAACGGGGCCGGCAAGACCACCACGCTGTCGATGGTGACCGGGCTGCTGCGTCCGGACCAGGGCCGGGTCGAGGTCGCCGGACATGACGTATGGCAGGACCCGGTTCAGGTGAAGTCCCGGATCGGGGTGCTGCCGGAGGGGCTGCGCCTCTTCGAGCGACTGTCCGGTCGGGAACTGCTCGGCTACATGGGTCGGTTGCGCGGGGTGCCGGGCCCCGAGACCGACAAGCGCGCGACGCAGCTGCTGGAGGTCCTCGACCTCGCGGGCTCGCAGCACAAGCTGGTCGTGGACTACTCGACCGGCATGCGCAAGAAGATCGGCCTGGCGGCGGCGCTGCTGCACAACCCCGAAGTGCTCTTCCTCGACGAACCGTTCGAGGGGGTGGACCCGGTGTCGGCTCAGACCATCCGCAGGGTGCTGGAACGTTACACCGCGTCCGGCGCCACGGTCGTCTTCTCCTCTCACGTGATGGAGCTCGTCGAGTCGCTGTGCGACTGGGTCGCGGTCATGGCGGCCGGGCAGATCCGCGCCGCGGGCCCGCTGGACTCCGTGCGCGGCAGCGCGCCCAGCCTCCAGAGCGCCTTCCTCGAACTCGTCGGCGCCCAGGGGGTCGACACGGGCGAATCCCTGGACTGGCTCGGCGGCGGGGCGGGCTCGCGATGAGTGCTGCCGCCGCTCCCACCACCGGGGCGCAGGCCGGTCTCACCGCGGTCTTCGTCCGGCTCAAGCTGTCCCTGCTGCGCAACGGCCTCAAGGGCTCGTCGAAGCGGAAGGCCGCCTACATCAGCACGCTGGTGCTGGCGCTCGGCGTCGGCGTGCTCCAGATGATCGGCCTGGCCGTGCTGCACGGGAACGCGCACGCGGGCACCGTCGTGGTGCTGCTCGCCGCGATCCTGGCCCTGCTCTGGTCCGTGATGCCGCTGTTCTTCCCCACCGGGGACGAGACCCTCGACCCGACCCGGCTGGTGATGCTGCCGCTGCGGCCGCGGCCGCTCGTACGGGCCCTGCTGGCGTCCTCGCTCGTCGGCATCGGGCCGCTCTTCACGCTGTGCCTCGCCGTCGGCTCGGTGACCGCGGTGGCCCAGGGCCCGGCGGGCATCGTCGCCGCCGTCCTCGGCGTGCCGCTGCTGCTGCTCGGCTGCGTCGCCCTGGCGCGGGCGGTGGCCACCGCCAACGTCCGGCTGCTGACCAGCCGCAAGGGCCGCGACCTGGCCGTGCTCAGCGGACTGCTGATCGCGGTCGTCGCCCAGTTCGCCAACTTCGCCAGCCAGCGGCTCTTCCAGGCCGGCGGGCTGGCCACCCTGGAGCCCGTCGAGGCCGTGGTGCGGTGGCTGCCGCCCGCGACGGCCGTCGGCATGGTCGACTCGGCGAGCCGGGGCTCGTACGCCGTCGCCGCCGCCCAGCTCGCGCTGACCGTCGGCGCGATCGGCGCGCTGCTGTGGTTCTGGGAGCGCAGCCTGACGAAGCTGATGGTGACCCCGGACGGCTCCACCATCGGGGCGGCCGACTCGGGCAAGAAGCGCGGCTCCGGTGCGGGCGCCGGCGGCTGGTCCCCGCTGCCGGACGGGCGCACCGGCGCGGTCGTCCAGCGCGCCCTGCGCTACGCCGTCCGCGACCCCAAGACCAAGGCCGCCTGGCTGAGCTCGCTGGCCATCGGCCTGATCATCCCGGTCGCCAACGCGCTCCAGGGGCACGGCTCGGTCTACCTCGCCTGCTTCGGTGCGGGCATGCTGGGCGTCCAGATGTACAACCAGTTCGGGCAGGACACCTCGGCGTTCTGGATGGTCGCCCAGACCATCTCCACCCCGCGCGAGGCCTACGCCGAAATGCGCGCCCGGGCCCTCGCGCTGGCCCTGGTCACCGTCCCGTACACGGTGCTCGTGACCGTGGTGACGGCTGCGATGGTGGGCGACTGGGCCGCCCTGCCGGAGGTCGTGGGGCTCGCACTGGGGCTGCTGGGCGCGATGCTGTGCTCGGGGGCGCTGGCCTCGGCCCGCTTCCCGTACTCGATCCCGACCGACGGCGCGTTCAAGAACGTCGCCCCGGGCCAGGCCAGCCTCGCCTGGATCGGCATCTTCCTCGGCCTGGTCTCCTCGGCCCTGCTGTGCGCACCGCTGATCGTGCTCGCGGCCTGGCTGCACCTGGCGGACCACCAGGACGCCACCTGGCTGCTGCTCCCGCTGGGCATCGCCTGGGGCACCCTGATCACCTGGTCGGGCCTCCGCCTGGCCGCCCCCACGGTCGCCCGCCGCATCCCGGAAATCCTGACAGCAGTAAGCAAGGGCTGACCCCGGCCCCCGCCCCCATCCAGCCCGTCCGGCGCCTGAGGACCGGGCCCGGCCCCATCCAGCCCGTCCGGCGTTTGAGGACCGGACCCGGGCCAATTCCAGCCCGTCCGGCGTTTGAGGACCGGACCCGGGCCAATTCCAGCCCGTCCGGCGTTTGAGGACCGGGTCCGGGCGGAGCCCGGGGAACGGAGGAAGGGCGGGGCGGGGCAGCTCCGCGCAGCGGCACCCCGCCCCGGCCCCCGGCCCCCGGCCCCGGACTCCGGAACCCCGCCCGCAACCCGGACCTCAGGCCGAGGCCGTGACCCCGTCCAGGAACGGCTCCAACGCCGCCCGCCAGGCCCCCGGCTGGTCGTAGTGCAGGTAGTGACCGGCATCGGGGATCTCCGCGTACTGCCCGGCCGGCAGCACCCGCACCATCTCCTGTGCCTCGGCCCGCCCCAACTCCCCGTCCAACCCCCGCACCACCAGCGTCGGGCAGCGGACCTGCGCCAGCTCCTCCCAGTGCGCGTCGTGCACCCACGTCTCCCGGGCGGTGAGCATCTGCCGGCGGGAGAAGAGCGGGCGCCACCCGTCGGACGCCTGGTGCATCACCTCGGCGAAGAAGGCGCCGCGGCCGGGATCGGGCCGCTCCACCCGGGGATCGTCCTCGCCGAACCAACGGCGCGCGGCGTCCTGCGTGGGGAAGGGCAGCGGCCAGCGGTGGAACCACTCCTCCCACTCCCGCTGCGAGGCGGCCCCGAGCGCGGAGGCCCGCATGTCACAGATGACCAGGGCCTCGACGAGGTCGGGGCGGCGGGCGGCGAGCTGCCACGCGGTGAGGGCGCCCATGGAATGGCCGACGAGGGTGACGGGGGCCAGGCCGAGCTGCTCGACCACGGCTTCGGCATCGGCCACGAAGGCCTCGCGGGCGAAGGCGGTCGGGATGCCCGGACCGTTGGCCAGACGCTCGCTCTGGCCGTGTCCACGTTGATCGAGGGCGACGACGCGGCGCCGCTCGCCGAGCCAGCGGGCGGTTCCCGCCCAGTGGAAGGCCCGGCCCATCAGCCCGTGGAGTAAGAGGACCCCGGAGCCGGACCCCGGGCCACAGCTTTCGGCCGGGGCACCGGGGGAGGCGGGTTCCCGGAACTCCCAGGCCGCCAGGCGTACGCCGTCGGACCCCGTTACATCGAAGCGCTGTACCACCGCAGATGCACCCCCTTCGCTCCCCACCAGACTATCGAACCCGCATTCGAAGACAGCCTTCTCGACGGCAACACCACTCTTTCGAATGACCTTGCTCAAGGATTGGCCGCCGCTGCCGAGGGGAGATCTTCAACGGGAGGCGGGCCGCTCGGGGAAGACGGTCCGAGGGGATGACCTTGAGAGCTCGGGGCTCCGGGTCAAACAGGGGAGGACCGGTCCCGGCGCCGCGAGGCGCCGGGACCGTCCACACCGCAAGCGTCAGTCCGTACCGGCGGTAGGGACGGTCACCGCTTGGCCACGAACACGTGCGAGGCGACTTCCGCCTCCAGCTCGGCGGCTTCGCCGCCACTGCCGACCAGCACTCCCCCCGGGGACTCGGTGACGCTGACGACCGAGCCGGGCTGCACGCCCGCCCGCCGCAGCGTGTACATGAGCTGGGCGTCCGTCTGGATCGGCTCGCCGATCCGGCGCACGACCACGGTCTTGCCGTCGGCGCCCGGGTCCAGCTCCGCCAGGCTCACCATGGTGTCGTCGAGGAAGGGATCGGCCTCGGCCTTCTCGCCCAGCTCCTCCAGCCCCGGGATCGGGTTGCCGTACGGCGACTCGGTCGGGTGGCGCAGCAGCTCCAGCACCCGCCGCTCCACCGCTTCGCTCATCACGTGCTCCCAGCGACAGGCCTCGGCGTGCACCTGCTCCCATTCGAGCCCGATGACGTCGACGAGGAGACACTCGGCCAACCGGTGCTTGCGCATCACGCGCGTGGCCAGCCGCCGTCCCTCCTCCGTCAGCTCCAGGTGCCGGTCACTGGCGACGGCCACCAGGCCGTCGCGCTCCATGCGTGCCACCGTTTGGCTGACCGTCGGACCGCTCTGGTCGAGCCGCTCCGCAATTCGGGCGCGCATGGGGACCACGCCTTCCTCTTCCAGCTCGAGGATGGTGCGGAGATACATCTCCGTGGTATCGATCAGTCCGGACATTCGTGCCCCTCGGGATATCGTGCGCTGGCCCTGCACCCAATTCTGACGCATCGGGCCGACAACCGTTCCGTGCTGGAGGTCAAGGGCCGTCCTGGACCGGTCCCAGGGCTTTCGCCCCTGGATTGACGACGGTATTGACACGCCCTTGGTCCAGACCGCACGGTGAGCGGCGGACACGGACGCACCCCACCTCTGGAAGGGCCCCTCAGCGCATGAGCGAGAGCAAGCTGGCCGGTCAGTTCATCGATGCCGCCATCGGCCTCCTGGAACGGGTGCGGGACGAGGAAGCGTCGAACATCTCCGAGGCCGGCGCCGTGATCGCCGACGCGGTCGCGGCCGGGAACCGGCTCTTCGCCTTCGGCGCCGGGCACTCCTCCCTGCCGGCCCAGGACGTGGTCTACCGGGCGGGCGGGCTCGCCCTGATGAACTTCCTCGCCGTCCCCGGCACCGCCGGGATCGACGTCATGCCCGCGACCCTCGGCAGCGCGCTGGAGCGGGTGGACGGCCTGGCCGGGGCGGTCCTGGACAGCAGCCCGGCCGCGGACGGCGACGTCCTGGTGATCATCTCCCTCTCCGGGCGCAACGCGCTGCCCGTCGAGATGGCGATGAACGCGCGGGCCATCGGGCTCAAGGTGATCGGCGTGACCTCGGTGGCCTACGCGACCGAGACCCGCTCGCGGCACGTCTCGGGCACCTTCCTCAAGGACCACTGCGACATCGTCCTGGACAGCAAGATCGCGGTCGGTGACGCCGAGCTGAGCCTGGCGGGGATCGACGCGCCCTTCGCCCCGGCGTCCACGGTCGTGACCAGCGCGATCATGCAGGCGGTCATGGCCGCCGCGGCGGGTGACCTCGCCGCCCGCGGCGTCGAGCCGCCGCTGCTGCGCTCGGGCAACGTCGACGGCGGGCACGAGTGGAACGGCCGCGTGATGCAGGAGTACGGCGACCGGATCTTCTTCCGCCACTAGGACCTCCGTCCCCACGCCGGTCCGCCCTTACGCCGGTCCGCCCCTACGCCGTCGACGTCGACAGCGCCAGGTCCGTGGCCACGCGCGAGGCGACCTCTTCGGCGTAGGCGGCGTCCGCGCGGTCGAACGGCGGGCGCGAGGGGCCGCGCAGGAACGTCAGGATCCCCAGGCTCCGCCCCCGGCTGCGCAGGACCACGCACAGCGCGTGCGCCGCGCCCTGCGGCCACCGGCGGGCGGTGAGCCAGCCCTCGGCCGCGGCGCCCCCCGGCGCACTGGCCCGGACCGAGCCGATCCGGTCCAGTGCCTGGAGCGCCGGGTGCCCCGGCTCGTAGCGGACCGGGATCGCCCCCGGCCCCGGTAGCAGCGGGCCCGCGGCGGGCACCGCCCCGGACGGGGACACGGGCGAGCGGACCAGCCGCGCCCCGTCCGCGGCCAGTACGTCGATCAGCGCGTGGTCCGCGAAGCCGGCCAACGCGAACTCCAGCCGGACCGCCGCCGCCTCCGCCGCCTCCTCGCACTCCCCCGCCGCCCGGCCCGCCCGGTGCAGCTGCTGGGAGCGGAAGCGCAGCTGCGCGGTGTCCAACTCCGCCTGTCGGGCCTCGGTGATGTCCTGGAACAGCCAGCCGACCCCCAGCGGCACCGGTTCCTCCGCGAGCGGCGAGGCCAGGCGCAGGAAGCCGCTGCGCCAGCAGCGCCTGCGGACGCCGGCGGCCGTGCGCACGGAGACCCACAGCTCCACCGGCCCGGGCGGCGGCCCCTCGGCCAAGACGTGCTGGAGCGCGCCCTCCAGCTCCTCCACGCCCTGCGCGAGCAGCTCCCCGAGCGGCCGTCCCAGCAGAGCGGTCCGCCCCGATCCGAAGGCGGCGGCCGCCTGCGCGTTGACCACGGCGGGCCGCAGGTCGACGTCGACGAGGACGACCCCCCACGAGGCGTCGTCCATCAGGGCCTCGCTGAGCGCGATGGAGCGCTCCAGGTCGATCTGCGCGTGCACCTCGCTGAACGCGCAGTACACCCCGGCCGGTTTTCCGCCCGCGCCCGGCACCCCGGCCGACTGGGTCCGTACGAGCACCCGCCCGCCGTCCTTGGTGAGCAGGGCGAACTCGTGCACCTGGCGGCCGGGCACGTCCTGCGCGCCCATCAGTCTGGCCTCGACGTCCTGCGCGTCGGCGGCCCGCGCCGCCCATCCGGCGAATCCGCGCCGCCCCACCGCCTCGGCGGCCGACCAGCCCAGGATCCGCTCGGCCTCGCGGTTCCAGTGGGTGATCACGCCGTCGGCATCGAACGCGCAGAGCGCCGCGTCCATCCCGTCCAGCAGTGCGGCGAGCAGATCGTCAGTGGTCTCGCTACGTCCGGAAGCACTCACCTGGGACCCCCTGCAGGTGTTCGCGTGTGCGGCACGTCAGATCATTGAACTGGAACGTGACGCAGCCCACACCTGATTCCCCGGATTCCCCCCGAATTAAATCGCTTGAGCGCCGTGCGGGGCCGTCCTAGGCTCTGCCGTACACGAGAAGGGAGGTGGTTCCGGAAATGTCTGGCAACCGGACGCGTGAGGTGACTGCGGGCTGACGCCCGTTGTCGTACGCACCCAAGCAGTGCAGTGCCGACAGGTTCGTCGGCGCCAATCCCGAGCAGTCACCCGACCCGCGGGCTCGCCGGTACGTCCGGCCGGCTCCTCTCACTGCAGGAGAGGAACCCGAGCCCGCGGGTCGCCTGCTGTCCCCGCCCGGTCGGACGGGGACAGCCCTTCAGGGGCAGAGCCGCTCGACGCGCCACTTCTCGCCGTCGCGGACGTACTTCAACCGGTCGTGCAGGCGGTTCTCGTGGCCCTGCCAGAACTCCACCTCCTGCGGCACCACCCGCACCCCGCCCCACTCCGGCGGCACCGGCACCTGCTCCCCCTCCGGGTACCGCTTCGCCAGCTCCGCGTAACGGCGGTCCAGCTCGGCGCGCGAGGAGATCACCCGGGACTGGTCGCTGGCCCAGGCCCCCAGTTGAGAGCCGTGCGGGCGCGAGCGGAAGTACGCGGCGGTCTCGTCCCGGCCGATCCGCAGCGCGCTGCCGGTCACCAGGACCTGCCGGGCGATCGGGTGCCACGGGAAGAGCAGGCCCGCGTACGGGTTCTCGGCCAGTTCCCGGCCCTTGCGCGAGCCGTAGTTGGTGAAGAAGACGAAGCCGCGCTCGTCGAACTGCTTCAGCAGCACCGTGCGGGAGCTGGGCCGCCCGTCGGGGGTGGCGGTCGAGACGACCATCGCGTTCGGCTCGAACAGGCTCGCGTCGGCGGCCTGCCGGAACCACTGCGCGAACTGCTCCATGGGGTCCGCGGCGAGGCCGTCCTCGGCGAGGATCTCCGAGCGGTACTGCATCCGCATGAGGGCGGGGTCAAGATCCTTGTCTGTCACCCCGCCATCCTGCCGCAGGACGTCTTGCGGGGGTGTGCCGTATGTCACGCTTCCGCAGGCCATCCGGAACGGACAAAATCTTGGGGCCGGTCCGCTGGTCCACCCGAGGGTGACCATCGGCCCTGCCGGGCATCAACGGGGATGACCGCGCCGGACCGCGAATCACGCCGGGAGCCGCGCGTGTTCGCATCTATCTGAGGAGCCGCCTGATGTCCGACTTCGTACCCGGGCTCGAAGGGGTCGTCGCGTTCGAGACCGAGATCGCCGAGCCCGACAAGGAGGGCGGATCGCTCCGCTACCGGGGTGTCGACATCGAAGACCTGGTCGGTCACGTGTCCTTCGGGAACGTCTGGGGACTGCTGGTCGACGGTGCGTTCAACCCGGGGCTGCCCGCCGCCGAGCCCTTCCCGATCCCGGTGCACTCCGGGGACATCCGCGTCGACGTGCAGTCCGCGCTCGCGATGCTGGCGCCGGTGTGGGGCCTGAAGCCGCTGCTGGACATCGACGAGCGGACCGCCCGTGACGACCTCGCGCGCGCGGCCGTGATGGCCCTGTCGTACGTCGCCCAGTCCGCCCGCGGCCAGGGCCTGCCGATGGTCCCGCAGAGCGAGATCGACAAGGCCGAGTCCGTCGTCGAACGCTTCATGATCCGCTGGCGGGGCGAGCCCGACCCCAAGCACGTCAAGGCCGTCGACGCGTACTGGACCTCGGCCGCCGAACACGGCATGAACGCCTCCACCTTCACCGCCCGGGTCATCGCGTCCACCGGCGCCGACGTCGCGGCCGCGCTGTCGGGTGCCGTCGGCGCCATGTCCGGGCCGCTGCACGGCGGGGCGCCCTCGCGGGTGCTGGGCATGATCGAGGAGATCGAGCGCAGCGGCGACGCCGTGGCGTACGTGAAGAAGGCCCTGGACAAGGGCGAGCGGCTGATGGGCTTCGGTCACCGCGTCTACCGCGCCGAGGACCCGCGCGCCCGCGTGCTGCGCCGCACGGCCAAGGAGCTGGACGCGCCGCGCTACGAGGTGGCGGCGGCGCTGGAGAAGGCCGCGCTGGAGGAGCTGCACGCGCGGCGCCCCGACCGGGTGCTCGCGACCAACGTGGAGTTCTGGGCGGCGATCATGCTGGACTTCGCCGAGGTCCCGGCGCACATGTTCACCTCGATGTTCACCTGCGCCCGCACGGCCGGATGGTCCGCGCACATCCTGGAGCAGAAGCGCACGGGCCGCCTGGTCCGCCCCTCGGCGCGCTACGTGGGCCCGGGCACCCGGGAGCCCCAGGCCATCGAGGGCTACGCCGACATCGCCCGCTAGGACACCCCGCACCCCTGCGGCCCGCCCCGGGTCAGTCCCGGGGCGGGCCGAGGGCGGTGTCGAGGATGGCCGCCCACTGCGTGACCACCCGGGCCCGGCGGGCGGTGTCGTCGGTCAGGACGTTCGCCAGGCCCAGCCCGCGCGCCATGTCGAGGAATCCCTGGACGCTCTCGCGCACCCCGGGCACGGACTCGTCGGCGCCCAGGAGTTCCACGGCGATGCGGTGGGTCTCGCGCCCGACCCGTGCCTCAAGTTCGACGACCGGGGGCCGCAGCTGCTCCTCGTTGGAGGCGGCCACCCACAGCTGGAGCGCGGCCCGGAAGAGCGCGCCCGTGTAGAGGTCCACCACGGCGTGGACCACCTCGGCGCGCGGCGCCGGGCCCGCCTGGAACAGCTCGCGCAGGGCGGTGGACCGCTCCTCGGCGACGTACTGGACGGCGGCGGTGAACAGCGCCTCGCGGGTGGGGAAGTGGTGCTGGGCCGCGCCCCGGGAGACGCCGGCCCGTTCGGCGACGACGGCGACGGTGGAGCCCGCCCAGCCGTGCTCGGCCAGGCAGGACACGGCCGCTTCCAGCAGGTGACGGCGGGTGACCCTGCTGCGGGCCTGCTTGGGTCCCGCGGGTCGGCGGGGACCGCTGTGCTGCGGGTCGGTCAGGACGTCCACGACGGGTCCCGGCGCTCGAAGAGGGCGGTGATGCCCTCGCGGGCCTCCGCGGAGCCGAAGAGGGTCGCGGACAGCGCGGTCAGCCGCTCCCCGTCCCGCTCCAAGGCTGCCCGTACGGGTGCGGTGACCAGCGCCTTCGAGGCGGCGAGGCCCTGCGGCGAAGCTCTGCGCAGACCCGCCAGGACCGGTTCGAGGGCCTGGTCGACGTCGTCGGCGTGCAGGGTGAGCAGGCCGATCCGGGCCGCCTCGGCCGGTCCGAAGCGCTCGGCGGTCAGGAAGTAGCGGGCCGCGGCCCGCGGGTCGAGCCGGGGCAGCAGCGGGATCGAGATCACCGCCGGGGCCAGGCCCAGGTGGCTCTCGGTGAAGGCGTACGAGGACCGCGGCCCGGCGGCGGCGATGTCGCAGGCCCCGAGCAGCCCGAGGCCACCGGCCCGGACGTGGCCGGTCACCCGGGCCACGACCGGTGTGGGCAGTTCGGCCAGCTCGCGCAGCAGGGCGAGGAAGTCCTCGGGCGCGAAGGGGTTCTTCAGGTCCGCACCGGCGCAGAAGGTGGTGCCGGTGTGGGTGAGGACGATGGCCCGGACCGCCGGGTCCGCACCCGCCGCGGCGAGGGCCGCGCGCAGCTCGCCGACGAGTTCCGCGGAGAGCGCGTTGCGGTTGCCCGGCGAGTCGAGCGTGAGGGTGGTGATGCCGCTGGTGTGCGCGGATCCGACGATCGGGGTCATGTCCGTTCCTCCGGCCGTTCCGTTCTAGTAGGACTTGGGCAGGCCCAGGGTCTGGTGCGAGACGAAGTTGAGGATCATCTCGCGGCTGACGGGTGCGATGCGGGCCACCCGGGAGGCGGTGATGAGGGAGGCGAGTCCGTATTCGCGGGTGAGGCCGTTGCCGCCCAGGGTGTGGACGGACTGGTCCACCGCCCGCACGCAGGCCTCGCCGGCAGCGTACTTGGCCATGTTGGCCGCCTCGCCGGCGCCCATGTCGTCGCCGGCGTCGTAGAGATGGGCGGCCTTCTGCATCATCAGGCGGGCCAGCTCCAGCTCGATGTGGGCGGCCGCCAGCGGGTGGGCGACGGCCTGGTGGGCGCCGATGGGCTCCTTCCACACCTGTCGGGTCTTGGCGTAGTCGACCGCCTTGGCCAGGGCGTAGCGGCCCATGCCGATGGCGAAGGCGGCGGTCATGACGCGTTCGGGGTTGAGTCCTGCGAAGAGCTGGAGCAGGCCCGCGTCCTCGTCGCCGACCAGGGCCCCGGCGGGCAGCCGCACCTCGTCCAGGACCAGTTCGAACTGCTTCTCGGCAGCCTGGAGTTCCATGTCTATGACCGAACGGGTGAAGCCGGGGGTGTCGCGGTCCACGATGAACAGGCAGGGCTTGAGGCGTCCGGTGCGGGCGTCCTCGGTGCGCCCGACGATGAGGGTGGCGTCGGCGATGTCCACGCCGGAGATGAAGACCTTGCGCCCGGACAGCACCCAGTCGTCGCCGTCGCGCCGCGCGGTGGTGGTGATGCGGTGGGAGTTGGATCCGGCATCGGGCTCGGTGATCCCGAAGGCCATGGTCCGGCTGCCGTCGGCGAGGCCGGGGAGCCAGGCCCGCTTCTGCTCTGCGGTGCCGAAGCGGGCGATGACCGTGCCGCAGATGGCGGGCGAGACCACCATCATCAGCAGCGGGCAGCCCGCGGCGCCCAGCTCTTCGAGCACGATGGAGAGTTCGGCGATGCCTCCGCCGCCGCCTCCGTACTCCTCGGGGAGGTTGACCCCGAGGTAGCCGAGCTTGGCGGCATCGGCCCACAGCTCGTCGGGGTGGCCGCCCTCGCGGGCCACCCGGGCGAGGTACTCGCGGCCGTAGCGCTGCCCGAGGGCGGCGACGGCCGCGCGCAGGGCGCGGTGTTCTGCTGATTCCACAACGGCGTTGCTCATGCGGGCGGTTCCTCCTGGACGACGGCGAGCAGGGCGCCGAATTCGACCTGGCGGCCGAGGGCGGCGTGGAGCGCGGTGAGCGTGCCGGAGGCGGGCGAGACGATGCGGTGCTCCATCTTCATGGCCTCCAGCCAGAGCAGGGGCTGCCCGGCGGTGACGGCGGAGCCGGTGGCAAGGCCCTCGGCGATCCGCACGACGGTGCCGGGCATGGGGGCGAGCAGAGATCCCGGTTCGGTGCGGTCCTGGGGTTCGGTGAAGCGGGGTCGCCGGGTCAGGGTGTGCGCGCCGAGCGGTGAATCGACGTACACCTCGGGGCTGTTCGATTCGTGTTTCACGTGGAACATCCGGCGGACGCCGTCGACTTCGAGGGTGACCGACTCGGGACCGGTGGCCACGACGCGGACGCCGGGCTGGTCCACGAGCTGCGGGGGCCCGTTGCGGGCCGCATGGTAGCGGACCTCGTACGTCGTCCCGTCCACGGTGTAGCTGCGGCTCTGTGGCTGGGACGGCACGTTGCGCCAGCCGCCGAGCCGGCCGGCGAGCGGCGCTCCGGCGGCGGGGGCGGCCTCCGCGAGGGCGGCGGCCAGGGCCGCCCGAGCAGCGTCCGGGGCCGCCGCGGTGAGCTCGGCGAGGTGGCGTTCGTAGAAGCCGGTGTCGAGGCGCGCGGCGGTGAACTCCGGGTGGCGCAGGGAACGCACCAGCAGGTCCCGGTTGGTGGTGAGCCCGTGGATGCGGGCCCGGGCCAGGGCGCGGGTGAGCGCGCGGACGGCTTCCGCGCGGGTGGGGGCGTGGGCGATGACCTTGGCGAGCATCGGGTCGTAGTGCACGCCGACGGTGTCGCCGTCGGCGAAGCCCGTGTCGATCCGGATCCCGTCCCCGGGGACGGACAGGGTGTGCAGGACCCCGGCCTGCGGGCGCCAGTCCCGGGCCGGGTCCTCCGCGTACAGCCGGGCCTCGACGGCGTGGCCCTCGGCCCGCGGCGGGTCCAGGGGCAGCGCCCGTCCTTCGGCGATGCGCAGTTGGAGGGCGACGAGGTCGATGCCGAAGACGGCTTCGGTGACGGGGTGTTCCACCTGGAGGCGGGTGTTCATCTCCAGGAAGTACGGGCGGCCGTCGGCGGTGACGAGGAACTCGACGGTGCCCGCGCCCTGGTAGGACACTGCGCGGGCGGCGGCGACGGCGGCTTCGCGCAAGGTGGCGCGCAGGCTCTCGGGGAGGGCGGGGGCCGGGGCCTCCTCGATGACCTTCTGGTGGCGGCGCTGGAGGGAGCAGTCCCGGGTGCCCAGTGCCCAGACGGTGCCGTGGGCGTCGGCGAGGACCTGTACCTCCACGTGCCGGCCGCGCTCGACGTAGGGCTCCGCGAAGACCTCGCCGTCACCGAAGGCGGACCGGGCCTCCGCGGCGGCGGCTTCGAGCTCCTCCTTCAGGGAGTCGAGGTCGCGGACGACCCGCATGCCCCGGCCGCCGCCGCCCGCGGCGGCCTTGAGGAGCAGCGGCAGGTCCGCGGCGGTGGCCGCGGCCGGGTCGACCGGGTCGAGCAGGGGGACCCCGGCGGCGCGCATCAGCTCCTTGGCACGGGTCTTGGAGGCCATGGCCTCGATCGCCTCGGGCGGCGGCCCGATCCAGAGCAGCCCGGCGGCGCGCACGGCCCGGGCGAAGTCGGCGTTCTCGGAGAGGAACCCGTACCCGGGGTGGACGGCGTCGGCACCGGCGGCGAGGGCCGCCCGTACGAGGAGTTCGCCGCGCAGGTAGGTCTCGGCGGGGGCGGCCCCGGGCAGCCGGACGGCCGCGTCGGCCTCCCGCACGTGCAGGGCCCCGGCGTCGGGGTCGGCGTACACGGCGACGGTGTCGAGGCCCAGGGCGCGGGCGGTGCGGAAGATCCGTACGGCGATCTCCCCGCGGTTGGCGACGAGCAGCGAACCGATCGTCTTGGGCGCGGCGAGGTCGGACGCGGTGGGCTCGAACACCGTGGGCTCGGACGCGGCGGACCCGGGTGAGGTGGGCTCGGGTGAGGTGGTCATGTGGGGGCTCACATCCGGAAGATGCCGAAGCCGCCACGGGCGCCCTCGACGGGGGCGTTGTGGACGGCCGAGAGGCACAGGCCGAGGATGGTGCGGGTGTCGCGCGGGTCGATGACCCCGTCGTCGTACAGCCGCCCGGACAGGAACATCGGCAGGGACTCCGACTCGATCTGCTGCTCCACGAAGGCCCGCATCCCGGCGTCGGCCTCGTCGTCGTACGGCTGCCCCTTCGCGGCGGCCGAGGCGCGCGCGACGATCGACAGCACGCCCGCGAGCTGCTGCGGTCCCATCACCGCGGACTTCGCGCTGGGCCAGGCGAAGAGGAAGCGGGGGTCGTAGGCCCGCCCGCACATGCCGTAGTGCCCCGCGCCGTAGGAGGCGCCGATGAGGACGGACAGGTGCGGGACCTTCGAGTTGGACACCGCGTTGATCATCATCGAGCCGTGCTTGATGATCCCGCCCTGCTCGTACTCCTTGCCGACCATGTAGCCGGTGGTGTTGTGCAGGAAGAGGAGCGGGATGTCGCGCTGGTTGGCGAGCTGGATGAACTGGGCGGCCTTCTGCGACTCGGCGCTGAACAACACGCCCTGGGCGTTGGCGAGGATGCCGATCGGGTAGCCGTGCAGGCTCGCCCAGCCGGTGACCAGGCTGGTCCCGTACAGCGGTTTGAACTCGTCGAAGTCGGAGCCGTCGACCAGCCGGGCGATGACCTCGCGCGGGTCGAAGGGGGTCTTGAGGTCGGACGGCACGATGCCGAGCAGGTCCTCGGCGTCGTACAGCGGTTCCTGCGCCGCCGGCGGCTCCGGCCGCGCCTTGCGGTGGTTCAGGCGGGCCACGATCCGTCGGGCCCGGCGGATCGCGTCCTCCTCGTCGACGGCGTAGTAGTCGGCGAGGCCCGAGGTGCGGGCGTGCATGTCGGCGCCACCGAGGGACTCGTCGTCGCTCTCCTCGCCGGTCGCCATCTTGACCAGCGGCGGGCCGCCGAGGAAGACCTTCGACCGGTCCTTGATCATCACGGTGTGGTCGGACATCCCCGGGATGTAGGCCCCGCCCGCCGTGGAGTTGCCGAAGACGACGGCCACCGTGGGGATCCCCTCGGCGGAGAGCCGGGTGATATCCCGGAAGATCGCCCCGCCGGGGATGAAGATCTCCTTCTGGGACGGAAGGTCGGCGCCGCCGGACTCGACCAGGCTGATGCAGGGCAGTCGGTTGGCCCGCGCGATCTCGTTGGCGCGCAGCGCCTTCTTCAGCGTCCACGGGTTGGAGGCACCGCCGCGCACCGTCGGGTCGTTGGCGGTGACCAGGCATTCGACGCCCTCGACCACACCGATCCCGGTCACCATCGAGGCGCCCACCGGGTAGTCGCTGCCCCAGGCCGCGAGCGGGGACAGCTCCAGGAACGGGGTGTCCGGGTCGAGGAGCAGCTCGATCCGCTCCCGGGCGAGCAGCTTGCCGCGCGCCCGGTGCCGGGCCGTGTACTTCTCGCCGCCGCCCGCGAGCGCCTTGGCGTGCTCGGCGTCGAGGGCCTCGATGCGTTCCAGGGCGGCGGCCCGGTGGGCCAGGTGGTCGGGGTCGCGGGTGTCGACGCTGGTGCCGAGCCGGGTCATGGGCGGCTCACCTCCGAAGGGGGTGCGAGAGGGGGGAGAAGGCTGACGGGGACGTCCAGGTGGCGGGCGCGCAGCCACTCGCCGAGCGCCTTGGCCTGCGGGTCGAAGCGGTGCCCGGAGGCGACGCCGTCGCCGAGGATGCCGGTGACGACGAAGTTCAGGGCGCGCAGGTTCGGCAGGTCGTGCCGGGTGACCGGCAGGGTGCGGGTCTCGGGGAGCAGCTCCCGGAACAGGTCGACGGTGAGGGTGCTCCGCAACCAGTCCCAGGCGTCCGCGCTCTCCGCCCAGACGCCGACGTTCGCGTCCCCTCCCTTGTCCCCGCTGCGGGCCCCGGCCACCAGCCCGAGGGGCGCGCGGCGGGTGGCGACCTGCCCCGCGGGGGCTCCCCGGGTGCCCGGGTCGGGCGGGACCGGCAGGGGCGGCAGCGGGGCGGCCGGCGGCGCCGCTGGCCCGGGCGCCGGGATGGCCAGACGGCTGCCGTCCGGGAGCACCGCCACGTGGGGGACGGTGGCCGCGGGCAGCTGCCCGGAGCTGAACACCCCGTACGGCTGGGCCGGTCCGGGCGGGGCCGTCACGTGGAAACCCGGGTAGCTGCCGAGGGCCAGCTCGATCGCCGCCGAGGTCAGGGCCCGCCCGACCCGGTCGGCGGAGGGGTCCCGGACCACCAGCCGCAGCATCGCGCTCGCCGCTTCCTCGGTCGACGCGTCCGCGTGATCGGTACGGGCGAGGGTCCAGCCGACGTCGGCCACGCCCTCCAACACCCCGGCCAGCTGGGCCCGTACGAGCTCCGCCTTCGCCTCGATGTCGAGGCCGGTCAGGACGAAGACCACCTCGTTGCGCCAGCCCCCGATCCGGGTGACGCCGGTCTTCAGGGTCGGCGGCGGTGCCTCGCCCCGCACCCCGCTGATCCTGACCCGGTCCGGGCCCTCCTCGCGCAGCCGCACGGTGTCGAGGCGGGCCGTCACGTCGGGGCCGAGGTAGCGGGCGCCCTGGGTCTCGTAGAGCAGCTGCGCGGTGACGGTGCCGGTGGTCACCGCGCCGCCCGTGCCGGGGTGTTTGGTGAGGGTGCAGGAGCCGTCCGCCTCGATCTCGGCGAGCGGGAAGCCGGGGCGGGCCATGGCCGCGTGGCGGGTGAAGAAGGAGTAGTTGCCGCCGGTCGCCTGGGTCCCGCACTCCAGGACGTGCCCGGCGACCACCGCTCCCGCCAGCCGGTCGTGGTCCCCGGGCGACCAGTCGAACCACCAGGCGGCGGGGCCGCTGACGAGCGCCGCGTCGGTCACCCGGCCGGTGACGACGACGTCCGCGCCCGCCCGCAGGCAGGCCGCGATCCCGGCGCCGCCGAGGTAGGCGTTGGCGGTCAGCACCCCTTCGGCGTAGGGCATCACGTCATCGCCCTCGACGTGCGCGACGCGCACCGGCACGCCGGTCTTCGCGGCCAGTTCGCGCACGGCGTCCGCGAGGCCGGCCGGGTTGAGGCCGCCCGCGTTGGCGACGATCCGCACGCCCCGCTCATGCGCGAGGCCGAGGCCCTCCTCCAGCTGGCGCAGGAAGGTCTTCGCATAGCCGAGGCCCGGGTCCCTGAGCCGGTCGCGGCCGAGGATCAGCATGGTCAGCTCGGCGAGGTAGTCCCCGGTCAGGACGTCCAGCTCGCCGCCGGTCAGCATCTCGCGCACCGCCGAGAACCGGTCGCCGTAGAAGCCGGACGCATTGCCGATGCGCAGGGCGCGCCGCGCCCCGCTCACGCGGGACCGCCGCCCGGCTCGCGGCCGGGACCGGCCGGGCCCGCGAAGGCCTGCGCGATGTCGAGCCACCGCTCGGCGTCGGCGCCCAGCGCCCGTACGCCGAGGTCGGCGCGGTGCGCCCGCTGGGTCACCAGCAGGCAGAAGTCGAGGGCTGGCCCGGTGACGCGCTGCGGGGCGTCCGGGGGCCCGTACGTCCACGCGCCCGCCCCGTCGGGGGCGGTCAGCTCCACCCGGAACTCCTCGGCGGGAGCGGGCAGTCCACGCACCGCGAAGGCGTAGTCGCGGGCCCGCACGCCGATCCGGGCGACGTGCCGCAGCCGGTCGGTGGGCGTGCGGCGCGCCCCGAGCGCATCGGCGACGTCCTGGCCGTGCGCCCAGGTCTCCATCAGCCGGGCGCTGGCCATCGAGGCGGCCTTCATGGGCGGCCCGTACCAGGGGAAGCGCGTGTCGGGCGAGGCCGCGGCGAGGGCCAGGTCCAGGGCGGCGCGCCCGGCCCGCCAGGTGCTCAGCAGCTCCGCGGGCGCGAGCGCGGCCCCTTCGGCCGCGCCGTCGTCGACGAACCGGTCCGGTGCGGCGAAGGCGGCCGCGACCATCTCCGCGAAACCGTCGGCGTCGGTGAGCGCCAGCAGCGCCGCCCGATCGGTCCATGCCAGGTGGGCGATCTGGTGGGCGATGCTCCAGCCGGCGGCGGGGGTGGCCGCGGCCCAGCCGGGGTCGGGCAGCTCGGCGACGAGGAGGTCGAGCTCACGGCCCTCCTCGCGGAGATCGACGTACACCGCTGCTGCGGCGTGTTCGGTGGCGGCGGACGACGGCTCGGGCACGGTGCGCTCCCTCGGGACCCCAGGACACGGCTGTGGGGGGAAGCGTGGCAGCGCACGGGAAAACAATCAAGCATGCTTGCATTATTTGTCCGGAGCGCGCCCCCTTCAGGAACGCGACCGGACCGCAGGGGAGTTGACGCCCTCCAGCGCGTCCAAGCGGCGCAGGCACCCCCGCCGCTGCACCACCGACAGACCCGCCACCGCACCGCCCAGCAGGAGCCAGCCGGCCGGGCCCGCCGCCATGACCGCGCCGGTGAGCAGGAGCGGCCCGGCGGACTTCTGGATGGACTGGGCCATGCCGGCCACGCCCAGGTAGGCCGCCCTGGACTCCGGCGGGGCGAGGGAGACCGCCAGCTCCCAGGAGCTGACCGAACGGATCAACTCGGCCGCGGTGACCAGCATCGCGGCGGCGAGCAGGGCGAGCGAGGCGCTCCACGCCCCGCCGCCGGTGGCGGTCGCCAGCACGACGCAGCAGCCGAGCAGGGTGACGCCGTAGAGGAGCGCCACCCCGGCGGCCCGGCGCGGCCCCCGCACCCGGGCCGACACGTGCAGTTGGAGGATGACGACGAGCACGGTGTTGATCGCCAGGAAGGCCGGGACCACGGCGTGCGGCGCCGAGGTGTGGTCCACGAGCCACAGCGGCAGGCCGACGTTGAGGATCGAGTCGTCGAGGCTCATCGGGATGTCCAGCAGGACGAACCGCAGATAGCCGCGATCGCGCCACGGACTGGCGGGGGCGGCGGGCTCGGCGTGCTCGGCCCCCTCGGACCGGGCCACGACGTGGGCGCGGGCCCGGGGCTCGCGGGTGCGCCACACGAGGGCGGCGGCCAGGACGAACGACAGGGCGTTGGCGAGGATCAGGGCGGCGTACGCCCCGCGGGTCCCGACGGCGAGACCGAGCGCCGCGATCCCCGCCCCCACCGCGTACCCGGCGTTCGCCGCACTGCGCGAGAGGGCCTGGTACTCCGCGCGCCGCTCGCCCGCGACGCGCGTGGCGAAGAGCATCTCCAGCGTCTTGGCCGCCCGGTCACCCAGGTAGGTGACCGCGACAACGACCAACAGCACGTCGAAACGCGTGCACACCAGCATCAGACACAGGGTCGCCAACCGCAGGAGGTGGCACCCGATCAGCAGCGCCCGTACGGAGAAGCACCCGGCCAGCCGTCCCGCCAACGGCGACCCGGCGATCCCCGCCACCCCGGCCACCCCCAGCAGCAGGCCGAGCTGCCGACCGTCGAAGCCGACGACGAACGTGAAATACAGGACCGAGGAGGCGGCCCAGACCCCCGACCCGGTGCGGTCCAACAGCTGGCCGAACAACATGATCCGCGCGTCCCGCCCACCCGGCGGCCGCCGCAACCGCGCCCACAGCCCGGCTCCGGGGATGTCCCCCGACTCGACCCCCGACCCGATCCCCGATTTGTCCCCCATCGCGCGCCCCTCCGCTCACCCGCCCACCCAGAAAGTCTCTCGACATCAAGAGACCTGACGGCCGCAGCCTGCCGGACATCTATCTCGACGTCAAGATACTTTCGCAGGGATGGGGGCGGGGCGGGGGCGGGGTGGGGCGGCAGTCGGCGCGGCTTCGCCGCGGGGGGCGGGGGCTTCGGGCGGGGCGGGGTCGGGGAGGTTCCGGGGGCTGCCCGTCAGTTCCACTGTCTCTCCGTGGGGCCGTGACCTGTCAAGGGCGCTCCCTGCGGTCGCGTCGCTGCGCGATGGCCTGCGGCCACCCTTGACAGGCCCCGTCCC
>NZ_JBITDP010000037.1:0-48639 GCF_044454405.1 Streptomyces sp. NPDC051555 | reverse complement strand
TGGTGCCGCCGGGTGAGGGCGCGGTCGCCGCGACGGTGCCCGGGGTGCGGGCGCTGTCGGTCGGTGATCAGCTGCTGATGCCGTGCACCGACCACGGCACCCCGTCCGCCCACTGGGTCTCACCCCCGCGCGAGGTCCCGCCGCTGCTGGTCCCTGCAGGCCGGCTCGCCGCGCAGCTGCAGGACCTGGTGGCCGACCACAGAAGGGCGGTCGCCTCGTGACCAGCTCCCACACCGTGCTCTACGACCCTGAGGGCGTCGTCGAGGCGGACCTGCCGCTGGACCGGGAGCCCCACGAACTCCTCGTCCGCGCCGTGCTGGCATGGACCGACCCCGGCGAGTTGCTCCAGCCCCGGGACTGCCACCTGATCGCCCTGGAGCTGACTGGCCACGCGCGCGCGGTCGCCGACGACGTCCGGAAGCGTGCCGAGCGACTCCCTGCGGGGGACGGCCGGCGGGCGCTCGCCGAAGTCGTCCTTCGAGAGGCGGCGCGGCGCCTGGCAACAACTCCGGAGGGCACCGTGCGCTGTGCCCAGGGCCGGGCCCGGATCGTGCGGGACCTGTACGAGCGGCTCGACCGACTGAACACCCCACGGCCGGTGTCCTCGGCCTGAGCGGCTGCCACGACCTGGCCCGCTGCTCTTCCCCCGGGAGCGCGGGCCTTCCCCGAGCCCCGGTGGTGCGCGAAGAGCTAGGGCGGCTCGCGCGCCACCGGGGCTTCTTCGCGTACGGGCGCCCGCGCGCGCGTGCGTAGAACGGTCTAATCGGTCTAACGAATGTTCCTTCTCCCAGGTCAGCGCGCTGTGGTCCAGTCGCGCCGGGCTCCCCTCGATGGGCCCTCTTGGACGTGCACCACAGAACGCCAGCCCCCACGGAGCGGGAGGGAACGACGGTCCGCAGTGGCCACCCGCACCACTGACCAGACCAGCCCTACTTCCCTTCTTGTGGCCCCGGCCGGTCCGCAGTCGCCGTACGGCCTGTGCCACCCCGGCGGGGCACCGCAAGCCCCCCAGGGGGCTGAGGAGCTGCCGACCCCGCGCGCTGGCCGAACAGTTCGGACCGCAATCCGGTGCCGTCCCGCCCCGGATGGTCAGCGCAGCCCTTCGGCCTTTGCCACGACCTTCTGCCGTTCACGTGCGGCCCGGGCCCGTACGCGCTGCAGCACCCTCAGGTCCACGGCCTCCTCGACGCCGGCGCGCACCAGGTCGGTGAGCAGCGTCGGGCTGAGCGCCTCGGCCTGGACGGTGGCGCCCATGTGCTCGCCGCGGCGGTCGGTGTCCTTCTGCGGGGCGGTGACCAGTTGGTGCTCGGTGATCTGTTCCTCGGTGACGGCCAGCCGCTTCACCTCGGGCGGAGTGCCGCCCATCTCGTCGACGAACGCGATGACGTCCTCGACGGCGGCGTCCAGGATGCTGAGTCCGCTGGGGTCGTAGTCGCCGATGCTGAGCAACCTGGTGGTCACCTCGCGCCGGGCGATGCGGGCGGCGGCGTCGTGCTTGGCGGCCACCGACTCGAATCCGCCGGAGCAGTAGACGACGACGCCGTACTGCCGGGTGACCTCGGCGACCATCGGCATCATGCCCTGGGCTTCGATCCATGCTTCGACCGCGTGCGGCTGGCCTTCGTCCAGGGGCCGGGAGTAGTGGTGCGCGGACGCGCGGACGGATTCCCAGAACTCCGCCGGGCTGCTGTAGCCGAAGGAGTGGCCGGCGGACGCGGCCCGGTCGTCGCGGATGGCGTCCATGGGGATCAGCCGGGCTCGTCGGGCCCGGTTGAGGGTCTCCTGCAGCCGGTCGTACGCCTTCTCTTCCTTCGGGTAGCCGAAGGCTCCGACCAGCCGGTAAAAGACCTGGCGGGCGGTCAGCGGCAGGTGCGCGCGGTACTCGTCGAGGACTGCGTGCACCTGCTCGACCAGGCGCAGGGTGTCGGGCCTCGGGGACCAGTCGGCGAACCCGCGCGGGCGGGTCCGGCGGTAGGTGCGGCCGGATACGGTGTTACGGCCTGCCGTGCTCATGCGCCCATCGTGGCACCGGACGGGGGAGCGACAGACCGCTTGCTGGCGGGCGGTCCTACAGGTCTGCGGGGTTGACCGGGTAGCTCGGCGCGGAGACGCGCGGTCCGGCCCAGGGCGGGGAGTCGCTGCGCGGGGCGGGCGGCTCCGGCTTCGTGTTGGGCGAGACGGGTACTTCGTCCACCGGGTAGACCCTCCAGACCAGCTGTTCGCCCTCGGGCCGGGCGGTGACGACCTGGTCGTGGCCCTGCTCGTCGGCCGCGCGGCGGGCCGCGTTCAGGGCTTGGGCGAGTGCGAGGCCGAAGCCAGGCGGGATCATCGCCTCGCCCGCGCCCCAGACGACTGGTTCGCCGTTCACCAGCACTTGTTCGTTGGGGCCTTCGCGTTGGGCGATCTGGGCGGTGGCCGTGGCCCGAACCATGCGGACGGGGCCGTCCTGGTAGGGGTTCGAGTAAATCCACACGGCCGGTAGGGCCATCTTCCGCTCCTTCGCTGGGCTGGCTCGGGACATCATCATCGGTTCCGGGCCCGGGGCGGGTGAGAACGGACCAGGTCGGGATGGCAGGTTCAGCTCTCTTCGTCCGCGGCGTCCGGGTCGGGGCCCCAGCGGCGGTCCCAGCGGGCAGAGAGCACCTGGTGGACGGCCTCGGACTCGGCCCGGTACAGCGCGGCGACTGCCGCCACCAGCTCGGCGTGGTCGGGGCCCAGGTCGAGTACGGCGGGCAAGGTTGCCTTGCGGATCTCGTGGAACATCTCGGGCACGGTGTCGCGCTCGATCGCTCTGTGCAGGTTGGCGGGCCAGGTGGCCGGCTGGAAGGCGGGGCGGGGGAAGATGCGCCGGTTCATCCGTTCCTGGCTGGTGCGCTCCGCGTGGTCCGCGCACTGTTGCAGGTCCTCGACGGCGGCCAGCCGTACGGCGAGTACCCGGATCTCGTCGGCGTGTTCCGCCATCCAGGCCCGCTGGACCTTCGCGCGGGCGCGTTGGTCACGCTCGCCGGCCACCCGGTCCTCCTGGGTGCGGCCGTCGTCCGAGGAGTCGCCGCGCAGCTGCAGGTAGCGGCGTTCGGCGGACTGGCGGCTCTTGACCTCCAGGGCCGGGGCGAGCCTGGTCCAGGTGACGCCCTTCTTGCGGGCGGTCTCGATCAGATGGCCCTCGGCCCGCTGCAGGTCCTCGCGCAGGGTGCGCAGCACCAGCAGCGCGGCCAGCAGGTCGGTCTCGGAGACCCGGTGGGCCTCGCTGAGGTAGGCGTGCTCGAAGAGGCGGTCCAGGTGTGGCGCGACGTCCGCGATCGGGCGGCCCGGCCACATCCGATCGTCATCGGCGAACTCGTCCGCATCGGCGGCGATGTGGAACCACGCGTAGTCCCGCTCCCGCTCGGCTCGCTCCTCTTTGATCCGCCGGGTGTGTTCCTCGGACGTCGTCATGAGCCCTGCCTTCTTCTGTCGTTATGGCAACGACATTGAGTGTCGTCCATCTAACGACGGTCGGCTGCCAGGGTTCGGGCTGCCCTCAGCGGGGCCATACCCTCATGCGTGGGCGCCCGCAGCCAGCTCCAATGGCTGTGGGCGCCCTTTCGTGTGCGGGTCGGGTCAGCGATCGACGACGGCCTTGTCGAGGTCGCGGTGGACCAGCTCGACGACCAGGCGCCGCTCGGTAAACGTCTTCGCGCTGTCGGCCAGTCCGTAGGCGGCGGCCTGCTCGACGTCGCCGGAGACGACGGCTCGCAGGGCCATCGCCGTTGTCGCGGCGCGGTGACGTCCGCCGGCGCACTGCGTGACCACCGTGATCGGGGCGGAGCTGGGTCCGGCGAGGTAGCCCGCGATCTGCAGGGCGGTCGCGGAGAGGACGTCGCGGATGCCCGGAGTGCTCATCACGGTGTCGCGCACGGCCTGGTCGTGGGCGGTCAGCTCGCGCATCTCCTGGCTGAGCGAGTGCGGATCGCGGAAGTGGACCCGAAGATCAACCGCGATCGTGGCTTCCTGGAGGACGTCGGCGTACTCGCCCTCGACGTCGTCGTGCAGGCGGCCGACGGAGACGATGGTGACGTCGGCCGGGGTCTGGGCGACGATCCGGTCGCGGCGGGGGTCCCAGCCGGTGCAGTGTTCGCGGGCCTGGCCGTCCTTGCCCCGTACGGTGATCTGCCACGTGGGCCACTGCTCGCGCGGGCCGCGGTCGATGGCGAGGACCTCGTACTCGCTGGTGGCGTCGCCGTGGTCGTACCAGCCGCCGATCCGGCGGGGGCCGACCTGGAGCCCGATGAACTCCTCGTAGGTCATCTCGTAACCCTCGTCGCGGTCGCCCAGGGCCTCGGCGGGGATGCTGTTCTCACACTCCTGGCACTGGCTCCAGACGGAGGCGTTGACGGTGCCGCAGTTGGCGCATGCCCAGGACGGGCGCTGGCAGTCGTGGCAGCAGTCGTACGTCGGCGGGTTGTCGGCTCCGCACGAGCAGGACCACGCGGTGCGCGTGGCCTTGGCCGTGGCCAGTTCGATTTCGTAGGTCATGGTGCTTCTCCTCTTCTGCTTCGTTTCGGCGGCGGGGTTGGTCAGTCTCGGCTGTGCAGGGTCTCCGGCTGGTGCTTGAAGTGCGCGTCCTCCGCGGCGTCGTTGAGACGGTCGAAGTCGGCCCTGCAGGGCGGGCAATCAGGGGTGGCGTGGCGCAGCATCCGGGCGACGCGGATCTCCTCGGTGCCGTCCATGTCCTGGAGGTTGACGAGTTCGCCGTCCGTCCACACAACGGCCTGGCCGAAGCCGTACGGGGGCAGCTGCACGATGCTGCCGGGCTGGAAGTGGCCGGGCTGTTCCCACACCGGCAGGTCGGCGAGGCGGATGCGCTCGGCAATACGCGCCAGCATTTTCATGGCGTGCCTCCGGGGTCGGGCCGGGCTCCCTGCAGGGCGGCCTGGACGATGATCAGGACGTTCGCAAGGGTCTTCTTGTGGGAGGAGAGGATCTGTTCGCAGGCAGCGGCCAATTGCGGTTCGGCGCCGGATCGCAGCAGTTCCAGGGGCCGGGAGTCGTCCGGGTTACGCGTCCAGGTGCGGAGCGTGTCCAGGCCAGCGCCGTCGAGTGCAGCGGCCGTCAGGTACCCGATCAGCAAGGTCCGGGCCTGGCTGCGGAAGAACTCGCCGACGCTCAGCCGTGCACTGCTCAGCGCGGTGTCTGCCGCGTACTGAGCCCTGTCCGGGGCCGAGCAGGCGGCGATGTTGAGGTTGTAGGACCTGCGCCGTTTCTCACGGTGTGCCTCGATGACGGGCCCGAGGTACTCGCGGAGGGTGTCCGCGGGAATGCCGTCGAGCCGTTCAGCGAGCAGCGCGGTGACGGCAGACTCCGACCCGCCGCGCTCCTCGCGGGTGAGGTCGCCGTATGCCTGGCTCACCCGGATGCGGTCCTCGACCTCGGGGTCCCTCCTGCTGCCAGGCTCGTAGAGGCCCCGGAGGATGTCCTGGCCTTTGGTGCGCTGGAGCGCGGCATCGCGGCGATGCTCGGTAGCCCGTGGTTTCTCGACGACCGCGAGCCGTTCGAATGCGTCGGCGCGCGCAAAGGCGCCGGCGGCCCATACGGCCCGGGTGCTCTCGGCCTGGTCGGTGCCGCGCGCTTCCTCGACCGCTTCGTACGCGGCAGAAGAGCCCTCGTACGACTCTTTGATCCGCTGGTTGAGCTGTTTGACCTCGGCACGGTGGGTGTTGGCCTCGGTGCGGGCGTCCTCGTCGTGCAGGGAGGGCAGCAGGGCGCTGACCGCCTGCTGGTCTCCGGTCAGTGCGGCGAACCAGTCGTCCAGCTCTCGGGCGTGGACGGCGGGGTCGGCCGGGACGCTGTCGGTCCCGGTGCGCCTGCGCTGCCTGCGGACCCACTCGCCCACCATGCGGTTCCAGCGTTCGTGGGCGGACTGGCGGGAGGTGCCGGCGGCTTCGCCGATGGCGGTCCAGCTGGCGCCGCGCTCGCGTTCGGCGACGGCGGCCTGGTCGACCAGGTGGCCGGTGAGTCCCTGGATGAGCAGGGCGTGGCGCAGCAGGGCGCCGTGTTCATCGGCCGGGTGGGGCTGGGCGATGTCGCGCAGCACCGCGTCGGCGATCTCGCGCAGGGTCTGTGTGCGGGTGAGCATCGCTTCGTCGGTCGGGGTGAGGGCCGGGGGCAGTTCTTCCCCGTCGATCGGATCGTTCGCTTCTGTCATGTGCGTCAAGTTAGCCCTGACGCTGGCCTATGTCAGGTCGTTCTTGACACTTCGGCTGGATTGGCCCGTACGGGTGGCGAGAATAGAACTGACAGGATAATTACGGTTACCCTGTTAGTTCCTGAATCCCGGCTAGGGGTTCGACTTCTGGGGAGACGACGTGGCTGTGACCGCAGGCGACTTCGACCGCATCGAGACCTTCCTCCGCGCGCGCATCGACCCGCTGCTCGCCGCAGCCCAGGACGCGAGCGACGACGGTCTCGTCATCGCGCTGGCCGCACTGGGCCGGGCCGTGCAGTCGGCCCACGACATCGGTACGGACCTCCTCAAGTTCGACCAAGGGCTGCAGGAGATGGTGCGAGAGCGCGCCGTTGATCAGTACTGGGACACCCTGGGGACGATCGCGTACGAATGGCGGGCGCACCCCGACTACCTGTCGGAGTTCGAGCTGGGGGCTATCGAGCTGGGCGGCGTGGCTCCGCTGCCGGCTGCGGTCTGAACTCATGACGTCGAAGGCCCTGGAGCGCTCGCCGCGGGCGACGCTCGCCACGCTGCACCGTGATCCGCGCGAGCAGTGGCCGGAGCACGCCCGGCGGCTGTACGACTTCCTCGTCGGCATCTACGGCGAGGACGACGCGCTGCCGACGCTGGCGGCTGGCTGGATCGCCCACCAGCGCTCGGCGAACACGCAGCGCGCGTACGCGCGGGGCTTCAAGGTCTTCGAGGAGTTCGCCCGGGACCACGGCCAGCACCCGATGGCCGTGAAGTTCATGCTGGCCGACGTCTTCTCCACCTACCTGACGACCGCGCCCACCTGGGTCCGGACCCGGGGCGGCCAGCGCGGCGAGATGGCGCGGACCGGGGCGCCGTACTCGGACGCCTCGCGGGCGAACTCGCTGTCGGCGGCCAGCTCGTTCTTCACCTACCTGGACAAGGTCAGTGACACCTCGGTGAAGAATCCGTTCGACGCGGTGGTGCGGCCGTACATCGACCCGGACTTCTCGCCGACCGACGGATACACGGAGGAGCAGTGGACGAAGCTGCTCGTCACGGCCCGGGACCATCACCGGGTCGCGGCCTACCGTCAGCGCGCGTACGCGCTGATGCTCGTCCTCTACACCTGCTGCCTGCGCGTCGACTCCCTGCTGGGCGCCCGGGTTGAGGATCTCGGCCAGGACCAGGGGCACCACGTGCTGCGGGTGCGGGTGAAGGGCGGCGGCTGGAAGAAGAAGCCGGTCCCGCCGGTGGCCTGGCACGCGCTGCAGACCTACCTCGGCGGCCGGACGGAGGGGTGGCTGTTCTGCACGGCCAACGGTGGCCAGCTCGACGAACCTGCGGTGTGGCGGCTGTTCCGGTCGCTGGCCAAGCGCGCCGGCCTCGACGCGCTCAAGCACCCGCCGCACGGGACCAAGGGCGACGCGATCACCCACGCACTGGCCAAGCCCAACGCCCGGCCGGACAAGGTCCAGGACTGGGCGGACCACAAGGACTCGCGGACCACGCAGCGGTACAACCGGCGCAAGTCCCTGCTTGAGGACAGCCCCGGCTACGACCTGGCCCGCGACCTGGCGGGCGCCCTCGAAGCGACCGGCGAGGCACCGTAGGGGGTCTCGCGGCTACGCCTCCGCGTACCGCGGGTGGTCGCCGGCCAGCTGCTCAACCTCCCCGGCCACCTCTTCGGCATAGCTCCGCAGGGTGCCGATCAGATTCGCGAAGCGTCGGCGTTCCTCCGGGTTCATGCCCGCCGGAGCCAAGCGCGTGCGGGCGTACTGCATCGAGGCGACGGCCGTGGAGAGACTCGACACGGTGGCCTCAAGGCCGTTCATCCCCTCCCACGCCGCGCGTGCCCAAGTCCGGGCACGGCGTACGCCCCGTGTCGGGTGGGTCTCGGGACCGGCGGTGTGGGAGGTCAAGCACATGTAGGTGACTCCCCCCACCGTGCAGAAGTCGAAGATGTCATTCTCGGCCTGGCCGTCGTACTCGACACCCTCGGCCCATTCGCTCGCGGCAACCATGCGCGGCAGCGTAGCGAGGCAGTGCCCCGAAGATGTCCGGAGCAAAGATCCGGGGGGCGGCGCCCCTATCGTGGGCGGCATGACGCCACGGCTCGACGACGTCCTCGGCACACTCTCGCTGGAGGACCGGCTGGAGATCGTCCGGCGGGTCCGGTCCGGTGCCCTGACCCTCCAGGACGGCGACCGTGTGAAGGCCGCCCACCGGCTGCGCGGGTCGTACATCCACGAGGACCTGGAGGCGGAGGGCGAGGACTGTCGTGTCCCGTACGCCGTGCCGACCGGCACGCTCGGCCGCGTCATCCAAGTCCGGCGCTACGTCACCCCGTTCCCGTACCGCGTCGCCTTCGACACCGGCGAGGACCTGAGCCTGGCTGCGGGCGACGTCGTCCGAACCGGCGAGCAGCCCTCCGCACGCCAGCGCGAGCAGGGCGAGACACCCTGGCACATCCCGGACGGTGAGTTCCTCCGGAGCCGCTGCTCGCGCTGGATCAATCGGGTCGGCCGGCCCTGCCCCCAGTTCGCCTCCCACAAAGGGCCGTGCGGGCTTCCACCAAGGTGAGAAGTGCTTCGCGGCGGCGGGGGTGTCCGGTTCGGGTGGGACGGTCGGCCGATGAACTGGACGAAGAACTTCCGCCCCCGCCGCTCGATCCGCTCGTATCTCATGACCCTCACGACGCGGCCCTGGAGGGAGCTGTACGCCTGGGTACTCGCCGGCCTCCTGGTCGACATGGCCCTCGACTGCGGCGGCGACGGCTTCGACCCCGGGTCGGTCTGGGAGATGGCAGTCGCGTGCACGGCCCTGGCGGCGATACGCACCGGACTGCTGCGGTGGTTCGCCTTCTGCAGTACGGAGGGCTGACAGATCCCGCTGGCCGATCTCTGTCCACAGGCCCTGGCGCACAGGCTGACCCGCATGTACAAACACACGCGTTACAAGATCCGTTGGTACCTGCGGCGGGCCGCCGCCGAACTGCTGGGCATGGCCCTCGCGGGGGTCGTCTGCTGGTGGGCGGCCGGGGACGACTTCGACCCCGGCAACTGGAAGCACATGGTCGCGGGCTTCGTCGCGTTCGGGCTGGTGTGGAACGTGACCTCGAACGTGCTGCTGCAGACCTGGGTGTACCGGCACCAGCACCCCATGGACCCGTACGGGCGGCACGACCAGCAGTAGCCCGGTCCCGGAAACCACCGACATCCAGCACACCACAGGGCGGTACGCGACAATCGGCGCGTGCCGCCCTTCCCTTCCCTCACCGCGCTCGACGGGCTCCTCGACGACCTGGGCGTCGGCGAGGCCCGCCGGCGCCAGCTCTCCATGGTCCGCGGGGAACTCCAGCGCGCGCTGGCCCGGGACGCGTTGCCGGTCGGCGCCCGGCGCAGCCTGCAGCGGCTCCTGGAGGAGACCTCGCTCGCCCCGTACGTACGGCTCGCCGAATCCGGGGTGCTGCGGCACCGGCGGCTCGGCGGCGGCTTCCCGCCCACCTCGGAGCCGACCAACGCCATCCGCAGGACGTGCCTCGACCTGCTGCGGGAGGCGCTCGGCCTGCCCGCGCTGCACCTGGGCGGCGGCGAGGTCGCGCTGCAGCCCGCTCCGGAGGCGGCCACCCTGGCCGCGCTGTACCGCCAGCTCGACCAGTACCTGGGCGGTTCGATGTCCCCGGCGCAGACCCGGCTGACCGCCGTGCTCGCGGTCGAGTTGGACACCGGGGCGCGCAGCGGGGAGCTGGTCGCGCAGCGCATCACGCACCTGGAAGAGGGCAACACCGCGGTGTACGTCGAGCGGCGCCCGCAGGGCGGCCCTGTCGAGGGCGAGGGGGAGTGGCTGGAGACCTCGCCGCTGACCCGGGCCGCGCTGGAGCGGTGGCTCCCAATCCGGGCGGACCTGGTCCAGCGGGCCCACGGAACGTCACGGCTGTGGGTGTCCCTCTGGATGAACCACGACGGGATCCTCGACGCGGACGGGAACACGGTGATCCGGCCCGCCGGGATGCCGCTGGAGGAGAACGGGCTGATCACCTCGTACCGGGTCGGCCGGCTGCGGTACGAGGGGCTGCGCCCGCTGCTGCCCCTCAAGTTGGAGCAGCTGCGGCGCGCGGTTGACGCCGAACGCGAGCGCACCGGGGCCTAGTTCCTGCCGCTCTTGCTGCCTGACCTGGCCTTTTCTCCCGAACGGGGAGCGCGCCGCCGAAGGGCTTGTTATCAGCGGGCGCGGGGCGTCTTGATGTTCCTTAAACGACGTCGTTTACTGGAGACATGGTGAATCAGCGCATCACATTGCAGCTCTCGGTGCAGCAGGCGGGCCGTCTAAGGCTGCTGATAAAGAAGCACCGGGAAGCCGAAACTCAGTTCGTTAATGAGCTGGTGGAAGAGCGGGCGGTGAATCTGTCAACGCTGTCGTCGCCCGCTCGGGAGCGGGAGGTCGCGCGCCTGCGCCGGCAGGCCCGCATGGAGGCCGCGGAGGTGCGGCCTGACCTGTGGCCTGCGCTCGACGTGCTCATGGGCCGGGCTCTGCAGGCACGCCTGCAGCTGCCGGATACCGCTGGGCCATGGCTGCCGCTCACCTCTGCTGAGCTGACCCGGATGTCGCTGTCGGGCCGGTGGCCGGCCTGCCTCTCCGGGTGCGAACACGGCACAGCGGAACGGGCATTCACGCTGGATGCGGGCCTGGTGCTCTGGCTGCGCACGGCGGCCTGGCGCATCTCCGAACCCATCCTCAAGGAACTGGAGGAGAAGAACCTCATCGGCCTGCAACGGGACATGAGCGAAGAAGCCCGCGCGGAGCGTGAGCGGCTCGCGGCACAGCTGTACCCGTCCAGCAGGATCGCCCGGGAAGCGGTCGAGGACCACTGGCCGACTCCCCTGCAGGCGATCCCTGAGGCTTGAGGGCCCGCAGGATTTATAACGACGTCGTTTACAGAAAGAGGAAACGCGCGCGCGTCTATATTCGGCCCTTATTGCATCTCGCCATTCATTCGGCCGGAATGTTTGAATTGGCGCGGAAAGGGGTTTATTGCTGCTACGGTTTCCATTCCCTCGACGCCTTCCGGGAGGTAGGAGTGAGCAGCACTACGACGGTCACGGAGCGGGTCCCGTCCAGCCGCACAGAGACGGACCTGGGCCAAGTCGCGCGGGAAGCGCCCCGGGACCACATCGGCGGCGTCCCCGTCTACGGATGGGGCAAGGCACCCGGGCACCTTCGAACGCAGACCCAACTCGGCGAGGTGCGGCTCAAGTTGGCGGAGGGCCAGCTACCGCTCGCGTACCTCCGACTGCGGAAGCACGGCGATGTCCCGCTGTACGACCCGGCCGGCGCGGAGAAGATGACGCCGCTGGCCTCGGCGGTCAAGGCCCGGATGGAGAAGCGGCGGACCTGCCCGGAGTGCGGCACGGTCCGCCCGTACATCGTGCGCGGCAAGCGGTGCTCGTCCTGCGAGAACAAGGCGTACGCGGAGCAGCGGCGCTTGGCGGCGCGGACCTGCCGGGGCTGCCGGGAGGTGGCGGCTCGGCGGCTGCCGGCGCACGGCCGGTGCCAGTGGTGCCGTCGTGCGCAGCTCGCCGCGCAGCGGGAGAAGGCGGCGGCGTGGGTCGCGGAGGTCACCGTGTGCGCCGGGGAGGGCTGCGCGGTGAAGCTGGTGACGAAGAAGGTGGCGCTCGCCTTCCAGAAGTCGCAGGGGGTGGACTGCTCCTGGTGGCACCGGGCGGCGGACTGGCCTCGTCGCTGTGCTCCGTGCACGGCGGCTGAGGAGCGGCGCCAGGCGGAGCAGCGTGCGAAGTGGGAGCTGGACGCGCGTGAACGGCGGGAGGGTGAGCGGCGGGCCGCGCAGGAGCGCACGGACTGGGCCGCTGCCGCTCTCCTCGACCCGACCGTGGTGGTGCTCGATACCGAGACCACCGGCCTGCACGGCGAGGCGCGCATCGTGGAGATCGCAGTGTTGTCCTCCGGCGGCGAAGTCCTCCTCGACACTCTGCTCGACCCGGGGGAGCCGATCCCCGGAGATTCGTCCGATATCCACGGGATCACGGACGCGGACGTGGCCGGGGCCGGGGCTCCGACGTTCTCGGAGGTGCTGGTCCGGCTCGCCGACGTGCTCACCGGCAAGCGGGTGCTGATCTACAACGACGTGTACGACGTTGAACGGCTCAGGTACGAACTGACGCTGCACTACGCCCGGGAGCAGTCGCTGGTGGAGGCCCGGGAGCTGGCCGCGGCCTGGCTCGACGGCATGGCCTTCGAGGACGTGATGATCCCGTACTCGGACTGGGTGGGCGACTGGTCGGACTACCACGGGGGCAACCGCTGGCAGCCGCTCGGCGGCGGGCACCGCGCGGCTGGGGATTGCCGTGCTGTCCTTGGCTGCCTGGCTGCCATGGGACGGCCCACCGGCGCGGGGGCGGGCGCGTACGAGATGGCGGACGCCGATGCCGGCTCGGGCGACGGGACGGATGGCTGATGCCGCAGATTCGCCTCATGGGCTCGGATTCCGCGGCCATCGAGCGGACCGCTGCGGCGGTCGTCCGGGCGCTCCAAGCGTGGCCGGAGATCCGGGTCGGGGACGTCTCCGACCCGGTGCCGAATCGGCGGGGGTCCGGGTGTCGGATCTACATCGAGGTACTCGCCGACGTCGCCGACCAGGTCGAGGTGACGGTCGAGCGGGCCGACTCCGGCCCGGAAGGCACTGCCCGTCGGGCTCTCCCCGCGGGTCGCCCGGCTCGGCGTCGGTGAACGCGCGGGCGAGCCTGCACCGGTGCGGGGCCTCCGGGGCTCGGCTCTCTTGCGGCCTCGGGCGCGCGCCGGTTTATGAAACCTGTTCAGGTCGAGGCGGGGTGCCCAGGACTCCGCGCTCGCGCAGCCGGTCCAGGTCTTCCATGCTTCCGGGCCGGTGCAGGGAGTGGGCGGCGATGTCCGCCTCGGCCGCGCGGACGCGGTGGGCGGCTGCGGCCTCGGGTGCCTGGGCCGCGTGATCGTGCTGCGACTGGGGGCCGTGGCCCAGGGGCCGGCGGGGGATGGTCATGGGGTGATCGTACGGATGGCGCCCGATGTCGGGCGAGTTGGACCGACGGGCCCTCCTTTGAGGGCCCGTTTCTATAAGAGGCGGCCAAGGGTGCAGGTCAGCGTCCGCTGATCGTGTTGTTCAGGTACTCCAGTCGCTGTTGGGCCATCGACAGGTGCCGTCGGTCGAGTGCGGGTAGGGCCCGCAGCAGGCTGATCAGTTCGGGCCCGCAGGTGCGGGCCTGTGCCGGGTCGGTGATCTGGGTCCAGCAGTAGTGGGCACTGGTGGCCGTGGCGAGGATCTCCGGCGCGTCGGGCGACTGATGTGCGAGGCGGGTCCGGCCGGCCGCGATCCACAGCTGGGTCGCCAGGAGGTAGTTGGCCTCGCTCTTGGCAAGGTCGGCCCGGATCTCGACCCACTGGGTGGCGTGGGGCGAGTTGATCCCGTAGGTCTGCAGGGTGTGCTGCTCCCATGCCTGAGCCAGCCGGGCGGCCTCGCGGTACTGCCCGGCCTGGGCAAGGGCGTGGATGTGCGGGCGCGGGTCCTGCTGGGCCGGGGGCTGGGTCGGCGGCTGGGGCTGAACCGGGGCCGGGGGCCGCGGCGCGGCGTACGGCTGAGGCGCGGGGGTGGGCTGAACCACCGGCGTGCGGACTGGGGCGAGTTGCTGCACGGGGGCCGGAGCCGGTGCGACCGGGTGCGGGGCGCGTACGGGCTGCTCGGGGGTTTCTGGCTGTTGCGCGTGCTGGGGCAGCGTCCACCGGCCCCGGGCGTCGACGCTGGGTCTGACGGGCTGCGGTGAAGCGATCTGCTGCTGGGGGACGGGCCGGGTCTGTACGGGCGCGGGGGCGGGGGCAGGTGCCTGGACTGGAGAGGGTGACGGGTACTGGTAGTCGGCTGCGAGGGCGGGCGTCGTGTTCTCCCGCAGGTTCTCCAGGCCCGGCGCTACTTCCCGGGGCTCGGCCCGGCGTCGGCGCTCCGACATGACGGAGGTGTCCCCGGCGAGCAGCCGTTGCAGGTTGCTCATCATCGGGGCGCGCGCGGGGTCGAGCGCGGGGGCGGCGGGCAGGACCAGGGCGCCCGGAGGGAGGTCTGCGGCGGCGACGGTCAGGGCGTGCAGCCGGGTCGCGTTGGGGCGGTCCGGGTTACGGCGCAGCTGCTCGATCAGGTGGTGGGTGTAAGGGCTGACGCCTCCGGTGCCGGGGAACCCGGGCGGACTGACGACCCCGTACAGGGCGGTGTTGGCTACGGAGAGGCTGCCCTGCTCCTGCAGTTCGGCCCACGCGGCCTTGTCGGCTGCGAGGTCGAGGAGCAGGATCGTCCAGCCTGCGGGCCGGCCGCGCAGTTCGTTGTGGAGCCACTCCCAGGGCAGGGCCGTGTAGCGGGCGTTCATGGTGTTGGTGCCGGTCTGGGCGAGGTGGAGGCGGCGTCCTTTGCGGTCAACGGTGAGGCGGCCGGAGAGGTAGACCAGCAGCGGGCCCGGGGTGGCCGCGGCGTTCCGCAACCGGAGCAGCAGGGTGTTCTGGTCGCGCACGCCGTCGAGGTGGACGACGTCGGCCGGCACCGTGCTGTCGAGCAGCACAGGCACGGGCACGGTGGACAGGGCCGCGAGGTTGGCGCTGGGCGCCACCTGGACGGTGCGGCGATGCGCCGCTCGGTCCCCGGCGATCAGTAGTACGTGTCCTCGTTGCTCCGCCCCGTTGATCTGCATGTCTGCACGGTACTCACAAGACGAAAGCCCCGGCGGACAGTTCCGCCGGGGCTCAGTGCTGGGGGTCTCACATGTCGATGTCGTCGTCGAAGCTCGGAATCTCCGGGGCCGCCGGGATCTCTGGGGCCGGGGGCTCGGGGGCGGGCGGCTCCGGTGCCGTGATCTCGTGCGCGGCGCCTTCCGGCGGTGCCAGCTCGTAGTCGGGGGCGGTTTTCCAGTCGGGGGCTACGTCGTTGGCGGCGAGGGGGTCGGCGCTGATGCCGTCGTCGGCCAGCTCCTGGGCGTAGGGGGCGAGGGGGTCGCCGGTAATCCCCTCGTCGGCCAGCTCCTGGGCGTACTGGTCGAGGGTGGCCTCCTCGGGGGTGGGCGCGAGGTACAGGTCCCGCTCAGCCTCCAGCTTGGCCTTGTACTGCTCCAGCTCGGCGATGCGCTGGTCGTAGGCGGCCTGATCGTAGTAGCCCGACTCCAGGTCCTCGGCGGCGTAGTCGAGCTGCTCCGGGTACTCGGTCAGTCGATTCTCAATGTCCTGGAAATGGGGGTCGTCGCGGATGCTGTCGACCTCGCCGTGGAGCATCTGCGCACCCAGCTCGGGGGCGGCGCCGGCCGCGGTCAGCTGGCCCCAGGTCGAGGAGACGGATCGGTCCTCGTCGTATGGGGAAATCAGCTGGTGGGTCTCGCCGTCGCGCGTCGTCATCCAGAGACCTTGACGATCTGAGCCGTCGTCCAGGTAGGCGCGGACGTAAGTCACCTGCGGGACCTGGCGTGTGCGGGTGGTCTCGCCGACGTCGTAGGTCTCGGTTACCTGCCCGACCCCCTTGGACTCGACGATCTGTAGGCCCTCCCAGGAATGCTCGCTCATTGGTTCCTCCTCATGACGCCAGTCCCCCGAACGCTACTGGTCGGGGGACTGGCAGTGGGTTGGGTTAACGGGTGTAGCCCCGGGTGCTACAGGTCGATGTCCTGGTCGTGCTCCTTGTCCGGGGCGGGTGCGGGGGTGGTGGTCGGCTGGAAGTCCCGGGGGTGGGTGGCGTGGTCCAGGGCGCGGCCGGCGAACCCCTTGTCACCGTCGCCCTGGTGCTTCTTCTCCGCCTGGGCGACTTCCTGGATGGTGACGCCGGCGGCGTCGGCGAGGTGCCGGACGTGGGCGGCCTGGTGCTCGTACATGCCGATGTCGGCGGCGGTGACGTCCTTGCCTGCGGCGGCGTTCTGCTCCAGCTCGGTGGCGGTCCTGTCGAGCTGGGCGAGGGCCGGGAGCAGTCCGGCGACCTCCTGCTGGTGGGCGGCTTGGGGGTCCTGCTCGGTGTTGGTGGTGGTCATGGTGGTGGTCCTTCCTGTCTCGGGTGGTGGCGGGGTCAGAAGTCGATGTCGAGGTCGTCGTCGCGGTCGGATCCGGGACCAATTGGTCCCGGATGCTGTTCGGTCTCGGGCGGCCAGGCGGCGCCCTGGGGGCCGTGCACGGTGACCTGGCCGGGGTGGAGCTCGGCCTGGACGTGGCCGCGGTAGACCAGGGAGCCGCCCGGCAGGAACTGCAGCGCGGGGTGGGTGCGGGGGTTCTCGTTGGGGCGCACGGCGTCGGTGGCGAGGAGGGGGGTCGGGTCGACGGTGCGGCCGTCGATGGTCAGCCCCCGCTCGCTGACCTCGACGGTGTGGCCCTGCCAGTGCCTGATCAGCCGTCCCTGCGGCGCGGTGAACTTCACCGGGGCCAGCCCTCGCGGTCGGCGGCGGCCAGCTCGACCGGGGCGGCGTGGCCGGCGGCCTTGAGCAGGGCGGCCACGTTCAGTTCGTCGCCGGGAGCCACCGCGCGGGTCTCGCGGGCGGCGCTGGCGGCGACCAGCGCTTCGACGCTCTGGCTGATCGCCGTGACGCGGGCGACCTCCGTCTGGTGGGCCAGCTGGGCCTCGGTTACGCGGGTCTGTCCCTCGACCATGGCGATGGCCACGGCGGTGCGGCCCTCGGTCTGCGCCATCACCCGCTCGTGGCGGTGCTCACGCTCCTGGCTGCGGTCTCCGCGCCACAGGGGGGCGCACACCGCGTAGACGGCGGCGGTGCCCAGCAGCCACATCAGGGTGCGCAGCGGCCAGTCGGGGGTCCAGGCGGCGATGCCGACCAGGGCGAGGGTGCCGCTGGCGGCGAACGCGGCCCGGGTGGTCTCCGCCTCGCCGTGCTGCTTCGAGGCCGAAATGGTCCCGGCGGCTCCGGCGAGGGCGGCCAGCAGCCCGCTGATCCACAGCGGTTGAGTGGAGCCGTCGGGGAGCTGCTCGTGCCACGCCCACGCCAGTGCGGTCGCCGCGGTGGTGACCAGGGCCGGGGCGATACGGCCGAAGTGCTCCCAGATGACGCGGGCCGCGCTGCGGACGGGCGGCAGGGGTTCGGTGTCGGGCAGGTACGGGGCGGTGATCTGGTGCTCGCGGCTGATCAGGTATTGCGTCGGGTCGAACTTCACGGGCTCGCTGTTCACGGGTCAGATCTCCATCTCGTGCTGGGGGGCGGTGAGTTCGGGCGAGGGGACCGGAGCGGGTGGGGCGGGCTCCTTGTCGCTGGCCAGTTCCGGCTCGCGGTCGGCGTGGTGGATGCGTTCGCGGTCGGCGGCGAGCGGCTGCAGGGCGTGCTCGGCGTGGCCGATCAGGGCGGACGGGGGGAGCCCGGGGTGGCGGGCGTAGTTGCGCAGGTCGTGGCCGGCGGCGTCGAGCCGGTCGAGGGCGGCGGTGTTCAGGACCTGGCTGCCGGTGTAGGCGGCGGTGCCGCACATCCCGGCCTGCTCCAGCTCGGCGAGGACCTGTTCGCTCGGGTTCGGTCCGGGGTGGCGCTGTGCCTCCCACGCGACGGTCAGCGGGTCGATCGGCGCGTGCCGCTCGTCGAGCGTGACCATGGCCCGGTAGACCGCGGCCAGCTGCGGGTGCGAGAAGTCCGTCGACTCCAGCCAGCCGGTGACCTCGCCCATCTGGCCGGGCTGGTAGAGCAGTGAGGCGACGGTCTGCCCCTCGGCCTGCACGTCGGTGCGGGCCCGCTCGGTGCGCGGGACGGGGGCGACGGTCTGCTCGGGGTTGGTGTCGAGCAGGTTCCGTACGGTCTCCGGGGCGGTCTTCCAGGCGGCTTCCAGGGAGGCGAGCCGCTGCCTGGTCTTGTCTCCCTGGTCCAGGGCCTGGAGCGCCTGGTCGGTGTCGGTCTGGCGGGCGGTGGTGCGCAGCTGTTCACCGGCGTGCTCTACGGACCGGTGGATCGCGGACTCCAGCGTCATTCCGGCGTACAGCGGTGCGGTCTTCGGGTCGGGGCAGGTCTCGGCCAGCTGGGAGAGGCGGGAGGGGGTGAGGATCTGGCGGATGCCCTGGGCCTCGATCCGGGCCACGGCTGCGGTGATCGCGGCCGGGATGTCGTTGCGGGCCACCGTGGTGAAGTCGATCGAGTGGAGAGTCCTCCACAGGGCGCCGTGGTCCGGGCGGGAGAAGGCCCCCGGCGGTATCCAGCGCATCGAGGGGAGTGCCTCGGGGCGGAAGATCATCGCCCCGAGCAGCGCTTCCTCCGCCCTGCGGGTCAGCCTCCTCACTGGTCCGCCCCGGCCTGCCCGGTGGTGGCCTGGGAGGCGGGTGCCTCGTCGGCGGGGGCGGGCTCCTCGTGGGCCTGGTCCTCGTCGAGGATGTCGAAGCCGAGCTGGGTACCGCCGTTCATCTGGGGGTCGAAGTGCTTGCGGGTCACGGCAGGACCTCCAGCAGGCGCTCGGCGAGCCAGCGGGCGGAGGTCGGGGGGAAGGCGTTGCCAATCTGCCGGTTGACCTCGGTGGCGGTGCCGGCGAACTCGTGGGAGTCGGGGAATCCCTGCCCGCGGGCCTTCTCCCTGTTGGTGAACATCCGCACCCGGCAGTCGTCGAGCGACGTGCCGGCGGGCTCGATGAACATGTGGTGGTTGCCCTCGGCGGTGAAGGCGGGGGCGGCCTCGTCCAAGCTCTGGACGGTGCTGTGGTTGCGCAGGATGACCAGGAACGGTTTGCCGTCGAACTGCCGCAGCCCGGCCTCGACCTTGTCGCGGGTCGTGGTGGCGTACGGGCGGAACCTTCGTCCGGGCTTGCCGTCGCCGAAGCGGCGGGTGGGCGCGGTCGGGTCGATGGCGTCGCCGATCGGCCGGGTCAGCGGGGTGGCTTCGAGGTGCCCGCAGCGGCGGTTCGGGCAGACGTAGCGGTATCCCTCGCCGTAGGTCGCTGTCTTCCTCATCCGGGGGCGGGCCCACTGCTGCATCCCGCGGACCTCGCCGCAGTGCGGGCACACCGCGCGGGGCCGGGGTCGCAGGTCCGGCTTGGGCAGTCCCTTGCGGGTGAAGGCGAACGCGATGCGGTGACGGTGCTGCGGCGGGGCGGTGAAGTCGTCGCCGTCGAGGTGTGCGGCGTCGAAGGAGACCAGCGTGGCGGTCTTGCCCAGGGTGTCCCAGATCCGGAGCCAGTCGTCGAACAGTCGCCACCTGGTGGCGAATCCGGGGACGTTCTCGCCGCACACGATGTCGTAGTCGCCGCACTCCTCGGCGCGGATCAGGTCGAAGGCGGTGGCCCGGGTCTGGGACCAGTCCTTGGGGCGGGTCTGGAGGTCGTCGGGTTCGACGGCGTCGGTGTCAGCCTCTTCGACAGCGTCGTCGAGGGTGGCCAGCCGGGGCGCGCTGTTCCCGCCCGCCGGTGCGGCCTCCGTGCAGATCGGGGAGCCCACCAGGACCTGGGCGTGCGGGAGCTTGCGCATGTCCAGGGCGTGGATGTTCTCGCACTGGGCGTGTACGCCTCGGAAGTTGAGCCGGATGGTCTCGACGGCGGGCTGAGCGTGGTTGAACGCGGACCTCGGCCGGGCTCCGGCGGCCCGGAACCCTTCGAGGTCGCCTCCGCCCCCGGCGAAGAGGTGGTTGGTCGTCGCGGGCGCCATCACGCCCCCTTGATCGAACGCCAGAGACCAATGAGGACGATGACCGTGAGGACGGCAGTGATCAGGGTTCCCCTGCCCGTGGCGATGACCACGCGTCCCAGCTGCAGGGTGGGGATCTTCCAGGCGATGACGGCGACGATGGCGGCGTAGGCGAGGATCCCGGCACCGGCCACGTTGCCGATCCCGGCGCCCGCGTACATGGCGAGGATGGCGACCAGGACACCGGCGAAGGTGGCGACCAGGGCGGCCACGCGCTCGGGGGTGATGTTGTCGGTGAAGGAGACCTTCATCGGGTCACCGCCGTGCGCTGGCCGGGGACCGGGGCCTGGACGTTGGCCAGCTCGACGGCGTGCAGGCAGGTGCGCATGTAGGGGGCGGAGGTCTCGGGGTTCTGGCCGTACCAGTAGGCGCTCTCGGCGACCGCGAGGGCGACGGCGTCCGGGCCCAGCCGGTCGGCGGTCTCCTGGATCAGTTCGCGGGTCCGGGCCGGATTGACGGCGAACTCGTCGATGGGGGCCTGGGCGACGAACAGGAACGTCGCCAGCATCGTGGTGATCTTCGAGGGCACAGTAGCCTCCGCAAGGAGAAGAAGGGGGTGCTGTCCGCCCCGGGCGGGGGGCCGTGCCTCGACCGCCCGGGACGGACAGGGTGGGTCAGTGGCCGGCGGTCGTCTGGGACGAAGCGGCCTGTGCGCGTGCGGCGATCAGCTCGGCGGACTGGGCGCGGGCGGCCTCGGCGGCCTTCATCGCGTCCTCCGCCCGCTGCAGCGCGGCGTTCGCCGCGGGGTCCGGGATCACGTCAGCGGACGAGCAGGGAGCGCGGGCGGGTGGGCTGCGGCTCGGGCTGGCGGCCGTCCCGCTCGTGCGGGGTCGGGCGGGTCGGCAGCGCGGGCTTGGGCTCGGCGTGCGCGGTGCTCTTGCAGAGGACGGTGCCGGCCTGGGTGATGACGCTCTCGAAGTCGCGGCAGTCGCGGCACTTCGCCCCGATGCGGCCGGTGACGGCCAGTCGGCGCGGTCCGGCGACGACCGGGAAGGCGCGCTCGCCCTCGGGGGAGAGGCGCAGGGCGGGGAGGTCGTCGACCTTGAGATCGATGCCGGGCAGGAGACTGAGAGACTGGTTCACGGAGATCCCTTCCACATAGGGGTGTCCTGGTCCGGAAGGCGTTCACTGCGCCTGTCCGGGTGGTGCGCCGGGGCCTGCAAGCCCTGGTGGAGAGGGGTTTCGGGGCCTGCAAGCCCCGGGGCCCCTCTCGTTCGTGCTCAACAAACATAACCCCTCAACCCTTGAACTTCAAGGGTCATTGGGTTAGATTCTTCTCGTAGTCGAAACAGGGAGGTGGAAATGGGGACCAGCCCCATGGTCCGCGTACGGGTTCCGACCGGGCCGTTTCCACAGGCTCGGACCCCTAACCTCTTGGGGTCAGCAATCCCAAGATCCCCAGGGGGACCCATGGCGGACAACGTCCCGCCGTCGAAGCGCGCTTCATCACCGTCCAGCGAAGGACGGCCGAAGTGGGTTCCGATGCGAGATGACCAGTACAGCGAACTGACCTCCCTTGCCAGGGAGCTGATGAAGGCACGGACCCGCAAGTCCGAACGCATCACGGAGAACACGCTGATCCGTGTGGGCATCGACCTGCTGGTCGCGCACCCGGAACTCCTCGCCGGAGACACGGAGGAGGAGCTGCGCGTCAACGCCCTCGCCTACATCAAGAGCTTGCAGGAACGGCCTGAGAAAGAAGAAGGGAGGGACGAATGACAGCCGAGACAGCGGAGAAGCCCAGGACCACGGGCACCAGGGTGGTCCTCCAGCTGACCCGGACCCACAAGATCCTGATCGGCGTGGTGGTGGCCGGCGCCGTCGTCATCGCGGGCATCGGCTTCGCCGGTTCGTACACGGCGGTCCGGGCTCTCGCCGTGAAGAAGGGATTCGGCACCTTCGCGCTGGTCTTCCCGATCGGCATCGACGCGGGCATCTGCGTACTGCTGGCGCTGGACCTACTGCTGACGTGGATCCGGATCCCGTTCCCGCTGCTGCGCCAGACGGCGTGGCTGCTCACGGTGGCAACGATCGCGTTCAACGGCGCGGCGGCCTGGCCGGACCCGCTCGGGGTCGGTATGCACGCCGTGATCCCGATGCTGTTCGTGGTCACGGTCGAGGCGGCGCGGCACGCGGTGGGCCGGATCGCGGACGTCACCGCAGACCGGCACATGGAGGGTGTGCGGGCCAGCCGGTGGCTGCTCTCCCCGGGACCGACGTTCCTGCTGTGGCGCCGCATGAAGCTGTGGGAGCTGCGGTCGTACGAGCAGACCATCAAGCTGGAGCAGGACCGGTACGTGTACCGCACGTGGCTGGAGTCGGAGTTCGGCAAGAAGTGGAAGAAGGTGGCGCCGGTCGAGCTGCTGATGCCGCTGCGCCTGGCCCGTTTCGGCAAGCCCCTGTCGGAGACCGTTCCCGCCGTCCTTGTCGCAACCGGCCGCGAGGTGCCCGCGCTCTTCCAGCCCCAGCAGGTGAAGGAGCTCCCGCCGGCTGCGGAGCAGGGCGCGGACCTGGAAGCGGTGGAGGTCGAACCGCAGCCTCAGCCTGAGGTCCTGGAGGTGGCCAGCCCGGAGCCTGCCGAGCAGGACTACGAAGAGGCTGTCCAGTTCGTCGAGCAGCAACCGCCGTTCCTCGCCGACCAGTACGCCGTCCCCACGGACGTCGTCGGCCCCACCCTGCAGGTCCCGGCGGACCGCCCGGTCGGCCTGCAGTACAGCGGGGGATGGACGCCTCCCACGTACGAGCAGGCGGTCCTTGCCCAGCCGTACGGGCCGGAGCACGTCTACGGTGACCCGGTCGTCGCTGCGTACGAGCCGGTTGAGGCCCCCGCGCCGGAGCCGTTCGTCGAGCAGGCCCCGGTCGCCGAGCAGACGCCGGAGTCGTTCGTCTACGAGGAGAACCTCCTGCCGGAGGTCCCGCAGCAGATGGAACCCGCTGCCCCGGCCCGTGCTGCGGGCCCGGCCCGCGTCCAGGCCAAGGTCGAGGACCTCGGCGAAGAGCAGGGCGAGGAGCAGCAGGCTCAGCAGCCGGTGCGCGGCGGCCGGGGCGCCAACACGCGGGCCCGGGTCGAGGAGATGTACCGGACCCTGCCTGGGGACGTGCGGGTGCTGCGTGGCCGGCCGCTGGCTCGTGCGATCGTCGCGGCGGCCGAAGAGCGCGGCTACGACCTCAAGTTCGAGACCGTGAAGAAGACCCACATCACGGAAGACCTGATCGCCCAGTACGAGCAGGGCCTGGGCAGTATCCCCGGGCCCCGCGAAGAAGACCTTCCCCAGGGCGAGCAGTGACCGCCGCAATCGCCGGTCTCTGTCCACAGGGCCGCGCCTACACAGTGATCGACATGAGGACCACTCCTCCTGGAGACCAGGGCACCGGATCGCTCCCGCACCGCGGGCTCGCGAATCCGAAGGTGTCCGGTCTGGCGGGCAGTCTGCGCCTGTCAGACCACCAGACGGGAGACTGCGCCACCAGGCGCGGCAAGTCCGTGACGATCGGCGAAAACTATGCAACGCATGTCAGTGCAGGGACGTATACCAACAGGAGTGGCCCCGGTGCGCTTTGAGCTTGGCGGCTACGCACCGAGGCCCGCTACGAAGGAGACCTTCGTGAACGACGACAACAGTAAGGCCAGCACCACGACCGACTCGACCATCCTTCCCGCCAACATCACGGCCGGGGACACGGCCCGGTCGGCGCCCGGGGAGATCGCCGACCAGCCCAAGACGTGGGAGCCGATCGAGGGGGACGCCCTCAAGAGCGTGCTGTTCTCCACCCCCCTGCTCGGGCGTCCGGCGGTGCGCTACACCGCCCTGGCCGCGCCCGCCACGTTCCTCGCGGCGGAGACCACGACCGGCAACGCCACGGACGCGGGCGACATCCTGGGCACGGTCTTCGGTGGCCTGGCGGACGGCGCCGCGGGACTCTTCGCGGCTCAGCCGCTGCTGACGGTGGGCCTGGGCCTCGGCCTGGCCGGCGCCACCTACATGAAGCTGCGCGGCGACTTCGACTTCACCCGCGAGTCGGACGGCTTCGCCGGTAAGGCGAAGCTGCGGAGGAACCTGGGGCACCGCCAGCTGGTCAAGAAGCGCAAGACGCTGCGCCCCAGCCTCGCCGACGTCCCGGCCCGCAAGGTGCCCGCGAACGCGGTCGGGGTGTACCTCGGACAGGACCGCAAGACCAAGCTGCACCTGTACATGTCCATCGAGGAGAGCTCCCTCACGCTCGCCCCGATGGGCGCGGGCAAGACCGCGAAGATCGCCAACTGGATCATCGACGCTGAGGGTGCAGTCCTGGCGACGTCGCCCAAGTACGACATCGTCGAACTGACGGAGCGGATGCGCGCCCGGATCGGCCGCATCCTTCTCTGGAACCCGCAGGGCATCGCCGGACGCCACTCGGACATCGCCTGGGACCCGGTGATCGGCTGCGCCGACCCCGAACTGGGCGTCGAGCGCTCCATGCGCCGGGCCCAGTACCTCCTCGACGGCAGTGACGCGACCAAGGGTGTGGAGAACCGCACGTTCTGGCAGACCGCGTCCTACAGCGTCCTGAAGGCGTTCCTGTGGGCGGCCGACGCCGACGGGCTGAGCCTGCTGGACGTGGCCCGCTGGGCGAAGAACGTCCGCAACATCGAAGCCATCGCCATCTTCGAGAAGTTCGAGCACCCCGACCCCTTCAACCCCAGCCGCCCGGTCGCCCCGCGCGGCTGGAAGGAGGACCTGGAGCAGGTGCAGAAGGTCGAGGGTAAGCCCACGACCTCGGAAAACGTTTTCGGCACCCTGTCGAAAACGTTCATGTTCCTGGACTCGCCCCGCGTCCAGCGGATCGTGGAGGCGGCCCACGACCCGGGCACCCCCCAGTTCGACATCGCCGCCTACTTGCGCTCGCGGGACACCCTCTACCTCCTCGGTCGCGAGGACGGCATGGGCAGTATCGGCCCGCTGTTCACCTGCTTCACCGGTGAGATCTACGAAACGGCGCGGGTGCTGGCGCAGCAGAACCGGGGCGGTCGCCTCGACCCGCCGTGGACGATGGTCCTGGATGAAGCGGCCCTGATCTGCAGCGTCCCCCTGGAGCGTTGGACCGCAGACAGCCGCGGCCTGGGTATCAACATCCACGCGGTTTTCCAGAGCCCCGCGCAGATCCACGAACGGTGGGGCAAGCACGGCTACCAGACGATCTGGGACAACTGCGTGAAGCTGGTCATGGGCGGCCTCAGCAACGAGGAGCACCTGGACGGCCTCTCCAAGCTGTGCGGCAAGCACAAGGAGAGGAAGGAGTCGCACTCGAAGTCCCCGGGTGCCGACGGCACGATGAAGGAGTCCACCTCGTGGACCCACGTCGAAGTCGACACCATGACGCCCGCCGACATCATGAACCTGGAGCCCGGAGAGATCCTCGTCCTGCGCAAGCACCTGGGGGGCCCTGTCATCGTGCGGTTCACCCCCGTGTGGGACCGCAAGGACATCCAGGGCGCCGCGAAGGCGGACGCGAAGGCGGCGAAGGCAGAACTCAAGAGCCGTAAGCGCAAGCTCAAGCTCGCCGCGCGGGCCCCGGTGGCCGCGCCCGCCCCGGCGGCGCCGGTGGAGTTCCCCGCAGACCTGTGGGGGCCCCCGCAGCCCCAGAACCCGTGGGCGCCCGCCAGCACGGACACCAGCCCGTGGACCGCCGACCCGGCGGCCAGCGGCTGGACCATCACGCCGGTGCCCGGCCAGCGCGACCACCAGGTCGTGCGCGGCGAGGTCGTCCCGCCGCAGCCCAAGCCCCCGGAGATGCCCCTCTACGCGCCGACCAACCACCTGGAGCAGGTGCCGCCGCAGCCCCAGCCCGTCACGGACCAGCCTGCCGAGAAGATCCAGCAGCCCACGCAGCTGCGCAAGACCGGCACCGACGGCCCGGCCGGCGGCGACCCGTACGCGGACGGCTGGGACGACGACGACGCGGGGGCCTTCTGATGGCAGATTTCAAGCTCGACCCCATGGAGATGCTGCTGCGTCTCACCGGTGACCTGTCCGGTGTCCGCGGTCGGGTGCAGTCCCTGGAGGACCAGGACCTCGCCGTCGCGCTGGAGCGCCTCGACGAGAACGTGGGATCCCTGCGGGAGACGCTCGCTGCCGTCACGGTGGCTATCCAGCAGATGCAGGCCGAACCGGAGGAGGAAGAGCCGGAGAAGGAGGTCGAGAACTGGCCGGGTACGGCGCCGAACTGGACCGACGACCTCGACCAGGAGCAGGCCCGCGCTCTGTGGGACTGGCTGACGGAGTGGTGCCAGAACAAGCTCTGGCCGATCTTCGCCCAGCCGGTGTGGAAGCCGTGCTGGTACCGGCACACCAAGCTGCGCATCGAGCTGACCTCCCTGTGCGCGAACTGGTACTGGTCGTACGACAAGAAGGCGCCCCCGACCCGGTCCGCGGAGTGGCTGGCCCGGTGGTGGCCGCATGTCGAACGGATCCTCAAGGAGGAGTTGAACGACTGCGGCCTTCCCCGGGACGGTCTCCAGCGGCCGAAGCACCCGGTCCCGGTCCCGGTGCAGGCGACGGCTGACAACCCGACGCCGGCCCCGCCCGCCTTCACGGTGAACGACTTCGCGGACCCGGCCTTCTTCGAGTGGGTGGAGGGCAACATCTCCAAGCGCCGTCCGGCTGAGGCGAAGAGCGGGAAGGGGGACCCGGGCAACTGACCCGGGCCCAAAGGCCCGACACGCCAGCGGCCCGCCCGTCATACGACGGAGCGGGCCGCTGGCGCGTGTGCACCCGGTACGGTCCGGGCTATGACTGCACTGCAACCCCAGACCGTACCGGTGCCGGTGCTCGATGCGGATCTCGACTTCCTCGACATCGTCACCGAATGGGACACCACCACCGCGTTCCACAAGTGGCGTCCCTCCATCGTGGTTCCCGCCACCTTCCGGTCGGCCAACACGCCGCGGACCATCGTGGTGGGCAACCAGAAGGGCGGCGTGGGCAAGACCATCACGTCGCTGGAGCTGGCCATGGCCTTCGCGGCGCGCGGTCTGCGGACCAGGCTGATCGACGCCGATCCGCAGAAGGCCGCGCTGACGGTCTGGCTCCGGGAGACCTGCTATCCAGAGGTGGGCCCGCGGCACACTCTGCGGGACGTGTTCTTCGGACAGGCCACCCTCGCGCAGGCCACACACCCCACGATCTACCGCGGGCTCTACTTCATCCCCTCCGACCCGGACCTGAGCGACGTGGAGAGCGCGAACTCCTCGAAGGTCCTCAGCCCCGAGACCCTGCTGCGGGACGCCCTGCGCGCCGACACGGGCGAGTGGGACATCAACCTCTTCGACTTGGGCCCCAACCTGGACAAGATCAGCATCTCGGCTCTGATCGCGGCGCAGGACCTCGTCATCGCCATCCAGGACGGCGGCCTGGAGGTCGAGGGCACCGGCAACATCATCACCACGGTCAACAGCATCAAGGAGCGGATGAACCCGGACCTCGCGCTGCGGGCCATCTTCTTCACCGACTTCAAGAAGGACTCTCTGCACCGGAAGATCGGGCAGGAGATGTCCAAGGGCTTCCCCGACGCCCTGATCGTCCCGGCCCGCGAGTCCACGAACGCGGGCTGGTCCACGCTGAACAAGCGGCCCCTGCGGATGTACGCCCCCGGCGACAAGCCGTGCCTGGACTACGACCGGGCGGCCGGCCTCCTCATCTCCACCGACCAGAAAGCAGGCTGATCCGTGGGCAACCGTGACATCGACCCCGACGCGTTCGCCGGCCTCAACGGCGGAGCCCAGAGTGCCGACGTCGCCGAACGGACCAACGGCCTGATCGACGGGGGCTCCGACACCCTGGGGGCGGTCAGCGCGGTCGCGGGTCTGGCGGCCTCGCTGCCGAAGCTGGACGACATCGTCGAGGTCGGCGAGGACGACACGTCGCCGCTGACGGAGAGCGAGAAGATCCAGAAGGGGAAGACCGAAGAGGTCATCCTCGCCGCGAGCGAGGCAGGCCGGGCTGCGATCTGGGTGATGGGGCAGGGATTCGCCGCTGCCGCGAAGGGCAAGTGGTTCCGTGGCGACTACTCCGGCCTAGAGGAGTACATGGCGGCCCTGGTGCCCGAGGTGGTGCCGCGTCAGGCCCGCCGGTGGGTGACCGGCTCGAAGCTGGCCCTGGCCATCACGGAGCGCACGGGGGAGGCCCCCGTAGAGGGGCAGATCCGGGAGCTGACCAAGGCCAAGGGCAAGGAGAAGAAGACCCTGCCGGAGGACCTCGCGGAGGACATGTATGTCGTCCTCGGGAGCGTGGCCAGCGAGACGGGGAACCGGGTCACGGCGAAGGTCGTGGAGGAGTTCCGCGAGGTCGTCGAGGATGCGGAACTGCCGGAGATTCCGGAGGAGCGGCAGCGGGCCCTGGACGAGTGGGCGCGTGCCCTGTTCGTGGAGCCTGCGAATCCGGGACCAATTGGTCCCGGACCGTTCGAGGATGATTCGAACAAGCCGGAGGGGGTAGAGGGCGGCGACGGCGTGCACGTGGCGGAGATCGTCGAGACTCCGCAGCTCGACGCGCTCGACCAGGCCCTCGCCGATCTCCGGTCCGCGCGTAAGACCATCAAGCGGCCCAACTTCGAGGCGGCCATCGACGAAGGCGACCACGAGCGGTACCGCCGTCTCCTCAACCAGCTCCAGGACCTGACAAAGGAACTGCACGGGGTGGCCGGGCGGGCGCCGTGGCCCGCGGTGGTCCTCCCCGCGCAGGCTGCGGCCTCCGACTCCGAAGGCGCCGAAAGCGCTACGGCCTGACGTCGGCACCGCGAAGCCCGCCTCTGCTGAGCAGCGGCGGGCTTCGTCGTTCCCGGGCCGGCCCCGGCTACTGCCAGCTGAGCCACGGCTGATCGTCGGTGGCCCCTCGGACCCACATCACCGCGTGCTGCACCCCGTTGGCGTACCTGCGGCGGGAGCTTGACCTCAGGGCGTCCTCGGCGGCGTCGTCCTCCGCCCGCAGCTGCCGGACGTCGGGGATGCCGGCGGCCCGGTCGGTGATCGGGGAGGGGCCCCGGCCAACCGCCCAGCTGTAGGCGGCGCGGACCCCTTCGTGGAACTCCTCCAGCTGGTGGCCCTTGGTCTCGACCGCGTACCGGATGTTGTCGAGCAGCGCGGTGATTTCGGCGATGGTGCGCCTGCCGACCACGGGCTCGGCGGGCGGCCCGTCCGGCATGGGCGGCGGCTGGTGCGCCGCGGGGGCTCCGGCCGGCGTGGTGCCTGGCCCGTTCCACATCAGATTGTCAGCCATGCGGGGAACCGTAGCGGGCGGCGGCGACATGGCGCAGGACGTAAGAAGGGCCAGCGGCGAGGCGCTGGCCCTTCGGCTACATGTCGATGTCGGGTTCGAAGTCAGGCATCGGCGGCGCCGGGGGCTCCGGGGCCGCGACCGTGACGGGCTCCGGCTCGGGAGCGGCGGGGGCGGGGGCGGGGGCGGCGTCGCGGTCGTGGCGGGCCAGCTCCTGACCCAGCCGCTCGTACTCCGCCTCGTAGTTCAGGCCGCTGTCGCGGCGCTCGCGGTCGACTTCCTCGGCCTGCGGCTTGTGTTCTGCCTCGCGGGCGGTCGCGGTCTCCTGCTGGCGCTCTCGCTCCTGGGCGCGCTGTTCGAGGATCTGCTGCGCGATGCGGGCCTGCTCCATGGCCTGCATCAGCTGTTCCTCGACCGACTGCTGGGGCGAGGGCGCGGCCGGGGCTGCGGGGATGTCCGCCGTCTCGGGGGCCTCGACCTCGGGGGCCGGGGCCGGGGCCCGGCGGTCCAGCTCGACGCGGGCGAGGTCGGCTTCGTCGCGGACGGTCTGGGTCTCCTCGACCCACTGCTCGCGCGTCTGCTGGACCTCCTGGAACTTCACCGCGCGGTCGCCCATCAGCTCGGCGATGTCGCGGCTGGTCTCCGCCCGGTCGAGGGTGTCGCGGACCAGCTCGCTCGGGTCGATCTCCGCCTGGAGCGTGGGCACCTGCTGCAGCGCCATCGCCTGGGCGAGGGCCTCCTGGTGCTCGTTGTAGCCGCCGGCCGTCTGGACGCTGTGCAGGGCCTCGGTGACGCGCTCCTCGTGCTGGGCGGCTTCCTGCTCCGCCATCTCCTGGGCGCGCAGTTCCATCTGCGTGGCCTGGTCGGCGTAGTCGCGCTGTGCGGTGAACGCCGTCTGCATGTCGTCGGCGACGTACGGTGGTGCCCACGCCTCTTCCCGCTCGGCGCGGTCGATCATCTGACGCAGAGTCTCGTCGGACGCACGGGCGAGGTCGGCCTGCTGCTCGTCCACGCCCAGGGCGCGGCGGGCCCGCTCCCAGTCGGCGAGGGCATCGTGCGCTCCCTTGGGCGGGGCCTGGCCGATGGCGTTGCGCTCGTGGTCGTAGCTGTGGGCCTCGCGGTAGCGCTCGACCCGGCCGGCGCGCTGCTCCCAGTCGGCCCGTGCGATCGGGTCCTCCGGGACGGGTCCCAGCCGGTCGATCGCCCATGCGGGCTGCTGCTCGGCGACGCGCTGGCCCAGCCGTTCGGTGCGCTCGTCCATCTCGACGGCCCATTCCTGCATCATCCGGCCCAGGTCGCCGTCGAAGTGCGGAGTGCGCGCGGTGTAGGAGTCCATGGCCTCCCAGTGCGCCGCGTGTTCGGCGGCCTGGCGCTGGGCGACCTCGTTGTCCTGTCCGGCGTGCAGTACCTCCAGGTGCTGCTGGTAGGCGTCGTTCTGCCTCATCAGGTCCTCGAAGTGCGAGGGGGCAGTCTCGGGCGCGGGCTCGTCGACCAGCTGCTGGATGTCGGCGTCCGTCATCTGCTCGGCGGCCTTGAGCGCGGCGGCGAGTTCCGCCTCCTGACGCTCGACGGTCTCCTGGTCCGTCCCGGCCTGGAGCGTCTCGACGCCCGTCTGCGCGGCGAGGGTCTGCTTCATCAGCTCGGCGTGGGGGTCGGCGGGCTCCTCGGCCGTGGCGGCGAGGCGCTCCAGTTCCTGCGGGTCGGTGGGGCCGTGTCCGGCCCGGACAGCGGCTTCGACCTTCTGCTCCTGCTCGGCGAGGGCGGCGCGCTGCTCGGCACGTTCGGACCGGATCTCGTCGCGCTCGATGATGTTGTACGCCTTCTGCAGACGGTCGTGCAGCACCTTGCCGACGTCGTCGGCGGTCTCCAGCTCGCGGGACCGGGCGGTGCGCACCAGCAGGTCCTCGACGTCCAGGCCCCGCTCCTCGCCCTGGCGGGCCAGCCGCATCAGGGAGCCGTACGCCACACCGGAGGTGGCGCGCTCGTAGTCCTCCTCGCCGATGGCCTGCAGCAGCACCCGGCCGTAGCGGACTTCGTCGGCCTGCTCTTGGACGCCGGACCACACCGGCTGGAGGACGGCGAGGTTCTCGCGGCGCTCCAGCTCGGCTTCGATGGTCTTGGTCGCGGTCTGCTCCAGTCCGCTGCGCTGCAGGGTGGCGTCGAGCGCGGCGAGGTGGTGCGGGATGTCCTCGGTCTTGAGGTTCTCCTCGGGCCGGTGGGTGATGACGTAGCCGTAGTTCCCGCCTTCGCCGCGGGTGAGCATGACGTACAGCGCCTCGCGGTTGGTCGAGCCGTCCACGAGGGAGTGGCAGACGCCGACGGTGCGGCCCTGGGCGCCGTGGACGGTCGCGGCGTACGCCAGCTCGACGTGGGTGGAGACGTAGGCGCCGGGCAGGTGCATCGGGGAGCCGTCCTCCAACTGCACCATCAGCCCTCCGTTGTCGGTGATCCCGGTGACCTTGGCGACCGTGCGGTTGACCGCGAAGGAGCCGTTCTCCGCCGTGATCTTCCGGTTGTTGCGGCGCAGCTGGATGAGGTCGCCGACACCGGCCTTGGTCTCGATCCCGTGGTCCTCGCGGCCGGTGCGCAGAACCACGCCGTGCTCGGACACCTTGTTGGCGCGGACCAGGTCGGCGCGGACCCGGGCGGACAGCTCGGCGACCTGCGCGTTGTCCTGGGCGATGAGCAGCGGGTTCTTGTTGTCGAGGTAGTCGGTCAGCCATGCCTGGTAAGCGCGGTTGGTCATCTCCTCGGCGGATCCGCCACGGAAACGGCCGTGCAGCTCGTACGCGGCCAGTGCCTCGCTGTCGCCCTCGCGCAGCTTGAGGGAGGCGTCGGCCTCCCACTGGCGGATCGTCTTCTCGCCGGTGACCGGGTCGGTGTCGCGGAACCGGCGGACCTCGTCGAGGACGTGCACGCCGGGAGCGTCCTCTACCCACTGGGCGAAGATTCCGCCCGCGCCCACGGCCGTGAGCTGGTGCTGGTCACCGGCGGGAACGGCCTTGGCGCCGCTGGCCTCGATCAGTGCGCGGACGGCGTCCATGTCCGTGTTGGCGGTCATGCCCGCCTCGTCGATGATGACCAGGGCGCCGCGGGGGATCCGGTAGCGCTCGGCGTCGGCGATCGGGCGGCCCTCGGCGATCGACCTGTTGGCCAGCAGCATCATCTCGATGTTGGCGACGTTTTCGACGCCCTCGTCGCGCAGGACCTCGGCGGCGCGCTGGCCGCTGGCCAGACCGATGACCTGCCCGCCGTTGGCCTCCCACACCTCGGTGAGGGCCGCGAGGGTGTAGCTCTTGCCCGCGCCGGCGGGGCCGACCAGGATGTCGGCCTTGCGGCCGGAGGTGGCGGCGGCGCGCACGAACTCTGCCTGTCGGCCCTTGAGGCCGCGGCGTTCGATGACCTCTTCGACCAGCTCGCTGGGGATCGTGGGCGCCCCGCGCTCACCTGCGAAGGCGGCCAGCCGCTCCTCGGTCTTGAGGGCGTCCTCGGTGGCGTACCGGTCGTAGGTCTCGGGGTTGGGCTCGTACTTGAAGGTGCCGTCGGCGCGCTGCAGCTCGGTGGGGATCGCGACCAGGGCGGGGGCCTTGGTGCGCACCACGCCGTTGTCGGCGGTGGGGGAGAGTGCGTCGTCGGCCAGCTGGTTGAGCAGGTCGCGGACCTGGTGGCGGTCGAGTCCGCCCAAGGTGTCGGGGAGCTGGCGGTTCAACTCGACGAGCAGGTCGGGGCGGGTCCAGGTGGGCTTGGCCTCCTGGACAGCGGCGATGGCGCGGCGCTGGATGAGTTCGGCGTCGAACTCCTTGGCCGGCTGGTGCAGGTCGAGGAGGGCCGACTGGTCGGCGACTCGCTCGGGGACATCCGCGAGGGAGGCGCGCAGGCGCGTCTTGCTGGAGTCCTCCCAGCGCTTGAGCAGGTCCTCGCGGCTGACGGCGTCGTGCTTCTTGCCCTTGCGCTGCTGGAGGCTGACGTCCTCGCTGATGCGGGCCATCAGGTACGGGGAAGGGGCGGCGCCGTACTTCTCCTCGAACGCCTTGGCCACCTCGGTGACCTCGGCGGTGATGGCGGCCCGGCGGCTGCTGAAGTTGTCGCGCAGGTCCTGGTCGATGCCGACGATCTCGCGGGCCTTGCCGTCCGGGCGCATCTGGACGCGGACGCCCATGACCCGCTCCAGCTCCTGCTCGGCGACCCGCTCGGCGATGTGGCCGGCGGCCTGCTTGTGGCGGAAGAGACCGGATCCGTCCAGGGCCCGCCAGACCTCGCGCTCGCGGCCGGTGACCGGGTCGACTTCCAGGCAGCGGACCTTGTTGAGGACTGCCGCGTGCACGTGGAGCTGCGGGTCGTCCTGCCGGGACGTGTGCTGGGCGAAGCCCGCGACGATGAACCGGTCGGCCTTGACGAACTCCCCGGTGGTGCGGCCGTCGATCGACGCTCCGTGGTGGCCCTTGCGGGTGTACCCGGCCTCGTCCTGCATGTGCTCCAGTCCGGCCTGCACGCCCTGCTTCCAGCAGTCCCAGACCTGGTCCGCCTGCTTGCTGAACCGCTCGGCGGCGTCGAGGTCGCCGGCCTCGCGGGCCTCGGCGGCCTTCACCTGGAGCGACGCGTGGTAGACGGACCAGGACTTCGGCGCGCTGAACGTGAGGTCGTAGTAGAGCTTCGCGGAGGGCGACTCCTTGCGGGTGGAGATCTCGATGGCCTTGACCTGCTCGGGGCTGAGCAAGCCCAGGGGCGCCTTCGCCTCGGCCTTCTCCAGGTTCGTGGCCAGCCGCTTCTCGTACGCCTTCTCGTAGTTGCGCGGGGCCTCGCCGAGACGGCAGTCCTTGCGGATCTTCGTCTCCGCCGCGGCGTACTCCTCGCTGCCCTCCGGGTGCGGGATGGCCTCCAGCCGGGCGTACATCTCGTCGCGCTTCCGCGGGTCGACGAAGCTCGTGTACAGGTCCTCGAAGACCTCGTTGGAGACCTCGCCGGACAGTCCCAGGTCCGCGATCCCGTCGCCGGTCCAGTAGCCGGGAGGTTCGCCCTGCAGACCGATCGAGCGCAGGTAGTAATGCTCGGTACCGGCACCGACCTCTTTGGTCAGGTAGCCGGGATCTGAGCCTGCACTGATCGACAACATCGAGACTCAGAGTAGGCGGTTTTCAAGATCATCGGTAGCCATTGGATCGTGATGCATAGGTGTGGGGATTGTTGTAGTGAGCAGGGGGATTACGGTTAGTAGGGAGAAGAGATGATCAAGGGAAGAGATGGGTCCGATGTCCTAAGGCTGCAGAGGGTCAAAAATGGATGATCGAAACGGTGAGAGAGGGGCCGGTCCGGCTCCTCCTGGGGGCTCTGGGCCTGCATCGTCATGGTCTGCGGGGCGCGGGATTTGTGGTGAATTCTTCCTAGCGGCGAACTCATGGGCTGCGCCACGACGGGGCTCCACCCTGGGGGAGCCCACGCGGTCTTCCGGTACCGCAACGGGCCCTCGCGGTGGCCACTGGGCACCGCCCTGCGCTACGGTCGGCATCGACGACTTCGACCCCCGCCGGGCTATCCGGCGGGGGTCGACTGTTACCAAGGGTCGGACGGTGAACCGGGCTACGGCTTCCTCACCCCGGACCGGGCCGACCGCGCGCGGCGGCCGACTTCCCCAGCGGGCTCGCGGTCGGGCACGGCGCGTCACTGTGGCGGGAGGGGTTCCACCCGCCACCCCGCCCCGCGCGCGGTGGGTCCGCGCCGCGACGGCGCACTGGGGAAGTCGGCCCGCTCGGTACTTCCCCGGCTGCGGGTACCTCGCGGCCGACGTGGGGAAGTGGGGAACTCGGCTGAGCCCCGGAGGATCCAGCGGCTGGGGAAGTTCCCCAGCCCTCGCGGTTCGCTCCCCACCCGCTGCTGGGGAACTTCCCCACTTCGGAGTTCTTCCCCACCCGCCGCGGGGTGGCCGGCCGCTCTCGCTGGTGGGGAATCCGCGACGGAGAAGCGGTACCGCGAGTCGCACGCGAACGTCCCCACGGGGGTCTTCCCCGGGTCGTGCCGGTTCCCCACACACGACGGATCCGGGACCAATTGGTCCCGGATCCGGGTGCTGGGCGTCGGTCAGAAGAGCGGGCCCTGGTACGTCCCGGCCGGGTTCCCCGCGGCCAGCGCGGCGGCGATCGCCTCGTCCAGGCGCTCCGGGTCGGCGGCGGCGATGGCGGCCTGGACCGCCCGTGCCCGGCCCGCTGCGCCCCGCACGTCGGTCAGCGCGTGGCCCGTCAGCCTGCGGCGACTGGCCGCATCCCGGTTGTTGTCGCCCCGCGTCCCGGCGAGCAAGTGGGCCGGGTTCTGGCACGGCGGCTCGTCGCAGCGGTGGCGAACGACCAGTCCGCCGGCGAGGGAGTCGGCCCCGTGGGCGAGGCGGAAGCCGAACAAGTGGCCCGGGACGACCCGGCTCGTCTCGGTGGTGTGGGATCCCGCGCGGAAGGTCGCGTGGGCGGTGCTGCTGAGTCCGCCCGTCCACCACCAGCAGTCGTCCGGGCCGCGCCGCAGGACATGTCCCCAGTAGCGCGCGACGGTTTCCCCATCGGCCAGCAGGGTTCCCCACGGCACCCCTTCCCCACCCGGGGAACCAGCGCCTTCCCCGGCACCAACCTCTTCCCCGTCGTGGGGAACCTCCCCGCCTTCCCCGCCGAGAGGGTGGGGAGGTTCCCCACCGAAGAGGGCGAGGACTTCCCCACCCTGGGGGCTCACCGGTTCCTCACCGGGGCCGTGCCGGTCGTGGTGGGGAACTCCCGGGGGTCTCCGTAGGCGAGCCGGGCCTGCGGCCACGGCTCCTCCTTCCCCACTTCCCCATCGCTGTACGTGATCGTGACGGTGGTGTCGTCGTCCGGGTCGTAGTCGGCGCGGATGAAGTGGCGCCACCCTGCGGGGTCCCCGTAGATCCGCACCCACCCTCCGGCGAGGGCGTAGGCGAGGTCCTTCACCCGGACCTCGTAGACGCGCACCATGGAAACCCGCGGGGCCGCCGGCTCCTCGTCGGCGAGGTCCTCGTCGGACTCGCCCTGGGCGGCGTTCTCGGCGGTCGCCTCGATGTCCACCTCGCCCGTGCCGTGGTAGATCACCACGGCGCCGTCGGCGCCGGTCTCGGTGTACGAGGGGAGGTCCTGGTCGTTGCCCGGGGCGCCGGTTCCGTAGGTCCGCCGTCCGCACTCCGGGGCCAGGCAGCGGAAGGCGTCCTCGCCCTCCACCACGATCGGTTCCGCCGCAGTCCCGCACTCGACGCAGCTGGGTGTGATGGACGTCACGCCCGACTCGCCTCCTCGGCGGGGCCCTCGGGGGAGTCGGTTCGGTGGGGGGTGACCTCGAACATCGGGAAGGTCCAGGGGCCGGGCGTGTAGCGGTACCCGGGCTCGTTGCGGCCGACCCCTTCGAGGACCCACGTGGACGGGGTCAGACGGATCGGACCTCGGAGGGCGAACCTCTTCGTGGCGGAGACCAAGGGCAGGAGTTCCTCGGCGGTCGCCTTCGGGTCCTTGTTGCCCACGACCCACTCGCCGTTCGAGCTGCCGCGCTCCCACGCGTCGACCGACATCACCTCCCAGCCATTCATGGTCGGGTCGTCACAGAGCAGGTCGCCGGGGAACCACGCCACGATGTGGGTGACGGGGCCCGCCGGACGGGCGGAACCGGTGGACTCGCAGTGGGCGCACTTCCCGCTGCCGTCGCTGTGGGCGTTGCGGACGGTGGCCAGCTCGCGCTCGACCAGCTGGGCCAGCCACTGGACCTGGCCGGGCTGCAACTGGACGGCAAGCTGCTCAAGCCAGTGGGGCCGGCCGGTCTGCTGCCGGGCGGGAAGCGCGTGATCGGTGTCAAGGGACAGGGTCACCGGCTCGGCGCTCTCGCTGTCGGTGGGGTATTCGTCGGCGAGCTGGGCGAGGGCCTTGGCCAGCTGCTCGGTGGGGCCGGGCGCGTAGGCGCTCATGCGGGTGTCCTCCATGTCGATCGGGGTCGGCCGGGCGGGATCGTGACTCTGCTCCACGTCGGCCGTGGACGCCGGGCCGGGCGGCAGGGCCGGCGTCATGCCGGGGTCGGCGCGCTCGCGACGGCGCCCAGCGTCGGGGCCGGGGTCGCGGGGCGGGTCCTGATCTCGAACATGGGGAACTTCCAGTCGACGGTCGCCCTGCCGTTCTCGGCTTCCTCCCACTCGGCCCGGTCCCACCAGATCTCAACGTCCTCGATCGCGTAGGTAATCCGGCGGAACTGGACGATCTCGGTGTCGGGGCCCAGAGCCACGGCGACCTGCTCCTCCAGCAGGACGGGGTCGCTGTCCTGCATGCCGCCGAGCCTGATCCGCTCCGTGCCCGTCTCGTGCGCCTGGTGCCAGTCCTCGGCTTCGCCCAGTTCCCACCCGCTGCTCGACGGGTCGCCGATCATCTCTTCGCCGGAGAACCAGCCGAGCAGGTGGGTCCGCTCCCCGGTGGGGTCAACGGTGCCGCTGCCGTAGCAGTGGCCGCAGTGGCCGTTGCCGTCGCTGTGGGCGTTGCGGGTGGTGGCCAGCTCGCGCTCGACCAGCTGGGTCAGCCACCTGATCTGGCCGGGCTGCATCTGGACGGCGAGCTGGTGGAGCCTGCGGGGCTGGGGGGCGCCGTCCTGCTGCCGGGCGGCGTCGAGGAGCAGGGTCACCGGCTCGGTGTCCTCGCCGTCGGTCGGGTACGTGCTGGCGAGCCGGGCGAGGGCTCCGGCGAACTCCGTGGCCGTGGTCTTCGGGTCGAGGTCGGGGCTGTGGGTCATGCCGTGATCTCCGTTCAGGAGGTGCGCTCGGTGGGGAGGGCGTGCTGCTGCAGGAAGGCGCCCGCGTTGGCGGCGGCCTCCTCGCGGGTGTCGTAGGTGGTCTCCTCAGCGTCGCCCGCGGCGCCGTCGGCTCCCTGGCCGATCCACCACCAGCCGCCCTCGCTGGCGTGCCACGACAGGTCGGCCGTTCCGCCGAACACTTCGATCGTGGTCCGGATTTCCTGTCCGGCCGGCGGCGCGGACATCGCGCTGACGGCGTGGGGCCACTTCTTGCGGGCGCCCTGGCGGGTGATGGCCCAGGCGTCGCCCAGCTGGGGGTAGCCCGCGCCCCGGATCCCGGCCGCGGGCGCGGTCTCGTCGGCCAGTTCCTCGGCGGCGGTGCGGATCTCCCGGAGGGCCCGAATCCGGGAGAGGTTCCAGTCCCCGGCGTCGCGCACCACCAGCGGCGCGTCGTCCGGGGCGTCGGCGGGGAGGGCCCGGACGCGGGTGGAGAGCTGGTCGGCCAGCGCGTCGGCGAGGTCGGACACCTGCCTGCGCAGCTGCTTGGCCTGCTTCGGGTCGGGGTCGGTCCAGGCGGGATCGCGGATCTGTTCCATGTCCGCGGCGAACGCGTCGGAGTAGAAATCGTTCATGTTGACAACTTAGTTACCCGAAAGCTTCACGACAACCCAGTTACCCAAATTGGCCACCCCTGCGCACCGAAGGGCTTGTTATCAGCGGTCGAGGCTGGTCTGCGGTGGCGCAGCTGTACGGGCGCCCCTGTGGGCAGATATGACATGGGGTCAACAGGCAATGGGTGGTGGTGAGGTGAGCAGCGTGTGGTCGCTCCGGCGGTCTCCGGAGGGGACTCGACGCGCGTGGCGTCAGCGCGAGGAGCTGCAGGTGATCCTGCGCGGCGAGTACGGGCCGCGCTGGTGGGAGATCGCGCCCGCATTCGTGGCGCTGCTGCTCGCCGTGGGCTTGCCCATGGCCGTCGTCGGCTGGCTGTGGATGCGGCTGGGCTGGTGGGCTGGGCTGCTCGCCGTGGGCGCTCTGGCCTACGGGGTGCGGGCGGTGGTGCTGCGCCGACGGGAGGTCGCGGCCCGCAACCGGCGCCGTGCGGTGCGGTTCACCCGCACGGAGATCGACGTGGCCGACGACCGAGGCTTCCGACGGATCGTCGGCCGGCTCCTGGTGCGGGACGGCTGGACCGCACGGGGCGTGGTGGTCAACGACGGCGGCGTCGTCCACCTGGTCGGCGACGGCCACGGCCGGCGCATGGGCTGCGCCTTCGAGCGGGGGGTCGAGGCGGCCGGGGAGGACGGCCCTCGTGCGGCGGCCACGCTGCGCCCGGTGAGCGCGGCACCGGACGACGGTCCGGAGGAACCTCGGGGGCCTGCGCCGCTGCTACTCATCGTCTCCGCCGGCTCGTTCGGGCGGGATCGGGTTGTGTGGGCCGCGCGCAACGACGTGCGGCTGGTCGACGGCGGCCAGCTGCTGCGGTGGGCGTCGGGGGAAAACCTGCGGGTACTGCTCGACCTGGACATCGACGGCTGACCCCGGAACGCAGGAAGGGCCCGGCATCGCCGGGCCCTTCGTCGTCTCGGTGTGGTCAGCTGCCGTGCGGAGGTAGGCGCTGCTCGGCCAGCTGCTCGACGGCGGTGATGCGGTCGGCGGTCCAGCCGGGCTGGGGCATCAGGTTCTGCAGCAGGCGGGGCAGCTTCTTCGCGGCGACGATCGTGACGCCCTGGACCTCGATGCGACCGCGCGGGCCCGGGACCTTGGCGCCGTGGACGGCGACGAACGGCCGGACTTCGACTCCCAGGGCCCGCGCGGCCTGTTCGGCCTCCCAGACGACCTTGCGCAGGGCCTCGCGCTGGTTGTACCGGCCGTACCAAAGGGTGCCGCCCTCGACCCTGAGCTTCGACTTCGCGGACAGCCACGCTTTCGAATCCACGTACGACACCCCGGCGGGACCTGCGACCAAATGGTCCAGATTTGCCCGGCTTCCCGGGATGGCCCGGTCGTGCAGTACGGCGTAGCCGCGGCGGGCGAGAGGTGCGAGTAAGCGGGCGGTGGCCTCCTCCCCGACTGCGCCCTTGGCCCAGCTGGTGGGTGTGCGCCGGTAGATCTGCCGGGCGCCGTATCCCACGATGCCGACGGCGAGGAGCAGGCCCACCTGCCACACGGTGACCGTGGCGGCGGCGTAGCCGACCAGGGCGGCCACGATCGCGGCGACGGGGAGTGCGACCTTCGCGCGGCGGTGCTGTGCGGTCCGCTCGGCGGCGCGGGCGGTTTCGTCGATCCGGCGGGCGCTGGCTCCGGCTCCGGGTCGGCGGCCTGGTGCTGTGGTCATCGTTCGGTCCCCTCCTGCTGGCTGTTGCGGCCTGTACCGGGAAGGTAGCGCTGCGCACCGACACGGCGTCAGTGCGCAGCGGTACCGGTACGGGCAGGTGTTCAGCGGCTGGGGCGGAAGGGGTCCTCTGCCTTTCCGAGCAGGATGTCCCGGACGATCACGGCGACTTCGCGGGCGCCGTCGGCGGTGGCCGGCGCGTAGATGGAGTGGACGGTGGACCGTCCCTGGTTGACGGCGAGGTCCCAGCCGCTGTTCAGGTAGATGCCGACGGCCAGCCCGGTGCGGCCGTCCAGCCCCCAGGTCGGCCCGCCGCTCAGCGGCTCGACGGCGCTGTTGCTGCCCCCTCGGGCCAGGGTGAGGGTGAGTCCTTCCCTGGTGAGGGCGGTGTTCAGTGCCCGGGACAGTTCGGCCAGTTCGGTGATGGTCCGCTCGACGGCGGGGCGGCCGTACTTGGTGCTGGTCGCCTCGGCCGCGGCGGTGACCAGCCAGCCCGTCGCTTCGGCCTGGTGGTCGTGGCCGTACTGGGCGGCGGTGTCGAGCAGGTCGTCGAGCAACGCGGCGGCCTCGGTGGCGACGCTGGGCGCGTAGAGGCCGGCGTACCCGGCGTAGACCATGCGGACGCGGTCGAGGGAGCTAGACGGGGTGGTCATGCTTCGGTCTCTTCCTGTTCGGTACGGCGGGCGGTGGGCGGTCATGCCGGGTGCTCGTCGTAGGCGTCGGTGATCAGGTCGGGCCAGCGGGCGTGGCCGCGGTGTTCCAGGCGGTGGCGGAGCATGGTGGCCGCGTCGGCCCGGTCGACCGTGAGGTTGAAGTCCTCGGCGGCGCGGGCGATGACGTCGCCGACGGTGACGCGCAGGGGGATGGTGATGTGGAGGTCGGTGACGGGTTCGGCCAGACGTGCTCGGACGGCCGTGGTGATGGCCCAGTCCGTGGACGTCTGCAGCTGGCGCCGGTAGTGCTCATCGGCCTTGCGCTGGTTGGCGGCTTCCTTCCGCTGCTGCCGCTTGGGGTCCAGGCGGTTGAGCAGCGGGGTCAGGGCCTCGGCCACGGTGCCCAGGGCGTTCTTCATGCGGTCCTTCCCCGGGGTCACAGGGCCGCGGCGAGGACGGCGGCCACGGTGAGGAACCCGACGCCGAGCAGCACGGCGTGGACGGCGTGCTGGATCCGGCGGAACTTCGCGCGGGCGATGACCACCAGGACCTGGACCTCGTCGACGTTGTGCCCGTCGGCGAGGCGGGCGCGCAGCTCGTCGGCGGAGAGCCGGTGCCACGTCGGCCAGCCGCTGCCGGCGAGGCTGGGGCGGACGGCGAAGAGCAGCAGGACGGTCGCGGTGAGCAGCGCGGCCACGCCGATCGTCCCGACGGCCACGGCGGCGCCGGGGAGGTGGAGGTCCTTGGCGGCGGAGATGATCCCGGCGAGGCCGGCGCCGGTCAGGGCCAGTAACAGGCTCGCCTTGCCGTCGCTGCGCGCGAGTTCGCCACGGATCATCGCGGCGGCGGTGTCGGCGGGGGTCGGCTGGGCGGTGCGGACGGGCTGGGGTTCGGTGGTGGTCACGGGTTACTCCTCCTCGTCGGTGGTGGCGCTGGACGGGCTGCTCGGGTGCTCGATGCGGCCGTCGTTGATGGCGGGGCGGTCGCGGGGGACGTAGGTGGGCCGGGGCTCGTGTCCGTCCTCGGGTTCGTAGATCTCCGCCTTGGTACTGGTGCCGCCGAGCAGGGGGTTGGGGACCTCGCGGTGGTGCTGGAACCCCTCGTGGCCGTAGAAGTGGCTGATCGGCTGGCGGCAGGTGACGCACAGGGCGTCGTCGGGGGAGACCAGCGCGTAGAACACCTCCCGTGCGTCTTCGAGTGCGACCTCCTGGGCGTTGAATCGGCCGTCGAGGGAGTCGAGCAGTTCGGTGACGGTGCCCATGTGGCGGTCGCTGGTGGCGGCGAGGGCCTGGCCGATGACTCCGAGCAGGGCGGCGGCCTCGGTGACCACCGTGGTCAGGTGCGCGTGGATCCCCTCCAGGCCGGCGCGCGTCCACTGCAGCTCCTCGGGGGAGGGCTCCAGCCCGCCACTTTCGCGGTCGGGGGCGAAGCGACCGCCGGGTGCGGACGGGGCCGCCCGGAGCAGGCGCCCGTGGGAGTCGACCGGGGCCTGGGCCGGGGGCCGTACGCCGCGCTCGGCGACGGGCAGCGGGACTAGGGCGGCGACGCGCTCGCCCTGGCGGGTGACGTAGGTGATGGCGCCGTCGTCCTTGGCGCGGTCCACAACGGCGGCGAGCTGGTCGCGAACCTTGCGGATGGGGGAGTCGTACTCAACTGCGGACATGTACCAATGGTACCAAGCTACGCGTACCAAAGGTACACGCTTGCGGGAACTGGCTGGATGAGATGAGGGGTTGGCGTGTTCGGGCCGGAGGTGGAAGACCGGGCTGTCTCCCATGGGAGACAGTTGTCCGGCGCCCGCGCCGTACGTCGGGCCTGAGCGGGGTACTCCCTCGTCGGTTGGGCGCGCGCAGCGCTGTCACGGTTCTCGGGGGTGCGGAAAGGATCGCGCTTGCGCGACCCGCTTGCGGGCGCCGAAGGCGTCCTTGGAGGACCCCCGGGGTTCGTGGCACCCTCTGGGGCCCATCCGGCGAGGGAGTGCTCCGCGACCCACCCTGACCTCATCTCCCACCGGCCGGCGGCCTCGTTCGCTCCCCCCGCCCCCTCGGAGAGCGGGCCCGCCGGAGGCGCTTGTGGTTCTGGCCTGCTGCTCGCGGGGCCTGGTCTCAGGGTGTCGGGTGATAACAAGCCCTGGGGCAGCGGAGCCCTGAAAACCACGGGCGGGAAAGCATCTGCGCCAGGAAGTTAGGCGGTCGCGATGCGGCGCTCGATGCGGGCGCGGGCGGCTTCGTGGTCGCCCCGGCGGTCGGCTGTGCGGGGGTAGCGACGGCGGGGCTGCTGGGGGAGCGTGGTGAGAACCAGGTCGCTCTGCTCGGCGTGTGTCTGGACTCCCGTACGGATGCCGGCCTTCGGGGACCGCATCCATGCCTCCTCCTGCTGCCACCAGCGGTACAACTCGATCTCAACGGCGTACCGGCGGGCTCGGGCCGCGAGGCGCCCGTGACTTCCCAGGGCCTTCGCGGCAGCCGTGAGGGACCCGGGCCGGGGCCGGTAGTACGGGGTGCCTGAGCGCTCCGTGGCGAGTGCCTGGCGGGCAGCGTGCTGATCGGCTCCACGGCGGCGCAGGACCGCCCCTCCAGCCGTACGGCAGCGTTCTCCGGGCACCGCCTGGCAGGTAGGGCACTCGTGGTGAACCGTCATCACGGCACGGGTGGCGACCATCAGGTTCTTCATCGAGGCGAGGTGCTTGGCCGCGGTGCGGGGCCGGTAGCCGGTGAGCTGGCAGACCTCGGCGAGGCTGAGGGGCCTGTCAGCGTGCTCCACGAGAGTCTGGAAGACGCGTCCGGCGTGGTGACCCAGTCCTGCGCCGTGGGTGGCTGTGGCCCGGCCGTAAGCGAAGGCGTCGTGCTGACCTGCAGTAAGACGTTCCTGGAGACGGGAGATCAGGGTGGCCCGCCTATCCCCCTTGGGGGGCAGGGTTCCTTGTGTCCCACCCTGTGCAACGTGCTCGAATCCGGGGTGCGCAACGGTGATCGGGAGCAGCTCGTGGGTTCCTGCGGCGCCGTCGGACTCCCGGGGGGCGAGCCACGCATCGAGGCTGAGGCGGTTCTGGGCGCGGTGCATGGTGGAGCGGCCGGTGCCGGTCGCGAGGGCGGCCCGGCGGACGTCGAGGTCGAGCACGGTGGTGCCGGCCCGGAGCGCGAGCAGGCAGCGAAGGTCCAGGGCGGCACGGTCGGCGGGCCCGGAGTCGACGGCCCACCGTTGCGGGCAGGCGTCGGCGGCGGCCTGGACCTGCTCGACCAGCTCGATGACCTCGCCGATGTTCTCGGCCCACTCCAGAGCGTCCTCGTTGAGCGGCAGCGTGGCCGCGTACGCCACGCACCGGGCCCACTGCTGGGCGAGCTTCGTACGGGCCTGACGGTCCGGCAGGACGGGGCGCAGCGTTCCGCGGCCGGAGGTGGTGCAGACGTGGAGCAGCCCGCCCTCCCGGTGGCGGCGGTCGTCCATCAGGCGCTCGACCATGGGCCACGTCCAGCGGCGCAGCGCGAGGCGGTCGAGGAGAGAGGCGAGGGTCTCGCTCACCCGGTCCTCGGCCGGGCGGCGGGTGAGCAGGGCGTACGTCTCGTCGTCCAGTACCGGGTTCGTGGTGCCGGGCAGACGCGGGCCCAGTTCGTCGTTGAGGACCTGGACCAGGTCCTCGCGGGCGATGCGGACCCGTACGGTCGGCGGCGCCGGGAACGCGTCGATGATGAGCAGCAGGCGGACGAACGCGTCGCTGGGGTTGCGGCAGGTCGCCGGAGCGAGCAGGGCCGCGGCACGCTCCTCGTCGAGCGGGGCCAGCAGTTCGCTGCGGCCACCGGCACGGTGCGGGGCGCCGATCGGGCGGGCGGCCCCGGTGGCCGGGTTGTTGAGCATCCCGCGGTCGAGGGTCGTCGGCAGGCGCTTCGCAGCGGCCTCGGCGATGGCCGACACCAGCGTCGCCTCCAGCGGGGTGGCCGCGGTGACCCACACGTGCCGTCCGCCGGCGGACCCGGAAGCGGCGACCACGTAGGTCAGCCCTGCCTCCTCCAACCAGCGCAGCAGAGTTGCGAGGTCGGGGCCGGTGTTGCCACGCTTGGAGTCGAGGTCGAAGAGGATCCACTGGAAGCGGTCCAGCTCGTCGGCGAGGTAGACGGCGTACGGGCCCTGCGGCGGGATGCGGGGGGCGGTCAGGGTGCGGTTCACGTACTTGTGCAGCCACGTGCCATCGCCAGAGCGGGTGTCCACCCGGATCTCGGCGCGCGGGGACAGGTCCAGGAACAGGGCCTGGAAGTCCACCCGGGCGACGGATTCGACGGGGAGATCACCGGTATGAAGATTGTGGATCTGGGCAGATGACGGGCTGTGCACCCCCGCTCCGGTGAACACACCGGGGGCGGGCATGAGCTGTCCGGCACCGTAGCGGTCCGCTACGATGGCAGGGCTCCTAACTCCATATGAACGCCGAAGCCCCCTCTCGCCTTGACGGCGTAGGGCTCCAAGCGCGGCCAACCAGGTCGCTCGTGGGGTGTGCTTCTAACTCCGTTGGTAGGGACACCACCGCCCGACAGTCGCCGTGGAAAGCGTCTGTGGGGCTTGACTCACCTCTCTTCCTTGTTGGTGCGAGGGACTCGGTTGGAAGCCGGGTCGCTCTGGGCCGACAGCGCTTGGCGGCGCTGGTGGATGGTGATTGCTGCAGTTCGAAAGCTCGGGATTCAGCTCGCTGGGGAGTGAAGCTGACCCTTTAGGTCGTTGGGCGCCGCCCCGGTTGGAATTTGGCCGGGGCTTTTTGGCGCTCTCAGACGGTCTTGCGGAAGGCGCTACCCGGTCAACGGGAGCGCCTTCTGTTCGTCTAGCTCGTTCGCCCACACGGGGCGGCCGTTCTTGTCGACCGGCATTTGCTTGATCAATTCGTTGACCAATCCCGCAAAGGACAGCCCGGTGGCCTTCGCCGCGGCGATGGCTTTTGCTGCCATGTCGGGGGTCACGACCACTCCGGTGCGCCAGTTCTGACCGGACGCCGGGTCATAGGTCACCGGGCGGCCGGTCTGCGCGCGACCGCGCAGTGGGCCGGACCCGGGTCCGTTGCCGCCGTCTTTTCCGATCTTGGTGGTCACGTTGAAGATCCTTGCACACTTCGCGACTCTTTCACTACAAAAAACGGGTGTGTCGCGGAGATTCCCCTGAGGCGGGTGGTTTCTCTCCGGCGTCCCGTCTTGCGGGCAGTGACGTTTCCTCAGGCGCTGTCCGCGTGTTCCGCGTTCAGCGGCGTACCGCCCGGTGCTTCGGGGCGTGCGAGCAGGAATGAGAAGTTCCCCGACGAATTCACTCAATCCGGTCACGCGAACTCCCCTCCCCCGCTGCACGATTACGCCCTCTCATCGTCTAAGGACGGATCGGCCCTCGAAATCGTTACAGGTTTGGGGACACCAGTTTTCGCAGCTCAGGGCCCGTCCCTGGGGGTGGGACGCTGTCCGGCCGTGGTGTCCCCCGTTCCCGTCCGACGGAATCTCCCGTGGGAGACGGCTGTCCGGGATTCAGCGGCCCGGGAGTTCGAGCAGCATGGCGTGGAACAAGGGCGCGTCCTGGATCCGCGGGCGCAGGTCTCCCAGGGTCTGCCAGCCCCACGACTCGTACAGCGCCCACACCTTGGGGTGGTTCTGATCGACCAGGAGTGTGGCGCGCTCCTCGGTCCGGGCCGCGAGCAGCGCGTCGTGCAGCTGCCGGGCGGTGCCGGTCTTCCGCCACGGGGTGCGGACCATCAGCTCTGACAGCGCGTACGTCCGGGTGCCGGTCTCCTCGACGACGTCGGCCGGTACGGCGGTGAGCAGCCCGCCCCACCACGGGGCCTTGGGCGGGAGCGGGGCCCCGTAGGCGTAGCCAACAGCCTGGTCGCCGTCGTATCCGACGACGCAGGTCCAGCCCTCTCGGCGGCTCCAGCCGTCGAGGCCGGCGCCGAACCGCTCGACGCTGGCGAAGGGGTCGTTCTTCGCCTCGGCGGCGTACACCTCGGCGTACACATCGAGGAGCAGTGGGCGCAGCTCGGCGGCCTGATGGTGGTCGTAGTGGCGGACGTCTATCCCGGGCACTGGCGGGCTCCTATGTGGTGAGGGTGCGCTGCAGGACGGCGAGCCGGTCGGCGATGCGCGGGCTGTCGAGGGAGGAGTGGTCGAGGCCGGTGACGGTGGCCGCAGCACGCTCGCGGTCGCCCTGGGCCAGCTGCAGTTCGGCGAGCTGCACGCCGTAGACGGCGCGGCTGCGGCGCATCGTGGGTGGAAGGAGCTCCAGGGCCTGGGCGGTGGACGCTTCGGCGCGGTCGTACTGGCCCAGGGCCTGGTGGGCGATGGCGGCCAGCCCGGACAGTTCTCCCTCCGTCATGAACGCGAGCCATGTGGGGGCGGGCACCGTGGTGCCGACCCGGTCGTACGCCTTCTCAGCAGCGAGCAGGGAGCGGGCGGCGCCGGTCCGGTCGGCCGTCTTGGCCTGGCCGATGGCGAGGCGGGCGTGGAGCAGGGAGGCGATGTGGGGGTCCTGGCGGGTGCGTCGGTTGTTCAGGGCGGCGCGGGTGATCTGGACGGCTTCGCGGTGGCGGCCCTCAATGCGGGCCTGCAGAGCGAGGTTGGACCAGCTGCGGGCGGCGGCCGATGGGTCGGCGGCGAGCAGGGCGTGCTGCAGGGAGGCGGTGTGGAGCAGCGCGGCGTGGGTGGTGTCGTCGGTGTCGTAAGCGGCCCAGCCGGCGGACGCGTACAGGCTGCTGATCGAGCGGTGCAGTGCCTGCGCTACGCGGTCGCCGTAGGTGCAGCCGTCGAGGGCGTCGCGCAGCCGGTCGACGTAGGCCGTGGAGACGGCCAGGAGCGGTCCTCCGCCGATGGAAAAGAAGTGGGCGTCCAGGCGGCCGATGACCTTCTCCACGCGGTCGATGTCGCTCATCGACAAGCGGCCTCGGGAGGGTGTGTCGTCGATGCCCAGGGCGAACGTCACCGTGGCAGCGGCGGCGGATGCGGTGAGGAACCTGCGGCGTTTCACGGACGACGCCTCCTTCGGTGCCGGTAACGGCCTCGGCGGAGGGACGGGCAGGCTCGCGCTGTTCTTCCCTCGCGGGACGAACCCCATCGCCTCGGCCGGACGTTCGAAGATCTGTTCAAGGGGGAGAAGGTACTTCGTCCAGGGCCAGCGGACCGCGCCGGAGATCCAGCGCCGCACGTGCCGGTCGGTGCAGTCGCCCGGCTTACCGAACATCTCGGCGGCGACGTCGTTGACCTCGGCGGCGAGGGTCCTGTGCGTGTAGTCGAACTCGTCGAGCAGCGCGGCGAGCCTGGTGTTGCGCTGTCGGTCCATGGGTCCCCCGGGAGTTCTGAGCGTGGGCGTGACCGTAGTCCTCCGCGGCTCTCGCGTTGGTAAAACTGTCCGCCCGGTGCCCGGTAACTGCCCGGAAAGCGGCCTGAGTCCACCCGATGGTGTGGCGGTTGTCTGGGAGTACCGAAGGAAACGACCCGGGAGTGCCCATGGCCACCGCTTCTCCTCCTCGCCGGGCCAGCCGGCCGAAGTCGCCCCCGACCTGGTACTCGCTGGTGGAGGTGACCGGCCAGCGTCGTGCTCTGTGGGCTCGGGGCACCGACCACACCCGCTGGGCGCATTGCGGAGCCGAGTGGGACGCGGTCGCCATCAGCCCGCTGTCCCTCGGCCTGGAGGCGCTCGTCGCCCTGGGCCTGGGTGCCGGTTCGGGGTACCCGGTGCTGGCCGACCGGGTGCGCGGCATCCTCTACGTCATGGTGCCGCCGGGTGAGGGCGCGGTCGCCGCGACGGTGCCCGGGGTGCGGGCGCTGTCGGTCGGTGATCAGCTGCTGATGCCGTGCACCGACCAC
>NZ_JBITDP010000036.1:27771-58288 GCF_044454405.1 Streptomyces sp. NPDC051555 | reverse complement strand
CCCTTGACAGGCCACCCCGTCACGGAAAGCCAAGAACTGTCGGGCGGCCCCCGGGGGAAGGCATGGGGGACCTGGACCACCGATCGGGGTTCCGGTCGATGAGCCGGAGGCTCTGAGTGCGGCCTCTCCCGCGCCCTCCGGGCGAACAGACAACGACCACAAGCGCCAAGAGCGCGGTCAGATCGCTACGTGCTTCTCCGAGAGAAGCGTCTGCGGGCTGATTTGGGCTGGTGGATGGCGCGGGAGGGGTGGAAGTTCGCCCCGCAGGGCAGGGGCCGGGTCAGGTGGAGACCGCGTTGTGCGGACGCCTCGTCGAGTGTCCCGCGGCTCAGGCGGCCTGATGCGGTGGGCGTTGCGGTCAGTGCGCTGAGTGCGGAGTGACCGTGGGCTGTGACAGGTCGTGCAGGTGGGTGAGCAGCACGTCGAGGCATGCCTGTGGAGGCAGGAGCTCGGGGTGCAGGACGGCGCTGAGGCTGAGTCCGTCCAGGAGCGCCGTCAGTCGCTCGGCCTCCAGGTCGAGGTCGAGGCCGGGGCGCAGGGTGCCTGTCGCGTCGAGCCGGGTGAGCACGCGGCGCATCAGCCTCCTCGTGCCTTCGGCGGCCTGGCGCGACAGGTCGGCGAAGGCGGGGTTGGTGCGGGCGGCGGTGTTGAAGTCCAGGAAGACGCTGACTTCGGCACGGCGGTGCTCGTCCAGCGGCAGGAGCTCGGCCAGGAGCCCGGCCGCGAGCTGGAGCTGCTCGGGGCGGGTGCGGCTGTCCAGGTCTCCGATCCGCTCGACGTGTTCGAGCAGCCGACTGCCGACCCGGTCGAGCATCGACTGCATCGCGAACCGCATCAGGTCCTGCTGGCTGGCGAAGTAGTGGCGCAGGGAGCCGATGTTGAGCTGGGCCTCGTCGGCGACGGCTCGGAGCGAGGTGCGGTGCAGGCCTTCGCGGACGACGACTTGGAACAGGGCGTCGACGACGTGGCGACGGCGAGCGACCGGATCTACATGCTTGGGCACGGAGCCTTTCTATCACGCCTGTGATACAACTGATTTATCACAGGCGTGATACAAAGCGGGTGGAGGCGCAATCGTGGAGACGTACCTCAATCTCATGCTCATCAGGTTCGGCCTGGTGGCGGGCGGTCTCGTGGTGCTGGCGCTGCTGGTCTTCGCCATCGCCCTGACGCTCAAGCGCAGGGGCAGGCTCGACGAGGTGCGCCGGTACGCGGCCCCCGTGGTGCGGGTCGGGCTGCGCGCCGCTGCCCGCCGGCGCGAAGGCCGGGAGAACGGGGCCGCCCGGTCGCGGCGGGAGGGCGGCCGGTGATGACCACCCTCGCAGCGGAGTCGTCGGACCTCCTCCAGCACCTTTTGCTGGACCGTGCGCTCAAGGTCGTCATCGTGGTCGTGGCGCTGGGCATCCTGGTGCTCGGGATGACGGTGGTCTGGCGCAGGGTCGGGCGGGCGAAGGAGCGCTCCGACTGAACAGACCTCTCGCGGAGGAGCGCGTAGCGGTCCGACCGCGTGATCGAGACCTGGTAGTTCCCTAGTAGTTCTCGCGTAGGGGGTTGGGCTTGCTACTCAAGGGTGATTGACGCTACCCCGGGCCTCAGGGCGATGATCGTTGATGTCGGAGCGGGAGTCGGAGCGGGCGTTGGAGCGGGTGGGGGAGGGGCTGGGCAGCATGTGGGGCAAGTGGATCGAATGCGGTGTGTCGGCGGGCGCGCGGGAGTTTTTCTCCGCGGGGCAGGGCGCTTGGTCGGTGATCAGTGACCAGCCGGGGCTGGTCGGACAGGTGGCTGGTTGGGACGCGGCCACGGGCCGTGCCCATGTCCTGGGCCTGTGGAGGGACGCGGAGGCGTACGGACGGTTCATGGACGACCGTCACGACGAGGTGTTCGCGGGGAGCGGGCAGGGGGACGGCTACACCTCCATCGAGACGGCCGGCGGTGCGACCGTCCTGGAGATGGCGGGGGATGCGGCGGATCTGGCGCGGGCGCTCGACGGGGCGACGCTGCTGAGGGCCGCCGACTGCCGCGTGCTCCCCGGCCGCGAGGAGCACTTCATGGCGGTGCAGCGGGAGGTGTGGGCGCCCGGCATGGCGGCGGCCGGCGGCATGCTCGCGGGAGTCGTCACACGACTCGCCGAGCAGCGCTACCTGGTCACGACCCTGTGGTCCGGACCGGAGGCGCATGAGCGGTACGCCGCCGCGCACCTGCCGGCCTTGCTCGCTCGTGCGGGCCTGGATGAGGATCTCCGCTCGACGACCGGCCACCTCATACCCCTGGAGCCCCACTGGCGGGTCCTGCCCGTCCGCGTCGGCTGACGGCCGCCCCGGGGTACCTCCGGGCGGGTGAATGAGGGCAGGTGGGGCAGGGGTAGGCGGCGTGGCGGGGGTACTCGGGCGTGTAGTCGTACGTACGCGGAACCCTCGCGGGTGAGGCTCATCGCAGCCGGATCGCACCCGCGGTCGTGCCCGCACCCGCACTCGCACCCCCGCCGTACCGCACCCACCCGACCGCAGGAGGAACCCATGCTCGGTACCGACTACCGCACCGGATCGCCCAACTGGATCGACCTCGGCAGCCCGGACATCCCGCGGGCCGCGGCCTTCTACCGGGCGGTGTTCGGTTGGGAGTTCCATCTGCTCGGGCCGGAGACGGGCGGCTATGGCTTCTTCCAGGTGGACGGGAAGACCGTGGCGGCCGTCGGTTCGCTGGACCCGGGCGCGACCTCCGCCTGGACCGTGTACTTCCAGACGGGAGACGCGGACGCGACCACCCAGGGCGTGCGGGACGGCGGCGGCACGGTGCGCGTCGAGCCGATGGACGTCATGGGCGAGGGGTGGCTCGCGCAGTACACCGACCAGCAGGGCGCCGACTTCGCCATCTGGAAGCCGGGCAAGACGGCGGGTCTGGGCCTGACCTCGGTCGACAACACCGTCTGTTGGGTGGAGCTGCATGTGGCCGATCCGGTCGCGGCCGTCACGTTCTACCGCGACCTCTTCGGCTGGCGCTCGCAGGAGATGGACGTGCCCGGGATGACCTACCGGGTGGTGAGCATCGCCGACGGTGACCAGCAGGACGGGTCCTTCGGCGGGGTGGCGCCGCTGATGGAGGGGGAGACGAACGCGCGCTGGGTGCCGTACTTCGCCGTCGCGGACGTCGACGCCGTGGTGGACACCGCGAGGACCAGCGGTGGCTCGGTGCTGATGCCGGGCGCCGACGTGCCGGACGTCGGCCGGATCGCCTGGCTGGCGGACCCGAGCGGGGCGGTCTTCGCCCTGCTCAAGCCCAACCCCCGGCAGGGCTGACCAGCCCGCCTGGAGGCACCGCCCTCCGGCAGGACTGGCCCGCCTGGGAGCACCGCCCTCCGGCAGGGCTGACTCCGCGCGGGAGTGGTGAGCTCGTCCGGCAGCGCTGCGCCTGGCTGGTCGCCGGTGGTCGGCTGGGCGGCGTGGGGTCAGACGCCGCGGTACTTCGGGGTGCGGCGTTCGATGAAGCTCGCCACGCCCTCGTTCGCGTCCGCCGTGGTCATGTTGATCTCCTGGGCGGTGGCTTCGGCCGCCAGTGCGGCGGCGCGGTCGCCGTCCAGGGAGGCGTTGACCAGTTGCTTGGTCAGGGCCAGGGCGCGGGTCGGGCCCTGGGCCAGGCGTTCCGCCCACTCCCGGGCGGTGCCGGCCAGGGCGTCGGCCGGGACGACCCGGTTGACGAGGCCGAGGCGTTCCGCGTCGGCGGCGGGCAGGGCGTCGCCGAAGAACATCAGCTCCTTCGCCTTCTGCGGGCCGACGAGTCGGGGGAGCAGGTAGGCGCCGCCGCCGTCCGGGACCAGGCCGCGGCGCACGAAGACCTCGATGAAGCGGGCCGAGTCGGCGGCCAGCACGAGGTCGCAGGCGAAGGCCAGGTGGGCGCCGATGCCGGCCGCGGTGCCGTTGACCGCGGCGATGACCGGCTTCTCGCAGTCCATGACGGAAGTGATGAACCGCTGCGCACCGACCCGGATCATGCGGGCCACGTCGCCCGCGACCCGTTCGCCGGCCGGGGCGGGGGAGCCGCGCAGGTCGGCGCCCGCGCAGAAGCCCTTGCCGGTGGCGGTGATGACCACCGCGCGCACGGCCGGGTCGGCGGAGGCCTCGGCGAGCAGGGTCATGATGTGCTCGCGCTGGTCCCAGGTGAGGGCGTTCATGGCGTCGGGGCGGTTCAGCGTGATCCAGGAGACGCCGTTCTCGGTGCGGTGCAGGACCTCGTTCATGGGGTGCGTCGCTCCAAGGCGTCGGCGGGAGGCGTGGGCCTTCCCGGCTTAGCGGCAGATGGCGAGTGCGTCGAGGGCCACCGCGCCCTGGCCGCGCGGGAGGACCATGAGGGGGTTGATGTCGAGTTCGGCGAGTTCGCCGCCCAGTTCCAGGGCCATCCGCTGGACCCGAAGGATGACCTCCACCAGCGCCTCGACGTCGGCGGGCGGTGCTCCGCGGACGCCCTCCAACAGGGCGCGGCCGCGGAGTTCGCCCAGCATGGCGCGGGCCTGGTCCTCGCCGAAGGGCGGGACGCGGACGGTGGTGTCGTTGAGGATCTCGACGAGTACCCCGCCCAGGCCGACGGTGACGGTGGGGCCGAAGAGGTCGTCCTGGGTGACGCCGACGACCATCTCGACGCCCTTCTCCACCATCTGGCAGACGAGGACGCCGTCGAGGGGGATGTTCTCGAAGCGGGCGATGTCGGTGAGTTCGCGGTAGGCGTCGCGTATCTGGCTGGCGGAGGTCAGGCCGACCTTGACCAGGCCGAGTTCGGTCTTGTGGGCGAGCTGCGGGCCCGAGGCCTTCATCACCACCGGGTAGCCGACGAGCCCGGCCGCGCGAACGGCGGCCGCGGCGCTGGTGACCAGTTGTTCGCGCGGGACCCGGATGCCGTAGGCGCGCAGTAGCTGCTTCGCGGCGTGCTCGCTCAGCTGCTGGCCGGGCCGCATGAGGGCCTGGGCCTTGCGGTAGGAGGGGGAGGGGGTGCGGGGGGCGTCGTCGAAGGGGGAGCGGTAGGTGCCGGTGAAGCGGTGGTGGCCGAGGTAGGCCCGTACGGCGGTGATGCAGTTGCCGAAGGTGCGGAAGGTGGCCACGCGGGAGGAACCGAGGAGGGTGGTGCGGTAGGCGTCCTCGGTGCCGACGGGGGAGCCCCAGATGACGCAGATGAGCTTGTCGCTCTCCTCGGCGGCGTCGACCAGGTCCTGTGCCAGCTTGTCGCTCATCGGGGGGAACGGTCCGGTGATGGGGCAGATGAGGACGCCCACGGCCGGGTCGGCGAGGATCGCGTCGATGATCTTCCGCCCCCGCCAGTCGCCGACGGGGTGGCCGCCGTTGTCGACGGGGTTGGCGACGTTCAGGTACTCCGGGATCCACTGGTGGAGTTCGTCCTGCTTGGCCCGGCCGAGGGTGGGCAGGCTCAGCCCCGCCTCGGTGGCGAGGTCGGAGAAGTGGGCGCCGGTACCGCCGGAGATGGAGTAGACGACGACGCCGTCGGCGAGCGGCTTGCGCGCGCGGGCCAACAGGGCGGCGGTGTCCTGGAGTTCGTCGAGGCCGTCGACCCGGATCACGCCGAACTGGCGCATGGCCGCGTCCACGACCCGGTCCGCTCCGGTGAGCTTTCCGGTGTGCGAGGCGGCCATGCGCGCGCCCGTCTCGGTGCGGCCCACCTTGACGGCGACGACCGGTACGCCGGCCCGGGCGGCCCGGTCGGCGGCGAGCAGGAAGGACCGGCCGTCCTTGAGCCCCTCGACGTAACAGGCGATCGCCCCGACCTCGGGCTGCTCGGCGAAGTAGGAGATGAAGTCGGAGGTCTCCAGGTCGGCCTCGTTGCCCGTCGGCGCCCAGTGGGAGAGGCGGATGCCCAGCTCCTGGAGGGTGTAGACGGGGCGGCCCTGGTGGCCGGACTGGGTGATCAGCGCGATCGCCGGGCCGTCGAGGTCGTCGCGGAACTCCTCGAAGGCGTTGAGGTTGGTGTTCGGGCCGAGCAGGCGCAGTCCGGAGCGCTGTACGGCGGTGGCGAGCCGGGCCTGGGCGGCCGCGCCCGCGTCGCCGGTCTCGGCGAAGCCGGAGGCGAAGGCGACCGCGAACTTGACCTTGGATTCGGCGAGTTCCTCGATGACGGGGAGCGGGTCGGCGACCAGCAGCACCGCCAGGTCCACCTGCTCGGGCAGGTCGGCGACGGAGGCGTGGCAGGCCAGGCCGAAGACCGTGGTGCGGGTGGGGTGCACGGGGTGCAGGCGGGCGCCGACGCGGTCCGCCCAGGCGATGAGCTGGCGGGTGATGCCGGTGTTGGGGCGTCCTTCGGCGTCGGAGGCGCCGATGACGGCGACGGACTCGGGGCGGAAGAACCGGTCCAGGTCCGGCACGTCGGCGTGCAGCGGTCGGCCGCTGACGTCGACGGCGGCGGCCGGGTCCGCGCCGTCCGCGGCGGGGGCCGTCGTGGAGTGGACGGCGGTCCGGGGGGTCTCGCCGCATGCCTCGACCCTGGCGCGGAAGTGAGTGGTGAGGGTGCCGTGAGTAGATCCAAGCATCGTTCCGCCCGCTTCCCGCTCGATGACTGCCTCGGTGGCTGCCGTCACGTAACTGACGCATGGTCAGGTTACTGAACTGACGGGCCGTCAGGAACAGGGCTGCGCAGGAAAGCTGGTGCGTGGGTTTGGTGAAGATGGCGGGGAGTGCGGCTAGGAGAGGCGGCGCGGGAGGGCTTTGGCTATCTTTTCGGCGTCCAGGGCCAGCTCCCGCAGCATTCCACTGATCGGGTTGGTGAAACCGGTGAAATACAGCCCCGGGGCCGAAACGGGGCTGCGCCCGGCCCGCGCGAGCGGACGGCCGCGCCCGTCGAGCACGTCGAGGTGCCCGACCAGTCCCTCCAGGGCGCGGCGGTAGCCGGTGGCCGCGATCACCACGTCCGGAGCGATCCGGGAGCCGTCCGCCAGGACCACCTCGGCGCCGTCGACGGACTCGACCGCGGCGACCGGTACGACGGTGCGCGCGCGGACCGCGTCGATCAGGCCGACGTCCTGGACGGGGATCGCGCCCTCGCGGACCCGGCTGTAGAGGCCGGTGGTCGGGCGCGGGAGCCCGTACGCCGACAGGTCCGGCACGGACGCCTTCGCGACGAGGGCGCCGAGCCGGTCCACGAGCCGGACCGGCAGGCGGCGGACCAGGATGCCGGTGCGCTGGGCGGGCCAGCCGGCGGTGGAGCGACGCACGATGTGGGGGGCGGTGCGCACGGCGAGGCGGACGCTCGCGGCCCGTCGGGCGGTGGTGTCCTCGGCGTCCTTGCGGCGGCGCCGACGCTGGTCACCGCCGCCTTCGGTGAGGTCCACGGCGATCTCGGCGCCCGTGTTGCCGACCCCGACGACGAGGACGTCGAGGCCCGCGAAGGGGGCGGCGTCGCGGTACTCGCTCGCGTGCAGCAGCCGCCCGGTGTACGTGCCCGCGCCCGGCCAGTCGGGCAGTGCGGGGGTGTGGTTGAAGCCGGTGGCGACGACCACGGCGGCGGCGGCCAACTCCCGGCCACCGGTGGCGTGCAGGGTCCAGCCGCCGGCCTCCGCGCCTTCGGGGGTGGGGTCGGTGGCGCGGTCGATGCGGGTGACCTCGACGCCGGTGATGATCTCCAGCTCGTGGTGCTCGGCGTACTTCTCCAGGTAGCGCACCACGTCGTCGCGCGAGACCCAGCGCCCGAAGCGGCGCGGTATGCGCAGCCCCGGGAGGCCGGAGAGGCGGCGCGTGGTGTGCAGGTGGAGCCGGTCGTAGTGGCCCCGCCAGGAGGTGGCGACCCGGTCCGACTTCTCGATCACCACGGCCCGGACGCCCCGGGCGCGCAGCGCGGCGGCTACGGCGAGGCCGCCCGGCCCGGCGCCGATCACGTACACGGGGCGGGGCTGGGTCGTCATGTCGGGCTGTGCGGGCGCTCCAGGCATGAGGTGTGAGCGTATCGCCGGGTGGGGCCCGTGGGTCTCGGACGAGGAGGGAATCGGTTGCGGATCGGTCACGGGCGGACGCGCCCTGGGGGCCCGGCGCGCCTCGCGGGTGGGCCCCGGAGCGTCCTCCTGGTGTGCGGGGCCTTGCGGGACGGCGACTCATCCGGTGAACTGACGTCCCGTCAGATAGGGCTGGTTGTCGAGGGTTGTCGAGGGTGGAGGGACTGTCGCATGCAGAGCGTCTGGCTCAGTGGGGCCGAATGGCTCGCCGTGCTCCGGATCGGCCTCGGCCTGTGGTGGCTGGAGAGCTGGCGGCACAAGGACAAGAAGGGCTGGTTCGAGCGCGGCACGGGCATCGCCTGGGCGGCGGACGTCGCGGGCAAGCACCGCTGGGGCTTCGTCCGCGGCGGCTTCGACGCGGTGGTCAAGCCGCGGCCGAAGGTGATGGCGTACGTCGTCGTCTACGCCGAACTCGCCCTGGGGCTCGGCCTGGTGGCGGGATTCCTCACGCCCGTCGCGCTGGTCGCGGGCCTGCTGCTGAACCTGCTGTACCTGGTGCTGATGATCCACGACTGGGCCGAGCAGGGGCAGAACGCCATGATGGCGCTCATCTCCTTCGTCGCGCTGGTGACGATGAGCTGGCAGGTCTGGTCCCTCGACGCGGCGATCGGACTCTTCCTGTGAGCGGGGCGCGGGCCGCGGGCGCCGCCCGATTCGACCTGCCCGAGATCGACGACTTCACCCGCCCCTACTGGGACGCGGCGGCCGAGGGTCGGCTGCTGTTGCGCCGCTGCGCCGACTGCGACCGGGTCCACCACTACCCGCGCGAGTTCTGCCCACACTGCTGGGCGGGCGAGGAGCGGGTGTCCTGGGAGGGCGCGAGCGGCCGGGCGACCCTCTACACCTGGTCGGTGGTGTACCGGAACGACCTGCCGCCCTTCGGCGCCCGGGTCCCGTACGTGGCGGCCGTGGTCGACCTCGCGGAGGGGCCCCGGATGATGACCGAGGTGGTCGACTGCGCGCCGGACGCCCTGCGCATCGGGATGCCGCTGGAGGTCGCCTTCCGGGTCGAGGGGGAGGGGGAGGGCGGGGCCGTGGTCTCCGTGGCGGTGTTCCGGCCGACGGTTTAGGGGGCGGCGGGGGCCGCCGGGGCCGGGGGCGGGGCGCCGTGGCGGTGGAGGACGATCAGGAGCCGCCACGCGTCGGTCGCCAGGGTGTGCGGGGGACCGGTCAGGAGGCCGTGGACCCAGTCGGCCAGGACCCCGGTGAAGGTGGCCGCGACGGCCGAGGCGATCAGCTCCGGGGCGGCGCCGCCCGCCGCGGTGCGCTCGGCCAGGCTGCGCGCGCGCAGCTCCCGGTGCAGGGTGTCGCCCAGCGGGCCGCCGCCGCCCGGGTGCAGCAGGGTGCGGTAGAGGTCCGCGCGGGCGGGGGTGGCCACACCTTCGAAGAAGGCGGTCAACGCGGGCGGGGGGGCCGCCGGGTCGGGGATCCCGCGCCAGGAGTGCAGGGCCTCGACCGCCTCCCGTACCGTCTCGGCGCACGCGTCCACGGCGAGGTCCTGCGCGTCGGTGTAGTGCAGGTAGAACGTGGCCCGGGCGACCCCGGCCCGCCGGACGAGCATCGCCACCGAGATCTCCCGCAGTGGCCGCTCGGCGCACTCCGCGAGCAGCGCCGCGTGCAGCCGTTCCCGGGTCCGGGCGGTCCGCGGGTCGCCGACGGGCCGCGGCCCCATCAGGCGCTCTGCCCGGCGACGAGGACGGCGGCCAGGGCGAGGGCGCCCGGGAGCGCCTGGGCGAGCAGGATCCGGCGGTTGGCGGTGATGCCGCCGTACACCCCGGCGACGACCACGCAGCCGAGGAAGAAGACCTGGGCGCGGTAGCCGGTGGGGTCGGCGGCGATCAGGCCCCAGACCAGGCCGGCGGCGAGGAAGCCGTTGTACAGGCCCTGGTTGGCGGCCAGGGGCGCGGTGGCCTTGGCCATGGCGGCGTCGAAGCCGGACAGGCCGCGGCCCGGGGCCCGCTCCCACAGGAACATCTCCAGCACCAGGATGTAGGCGTGCAGCAGTGCGACGAGCCCGACGAGTACCTGCGCGGTGGTGTGCACGGTCCGGTACGTCCTCTCCCGATCGTGATCTCGATTATGGACAGGCGTCCAGAATAAATGGACGCCTGTCCATTTGTCGAACGGGGCGCCGGGTGGGGTATCGGATGGGCGCCGGGTGGGTGCCGGGTGGGTGCCGGGCGGGTCGCGTGGCGCGCCGCGTCAGGGCCAGAGCAGCTCGCGGGTCCAGGCGGCGCCGTCGGGCGTGCGGCGGTAGCGCAGCCGGACGTGCCGGCGCTGCGCGTCGCCCTGGAAGAACTCGACCTCGTCGGCGTCCAGGACGTACCTCGTCCAGGTCGGGGCCGGGGCGTCCGGCTCGGCCGCGGCCCGCTCCCACGCCGCGGCGGAGGCGCGCGCCAGCTCGTCCAGGGAGCCGAGCACCTCGCTCTGGCGCCCGGTGAGCGCGGCGGCGAGCGCGCCGCGCGAGCGTACGGAGAGGTCCGCGCGACTCTCGGCGGCGCCGGCCGCGCCGACCCGACCGCGGATGCGGACCTGGCGGGCGACGGCGGGCCAGTAGAAGCCGAGCGCGGCCTCGGGGCGGGCCGCAAGCTGGCGGCCCTTGGCGCTGGTGGCGTGGGAGGCGAAGTGCCAGCCGGCGGCGTCGGCGTCGTGCAGCATCACCGTCCGAGCGTCGGGGTGGCCCTCGGCGTCGACCGTGGCCAGCGTCATGGTGTGCGGCTCGATCTGCCCGGCCGCGGCGGCGTGCGTGAACCAGTCGTGGAAGAGCGGCAGCGGTTCGGCCGGGGCGGTGTCCGGGGTGAAGCTCGGGAGCGCGTCCGTGTCCCAGACGCGGAGGGAGCGGAGGGTCGCGCTGAACTCTTCGGCTGTCGTCATGTGGTCATGGAACCACCGGGGTGGCGGTTCCCCCGGGCGGGGACGGGGGTACGAGGGGCCCGGCGCCCGGCCTCGGCGAGTTCAGCCCGCCCGGCGTTCGAGGGCCCGCCGGAGGCAGTGCCCGGCCACCGACCAGGGGCGGTGCGCCAACGCCATCGGGGTCGCAACCGCCGGTCCGGGGAGCGGCCGTCGGCACGGGCCGCCGGGCCAGGGCCGCCGGGCCAGGGTTGCCGGGCAGGGCGCTCGGCTCGGGCGGCCGGGCCAAGGCCGCCGGGCTGGGCCGCGCCCGGCGGGGCCGCCCGCGAGGCCGCCCGGCCCGGGGCGGTGGGCCGGGTGCGCGGAGCCGGGCCACCGGGCCCGCGACCCCGAGGCGCGGCCAGGGTTCCGGGCCCGGCCACCGCCCTGCCCTCACCGCCCCAGGATCACCGTGCCCGAGGAGCAGAACCAGCCGCCCGTGCCCGAGGCGAGGGCGATTTCCGGGAGGCGGTCGCCCGGTTTGCGGACCTGGCCCGCGCCCGCTTCGCCGCGCAGCTGGCGCACCGCTTCGACGAGGAGGAAGAGGCCGCGCATGCCGGGGTGGCAGGCGGAGAGGCCGCCGCCGTCGGTGTTGACCGGGAGTTCCCCGTCCCGCAGCAGGCGGCCCTTCTCGACGAAGGCGCCGCCCTCGCCCTTGGCGCAGAAGCCGAGGTCCTCCAACGTGACCAGGGTCATGTAGGTGAAGGCGTCGTAGAGTTCGGCGACGTCGACGTCCGCCGGGGTCACCCCCGCGCGCTCGAAGGCCAGTCGGCCCGAGACGGCCGCCGGGGAGACGGTGAAGTCGTCCCACTCGGACATCGTGGTGTGCGAGACGGCCGTGCCGGTGCCGAGCACCCACACCGGCGCCTTCGCCGTGTCGGGCACGAGGTCCTCCGCCACCAGCAGGACGGCGCAGCCGCCGTCCGAGCGGATGCAGCAGTGCAGCTTCGTGAAGGGGTCCGCGATCATGTCGCCGGAGAGGACCTCCTCGACGGTGATGGGGTCGCGGAACATGGCGTCCGGGTTGGTCGCGGCGTTGGCCCGGGCCTGGACGGCCACCGAGGCCAGCTGCTCCAGGGTGGTCCCGTACTCGTGCATGTGCCGCCGGGCGGCCATCGCGTACTTGGCGACGAGCGTGTGTCCGTACGGCACCTCGAACTGCAGCGGTCCGCGCGCGCCGAAGGAGAGGTTGGAGGTGCGCCGGCGGGCCCTGATGTCGGCGCGCGCGGTGGATCCGTAGACCAGGAGCACGGCATTGGCGTGGCCCGCCGCGATGGCGTCGGCGGCGTGGGCCGCCATCACCTCCCAGGTCGATCCGCCGACCGAGGTGGAGTCCACCCAGGTCGGGCGCAGCCCCAGGTACTCGGCGACCTCGACCGGTGCGAGGGTGCCGAGGCCCGCCGAGGCGAAGCCGTCGATGACCGAGCGCTCCAGCCCGGAGTCGGCGAGCGCGCGGCGCGCGGCCTGCGCGTGCAGGGCGTAGGGGGTGGGGCCGTCCACCCGGCCGCAGTCCGAGAGGGCGACGCCCGCGACCGCGACCCGGCGGCGGGGCGCGGCGGTGGCTGCGGAGACAGCTAGGGGTCCAGGCATGGGCTGACGGTACAACTGACGGCACGTCAGTTTCTAGTGGGTGATGCGGTCGCCGCCCCTCTGTGCATCTGCGCCCCTCCGGCCTAATATGACGGCCCGTCAGATCTGGGGAGGAGCCCGACGATGGACGCCGCCTTCACCGCGGAGCAGGAAGAGATACGCCGCACCCTGCGCGAAATCCTGGGCAAACGCTGCGGCCCGGACGAGGTCAAGGCCGCCGTCCGCACCGACGCCGGATACGACCCGGAGCTGTGGCAACAGCTCGCCCAGCAGCTCGGGCTGCCGGGCATCGCCGTCGCCGAGGAGCACGGGGGCGTCGGCTGCACCCCCGCCGACCTGGTGCTGGCCTGCGAGGAGACCGGGCGCGCCCTGCTCCCCTCGCCACTGCTGGCCACCGCCGTGCTCGCCGCGCCGCTGGTCACCGCGCTGGGCAGTCCCGCCCAGCGCTCCGCCCTGCTGCCGGGCTTCGCCGCGGGCACGCTGACCGCCGCCCTCGCCGTACCCGGCGCCGCGCTGTCCACGGCCCTGGGGCTCACCGCCGACAACACCGGCGGCGAGTGGGCGGGCGGCGGCCGGGCCGGCGGGGTGCAGGCCCGCCGCCCCGAGGGGGAGGAGGGATGGCGCCTGTACGGGGAGGCCGCCCAGGTCCTGGACGGGCACAGCGCGGGCGTGCTGCTGGTCGCCGCCCATGCCGGGGGCTTCGCGCGCAGCCGCGTACTGCTGTTCCTCGTACGGGCGGACGCGCCCGGGCTCGTACGGTCGCGGCAGGCGGCCCTCGACGAGACCCGGCCGCAGGCGCACGTCCAACTGCGGGACACCCCGGCGGAATTGCTGGGCGATGTCGATGGTCGTGGCGATGGCCGTGGCGAAGGCCGTGGCGATGGTGGGGGCGCGGACATCGCGCACGCGCTGGCCTCCACCGGGCGGGGCGCGGCCGCCGTGCTGGCCGCCGAGGCGGTCGGCGCGGCCGGGCAGGCGCTCGCGCGGACCGTGGAGTACGTGCGCCAGCGCGAACAGTTCGGCCGGGCCGTCGGATCGTTCCAGGCGGTCAAGCACCGGCTGGCCGACCTGTACGTCCGGGTCCAGGCCGCACGGTCGGCCGCCTACTACACCGCCTGGGACCCGGAACAGGGCGCACTCGCGCTCGCCCAGGCCCTGGAGGCGCTGCGCGTGACCGCGGGGGAGGCCATCCAGTTGCACGGCGGGATCGGCTTCACCTGGGAGCACGACGCCCACCTCTACTTCAAGCGCGCGGCGGCCGACGAGCTGCTCTTCGGGCCGGTCCACCGGCTGCGCGCGCACGCCGCAGACCGGGCCGGCCTCTTCGCCCCGCAGGGGCAGGCACCGGGCCCGGCACCGAGCAGAGAAAGGGTGGCCGTCTGATGGCTCCCGGCGTCAAACTCATGCAGAAGGTCTCCTCGACCCTCCTCTTCGCCAAGATCGCACCGCACGTCATCCCCGCCCTGGACAAGGCGGTGCACAGACTGACGCGCGGCAAGGTGATCCTGAGCGCGCAGATGCTGCCCGGCGTGATCCTCACGGCGAAGGGCGCCAAGACGGGCGAACCGCGCACCACGCCGCTCGCGTGCATGCCGGAACAGGACGGGGCGAGCTGGATCCTGATCGGCTCGAACTTCGGTCGCCCCGGCCATCCGGCCTGGACGGGGAACCTGATCAAGCACCCGGACGCCGACGTCAGCTGGAAGGGCCAGGACATCTCCGTACGGGCCCGTTTGCTCCAGGGCGAGGAGCGCGTGGCGGCGTGGCAGGCGGCGTTGACGTTCTGGCCGCCGTACGCGGCGTACCAGGCGCGCATCGAGCGCGAGATCCGACTGTTCCGGCTGGAGCGTCGCTGATCGGGCCGGAGGGACGGGAGTTGGAGCGGTGACCGCCGGGGCGGCGGACCCCTGGGGGTCCGCCGTTACCGGGTGGGCTTCTTGCCGGTGATGCCGAGGTGGACGAGCAGCGCCAGGTTCGGCTTGAGCTCGGCCTGCTTCACGCCCCAGGTCTGGAACCCCTTCTGGTGCGAGGCCACCGCGGCGAGCATCGCGACCAGGGAACCGGCCATCGCGGCAGGGCTGACGTCCTTGTCGACCTTGCCCTTCGCCTGGAGCTCCTTCACCGATTCGGTGAGGGAGTTGGTGACCGAGTTCAGGATCTTCATGCGGATCTTGTAGAAGCGCTTGTCGCCCTCGGCCGCGCCGAGGTCGACGACCCGCAGGATCGCGTCGTTGCTCCGCCAGAAGTCCAGGAAGCCCTCGACGAGTTCCTCCGCGGCGGCCCAGCCGGCCTTGCCGACCCAGGCCCGGCCCTCGACGAGCGCGGTCAATTGAGCGCCCTCGTTGGCCATTTGTTCGGCGATCTCCAGGACGGCACCCTCGACGTCCGGGAAGTACTGGTAGAAGGTCGCGGGGGAGGTGCCGGCCTTGCGGGCGACGTCGATCACCTTGACGTCGCGGTACGGCGAGGAGCTGAGCATCTCGCTGAGGCAGTCGAGCAGCTTCTGCCGCGTCGCCTGGCCGCGCCGACCGGCCACGCGGCCGTCGACGGTGCGTACTTGTCCTGTCATGCCGTCAGCTTACCGAGGGGTGATCGGCGCGCGATTCGGCCGCCTGCAAATGGGGTTACCGGTGCGTGGCCTGCGCGTACTGCGCCCAGGGGGCGGAATCCGGCCGCGCCCCGCCCGTGCCCCCGTAGCAGCCTTCGCGTCGACCCGGGGCGCCCGCCCAGGGGTCCGCCCTCGCGCCCGCCCCGCGCCGTCCCCCGAATAGTCTTATCAACAGGCTGTGGACAAGTTGTCGGGGGGATCATGGCCTGGGGGGCAGACTGGCGCATGTGGTGCGAGACCGCATGACACCGTATGGCACCGCATGAAATCGGAAGGAAGAGGGTCCATGGCCGCATTCTCGGAGGGCACGCCCTGCTGGGTGGACGCCTCCCTTCCGGACGTCGAGGCGGGCAAGCGCTTCTACGGCGAACTCTTCGGCTGGACCTTCGGGGACAGCGCGGGCGCCGCCTACGGGCACTACACGCAGGCCTACCACCAGGGCCGCAACGTCGCCGCCCTCGCGCCCAAGCCCGACGGCCGGATGCCCACCGTCTGGGGCGTCTACCTGCACACCTCCGACGCCTACGCCGCCGCCTCCCGGATCCGCGCGGCGGGCGGGCAGCTGGTGACCGACCCGGTGGCCGTGGGCCCGTACGGCACTGCCGCGATGGCGGCCGACCCGGGCGGCGCGGTCTTCGGGCTCTGGCAGCCCGGCACCCACGACGGCTTCGAGGTCCAGCAGCAGCCGAACTCGTACTGCTGGACCGAGCTGTACACCCGGGCCCGCGACGCCGTGGACGTCTTCTACACCAACGTCTTCGGCTACGTCGCCGAGGACCAGGACGACGCGGGCACCGACTACCGCACCTGGTCCCCGCCCGGCAGCGTCCCCGGGCCGGCCACCGCCGTCGTCGGGCGCAGCCTGATCACCGACGCCTTCCCCGAGGCCATGCCGGCACACTTCCTGGTGTACTTCGCCGTCCGGGACTGCGACGCGGCGGCCGCGACCGTACGCCGCCTGGGGGGCCGGATCACGGCCGACCCCTTCGACACGCCCTACGGCCGGATCGCGGTCGTCGCCGACAACCAGGGCGCCGTCTTCGCCCTCTTGGCGGAACCCGACGTTCAGGCGTGACCCGGGGGGCCGGGGGCGGGCCCGGCGGCGGGCCCGGGCGCGAAGTGTGACGTAGCCGGCGGCGGAGCCTCGGCGGAGCCAGGGCCCGGACCCGGCGCGGGCCTGACAGAATCGGCATGCGCGACCCCCGGGCGGGTGCCCGGGGAGTGAGACGCTGCACGGGGCCGGCGGGGACGCCGGCGGAAACGGGCCGTCGGAGGTCCGTACGGGGAGGTGTGAGGCGAGTGGTGGAACAGCTGACGCAGCACGACCCGAGACGGATCGGCCCCTTCGAGGTGCTGGGACGGCTCGGCGCCGGCGGCATGGGGCTGGTCTATCTCGCACGGTCGGCGTCCGGACGACGGGTCGCGATCAAGACCGTGCGCACCGAGCTCGCCGAGGACCAGCTCTTCCGGGTGCGCTTCACGCGCGAGGTCGAGGCCGCGCGCGCCGTATCCGGCTTCTACACCGCCGCCGTGGTCGACGCGGACCCGCGCGCCGCCGTGCCGTGGCTGGCCACCGCCTACGTGCCGGCGCCCTCCCTGGAGGAGATCGTCAACGAGTGCGGGCCGATGCCCGCCCAGGCCGTCCGGTGGCTGGCCGCCGGGATCGCCGAGGCGCTCCAGTCCATCCACGGGGCCGGCCTGGTCCACCGCGACCTGAAGCCGTCCAACGTGCTGGTCGTCGAGGACGGGCCGCGCGTGATCGACTTCGGCATCGCCAGCGGGGTCTCCAACACCCGTCTGACCATGACGAACGTCGCCGTCGGCACGCCCGCCTACATGTCGCCCGAGCAGGCCAAGGACTCGCGGAGCGTCAAGGGCGCCAGCGACGTCTTCTCGCTCGGGTCCACCCTGGTCTTCGCCGCCACCGGACACCCGCCCTACCACGGGGCCAATCCGGTCGAGACGGTCTTCATGCTGCTGCGCGAGGGACCGAACCTCGACGGGCTGCCGGACGAGCTGCGGCCGCTGATCGACTCGTGCATGCAGATGGACGCGCTGAACCGGCCGACCCCGGCCGACCTCCAGGCCCAGCTCGCCCCGCACCTCTTCGCCGCGGGCGAGGTCGGCGACGACAGCGGTACGGCCTCGGCCTGGTTGCCCCCGCGGGCCGTCGCGATGATCGAGACCCGGCGCGCGGTGGGCCACCGTACGCCCGGATCCGGTGCGGCGGCGCGCGGCGGCGCGGCCGGCGGCCCGGGTCCTGGAGCGGGTCCCGGCGCGGGCGGGCGCGATTCCGCGGGCCGCGGCGCCGGTACCCACCAGCGCCGGACCACGCCGCCGCGCGGCTCCGACCCCTGGGCCGACCCGCGCACCGGGCAGGCCCCGCCGCCGCGTCCGGAGCACCCGCCGATGGCTCCGCTGCCGGGCGAGCCGGTGCGGCTCGGCGCCTCCCCCGTGCCGATCGGTCCCGGGCCGCGGGTGGCCGTGGCCGCGCTGTCGGCCGCCCCCAGCGGCGCCGACTCGGCGACGGGGTGGGTCCGCCCGCCCGGCGGCTCCGCGAGCCCGTCCGGCGGGTCCGTCCCGCCGTCGCGGGTCTCCCCGGGCGCGCTCCCGGACACCGCCGGGGTGCCGCGCCCCGGCCCGGCGCCGGACAGCGGCCGCTGGCGGCCGTGGCGCTTCCGCATGTCCAACGAGGTCTGGGGCACCCCGACCGTCGCGGGCGAGCTGCTGTACGTCTCCTCCTTCGAGGTGCACGCCCTGGACGTGGCCAGCGGTCGCCGCCAGTTCAAGACCCGGGACGTCGCGTGGTCCATGGCCGTCTCCGACGGTCGCATCCACGCCTCGGACGGCCCCTCGCTCTACGCGCTGGACTCCGTCGACGGCTCCGAACGCTGGCGCCTGTCCACCGACGCCTGGGTGTACGCGCTGCGCGCCGACCGGGGCACGGTGGTCACCGCGACGCGCGGGGGCGGCGTACAGGCCTGGGAGGCCGCCAACGGTCAGAAGCTGTGGGAGCTGACCGGGGCCCAGAGCGACTTCGAGACCCCGGAGGGCGCTCCGACGCTGCACGACGGCACGGTGTACGTCTGGCAGGACGCCCGGCTGCGCGCCCTGGACGCCCGTACCGGCCGCGAATCCTGGTCGTACCCGGTCGGTGACGCGGCGTCCTGCGGGAACGTCCCCGTCCGGGTCGCTCCGGCCGCCGACGGCAACGTCTACGTCGCGGCCGGCTCGCGGGTGCTGTCGGTGGACCGGGTCTCGGGCCGGGTCCGCTGGCACTTCGAGGCCCCCGCCGTCTTCATGGCCCCGCCCGCCTTCGCGCCGGGCCCGGCGGTGACGGGCGGCGGCGTGTACCTGGTGGACTACCTGGGCACGGTGTACGCGCTCGACGCCACCACCGGCGCGGACCGCTGGCGGATCTCCACCGAGCCCCGCCAGTCCCCGGACCCGGTGATCGTCGCGCACGGCAACGTCCACCTGGGCGCGGGCAGTGCGCTCTACACCCTGGACGCGGTCACCGGCACCCCGAAGTGGCGCTTCGCCGCGGGCGGCGAGATCACCGGGTCCCCGGCGGTCGCCGACGGTCGGGTGCACTTCGGCTCCGCGGACCACTGCCTGTACACGCTGGACGCGGCGGGCGGCCAGCTCCGCTGGAAACTGGCCACCGGCGGCGAGATCACCGGCTCGCCGGTGGCGGAGGCGGGGGTGGTGTACGCGTGCAGCAAGGACCGCTGCGTGTACGCCCTGGACGCGGCGAAGGGGACGGGCACGCGCACGGGCGCCTGACCTGCACGGGTGAGGCACTGCGGCCCCGCCGGGGCGCGCACGGCACCGGGAGTGACAGGATGGACCCCATGAGCAACGTTTACTTCGACATCAACATCAACGGCGAGTCCGCTGGCCGCATCGTCTTCAACCTCTTCGACGAGGTCGTCCCGAAGACCGCCACGAACTTCCGCGAGCTGGCCACGGGCGTGCACGGCTACGGCTACGCGGGCTCGGGCTTCCACCGCGTCATCCCGCAGTTCATGCTGCAGGGCGGTGACTTCACCAACCACAACGGCACCGGTGGCAAGAGCATCTACGGCGAGAAGTTCGAGGACGAGAACTTCAAGCTGAAGCACGACCGCCCGTTCCTGCTGTCGATGGCGAACGCCGGCCGCAACACCAACGGCTCGCAGTTCTTCATCACGACGGTCCTCACCCCGTGGCTCGACGGCAAGCACGTCGTCTTCGGCGAGGTCGTCGAGGGTTCGGACCTGGTCCAGAAGATCGAGGCCCTGGGCTCCCAGTCCGGCGCCACCCGCGCCAAGATCGAGATCGCCGCTTCCGGCGTCGTCGAGAAGTAGTCAGTCCCCCGGGAGCTCCCAGCCCCCAGGCACGCCGGCCCCGCCCCCACCAGGGGGCGGGGCCGCCGCCGTATCGGGCTACGGGCGGATCTGACGGTCGAAGGCGGCGGCGCACGCCGCGAAGACCTCCGCGGGGCGGCCGATGGCCGAGCCGGGGCCCGCCGCCAGGACCAGGCGGGGCGCCGGGGTCCCCGCCGTACCCACGATGACGGCGCACTCCAGCTGCCCGGGGGCGGCTTCGGCCGGTACGGAGAACGTCAGCTCGGCCCCCAGCGGGCGGACGCCCGCGGCTTCCACGGCGGCCACCATGGCCGCGGCCAGCGGTGCGGCGCTGTCCTGGAGCGGACCCGGGTGCAGGGGGAACGCCCGGTCGAGCGCGAGTACACCGACCCCGCGCAGGGTGGTGGCGCGCAGCCGGACCTCGCGCGCGGTGAAGGCGCCGTGCGCGTGCAGGACGTACACGGCGACCAGAGCGGCCCGCGTGCCGATGCGGACCGGATCCGTGGCCTCGCCGTAGGCGTGGCCGTCGAGGGGCCACTCGCGGCGCCGGCCGGTCAGTCGTACGGGCGCGTGCCCCTCGGCCAGGGCGGTGAGCCCGTCGCGCACGGTGTCGCCGATCAGCCATGCGCCGCCGTGATCCACGCAGAACAGCCGGCCGAGCTCATCGACGCCGAGGAGGCCGTCGGCGTCGGTGCGCCCGAAGGGGAACAGCCGGACATCGAGTTCCTCGGAGATCCGGCGGAAGGGCCGTGCCGCGTGTCGGGCCTGCGCCGGGTCGACGACGCATCCGGTGGGCGCGACGTCCCGGCCCGGGCCGGTGGCCGCGATCCGCAGCCCGTGGAACTCGCGCAGCGCGCTCTCGGCCGCCGGGAACAGCTCCCAGGGTCCGAGCGGCGCGGTGGTGAGCACGGCCAGCAGGGCGGCCTCACGGGCATCCCGGCCGGGTCGCCAGCCGGCGGCGGTCAGGGGCGCGGGAGCGGGAGCGGTGTCACCGGTCATGGATGACGTCGATGCCGAGACGGTCGAGCAGTGCGGAACAGGAGCGGCAGACCTCGGCCTCGGTGCCGTGCTCGGGGTCGCCGTGCGGGCGGATCTTCCGGGCGACGATCGCGGCGCCGGCGAAGTGCGCGAGCGCCTCGTCGAGGGTGGTGGTCCGCTCGTCGCCGCGCTGTGCGTCGAGGCCGTACAACTGGTCGGAGACGAGGGCGGATTCGGCGCAGTAGCCGATGAACGGCTCGCGCTGTGCGACCGGGAGCTCATCGAAGAACGCCTGCACGGCGGGGTGCAGGTGCGGTTCGCCGTCACCGCTGAGGTTGGTGTGGCTGACCACGGCCCCCTGCACGAGCAGAGAGGCGGCCACGCCGGGGATCGCGTCAGACACAGTAGTCGTCCACTTCGTCCTGGTCGCCCCGCATCAGGCTGGAGAGGGCTTGGGCTTCGTCCTGGCCGAGGAAATACGGCCCGGTGTGGTGGAGGTAGAAGAACCGCCCCAGATCGTCCATGAGGACGATCCCCGCCTCGCCGAATTCGTATCCGACGGGGAAGAGCCGGCGTCCCACCTCGGCCGCCAGCTCGGTGATGTCTTCGGCGTCACCTTGGTAACCCAGGGTCGGATCCGCGACGAAGGCCCGCTCGGGAGCCAGGGGCGCAGGGAATTCCACCCCGGTGTAGCGGCTGACGAACGACCGTACAGCGTCCCAGGGCTGCAGCGGGAATCCCTGCCCGGCGGAATCCCTGACCCGGGCGTCGATGAGCCGGTCGGCCTCAGCTGTGCGCCGCGTGTCAGGGGTCCAGCCGTGGCGGCGGAGCCAAGCCTCCACCTCGTCCGGCGTTGCGGGCGGTCTCATGTTCCGTACTCTCTGCTTCGTCGACTACTGGAGGATGGAGATACCGAGTCTCTGCATCACTGGCTGACAACTCCTGCAGGGTGGAATGTAACTCCCGTGCGGAACCGTATCGCCGTTCCGATCCGGTTGATCACCTGTTGTGACAGTGTGCATGACACTGCCACTCAGGGCTCGTGCGGCTTCGTCAGGCGTGTTTATCCTGTTTCCTGAGGCTTCCATGGCATGGAGTCGGTCCGACACCAGGGATACCTCGGCGCACTTCCCGTGCCCCCGCCCCTTCTCCAGCTCGCCTCGGTCGTGCGCGTCGGCAACGTCCTGGTACAGGGAGGCGAGGACTGGGTGGGTGGTCGGGAACGACTGTCCGTCCTTCTTCTGCGAGCTGGTGTGAGAAGTGACGACCCCGTCGTGCAGCAAGGCGCCCGCGCATCCCTGTCTCACCCGGTCCTTGCCGGTGGGCTGCATGCCGGAGGTGTTGTTGGCGTCGTCCGCCAGCTGGCGGGCTTCGTCGCGCAGGACCCGGTGTTGACCTGCTTCGTCCAAGTGGTCGACGTGGAGGGCGTCCCTGCGGTGGTGGCGCATCTTGCCGGCGCTCTCTCCGTGCCACGGGGGCTGGGGTTCCATGCGGCGGCCCCTGGGGCCGTCGTCCGAGCCCTGGCCGCCGCTTCCGCCGGTGGGGGGCTTGCCGCCCCCGCCGCCTGCGCCGCCCTTGCCGTCGTGGGCGTCCTTGAGCTTCTGGCGGTTGATGCGGTCGCGGATGGCGTCGTCGTTGTTCTTGTGGTCGGTGGAGATCTGTTTGACGGCCTTGGGGAGGGTCGTACCGACATGGTCGCCCATCGACTTGGTGGCCTTGGTGAGGGCCGTCATGGCCTTGTCGGCGATGGGGTCGATGGCGCGGGCTATGGAGTCGCGGCCCCGGGTGCGGCCGTGGTGGGACTTGGCCTTGGTGAGCTTGGTGGTGGTCTTGCCGTGGATGCTGGTGCTGACGTTGTTCAGCTGGGTGCCGGCGCGGTCGTGTTCGGTGTGGTCGATCTGGAGGTCGACCAGGCCGGTGCCGCCCGTACCGCCGGCGCCGGGGCCGCCCGCGGAGGCGAGGTGCATCGCCTCCTTGCCGCTCTGGACGCCGCCGTCGAAGCCGTCCTGGCCCGCCTTCTTCGTCTGGCCGAGGTCGACGCCGTCCTGGAGGCCGATGGCCATCGCGCCGAGCTGGACCACCAGGTCGGCCGCCATCTCCTCCAGTGCCGACACGGCGGGCTCTGTCAAGGCGGAGACGATGTAGCCGACGGCTTCCTCGACGCACTCCTTGATCAGTCGCTTGACGACCTCCTGGGTCGCGCGCATGGCGCCCGCACCGATCAGGGCGGAGAGGCCGCCGGTGACGGGGATCAGGGACATCGCGATCCCGGCCTCGGCGGCGAGGTAGCCGAGCTGGACGAGGGCGGCGAGCTTCATGCCCTCCACGGCCCCGGCGGCCATGTCCATTGCTCCGCCGATGGTGCGCGCGGCTCCGGCGATGTCCTTGAAGTGCTTGCCCTTGACCGTGTTCCAGTGGGCGTTCAAGGCCTCGATGGACTCGCCCTTGCCGGAGGACAGCAGGCGCTCGAAGTGGTTGTTGGCGAGCTGCCCGTCGTCCTCCAGATCCTCCGCGAACTCCCGGAGCGCGTCCGCCATGTCGCGGTACGCGTCCTCATCCACATTGGGCCAGGCCACACCGATCAGATCCAGCAGTGTGTCTGCCCAGTCAGGCACCGTGACTGACATGCCCCCACTTCCCCCCGTATGTGCACCCGTTCGCAAGATGCTTGTGCGAACAAGGCTGCCATGAGGGTCCGACAGACCTGTCAGGAGGCCCGGGGGTTGGCCGGATCAGGCGCGGTCCGCGGGCGGGGGCCAGGCTTCGGTGGGTGGGGGCGTCGGGTGGGGGTCGTGGAGAGGGTCGAGGGTGTCTGCGTGGCGGGTCCTGCGGCGGGGGCGGCCGCGCATGACGGCGGCGGCCAGGATCAGGAGGGCGCCGCCGCCGAAGGCGTTCGCCACGCCCACGCCGAGGCCCGTGCCGTCGCCGCCGACGGAGAGGCTGCCCACGGCCTGGCCCTGGCGGACCATCCACAGCACGGTGACGCCGATGACCACGACCCCGGCGAGGGCCATCAGGGCGCGTGAGCGCAGGACGACCGCGGCCAGGGTGAGCAGGGCCGCGACGAGGAAGGCCAGCAGGATCGACGTCATGACGCCGGACTTGTCCGTGGGGTCGATGCCCGAGCCGGAGAAGAGGTCGGTCAGGCGGAAGTCGCGGCCGTGCCGGCCGTCGTACCAGGCGCGGAAGGGGCTCCACACGGCCGCCGCCGCTCCGATGAGGCCCAGCAGGGAACCGATTGCGTTGCGGATCAATGCCCGGCCTCCGGGGAGTGGGGTGGGTCCTGATCCCCGACGCTACGTCGGGGCCGGTCCGCCCGCATGCCGGGACGCCGCCGTACGGCCCCTGTAAGGGGCGCGTAAGGGCCTGGTAGCGTGACGCGCCGTCGTCCGGGGGAGGGAACGCGCCGTGTTGGCACGTCGTATGAGGTTCGGGGTCGTCGTGGTCGCCGTGGTGTGCGCGCTGACCGGGTTTTCGAGCGGGAAGCACAAGAGCAGCGGCGGGCACGGGTGTTCCAGCTCGAAGTCCAGCCACGGCACCAGCACCTCCGGCGGTACCAGCGGCGGGTCCAGCAGCAGCGGCGGCTCCGGTGCGAACGGCACGGCGTCGCCCACGCCCAAGCCCACCAAGTCCGGCCCGCCCGCCCACGCCGTCGTCGTCAGCTGCGCGGGGCCCGCCTCGGCCACGGCCACCGTCCGGGTGACCTCCGACGTCGACGTGACCCGTACGGTCACCGTCCCGGTGCTCAGCAGCGCCGAGGGCGTGAGCGGCGACGACTACGGCTCCGCCACCGTCACGCTCAAGGCGCGCGAGACCCGGACCGTCACCGTGCCGATGCGCACCCCCGGCGACGCGGCGAAGGTCCGCAGCTGCCGGATCGGCACCGTTTCGTAAACGGGGCCCGCGGGGCTCAGCGCACGCGGAAGTCCGTGGACCGCGGGCGCCGGGCGCCGAAGAGCTCCGCCTGCCGCTCCGGCGGCAGGTTGCCGAGCGCGATCAGGTGCGGGGCCTGGGCCAGGGCCTGGGCCCGCGCGGCCTCCTTCGCCGCCCACAGCGCCCGTACCGTCCCCTGCACGGCCCCGGTCGGGAAGCCGGCCAGGGTCCGCGCGGCCCGCTGCGCCGCCGCCGGCAGCTCCGCCGGCTCCGCCAGCTCGGAGACCAGCCCGATCTCGTACGCCCGCTGCGCGGAGAGCCGTTCGGCCGTGCCCATCAAGGACATCCGGGCGACCTCCCCGAAGGGCATCCGCTGCGCCATGTAGATCGCCTCGTAGGCGCTGACCATGCCGTAGCTGGTGTGCGGGTCGAAGTACGTCGCGGTGGTCGAGGAGACGATGAACTCGGCCTCGCCCAGCAGGTAGAAGGCGCCGCCGCAGGCCATGCCGTTGACGGCCGCGACCACCGGTTTCCACAGGTCGTTGGCCTTGGGTCCGATCGCGATCATCGGGTCGTCGATGGAGTACGGGGACGCGGGCTGCGGCACCTCCACCGAGCGGTCGATGCCCGTACAGAAGGCGGCGGACCCGGCGCCGGTCACCACCACCGCGCGCACGCCCTCGTCGAAGCGGAACTCCCGCCACAGGGACGACAGTTCGGCGGCCGTCTCCAGGTCGACCGCATTGTGCCGGTCCGGCCGGTCGAGGGTGACGACCGCGACGCCGGTCTTCTCGTCCCGCTCGACCCGTACGCTCACGACTTCTCCAGCAGCCAGCGCGGCACGCTCACCCCGTCCTGCACGGTGAACGCCACGTGCACCCTCGCCCCGATCCGCAGCCGCGCCGGGTCCAGGGAGTCCAGCGGGGCGTCGGGGGCCGTGACCAGGTTCCCGGCGAGCCGGATGCGGGGGTCCTCGGCCAGCTCGACCAGGATCACGTTGTACGGGGCCTGCGCGGCGTAGGCGGGCAGCAGCGGCGGATGCGGTCGGACGTAGGACCACACCCGCCCCCGGCCGCTCATCAGCCGCCACTCGCTCTCGAAGGACTGGCAGTGCGGGCAGCACGGGCGGGGCGGGAAGCGCAGCTCGCCGCAGCCGGGCGCGGCGCAGGCCTGGACGCGCAGCTCGCCCCGGGCGGCGTACTCCCAGAAGGGCGCGCCGTCCTCGTCGGGGACGGGCAGCAGCAGCCCCTCGGCGGCCGGGTCCGGGTCCGGGGTCGGCTCCGGGGCCGGGGAGGCGGCGGCGTCCGCGGTGGTGGTGGTCATGGGGCGGTCAGCTCCTCAGCAGGATCGCGGACGTCGGGACTCCCTCGCCCGCCGTCACCAGGCAGGTCGCGGCGTCCGGTACCTGGGCGGTGGAGATCCCGCGCAGCTGTTTGACGCCCTCGTTGATCAGGTTGAAGCCGTGGACGTAGGCCTCGCTGAGGCCGCCGCCGCCGGTGTTGATGGGCAGGCGCCCGCCGATCTCCAGCGCCCCGCCCTCCGTGTAGGCGGCGCCCTCGCCGCGCCCGCAGAAGCCGTAGCCCTCCAGGGAGAGCGGGATGAGGGGGGTGAAGGCGTCGTAGATCTGCGCGACGTCCACGTCCTGGGGGCTGAAGTCGGCCTGCTTCCACAGGTGTCGGGCGGCCGTCCAGGCGGGGCCGGTCAGCGGGTCGTCGTTCCAGTAGTTGACCATCCCGTGGTGCTGGGCGGGCAGGCCCTGGGCCACGGAGTGGACGTAGACGGGCTTCCGGCGGCAGTCCCGGGCCCGTTCGGCGGAGACGATCACACAGGCCAACGCCCCGTCGGTCTCCAGGCAGTTGTCGAAGAGGCAGAGCGGCTCGCTGATCATCCGCGCGGTCATGTAGCTCTCGCGGGTCATGGGGCGTTCGTACATCATCGCGGCCGGGTTCTGGTTGGCGCGGTTGCGGCAGGCCAGGGCCACGTTGAAGAGGTGGTCGCGGGTGGCGCCGTACTCGTGCATGTAGCGGCGGGCCAGCATGCCGATCTCGTCGGCCGGGCGCAGCAGGCCGAAGGGGCGGGTCCACTGGCCCGGGGTGGGCAGTTGGACCGCCGTGTTCTTCCAGGGGCGCGGGCCGGAGCCGCGCTTGCGCGAGCGCCAGGCGACGCCGACGCTCGCCTGGCCGGTGGCGACGGCGGCGGCGAGGTGGCCGACGGTGGCGCAGGAACCGCCGCCGCCGTAGCCGATCTTGGAGAAGAAGGTCACGTCGCCGGCGCCGATGGCCTTGGCGACCTCGACCTCGTCGGTCTCCTCCATCGTGTAGGAGGAGAAGGCGTCGACCTCGGAGGGGGCTATCCCCGCGTCGGCGAGTGCCGCCAGAATGGCGCGGCAGGCCAACTCCTTCTCGGTCTGCGGCAGTTGTTTGGCAAAGGGGGTCTGCCCGATGCCGACTATCGCCGTAGCGTCCTTGAGCGTTGCCGCCATCGCCACCTCCGGGGTGCGTCAGTACTGACAGCCGCGAACGGTACAGCTAATCTGACGAACAGTCAGCTACTGGTTCACGGGCGACGACGACGGGTGAGGGGCGTGCGATGGGCGAGGAAGCGGAAGAGCACCTGCGCGACGGCGGGCATGAGGACGGTTCCGGCGGCGAGGACCTGCCCGGCGATCTGCCCGGGGACCTGCCCGGGGACCTGCCCGGGGATCTGCGCGGGGATCTGCGCGGCGACCTGCGCTGGGGCACCATCGCCGGGCTGGTCCGCGATGCCGCCGACCGGTTCGGCGCGCGGGAGGCCGTCGTCGACGGCCGGGTCCGGATCAGCTACGCGCAGCTCGGCGAGCGGGTCGAGCGCGCCGCGGCCGCCTGCATCGCGGCCGGTCTGGAGCCGGGCGACCGGGTCGCGGTCTGGGCCCCCAACACCCTGGAGTGGATCGTCTCCGCGCTCGGCGCGGTCTCGGCGGGAGCGGTGCTCGTGCCGCTGAACACCCGCTTCAAGGGCGCGGAAGCGGCGTACGTGCTCCAGCGCAGCCGGGCCCGGATGCTCTTCGTCACCGGCACCTTCCTCGGCACCTCCTACGTGGCCTCCCTGCGCCGCGCCGCCGCCGAGGGCCCCGGTCGGGGGCCGCTGCCCGGGCTGGCGCACCTGGAGCACGTCGTGGTCCTCGCCGACGACGCCCCCGAGTCCTTCCGCACCTGGAAGGACTTCCTGGCGGGCGGCGACGCCGTCACCGCGGACACCGTCCGCGCCCGCGCCGAGGCGGTGCGCCCCGACGCCCCCTCCGACATCATCTTCACCTCGGGTACCACCGGCAGCCCCAAGGGCGCCGTCATCACGCACGCCCAGACCCTGCGCTGCTACCAGGTGTGGAGCGAGCTGGCCGGGCTGCGCGAGGGCGACCGCTACCTGATCGTGAACCCGTTCTTCCACACCTTCGGCTACAAGGCGGGCATCATCGCCTGCCTGATGCGCGGGGCGACGATGGTGCCGCAACCCGTCTTCAACGTGGACACCGTCCTCGCCAACGTCGCCGCCGAACGGATCTCCGTCCTGCCCGGTCCGCCCACCCTGCACCAGTCGCTCCTCGACCACCCCTCCCGCGACCACCACGACCTCTCCGCGCTGCGCCTGGTGGTCACCGGCGCCGCCGTCGTCCCGCTGCGGCTGGTGGAACGGCTGCGCGGCGAGCTGCGGATCGCGACGGTCCTGACGGCCTACGGGCTCTCCGAGGCCAGCGGCATCGTGACCATGTGCCGCCGCGGCGACCCGGCCGAGACCATCGCGGCCACCTCGGGGCGGCCCATCCCCGGGACCGAGGTGATGATCGCCGACGCGGAGGGCCGCTCGCGGGCCGCGGGGGAGGCGGGCGAGGTCTGGGTCCGCGGGCACCACGTCATGCGGGGGTACTTCGAGGACCCCGGGGAGACCGCGCGGGCCATCACCCCCGAGGGCTGGCTGCGGACCGGTGACGTCGGGGTGCGGGACGAGGCGGGCAACCTGCGGATCACCGACCGGATCAAGGACATGTTCATCGTGGGCGGCTTCAACGCCTACCCCGCCGAGATAGAGCAACTCATCGGCCTGCACCCGGACATCGCGGACGTGGCGGTCATCGGCGTACCGGATCCCCGACTGGGCGAGGTCGGCCGGGCGTACGCGGTGCGCCGCCCCGGCTCGACGCTGACCGCGGACGACCTGATCGCCTGGTCGCGCCGGGAGATGGCGAACTACAAGGTGCCGCGGTCGGTGGAGTTCGTGGCGGACCTGCCGCGCAACGCGAGCGGCAAGGTGCTCAAGACTGAGCTGCGGACCAGATCCTGATCGGGCGCCGGGCGCCGGGCGCCGGGCATCGGGCGCCGGGCATCGGGCGTCAGGCCGCCTTGCGGGCCAGGACGAGCCGCCAGTTCGGCCTGCCGTCGCGCGGGCGGCGCCCGAAGTGTTCCAGGGGCGCCGTCTCCACGGCGAAGCCGGCCGCCGCGAGGTCGCCGCGGACCGCGCCCAGCGGGAAGGTCCGGTAGTACATGACGAAGGGCGGCCGCCACACCGCGTTGCGCACCCGCATCGCCGCGTCGAAGCCGGTGGTGACCCACCAGGCCGCCGAGCCCGGTGCGAAGGGCGCCCCGATGGGGAAGGCGAAGAGCCCGCCGGGACGCAGCGCGCCGTGCACGGCGGCGAAGAGGGCCGGCCGCTCGGCGGGCAGGAAGTGCCCGAAGGCGCCGAAGCTGACGGCCAGGTCGTAGGAGTCCGCGAAGTCCGCGGGCAGGGCGAGGACGTCGGCCCGTACGAACTCGGGCGCGCCCGGACCGCCCCGGTCGCCCGGACCGCCCCGGTCACCCGGCCCGGCGGGCCCTTCCCCGCCCGGGTGGGCGAGGCGGGCCCGTTCCAGCATCCCGGCGCTGAGGTCGACCCCGGTCACCCGGTCCCGGCACAGTCGCCGCAGCATCCCGGTCCCGGCCCCGGTCCCGCAGCACAGGTCCAGTCCGGCGCCGAAGGACCCCTCGCGCTGGGCGAGGGTCTCCTCGACGGCGTCGAGCATCCGGTCGGGGGTGCGGAAGGGGGTGTGGTCGAAGGTGGGCGCGAGCAGGTCGTAGCCCCGCTCGACGGAGGACAGGGCCTGTACGGCCAGCTCGCGCACGCTCGGACCCTCGGTGGTGAACACCAGGTCAGCGTAGGGCCGCGGGGGCGGTTCGCGCCTTAGGGACCGGCAGTTCGGGTCCTTCGGCCCGCCCGGGGGCCCGCGGCGCGTGTCGTAGGGTGAAACAGATGATTTTGCCAATTATTGAGGATTTCGTGGTGAATGCCATACGGACCGGGGTGTCGGCCCCGCGGTCGGCCGACCGCGCCCCGGCGGCCGGCAGTGCGCTGGAGAAGACCCTGCGGATCATGGAGGCGCTGGCCGCCCCCGGTGGCCCGCACCGGCTCGGATCGGTGGCCGCCGCCTCCGGCGTCCCCAAGTCCAGCACCTACCGGGTCCTGGTCTCCCTGGTCGAGCAGGGCTACGCCGTCACCGACGGCGAGGGCGGCTACGGCATGGGCCTCCAGCTGCGCACGCTCGCCGCCCAGGTCGGGGCCGACCGGCCCGAGGGCATCGTGCGGCTGCTGGAATTCCTCCAGCGCAGCACCGGCCAGTCGGTCCACCTCGCCCTCTACGACGGCGGGACGGGCCTCACCTGCGTCCGCAAGGCCGAGAGCGACCGGGCCTTTCGCACCTCGACCCGCGTCGGTACGCGGCTGCCGCTGCACGCCAGCGCCATCGGCAAGGCCGTCCTGGCCCACCTGCCCGGCGCGGAGGTCGAGGCGCTGGCGCTCACGACCGGGCTGGCGCCGATGACCCGGCGGACCATCACCACGGTCGAGCGCCTCGCGGACGAGCTGGTCGCGGTGCGGGCCCGCGGCTACGCGCTGGACCACGAGGAGAACGAGGTCTCCGTGCGCTGCATGGCCGCCCCGGTCTTCGACCGCGACGGCGCGCCGGTCGGCGGGCTGGGCCTGAGCGCGGTCACCTTCCTGACCTCGGGCGAGGAGCTGGAGGCGTACGCGCCGGCCCTGTCGCAGGCGGCGCGCGGCGTGGAACGGCTGCTCCAACTGGGCTGACCGTACGGGCCCCCGCGAGCCGCCCGTACGACCGCCCGCGCGCACCCGGGTCCGGACATACGTACACGGCGGTGGCGCTGGGGCCCCCCCCCCGCCCCCCCCCCCCCCCGCCCCCCGAACATACGACGTCCCACCCCCAGAACCCCCGGGAAGGGTGGG
>NZ_JBITDP010000036.1:9093-27761 GCF_044454405.1 Streptomyces sp. NPDC051555 | reverse complement strand
GGGCCCCCCGCGCGCGGCCGTTCCCCCCGCCCGCGCCCCCGGGGGCCGGAAAATACGTACCGGGGGGCGGGGTTGGCTCCCCCTCCGGGCCATCGCGACCGCCGTCCCCCGTACCTTCGTCAGTCCTCACCCGTGACCCCCTGTGACGGGTGAGGACCGGACGTGTGGGCGTCCCTACGGACGCGGCCCCGACGCGTGGTTGTCCATCGTCCGGAGCTCCTCGTCGGAGGCGTGGTTGTCGAGCGGCTTGGTCTCGGCGCCCGAGGCGTGGTTGTCCAGCGGCTTGGTCTCGCCACCGGAAGCGTGGTTGTCGAGCGGATTCAACTCGCCGTCATCGGTCAGCGGCAGCAGGCCGGGCGCGGTCGGAGCCTTGGGTACGGCCGTCACGTTCGGCACGTTCGGCAGGGCGTTCTCGTTCGTCGTCATCGCGCACTCCTGATGATGGGTCGGGCCCGTTCGGCGATTCCCCCGCGACCGCCGAACGGGTGGTCCAGCCGACCCGCCTCCCCCGAAGCGACGAGTCGATGTACTCATGGTGGCGGGTGGCGATAAACGAACGATGAACGAGTCGTTCATCTCCGCCCGCCCCAGGTCAGGGCCGGGGCGTCCGCTGACCGGATGCGTTCACGCGGCGATCGCCGATGCCAACAGCGCGCGCACTTCCGCCAGTTCGGAGGAACCGAGCTGTTCGAACACCGACTCCGCGTCCCGCCAGCACACCCGCGCCCGGTCCGTCTGCCCCAGACTGCGCAGCGCCTTGCCCAGCACCGTCAGCACGGTCGCCCGGCGCCACTCGCCGCCGATCCCGCGCAGCGCGATCGCCTGCTCGGCGTGCGAGGCGGCGAGCGTGGGACGGCGCGCGGCCAGGTGCGCCTCGGCGAGCCGGTAGTGGGTCACGCCCTCCCACAAGGGCTGTCGGTTCTCGTGGAACAGCGACAGCGCCTCGGTGAGCTGATCCTGGGCCTCCTGGAGCCGGCCGGCCTGGGTCAGGGCGATGCCGAGCGCGTAGCGGCCGTTGGCGAGGCGCAGGCTCAGGCCCATCCGGTCGTAGATGGCGATGCCCTGCTGGGCCAGCTCTATGGCGCTGGGCAGCCGGCCGAGCTCCACGTGGATGCGGGAGAGGTTGCACAGGGCGGAGGCCTCGCCGACGTGGTTCCCGTCGGCGCGGAAGTTGTCGATGGCCTCCAGCAGGAAGCGCTCGCCGTCGGCGAAGCGGCCCTGGTGCAGCGCGATGATCCCGCGGTCGTTGGGCGCCCAGCAGCTGGGCAGCGGGTCTCCGGCGGCCTTGGCCAGGGCGTGGGCCTGGCGGGCCTCGCCGTCGGCCGCGGTGAAGCGGCCCGCGATCAGGTGGACGGTGGTGAGGGTGGTGCGGGCCCGGCCCTCGGCGCGCGGGTCGGACGCGGCCCGGGCCGCGTCGCGGACGGCGCCGGCCGTGGATTCGTACTGTTTGGAGTTGGCCCCGGACTCGGCGAGGTCCTTCGCCGCCCACAGGAGGTCCACGGCGCGCCGCAATACGTCGTCGGGCGCGCCGCCCGGCGCCGCGGGCGGCGCGCTGCGGGCCGCGGTCTGGCGCACGCACGCGAGGACGGTGTCGGCCTCGGCGTAGAGCCAGTCCAGGGCGGCGCGCGGGTCGGCGAAGTCCCGCCCCGGGTACCGGGTCGGGGACAGGTGGGCCACCAGACGGTCGCCGGGGCGCTCCAGCGCGTACACGCGGGCGGCGGTGGCGAGGTAGAAGTCGAGGAGCCGGTCCAGGGCGGCGGTCCGCTGGCTCGCGGGCTGCTCGTCGCGTTCGGCGCACGCACGCGCGTAGAGGCGTACGAGGTCGTGGAAGCGGTAGCGGCCGGGCGCGGCGGATTCCAGCAGGGAGCAGTCGACTAAGGCTTCGAGGAGGTCCTCGGTGTCGTGCTCGCTGCGGTCCAGCACGGCGGCCGCGGCGCACAGCGAGATGTCCGGGCCGTCGGCGAGGCCCAACAGCCGGAAGGCGCGCTGCTGGACGGGTTCGAGCTGGCCGTAGCCCAGCTCGAAGGTGGCCTTGACGGCGAGGTCGCCGGCCTGGAGCTCGTCCAGGCGCCGGCGCTCGTCGGCGAGCTTCGCGGCGAGGACGGAGACGGTCCAGGTGCGGCGGGCGGCGAGCCGGGAGGCGGCGATGCGGATGGCCAGCGGCAGGAACCCGCAGGCGCCGACGACGTCGAGGGCGGCCTGGCGCTCGGCGCCGACCCGCTCGCCGCCGACGATCCGGGTGAAGAGGAGCAGGGCCTCGTCGGGGCTCATCACGTCCAGGTCGACGAGGTGGGCCCCGGCCAGCCCGGCCATCCGCATCCGGCTGGTGACCAGGGCGGCGCAGCCCGCCGTGCCGGGGAGCAGGGGGCGCACCTGGGCGGCGTCGCGCGCGTTGTCGAGGAGGACCAGGACGCGGCGGTCGTCGAGGGTGGAGCGGTAGAGCGCGGCCCGTTCGGCGGGGGAGTCGGGGATCCGGGCGTCGGGGGTGCCCAGCGCCCGCAGGAAGGCGCCGAGGACGGCCTCGGGCTCGACGGGGCGGGCCTCGGTGCCCTGGAGGTCGACGTAGAGCTGTCCGTCGGGGAAGTGCGGGCGGGCGGCGTGCGCGACGTGCACGGCGAGGGTGGTCTTGCCGACGCCGCCGATGCCCGCGAGCGCGGAGACGGCCATGACCTGGCCGTCGGCGCCGGCGAGTACCCGGCTGAGCTCGGTGACGAAGGTGGCGCGGCCGGTGAAGTCGGGCACGGTGGCCGGCAGTTGTGCCGGGCGGATCTGGACCGGGGTGGCGGTCGGGGCCGGGTCGGCGGCGACGGCGAGTTCGGCGTCGGCGCGCAGGATCCGCTGCTGGAGGGCGGCGAGTTCGGGGCGGGGGTCGACGCCCAGTTCGTCGGCGAGGAGGCGGCGGGTGTCGGCGTAGACGGCGAGGGCCTCGGCCTGGCGCCCGCTGCGGTAGAGGGCGAGCATGAGCAGCTCGCGCAGGCGTTCGCGCAGCGGGTGCGCGGCGGTGAGCGCGGTGAGTTCGGAGACGGCCTCGGCGTGGTGACCGATGTCGAGGTCGAGGTCGAGGCGGGTCTCCAGCAGCTGGAGGCGCCATTCGCCGAGCCGGATGCGCTCCGTCTCGGCGTAGGGCCCGGGCACCCCGGCCAGCGGCTCGCCGTCCCACAGGTCCAGCGCGCGGGCCAGCAGAGTGCGGGCGAGGGCCCGGTCACCGGCGGCGCGGGCCTTGTCGGCGTCCGTGGTGAGGGAGCGGGCGACGCCGAGGTCGAGGGCCGCGGCGGAGCCGAGCCGGATGGCGTACCCGCCGGACTCGCTGACGAGCAGGCCGGTGTCGAGCACCTTGCGCAGCCGGGAGGCGTAGGTCCGTACGGCCGCCAGGGCCTGCGGCGGCGGGTCCTCGCCCCAGATCGCGTCGATCAGCTCGGGGGCGGTGGCGGTACGGCCGTCGCGCAGCAACAGGGCGGCCAGCAGGGCGCGTTGTTGCGGGCTGCCGGAGGACAGCGGCTCGCTGCCGCGCCAGGCGCGGATGGGGCCGAGCACGGCGAACCGGGAGTCGGCCGCGGGGGCCTTGGGGGCCGTGGGCCCAGGCGGGGCCTTCGGGGCCTTCGCGGCCTTCGGGGCCGGCGCGGTGGGCGCCGGGTCCCGTTCCGGTTCGGCGGGAGCGGGAGGCGGGACGGCGGATCGGGCTGCCGCGGAGCCGGGCCGGGCCGCCTCGGGGTGGTTCCGCTGGTGCGGGATGGCCGGTATGCCCTGCATCTCTCGTCCCCCCTGCCTTCCGTCGGTGTGGTGGCCAGTCTGCCCTGTCTTGCGGTGAGACGTCAGTCCGCGGTGGACCGATCACCGTCCAACTAGCTGACGCATCGTCAGATCGGCGCTAACGTGGGAGCCATGGAGACCTTCCCGAAGATCATCTCGGTGGACGACCACACGGTTGAGCCCCCCCACGTCTGGCGGGACCGGCTCCCGTCCAAGTACCACGACGTCGGCCCCCGCGTCGTACGCGCCCCCCTCAAGGAAATGACCTTCCTGGGCGGCAAGTTCGCCCCGGTCATGGGCGCCAAGGGCGACGACGGGCCGATCGGTGACTGGTGGGTCTACGAGGATCTGCACCGGCCGCTGACCCGGTTGGACACGGCGGTCGGGTACGACCGCGACGAGATCAAGCTGGAAGTCATCACCTACGAGCAGATGCGCCCGGGGTCCTTCTCGGTTCCCGAGCGCCTCGCCGACATGGACGTCAACCACGTCCAGTCGGCCCTGTGCTTCCCCACCTTCCCGCGGTTCTGCGGGCAGACCTTCACCGAGGCCAAGGACCGCGAGCTGGGCCTGCTCGGCGTACGGGCCTACAACGACTGGATGGTGGAGGAGTGGTGCGGCCCGCTCGCGCAGGGCCGGCTGATCCCGCTCACCCTCATCCCGCTGTGGGACCCGCGGCTCGCCGCCGCCGAGGTCCGGCGCAACGCGGCGCGCGGGGTGCGGGCGGTCGCCTTCTCCGAGATACCGCCGCACCTGGGCCTGCCGTCCATTCACACGGACGAGTGGGACCCCTTCCTGGAGGCGTGCGACGAGACCGGCACGGTCATCGCCATGCACATCGGCTCCTCGTCGAGGATGCCGTCGACCTCGGCGGACGCCCCGCCCGCCGTCGGCTCCACCATCACCTTCGCCAACTGCTGCTTCTCGATGGTCGACTGGCTGATGAGCGGCAAGTTCGAGCGCTTCCCCAACCTGAAGATCATGTACGCGGAGGGCCAGATCGGCTGGATCCCCTACATCCTGGAGCGCGCGAACGTGGTCTGGGAGGAGAACCGGGGCTGGGGCGGCGTCGCCGACAAGGTGCTGCGGCCGCCGTCGGAACTCTTCGCCGAGCACGTCTTCGGCTGCTTCTTCGACGACGCCTTCGGGCTGAAGAACCTGGACTCGATCGGGGCCGCCAACGTCCTGTACGAGACGGACTACCCGCACTCGGACTCGACCTGGCCGAAGTCCCGCGAGGTCGGCGAGGCCCAGATGGGCCACCTCGCCCCGGATGTGGTGGACCGCATCGTCCGCGGCAACGCGATCGACCTGCTGGGGCTGAGCCCGGAAGGGCTGTGGGTGGGGTAGGGGGGCGGGTCGGACGGCAGGGACGTCGGTCACGGCATATGCGATCGGGATATTTCGCCCCGATGGGCGCTGAAACGATACCTCTCAAAGCTGATGTTGATATCGTTTTTTGTGGACGCGGCAGGCGGCCGCACGCCCCCGAGGAGGCTCGACGTGGCCAGAACCGCGATCGACGTGGACGACGACCTGCTGGCCCAGGCGGCCGAGATCTTCGGGACGAAGACGAAGGTGGCGACGGTCAACGCGGCGCTGCGGGACGCGGTGAACCGGCGCAAGCGCCAGGCCTTCTTCGACTTTCTGGCCGCGGGCGGGCTCCCCGATCTCACGGGCCCCGTTCCTGCGACCGAACCGGCCTCCGTCCCGGCTGTCGAGGTGGCGGACCCCTCCGCAGTGCCTTCCGCGGCGGCCCAGCCCCGGACCGCGACGGACGCCGATGGGGTTCGGGGCAAGGCGGCGTGAGCGAGCGTTTCCTGATAGACGAATCGGCCCTCGCGCGCATCCCGGAACCTGCCGTGCGCGCGGTGGTCGACCCGCTCCACAACGCCGGATTGCTCGCCGTGTGTGGAGCGGTGGAGCTGGAGGTCATGCACAGTGCCCGTTCGAAGTCGGATACGGACCGGGTGCGCAACGGCATGGCGGCGTTCGATTGGCTGTCCACGCCCGACGAGGCGTGGGACCGGGCGTTGGAAGTCCAGGCCCGGCTCATCCTCGCCGGTCACTGGAAGGCGGTGTCCGTGCCCGACCTGATCATCGCGGCCACCGCCGAACGGCACGGGGCGACCGTCCTGCATTACGACGGCGACTACGACATGATCGCCGCCGTGACCGGGCAGCCCGTGCGCTGGGTGGTGCCGCGCGGGGCGGCCGACTGAGCCGTCCCCGGGCCAGCGCCGCGGGATCCCGGCGAGGCGTCAACTCTCCTGCTCCGGAAGTGAGATGGTGGGGCCCGGGGCTCCACCAACGGAGTACCCCTTGCGGTCGTGTTGACCTCAGGGCATGCTTCGCCGGAGCAAAGAGGGAGGAGTGGCTGTGGTGGACAAGCGGACCGTGGTGACGGTCGTGCTGTGCGCGGTGGCGGCGATCGGTGCCTCCGCGGCCATGACCGAGGTGGTGCCGACCCCCGGGTCCGGGCCGTCCGTACAGGTCAAGGCCGCGCCCGCGTCCAAGCGGCCGACCCCCTCGTCGTCGCGATCGCAATCGTCCACGCAGTCACAGCTGACGACTCCGACCCCGGGCAGCTCATCCGCACCCTCCGCCTCGGGGAAGCCCGCCCCCTCGTCCCCGCCCGGCAAGCCCACGGCCATCGCCGGGGCGCTGTTCACCGGCGGTCTGGACGGCGACCACTTCTGCACGGCGACCGTGGTGCGCAGCGCGGGCCACAACATGATCGTCACGGCCGGGCACTGCCTGGTCGAGGGGGACCAGGGCGACGCCGGGCCGGTCTTCGCACCCGCGTACGCGAACGGGGCGGCCCCGTACGGCACCTGGAAGATCGAGAAGGTCTTCGAGGACGGGCGCTGGTCCGACGGCAACGACGACGCCTTCGACCTCGCCTTCGCCCGGCTCGCCCCGGACTCCGCGGGCCGCAACGTCGAGGACGTCACCGGCGCCGCGGCCTTCGACGTCTCCGGCCGGTCGGCCGAGGAGGTCACGGTCACGGGCTATCCCGCCGACCGCAAGGTGCCCCGCACCTGCACGGCCGTCACGATCCGCGACAGCGCCACCGAGCAGCGCTTCGACTGCGCGGACTTCCCCGGCGGCACGAGCGGCAGCGCCTGGATCGCCCGCGACGGAAAGATCATCGGCATCCTGACCGGCGGCGACACCGACGACGTCTCGACCAGCACGGTCTTCGGCGACTGGGCCGGCGCCCTCTACGCGAAGGCCACCGCCCCCAAGGTCTGACCGGCCCCCCCCGGGCGCGGCGGTCACGGCACTAGCCGATGACCTGCTCCACCAGCCCCATGTGGATCGGGCCCGTCGTCGGCTCGGCGGCCAGGAGGGCCGGGAGCAGCGGGGGCCACAGGGGTTCGCCGAGGGCGGCGAGGGCCTGCGGGGAGAGCCACTGCCAGTGGGCGGCCGGGTCCTCCGGGACGGGGTCGCGGTGCGGGCCGGTGGTGACGTAGATGTGCTCGTGCTGGCGGACCGGGACGCCCTGGTGGGTGAAGTCGTGCTCCCACGTGCACAGCAGCCGCTGCGGGGCGAGGTCCGTCCAGCCCGTCTCCTCGCGCAGCTCGCGCCGCACGCACTCCTCGGGGCTCTCGCCGGGATCGATCCCGCCGCCGGGCGGCAGCCAGTGGATCCCGACCTCCACGTTGTTCTCGCGGAAGAGGAAGACGGATCCGTCGGGGGAGAGGACGACAATTCGCGCGGCCTGCCGTGGAGTTCTCATCAGATCAATGTACGACGGGACCCCGTGCGGGCCGTAGGGGTGTGCACGTACCCCCACGGCCCGACCTGCGGTCCGACCCGCGGTCCGACCCGCGGCTCGACACCCGGGCCCCGGCGCGCTACGCCGCCTGCAGCGCCAGCGTCGGGGACAGTCGGGCCGCCCGCACCGCCGGGTAGAGGCCCGCGACCGTACCGATCACCAGCGTCGCGCCGAAGCCGCCCGTGACCGCCCACAGCGGGACCACCCAGGGCAGGTCGCCGGCCCGGGCGTAGACCAGGGTCGCGATCGCGCCGAGCGCGATGCCCGCCAGGCCGCCGAGCCCCGACAGCAGCAGGGACTCCGTCACGAACTGCACCCGGATCTGGCCCTTGGTCGCGCCCAGGGAGCGCCGTAGCCCGATCTCGTGCCGTCGCTCCAGCACCGAGATGATCATGGTGTTGGCCACGCCGACCCCGCCCACCAGCAGGGCGATGCCGCCCAGGCCGAGCAGCAGGGTGCTGAAGGCGCCTTCGGTGGCCACCTTCGCCTGGAGCGCCGCCGACGGGTCCGTCACGGCGACCGAGCCCGATGAGGCGGGGTTGGCGGTCTTGCCCATGAGGCCGCGGACCGCCTGCACGCGGTCGTCCGTCGAACGCTCGTAGATGGAGGTGGGGTGGCCGTCGAAGCCGAGCAGGTCCTGCGCGGCCTGCCAGCCGACCAGCGCCGAGCGCTCGATCTCCGGTGCCAACGGGATCGGGTCCAGCACGCCGATGACGGTGAAGTACCGGCCGCCGATGAAGACCTGGCCGCCCGGCCGGGTGATGCCGAGGCGCTCGGCCGTGACGTGCCCGAGGACGACGGAGGGGTAGCGGCCCGTCGCGTCGTTGAGCCAGGTGCCGCTGCGCATCTGCGCGCGCAGCGTCTTGAGCAGGTCGTCCTTGGCGGCCTTGAGGGCGATGCCGCCCGTTTCCTCCGCGGGGATGTTCTCGCTACGGCGGACCGACTCCTTCACGTCGCCCGTCGTACCGACCGATTCGACCCCGTCGATCCGGGCGATCATGCCCGGGGCCTCCTTCGGGAGCCGGGTGTCCTGCCCGGAGAACATCGACGGCGCCGGGGTGGCGACCATCATGTTCGTCCCGAGCTTGTCGAGCTCCTGGACCAGCTTGGCCTGGCTGGACGAGGAGATGCCGACCACCGCGATCATCGTCGCGATGCCGATCGCGATGCCGAGCGCGGACAGGAAGACGCGCATGGGGCGCGAGCGCAGCCCCGCCGATCCGACGTGCAGGACGTCCCGGGGCCCGAGGCGCGGGGGCGACAGCTTGCGGGCGCGGGACCTCGTACGGGCCCCCATCACGCCACCCCCGCGGCGCCGGTGCGGGCGGCGCCGGAGGTACCGGTGCGGGTGGCGCCCGGGTTCCACACGTCCGCCACGATCTCGCCGTCGCGGATGCGGACCTGCCGGGGCAGGCTCGCCGCGATCTCGTTGTCGTGGGTGATCACGGCGATGGTGGCCCCGTCCTGGTTGAGCTCGTGCAGCAGTTCCATCACCGATTCGCCGGACGCGGTGTCGAGGGCGCCCGTCGGTTCGTCGGCGAGCAGCAGATCCGGCTCGCCCGCGACCGCGCGGGCGATCGCCACGCGTTGCTTCTGGCCGCCGGACAGCTCGTGCGGCCGGTGGTCCATGCGGTCGCCGAGGCCGACGCGTTCCAGGGCCCGCTCCGCCCGGCGCCCGCGCTCGGCCCGGGAGAGGCCGGAGTACAGCAGTCCCTCGGCGACGTTGGCCCGGGCGCTGATGCCCGGTACCAGGTGGAAGGACTGGAAGACGAAGCCGACGTGGCGCGAGCGCAGGGCCGACAGCGACCGGTCGGAGAGGGTGGCGATGTCGTACCCGGCGATGGCGACGCGTCCGGCGGTCGGCCGGTCCAGCGTCCCCACGATGTGCAGCAGGGTGGACTTCCCCGAGCCCGACGGTCCGACGATGGCGAGCAGTTCGCCGCTCAGGACGGTGAGGTCGACCCCGCGCAGGGCCGCGACCCCGCCGGGGTACTCCTTGGTGACACCGGTCAGCTCGACGACCGGCTGGGCGTACCGGGCGTCCGGGTCGGCGTCGGGGGCCGTGGAGACGGCGAGGGCGATCGGGACCGTGTGCTCGGTGGAGTGTGCGGGGTGCTCGGGGTCTGCGGAGCTGCCCGGGGGCGTGGGGTCGTTCGGGTTCGGGGGGTGGGTCATGACGCGGGGACTCCCACTTGCATGCCCTCCTTGAGGGCGTCGCCCTTCACCTCGACCCGGCCCTTGCCGAACATGCCCAGCTCGACCTTGACCTCGCGCACCTTGCCGTTCTCGACGACCTGGACGCCGAAGCCGCCTTCGGACAGCGCGAGCAGCGAGTTGACCGGTACGGACAGGACGCCCTTGCGGACCTCGCCGGTCAGGTTCACCGAGACCGGTGCCTGGTCGGCGCCCTTGGCGCCGGCGGCGTCGTCGAGGGTGACCTCGACCTGCACCTTCGGCTTCTTGTCCCCGCCGCCACCCCCGCCCGCGCCGCCCGTGGGCGGATCGTCGGGGTTGGCGGTACTGCCCACCGACTCGATCTTGCCGTTGGCGGTGCCGCCGCCCGGCAGGCTCACGCTCACCGGGTCGCCGGTCTTGACGGCGCCCGCCTTGGCCACGTCGAGCTGGAAGCGGACCATGCGCTCGGTGGCGGTCAGGGTCATGACGGGCTTGCCGGACCCCGCCTCGTCGCCGACCGCCATGTCGTTCTTCTGGACGCGCTGCGGACCGGACGCGAAGGCGATGTCCTCCTTGCCGATCTCACCCGTCTCCTTCAGGCCGTGGGACTTCTGCCAGCGCTTGACGCCGGTGGCGGTGCCGTCGGTGAAGGTGCCGTCCGAGGCGTCCAGGCCGACGCCGAAGCCGAGGGCCTGGAGGTTGCGCTTGAGCTGCTTGACGTCGTCGCCCTTGTCCCCGCTCTTCATGGTCCGGTAGACGGGGGTGGTGCCGTACATGAGGCGCACCGCCTTGCCGTTGACCTCGTAGAGCTTGCCGTCCCGCTCGATCGAGGAGCCGGCGGGCGCGACCCAGGTCAGGGTCGCGGAGCCGCCTCCGGAGCCGCCCCCGCCCGTACCGCTGTTCCCGCCGCCCGAGGCGCCCGAGCCGCCAGCGCCGCCCGAACCAGCCGAGCCGCCCGCCCCCGCCCCGCCCGCCCCACCCGCTCCCGCCGCGCTGAGCTTGCGCTCCTTCGCGTACCCGAGCGTGCCGTCCACCTTGAGCCCGGAGCTCAGGTCGCCGCGCGTGACCGGCTCCGTCGCGCCCGGCAGCCCGTCCGTGCGCTGCTGCTTCGCGTCCTTGCCGTCCGTCCCGGCCTGCGCGACGACGGCGTAGCCGCCGCCCGATACCGCCAGTACGACGGCGACCGAACCCAGGACCCATTTGCTGCGCCGGCTCACTTGTCGCCGCTGCACTTCTTCAGCTGGGCCTCGAAGGCCTCCTTGTCCACGCCGTCGGGAATCGTCGTGCCGGTCATCGCGCCGCCGTTGAACTCCGGGTCCTTCATGTCGAAGCCGTGGTCCCGCATGCACTTGGCCGTCTTGAGCGCCTTGTCCTTGGCCGCCTGCGGCATCTCGCCGGAACCCGGGCCCTGGATCCCGCACTTCTCGAAGGCCTTCTTCAGGGCCTCCGGGTCGCCCCCGCCCGCGCCCAGGGTCATGCCGCGCGCGTCCTCGCCGGGCTTCGGGTCGGGGGCGTCTATGCCGTTGTCGCGCAGGCACTTGCGCGTCTTGAGCGCCTTGTCGGCGTCCGCGCCGTCCTTGCCGCCACCGCCCGAGGCGGAGTTCGACGACTCCTTCTTGTCGTCCTTCTTCCCGTCCGAGCCGCCGACGCCGCCCGCGCACGCGGTGACGAAGAGGGATATCCCGGTGAGGAGCGCGGCCGTGGTCATGGTCGTGGATTGCTTCATGCGCCGAAGCGTGCGCGAGAGGGGGGTTTCGCTTCTCTAAGGGCCCGCGCTTACAACGACGAAATGTCGCTCTCGGGTAAAGAGGACACCATGCGAGTTCTGGTGGTGGAGGACGAGGAGTTCCTCCGGGAGATGATCGCCGAGGGGCTGCGCCGCGACGCGCTGGCCGTGGACGAGGCGAGCGACGGCCTGGAGGCCCTGCGGCGGCTGCGCCTGGGCGAGTACGACGTCCTGGTCCTGGACCGGGACCTGCCCGGGCTGCACGGCGACGAGGTGTGCCGCCAGGTGGTGCGCGAGCGCCTCCTCACCCGGGTCCTGATGCTCACCGCCTCCGGCACGGTCCGCGACCGGGTGGAGGGCCTGGGCCTGGGCGCCGACGACTACCTGACCAAGCCCTTCGCCTACGACGAGCTGCTCGCCCGGGTCCTCGCCCTGGGCCGGCGCGCCCGCCCCGCGCTGCCGCCGGTCCTGGAGGCGGCCGGGATCGCCCTGGACACGGCGCGGCGCAGCGCGGTCCGCGACGGGCACCGGCTCGCCCTGTCGCGCAAGGAGTTCGCGGTGCTGGAGACGCTGCTGCGGGCGGAGGGGGCGGTGATCAGCAACGAGGACCTGATCGAGCAGGTGTGGGAGGCGGACACCAGCTACAGCACGAACGCGGTACGGGTCACGCTCAGCAAGCTGCGGGCCAAGCTGGGCGAGCCCGCGCTGATCGAGACGGTGCCCGGCGCGGGCTACCGGATCGCGCGGTGAGCCGCTCCCGCTGGGACCGGCTGCTGCCCCGCGGCGAGCGGGCCCGGCTGACCACGCTGTACGGCTCGCTGCTGGTGCTCGCGGGCGGCGGTCTCGTGGCGCTGCTGAACCTGCTCGTCCGCCAGGGCCTCTTCCGCCGCATCAACCAGGCGGTCACCACCTACGCCCCGGCGTTCAGCGAGACCCAGGTGCTGCGGCAGGGGCGGGCCTATCCCGAGTCGGCGACGTCGCTGCCACCCGGGGCGGAGCCCCTGTCACAGGACCAGGTGGCGGCGCGCACGGTCACGCGCAACCTCAGCAGCGCCGCCGAGCAGGCCGCCCTGCACGAACTGCTGACCGTGTCGTTGATCGCGCTCGCGGTCTTCGCCGCGCTGTCGATCTGGCTGGCCTGGTGGATGTCGGGGCGGGTGCTGCGGCCCGTCGGGGTGATCACCGAGACGGCCCGGCGGCTGTCCGGGGAGAACCTGCACGAGCGGATCGGCCTGGACGCCCCGCCGGGCGAGCTGAAGCGGCTCGCGGACACCTTCGACGGGATGCTCGACCGGATGCAGGACCTGGTCGGCGCGCAGCGGCGGTTCGCGGCGAACGCCGCCCACGAACTGCGCACCCCGCTCGCCGTGCAGCGGGCGGCGGCGGAGATCGGGCTGGCCGGGGATCCGGACCCGCGGAAGGTGGCCCGGATCCGGGACAAGCTGATCGGGGTCGCGGACTCCAGCGAGCACCTCATCGAGTCGCTGCTGCTGCTCGCGGTGTCCGAGGAGGGCCTGGAGGGCACGGAGACGGTGGACCTCGCCGCCCTGGCGGCGGTGGAACTGTCCGCGGTGGAACCGTCGGCCGCCGAGCGGTCGGACGGTGCGCGGGCGGGGACGACGGGCGCGAGCGGGCTGGTGGTCCAGCGGGCGCTGGCGCCGCTGCTCGTGACGGGGGACCGGCTGCTGCTCGGCCACCTGGTCCGCAACCTGCTGGCCAACGCGGTCCGGCACAACCGCCCCGGTGGCCGGATCACCCTGCGCACCTCCGCGGGCGGGGTACTGACGGTCTCGAACACCGGCCCGGTGATCCCGCCCGAGGACGTGGCCCGACTCCTGGAGCCCTTCCGGCGGCGCGCGGAGCGCCGCCACACCGCGGGGGAGGGCGCCGGGCTGGGGCTCTCGATCGTCGCCTCGATCGCGCGGGCACACGGCGCGGAGCTGGCGGCCGAGGCCAACCCGGCCCCGGACGGCGGTCTGACGATCCGCGTCCGCTTCCCCGCCGGATCCCGACCGAGACCGCAGCGGTCCTCCGCAACCGGCCCGACGTAGGGTGTGTCGGCATGAGTGCTGAGATCACCGTCTACTGGCGGCCGGGTTGCGTGTTCTGCATGAAGCTGTGGCTCAAGATGCGGCTGACCGGCACCCGCTACCGCCCCGTCAACATATGGCGCGACCCGGAGGCGGCGGCCTTCGTCCGGAGCGTCGCGGACGGCAACGAGACGGTCCCCACGGTCCGCGTCCGCAGTGCCACCGGCACGGAGCGGACCATGGTGAATCCCCGTCTGAGCGAGGTCCGCCGGGCCCTGACGGGCTGACACCGCAGATGACCGCCGGTTGACCGGTGAAGGGAATCCGGGGCCGGCTGTGTACGGTCGAACGCATGAGCAAGCACGCCCGACCCCGCAGCAGCCCCCGCACCGGCCCCCGGACCCCCACCCGTTCCCGGTCCTCCCGGAACCTGGTCGTGGCCGCCGCCGTCGGGCTGTTGACCTGCTCGGCGGGGTGGGCGTACGCCGTGCACGACCGGGGCGACCGGGAGCGCCGCACGGACGCGGCGCTGGACGCGCACGCACGCGCCGGCGGAGACGGTACGGGCGCCGGGGCGCGGGCCGCCCGGGGCGGGGAGCGGGAGGACCTGAGCGGCCTCCCGGGGGTCAGCGACGCGACCCGGGCCAGGATTCCGGCGGACGCGCGCCAGTTGGTCCTGGTGACCGGCAAGGCCAAGGACTCCTCGGAGGGCACCGCCGCGCTCTACACCCGCGCGCAGGTGGGCGAGCGCTGGTCGCCGGTGGGCAGCTGGCCCGCCCGCAACGGTGCGAAGGGGTGGTCCACGCAGCGCACGTACGGCGACCTGACCTCCCCGCAGGGTGTGTTCTCGCTCACCGACGCGGGCGGGCTGCTGGCCGCTCCGCCCGGCACCCGGCTCCCGTACGACAAGGACAGCTCCTTCGTCCCCTCGGGGCGCGGCGTCGACGGCGAGTCGCTGGCCGGGTCCTTCGACTACGTGGTCGCGGTCGACTTCAACCGCCGGCAGGGCGTGTCCCCGCTCGACCCGACCAAGCCGGAGGGCGAGGCCAAGGGCGGGAACATCTGGCTCCACGTGGACCACGACGGTCCGTCACAGGGCTGCGTCGGCATTCCCAAGGAGGCCATGCGCAAGGTCCTGGAGACCCTGGACCCGGCGGCGAAGCCGGTCATCGTGATGGGACCGGCGGGGTTCTGACCACGGCCTGCCGCTGCGCCGCCGCCCCGGCTCCCCGGTCGCGGACCAGCAGCGCGATGTAGGCGAGGTCGAACACGCTGCACAGCACGCCCAGCCCGAGGATGAAGGGCGCGTCCTCGATCGCCCCGAAGAGCACGGTCGGGGCGAGGGTGCCGAGCCACTTGGCGACGGCGATGACCAGGCTCTGCCCGTGCGCCCCGCCGCGCTCCGCGAACAGCGCGATGAAGAGCCCGGACATCAGCAGGTTCTGCAGGAACGCCGAGTAGCGGGAGGCGTCGTACGACCCGAAGTGCGCGAGGAAGAGCCACTGCACGGCGAAGGCGCCGGCGAAGAGCAGCACTCCCCAGGCGGCGAAGAGCGGTCGGGTGACGAAGGCGGGCAGTTCGGCCCGGCCGAACCGGAAGAACGTGTAGACGATCACGATGTCGGCGAGGGCCCAGACGATGTTGACGACCCCCTGGGCGGAGATCCCGCCGAGGACGTCGTTGACGGCGTACGTCGTCTCCCACGCGAAGTTCAGCGCGAGCGCGGCCACGGGCATCGCGTACGTCCGCTGGCGCAGCCCGAGCCGGATGGCCTCGACGTAGACGATGGTCCAGGCGATCCCGCTGACCAGGGTCAGGAACAGCTCCACGCACGTCTCCCGCACTCGTACCCGTGTTCTGCGCTCCTACCGGGCCCAGGCGCCGCACCCTATCCAACGGCGAGCGATCGGCCCACCAGGTAGGCGGCACGCCCGGCCGTGTCCAGGCACCTCCGTTGCGCGCCGAACCTCGAACGTCCACCTCCTGCCTCTTGCCTGACGGTGCGTCAGCTACGACCATGAGCCCCGATGGTTCCGTGATGGAACGTCAGGCGAGGTCGACGGGACGACGAGGGTGAGGCGGGGACGGTATGGCGCGCGTGTTTCCGGAAGGTCGGCTGGTCTACGGGATGCAGCTCCCGATCCAGTCGCAGAGCACCATCTACGCCGAGCCCTGGGAGGCGTCGGCCGGGGCCGCCGACCTCGCCGAGGTCGCGCGGGCCGCGGACCGGGCCGGGTTCGGGTACCTCGCCTCGTGCGACCACGTGGCGATACCCCGGCGGATGGCCGGGCCCATGAGCACCGTCTGGTACGACCCGGTCGCCACCCTGTCCTTCCTGGCCGCGATCACCGAGCACGTACGACTGCTCAGCCACGTGGCCATCGTCGGCCTGCGGCACCCGCTGATCAGCGCGAAGCAGTACGCGACCCTCGACCACCTCAGCGGCGGCCGGCTGGTCCTCGGTGTGGGCGCCGGGCACGTGCAGGAGGAGTTCGAGGCCCTCGGCGTGGACTTCGCCCGGCGCGGCCCGCTGCTCGACGAGACCCTCGACGCGCTGCGGGCGGCCCTCGGGCCCGAGGAGTACCCGGAGTTCGAGGGCGAGACCTTCGCCTTCAAGGACCTGGGCCAGCTGCCGCGTCCGGCCCAGGAGCGGATCCCGGTGTGGGTCGGCGGGTCCTCGCCCGCCGCCGTCCGCCGGGCGGCCGTACGGGGTGACGGCTGGCTTCCGCAAGGCGATCCGCGGGACAAGCTCCCGGCGCAGGTGGCCCGCATCCGCGAGTTGCGCGCGGCCGCCGGGGTCACCGCGCCCATCGAGATGGGCGCGATCACCGAGGCGCTGTACGTCGGCGAGCCCGGCTGGGACACCGGCCGGCGCACCCTCACCGGCAAGGCGGAGGTCCTGGCCGAGTCCCTGCGCGCGTACAAGGCGCTCGGCATGGACCAGATCCAGGTGCGCTTCCGCAGCCGCGACCGGGCCGAACTGGTCGATCAGATCAGCGCTTTCGGGGCCGAGGTCGGCCCCCTCCTCAACGACTGAACGGTTACACGGTTAGGGGTATCGGCATGGGCAAGTTGGACGGGCGCGTCGTCATCATCACGGGTGCGGCGCGCGGCCAGGGCGAGCAGGAGGCCCGGATCTTCGCCGCCGAGGGCGCGAAGGTGCTGCTGGGCGACGTACTGGACGAGCAGGGCGCCGCCGTGGCCAAGGAGATCGGCGAGGAGCGGGCCCGGTACGTACGGATGGACGTGAGCCGGGAGGAGGACTGGGCGGCCGCCGTGGCCGCCGCGAAGGAGGCCTTCGGGGAGATCAACGGCCTGGTCAACAACGCGGGCATCCTGCGCTTCAACGAGCTGGTGAGCACTCCGCTGGAGGAGTTCCAGCAGATCATCCAGGTCAACCAGGTCGGGGCCTTCCTCGGCATCAAGGCGGTCGCCCCCGAGATCGAGGCCGCGGGCGGCGGCACCATCGTCAACACCTCGTCCTACACGGGGCTGACGGGCATGGCCTACGTGGGCGGCTACGCCGCCACCAAGGCGGCCATCCTCGGTCTGACCCGGGTGGCCGCGCTGGAGCTGGCCGCCAAGAACATCCGGGTCAACGCGATGTGCCCGGGCGCCGTGGACACGCCCATGGCCAACCCGGGGCTGCTGGACCCGGCGGGGATCACGGACGAGGCCCGGGACGCGATGGCGGACCTCTACAAGCGGGTCGTGCCGATGGGGCGGGTGGGCCGCCCGGACGAGATCGCGCGCCTGGCCCTGTTCCTGACCAGCGAGGACTCCTCGTACATCACCGGCCAGCCGTTCGTGATCGACGGCGGCTGGATGGCCGGTGTCAGCATCCTCTGACCCGACATCTGATGGAGCGTCAGGTATTGACGGCTCCGGTGCTCGGTGGAACAGTCAAGCCCATCAAATCTGACGCAACGTCAGAAACCTAAGGACGGTGAACCCCTTGGAATTCGGGCTCTTTGTGCAGGGATACGTGGCTGAGGCGCGTTCCAAGGTCGACCCCGAGGCAGAGCACAAGGCGCTGATCGAGGAGACCGAGTACGTCATCCAGGCGGACAAGTCCGGCTTCAAGTACGCCTGGGCCTCCGAGCACCACTTCCTGGAGGAGTACTCGCACCTCTCGGCGAACGAGGTCTTCCTCGGGTACCTCGCCCACGCCACCGAGCGCATCCACCTCGGCTCCGGCATCTTCAACCCGCTCGCCCCGGTGAACCACCCGGTCAAGGTGGCCGAGAAGGTCGCCATGCTCGACCACCTCTCCAAGGGCCGCTTCGAGTTCGGCACCGGCCGCGGCGCGGGCAGTCACGAGATCCTCGGCTTCCTCCCGGGCATCGAGGACATGAACGGCACCAAGGAGATCTGGGAGGAGACCATCGCGGAATTCCCCAAGATGTTCCTCCAGGAGGAGTACGAGGGGTTCCAGGGCAAGCACTGGTCGCTGCCGCCGCGGAAGATCTTCCCCAAGCCGTACGGCAAGGCGCACCCGGCCATGTGGTACGCCGCCGGCTCCCCGGCCTCGTACGCCATGGCCGCCAAGAAGGGCCTCGGCGTCCTCGGCTTCAGCGTCCAGAAGGTCTCCGACATGGCCTGGGTCCTGGAGCAGTACAAGACGGCCATCCAGGAGGCGAAGGCCATCGGCGCCTTCGTCAACGACAACGTCATGGTCACCTCGACCGCGATCTGCGCCGAGACCCACGACAAGGCCGTCGAGATCGCGGTCAACGCCCACATGAACCGCTTCCAGTCGCTGGTCTTCCGCTACCACGACACCTTCCCGCGGCCCGAGGCGATCCCGCAGTGGCCCGAGATCCTCCCCGAGTACAACGCGGAGATCATCGAGCTGCTGATCGCCGAGGAGCTGCTGATCTGCGGCGACCCGTCCGAGGTGCTCCAGCAGTGCAAGCGGTGGGAGCAGGCCGGCGCCGACCAGCTCTCCTTCGGCCTGCCGACCGGCGTCTCGTACGAGGACACCATGAACACCGTCAAGCTCATCGGGGAGCACGTGATCCCGAAGATCGACACGGACCCGGTGCACCGGACGACCCGCTTCCGCGAAGCGTCCTGATCCCGGCAGGGCTGAATGGCAGCCCCGCCGGCGGGGTTTGGGGGGGGGGGGGGGGGGGGGCCCCCCGGCCCCCCCCGGGCCCCCCGCCCCCCGCGGCCCGCCCCGGGCCGCCCCCCGGCCCCCGCCCCA
>NZ_JBITDP010000036.1:0-9083 GCF_044454405.1 Streptomyces sp. NPDC051555 | reverse complement strand
GTTTGAGGCGCGGGGTCTGGGGCGGAGCCCCAGGAGCCCCGCAGGGGACAACGGCCCTGGCGGGCCGCCCCGGGCTCCGCCCGGCCCCGCGCCTCAAACGCCGGCGAGGCTGCGGGTGCGCCAGTGGGGCCGGGTGTGGGGCCCCGCCCCGGACCCGCGCCTCAAACGCCGGCGAGGCTGGGATGGGCTCCGGACCCCCGGCACACGGCCAGCAGTGCGAACACCAGCGGAAGGGACGTCATGCTCGACCACCTGATCAAGGGCGCCACCGTCGTGGACGGTACGGGCGCCCCCGCCCGCGTGGCGGACGTCGGCATACGCGACGGCCGGATCGCCGTCGTCGCGGAGCCCGGCCGCGTCACCGAGGAGGCCCGGACCAGCGAGGACGCGCACGGCCTCGTCCTGACCCCCGGGTTCATCGACCCGCACACGCACTACGACGCCCAGCTCTTCTGGGACCCGTACGCGACCCCCTCCATGAACCACGGCGTCACCACCGTCGCCGGCGGCAACTGCGGCTTCACCCTGGCCCCCCTGCACCCGGACCGCCCCGAGGACGCCGACTACACGCGCCGGATGATGAGCAAGGTCGAGGGCATGGCCCTCAAAGCCCTGGAGGAGGGCGTCGATTGGAGCTGGTCCAGCTTCGGCGAGTACCTCGCCGCCCTCGACGGCCGGATCGCCGTCAACGCCGGCTTCATGGTCGGCCACTGCGCGCTGCGCCGCCACGTCATGGGCGAGGACGCGGTGGGCGGACAGCCCACGCCCGAGCAGATGCAGCAGATGCTGGACCTGTTCCACGACGCGATGGACGCGGGCGCCTGGGGCCTGTCGACCACCCAGTCCGCCACCCACTCCGACGGTGCGGGCGCCCCCGTCGCCTCCCGGCACGCGCGGCCCGAGGAACTCCTCGCCCTCTCCCGGGCGGTGGCCGAACACGAGGGCACCCAGCTCGAAGCCATCGTCGCGGGCTGCCTGGACCAGTTCGCGGACGACGAGATAGACCTCTTCGTCGAGATGAGCGCCGCCGCCGGGCGGCCGCTGAACTGGAACGTGCTGACCATCGACGCCTCCGTCCCCGAGCGGGTGCCGCGCCAGCTCCTCCCGAGCGAGCGGGCCCGTAAGGCCGGCGGCCGGATCGTCGCGCTGACCATGCCGATCCTGACCCCGATGAACATGTCGCTCGGCACCTTCTGCGCGCTGAACCTGATCCCCGGCTGGGGCGAGGTCCTCGGCCTGCCCGTGCCCGAGCGGATCGCGAAGCTGCGCGACGCGGACGTACGGGCCGAGATGCTGCGCCGCGCCGACAGCAAGGAGGCCGGGGTCTTCCGGCGCCTCGCGGACTTCGGGCGCTACGTCATCGGGGACACCTACACCGAGGAGAACGCCGGGCTCTCGGGCCGCGTGGTCAACGACATCGCGGCCGAGCGCGGCCAGGACCCCTTCCACTGCCTGGTGGAGATCTGCGCGGTGGACGGGCTGCGCACCGTGCTGTGGCCGATGCCGACCGACAACGACCCGGCGAGCTGGGCGCTGCGCCAGGAGACCTGGCAGCACGAGGACGTGCTGCTGGGCGGCTCGGACGCGGGCGCGCACCTGGACCGGATGTGCGGGGCGCCGTACACGACCCGCTTCCTCGGGGACTGCCTGCGCGGGCGCAAGCTGGTGCCGCTGGAGCAGGCGGTACGGATGCTGACGGACGACCCGGCCCAGTTGTTCGGGCTGCGCGAGCGGGGCCGGATCGCCGAGGGCTGGCACGCGGACCTGGTCCTCTTCGACCCGGAGCGGATCGAGGCGGGGCCCGCCACGCTGGTGCACGACCTGCCGGGGGACAGCCCGCGGCTGGACTCGCGGGCGATCGGCGTCGTGTCCGTCCGGGTCAACGGGGTGGAGACGATCCGCGACGACGAAGTGACGGGGGCCGTGCCGGGGATCGTGCTCCGGTCGGGCCGGGACACGAGGACGGTGAACACGCGTTGAGCGAGTCACATGGGGCACACAGGGCGCAGGGGGCGGACGGGGCGCGCGCGGCGCGGGATCCGCAACAGCTGCTGATCAACGGCGAATGGGTGGCGCCCGCGGGCGGCCACTACGAGGTGATCAACCCGGCGGACGAGTCGGTGGTCGGCCTGGCCCCCGAGGCCTCGCGGCAGCAGGTGCACGAGGCGGCCGCCGCGGCCCGCGACGCCTTCGCGAGCTGGTCGCGCACGAAGCCGGAGGAGCGGGCCGCGATCCTGGACCGGGCCGCGGACATCATGCAGCGGGAGTACGAGCCGTGGGCGCGCCTGGCCCAGGCGGAGACCGGAGCCCCCACCGGCATCGCCCGCGGCATGCAGGTCGGGGTCGGGGTGGCCCGCTTCCGGCGGTACGCGAGGGGCGCCCTGGAACCGGTCGAGCGGGGTCTGCCGCCGCAGGTCACCGAGGCCGGCCCGATGGGCGCGGCCAGCGTCCTGGGCGCGCTGGAGATCCGCCAGCCGGTCGGGGTGGTCACCTGCATCACCTCCTACAACAACCCGTGGGCCAACCCGGCGGGCAAGGTGGCCCCCGCGCTGGCGATGGGCAACACGGTCGTGGTCAAGCCCGCTCCGCAGGACCCGCTGTCGGTGTTCAAGATGGCGGCGGCGCTCCAGGAGGCCGGTGCGCCGCCCGGGGTGGTGAACGTGGTCAACGGGACCTCGGTGGAGGTCGGCGAGGCGGCCGTGGACGCGCCGGACGTGGACATGGTGTCCTTCACCGGCTCGACGGGCGTCGGGCAGAAGATCGCGGAGGTCTGCGGCCGGACCATGAAGCGGCAGCTGATGGAGCTCGGCGGCAAGGGCGCGGCGGTCGTCTTCGACGACGCGGACCTCGACGCGGCGGTGCGGGGGATCGGGACGACCTTCTCCTTCTACAGCGGTCAGATCTGCACGGCCCCGACCCGGGTGATCGCCCAGCGTGGGATCCACGACCAGCTCGTCGAGAAGCTGACCGGCTACCTGGGGTTCATGAAGGTCGGCGACCCGGGCGAGCGCGGCACGGTGGTCGGCCCGGTGATCTCCGCGGCGCACCGGGACCGGGTGGAGTCGTACGTCGAGCTGGGCCGCAAGGAAGGGGCGCGGGTCGCGCACGGCGGCGAGCGCCCGGTGGTGGGACCGCACGGAAGGGGCTTCTACGTCGCCCCGACGCTGCTCGTGGACTGCACGAACGACATGCGGGTGGTCCGGGAGGAGATCTTCGGCCCGGTGGTCGTGGTGGTCCCCTTCGACGACGAGGAGGAGGGGATCGCGCTGGCCAACGACAGCGACTTCGGGCTGCTGCACTACGTGTGGTCCGGGGACGTGGCGCGGGCCTTCCGGGTGGCGCGGCGGATGCGTGCGGGCGGGGTCGGCGTGAACACGATCGGCCGCAACATGGAGGCGCCGTTCGGCGGCTTCAAGCGGAGCGGGGTCGGGCGGGACGTGGGCTCGTACGCGCTGCACGCCTACAGCGAGATCCAGTCCATCGTGTGGACTTGATGCACGCTTGGCCAGACTTGACCAAAACTTGGTCGGGAAAGTTTGAAGTCCGGCATATCGGACATGGCTGCGGTTTCCGCATACCGAAAGACGACATCCGGTCCCGCCGAAACGATGATCGGCGGGACCGTGAACCTTTCATTAAGTGATCTACCGGTCTATTGACCTCAGGATTCAAAGGGAATTCCGGGACCTTCGAACCGGACTTATGTCCTCCGGATGTGGAAACCGCACCGTCTAACGTCCCTTCACATGACACAGCTGGACGCTCGGCCTCGGGTCGCAGACACGGTAAGCGGCGCCGCCGGCACGGCGGGCCCGGACGGCGGCGTGCGCGGCAAGGGCCTCGGCAAGGGCTCCGTGGGCCTCCTGGGCAGCGCCGTCATCGGCATCTCCACCGTCGCCCCGGTCTACTGCCTGACCTCCACCCTCGGCTCCACCGCCGGTGAGGTCGGCGTCCAGATGCCCGCCGTGTTCCTGGCCGGGTTCCTGCCGATGCTGCTCGTCGCCTTCGCCTACCGCGAGCTGAACAAGGCGATGCCCGACTGCGGCACCTCCTTCACCTGGACCGTCAAGGCCTTCGGGCCCCGCGTCGGCTGGATGTGCGGCTGGGGCCTGGTGATCGCCACGATCATCGTGCTCTCCAACCTGGCGGGCGTCGCCACCTCCTACTTCTGGCTCCTCGCGGGCGAGATCACCGGCGATCCGGGCATCGCGGCCCTGGACGACAACAAACTCGTCCACATCGCCACCTGCCTCAGCCTGATCGCGGTCGCCACCGCCATCAGCTACCGCGGCATGACCGCCACCAAGGGCATCCAGTACACCCTGGTCGGGCTCCAGCTCGTCGTGCTCGCCGTCTTCGTCGCCATGGCCCTCCAGAAGGCCTCCGCCGGGACCTTCGAGACCGGGCTCGACTTCTCGTGGCAGTGGATGAACCCCTTCGCGGTCGAATCCATGGCCTCCTTCACCGCCGGACTCTCGCTCTCGATCTTCATGTACTGGGGCTGGGACGCCTGCCTGGCCACCAACGAGGAGACCACCGGCTCCGCGAAGACCCCCGGCCGCGCCTCGCTCATCGCGATGGTCGTCCTGGTCGGCTCCTACCTCGCCACCGGCATCGTCGCGCAGATGGCCGTCGGCTCCGGCGACAAGGGCCTCGGCCTCGGCAACCCCGAGACCTCCGGCAACGTCTTCGCCGCCCTCGCCGGCCCGGTCATGGGCCCGGGCCTCGGCGTCCTGCTCTTCATCGCGGTCCTCGCCTCGGCGACGGCCTCCCTCCAGACGACCTTCATCCCCGTCGCCCGCACGGTGCTGGCCATGGCGACCTACGAGGCCCTGCCGCCCGCGTACGCGAAGGTCCACCCGAAGTTCAAGACCCCCGGCCGCGCGACCGTCATGGCGGGCGCGGCGACCGGCACCTTCTACACCGTGATGACGCTGCTCAGCGAGAACGTCCTCACCGACACGATCTTCGCGCTCGGCCTGATGATCTGCTTCTACTACTCCCTGACGGCCTTCGCCTGCGCCTGGTACTTCCGCGGCGAGCTGCGCCGCTCCACCCGCGACCTGCTGTTCAAGGGCGTCTTCCCGGTCGCCGGCGGGCTGCTCCTGGCCACCGTCTTCTGCAAGACCCTGATCGACATGTGGAACCCGTCCTACGGTTCCGGCTCCACGGTCCTCGGCGTCGGCAGCGTCTTCGTCATCGGCGTGGGCCTGCTGCTCCTGGGCCTGATCGTCATGCTGGTCACCGAACGCCGCAGCCCCGCCTTCTTCCGTGGCCACGTCCTGACCAAGGCGACCCCGTCGCTGGTCGTCAACGACTGACCGCATCCCGCCCTTCAAGCCCCGCCGACACCGGCGGGCCCGGTCCGTGCGGGGCCGCGACCGGTTCCGGTTTTTCAAGCCCCGCCGACACCGGCGGGCCCGGTCCGTGCCGGGCCGCGACCGGCTCCGGTTTTTCAAGCCCCGCCGGCGATTGAGGCGCCGCCGGAGGCACGGAACCCGCCACCGGCGGCCCGTCAACGGCACAGTCGACCGGTCCGTCAACGACCGCGGCGCCCCCGGGCGAGCGGGGTGAGCCGGGGTGACCCGCGGGGGCCGGGGTCGTTGGGCGGGGCATGAACGCCATGAAGCGCACCCTCGCCGCCCTGGTCCTCTCCGGCGGCGCCGCCATCGCCCTCACCCCCGGGCTCGCCCAGGCCGCCGACCAGACGACGCCGCAGGGCCCGCCGATCACCGCGCGGCTCGGCGAGATCGTCGACAACCCGAGCGGGGCCGTCAAGGACGCGAAGACCGCCGTCGGCGTGGCCGCCGGCGCCGCCAAGACCTCCGCCCGCGCCACCGACAGCTCCCTCGCGGGCACCGGCACCGCCCTGGAGACCGGCCTGCCGAAGACCCCGACGGTCGGCGCCGCCCCCGCGGGCCACTGACCCGCCGACCCCGCCGACCCCGCCGACCCCGCCGACCGCGCTGACGCACCGGCGCCCGCAGACTTGACCCTCGACCTGGTGGAGGTCGCACAGTCAGGGGCGTGGAGAACGACATGCGCGACATGCGCGAGGTGCGCGTCATGCGCAGCATCGGCGAGATGGCGCGGGACAGCGGCCTGGGCGTGAGCGCCCTGCGGTTCTACGACCGTGCGGGCGTCCTGATGCCCGCACGGGTCGACCCGACGACCGGATACCGCTGGTACGGGCCCGAGCAACTCGACGAGGCACGCGTCCTGGCCCGGCTGCGCCGGGCCGGGATGCCCCTGGCGGACATCCGGCTCGTCCTCGCGGGCTGGTCCGGCGCGGACACCGGGCTGGTGCCGAGCCTGCTGGACGGCCATCTGCGCCGCCTGGAGCGCGGCCTCACCGAGGCGCGCGCGGAGTTCTCCACGATACGAGCGCTACTCGCACCCAAGGGGATCTCCGTGACCACCACCGCCCGCCTGACCATGCCCGCCGCCGCACTCGCGGCCGCACTCGACGCCGTCCGCTTCGCCGTCGGCAGCGACCCCGAGCTCCCGCTGCTCGGCGGGGTCCTCTTCGACATCGAGGGCCGCGACCTGCACGTCGTGGCCACCGACCGCTACCGGATGGCCGTCGCCCGCACCGCCACCACCGGCCACGACGGCGAACGGGTCCAGGTGACCGTGCCCACCCCGCTCGTCGACGCGATGCGCGCCCTGCTGACCGACGGCGACGCCCCGGCCCGCCTCACCGTGGCGGGCGACCGGGTGGAACTGGAGACCCAGGGGCGCGAGGCCGCGGGCCAGGGCCTCGGCGAGGACTTCCCCGACTACCGGCGCCTGACCCGGCTGCCCGAGGGCCGCCGGATCCCCCTCGACGTCCCGGCCCTGCGCAGGGCGCTCGCCGACCACGCCGAGGACGTGTGCACCCTCGTCCTGACGGCGGACGCGGTGACCGTCGGCGGCGACGACGAGCCGACCGGCGAGCGGGTGGGGGTCAACCCCGGCTACCTCCTGGAGGCCCTCGCCGCCGACGAACTCCTCCTGGAGTACATCGGCCCCAAGGCCCCCCTCGTCGTCCTGCGCCCCACCACCGAGGACACCGACACCTTCTCCCTCCTGATGCCGGTCAGCCTCGACGCCTGACGCGTGACGCGTGACGCCTGACCCCTGAGGTGGGCCAGGAGGGGTCTCGGGGTCGCGGTAGGGGGATCACCCATGGGCAACACAGCTCCCGACCAGCAGAGTTGGCGTCGCAGAAGACATCCGCAACGCCTCGACGCCGCAACGTCTCAACGCCTCTCCGGGAGCACTCCATGCGCAGGTTCCGCCAGCTGGCCGTCGCCGGCCTCGTCCTCGCCGCCGTCACCGCGGGAGCGGCCGCCCCCGCGGCCACGGCGGCCCCGGCGCCGAGGGAGGCCCCCGCCGCCGCGCCCGCCTACGACCCCGCGGCGGTGGCGGACCTGCTGGGCCGGCTCCCGGACGACGTCACCGCGGGCGGCCTCGTCCGGGTGGCGGGCGCGGGGCTGCGCACGCCGTGGACCGGTACCGCCGCAGGGGTCGCCGCCGACGCGCGCTTCCCGATCGGGAGCGTCAGCAAGACCTTCACGGCCGCCGTGGTCCTCCAACTCGTCGCCGAACACCGCATCGGCCTCGACGAGCCCGTACGCCGCCACCTCCCCGAGCTGCTCCCCGCCGCGTACGCGGCCGTCACCGTCCGCCAACTCCTGGACCACACCAGCGACTTCCCGATGGCGGCCCAGGTGCCGGGTGACCCGCGCACCCTGGTCGCCGCCTCCTTCGCCGCCGACACCCACACCCCGGCCCCCGGCGCCGAGCAGCAGTACAACGGCCTGAACTACTTCGTCCTCGGCCTCCTCGTCGAGCGCGTCACCGGCCGCACCTACGCGGAGGAACTCCAGCGCCGCGTCCTGCGCCCCCTGGGCCTGCGCGACACGGGCCTCTCCACCGACCCGCAGGTGGCCCGCTTCTGGGCCGAGGGCGGCCTCGTCTCCACCGCGGCGGACCTCGACCGCTTCCAGACGGCCCTGCTGCGCGGCCGCCTCCTGCCCCCGGCCCAACAGGCGGCCCTCTTCGAGGTCCCGGCCGTCCCGGGTGCCAGGACCAACACCTGCCTCACCCCCGCCGCGTGCTTCAGCGCGGGCGGCCTGATGAAGGTCGACCTGCCGGGCGGCGTCACCGTCTGGGGCAAGACGGGCTCCAGCGGGACTGGCTGGACGAGCGGCATGTTCGCCACGAAGGACCTGCACCGCCACCTCGTCTACGCCCTCAACCCCCGGCCCGAAGCGCCCGGCGCGCTCCAGCGCAAGCGCGTCGTGGACCTCGTGACAGCGGGCTTCTCGAACGAGACGGCCTAGCCGCGGAACCGGTCGGGAGATTTCTCCGCAGGTCTGTCACATCCGTCCGTCGAGATCCGTCAGAGGTGTGTAGACGACGAGAGGGGCGGCGCAGCCGCCACCGTGAAGAGGGGAACCGCCATGGAAGCGAAGATCGATGTGGAGCAGACCGTGGGCTCGCGGATGTCCGACCCGACCGAGCTGATCCCGGAGCTGGCGACCATCGCCGGCGCGCTCTTCAAGGCGACGGGCAACCGCTCGGTGCCACGCTCCACGATCGGACTGATCCAGCTGCGGGCGGGCCAGATCGTCGGAAACACCTACCTGACGGTCATGCACTCGACCCTGCTGCGCAAGGCGGGCGAGTCCGAGGACCGCATCACGGCCGTCGCGTCCTGGAGGGACGCGCCGCTCTTCACCCCGGCCGAGCGGGTGGCCCTGGAGCTGGTCGAGGCGGTCATCCTGCCGAACGCCCAGGGCGAGCGCGTCTCCGACGAGCTCTACGCCCGAGCGGCCGACCAGTACGACCCCAAGGCGCTCGCCACCCTCACGATGGCGATCGGCCAGGTCAACTTCTTCTCCGCCCTGGCCCTGATCGGCAAGCCCCTGGCAGGCAAGTCGCCGACGCAGCAGTGGACCTGAGGGAACGCGGCTCCGCCGCGGTTGGCGGGGCTTTGGGGCGTCCGGGGTCGGGGTGGGCGTGGCTTCGCCGTGGTGGGCGCGGCTTCGCCGCGTTTGGCGGGTGCTTCGGGGTGGGCGGGGTCGGTGGGGTTCCGG
>NZ_JBITDP010000035.1:0-66882 GCF_044454405.1 Streptomyces sp. NPDC051555 | reverse complement strand
ACTCCTCCGTACCCATGGCCAATTAGGAGAATTCGGTATGGGGAATAACGAAGTGCTCAAACCACCCATCATGGGGAATAACGCGACCGCCGACAATCCCACTGGTCAGCTGCGTGAAGCAGAGCAGCTGTATCTGTCCGAGCCTCCACGAAGTGCTGGTAGATGTCTGTTCCGTTCTCACCCTGCTGCCATGAGGGTGCCGCCTCCATGGACAGGTGCACGCGAATCACCGCGCCGTCGTCACTTCGACCGACGAGGCTGAAGGCCAGGACCGGCTCGACGAACCACGTGTCCGGGGACAGATAGCCGTCGGCATCTGGCCCGGTCACCTCAACCTTCCCCGCAGCCACCGCGCGCAGCCAAGCGGACACCTCACGGGCCTCATCGGTCAGCAGACAAGGATCAGTGAAAGACCAGATGCCCTCCGGAGTCGTCGCAGTGCCGCCGACGACCAGCCAGTTGTCATCGTAGGAGTCGCCGCGGACCTCGGAGAACTGGTACCGCAGCGGGCAGAGCTCGACACTGCTTGCGTGATCACCCAAAAGCATTGCCCAAGGGTGTCACGGACCGTCTCGACGTTGCACAGTCCCTCGGAGCACACCAGCACAACCCCATGGGCGAGCTGGGTAAGACGGGCCGTTTGACATCCAACCTAGTCGCTCCAGGTCAGGGAGCCGCGCTGGACTGACTTTCTTGTCAAAGGACACCTTCGTATGGTTCTCCCACCCAGGGGTGTCGGGTGTGGCTTTCAACCTTCTGCCGCTTGTGGCTGGCATCGATTGGCCGCCCGACGCCCCACGACGACTCGGCTGCCAATTAGGAATTGCGAATGATCGCTCCGTAGGGAATCGACAGCGAGGTCGTCCGTCGGGAGGCACCCAGCACACCCCACGCACGGAGGCACCATGGCCGCGATCTGGGCCGGCATCGACGCAGGCAAGACCCACCACCACTGCGTCGCGATCGACGAGAGCGGCCGTCGGCTGCTGTCGCGACGCGTCGCCAACGACGAGCCCGAGCTCCTCGAACTCCTCAACGAGGTCCTGGCACTGGGCGACGAGGTGACCTGGGGAATCGACCTGGCCGACGGCGGAGCCGCCCTGGCCATCGCGATCCTCCTCAACCACGACCAGCCTGTGAACTACATCTCCGGCCGGGCCATCCACCGCGCCTCCGAGAGCTACCGCGGCGAAGGCAAGACCGACGCCAAGGACGCAGCCGTCATCGCGGACCAGGTCCGCATCCGCCGCGACCTCAACCCCTTACGCGCCGGCGACGAGACCGTCGTCGACCTCAAGATCCTCACCGGTCGCCGGATGGACCTGGTCGCCGACCGCACCCGCACCGTCAACCGGCTCAGGGCCCAGCTGACCGGCATCTTCCCGGGCCTGGAGCGGGCCTTGGACCTCACGAACAAGGGTCCGCTGACCTTGCTGACTGGCTACCAGGCCCCCGCGGCCATCCGCCGGCTCGGCGCCAAGCGCCTGGAGACCTGGCTGCGAAACCGCAAGGTTCTCCGAGCCGATCAGCTCGCCGAGACCGCGGTCGCGGCTGCCGAACGTCAGCACACCAGCCTGCCCGGGGAGAAGTTGACCGCTCAGATGGTGCACACGCTCGCGAAGGAGGTGATGCTCCTCAACGAGCAGGTCGCCGAGCTCGACAAGCTCATCGAGGCCCGGTTTCGCGACCACCGCCACTTCGAAGTGATCACCAGCATGCCCGGCCTGGGCATCATCCTCGGCGCCGAGTTCCTCGCGGCCACCGGCGGCGACATGACCGTCTTCGGCACTCCCGACCGCCTCGCCGGCTTCGCCGGCGTCGCCCCGGTCCCGCGCGACTCCGGCAAGATCAGCGGGAACCTGCGGCGACCTCAGCGTTACAACCGACGGCTCCAACGCGTCCTCTACACCTCCGCGCTGTTCAGCATCCGCAGGTCCGAGGAATCACGCCGCTTCTACGACCGCAAACGCGCCGAGGGCAAGCGGCACACCCAAGCTGTCCTTGCCCTCGCCCGCCGCCGCGTCAACGTCCTCTGGGCCCTCCTCCGCGACGGACGCTGCTACGAGCTCACGCCGCCGACCGCCCTCGCGGCTTGACAGACGGCATTAGGAATCGTTGCGACAGGACACAGGCAACGACCACGACTGTGTTGGCCTGTCGGCGCAAGCAGCCACATCTGCTGACGCGGAACACGAGCCGAAGGTCATTGAACCGCTCGCGCGTGCAACATGCGGAGAGCCCGGCCCAAGGGCCGGGCTCTCCGCATGCCTTCCACGTTGTCAGTTCAGCTGCGGGAACCATCACCGGCAACGAATAGGTCCCGCGGTGCACGGAATCGGAACGTGGTCGTCCAGCGGATGTCCTCGTGGGCGGAAACGAGTCGGAGCTGGGGCAAGCGGCGGAGCAGGGCATCGAGGGCCAGCGTGATCTGGGTACGTGCCAGCGCCGCACCGAGGCAGTAGTGAAGGCCATGGCCGAGGGCCAGGTGGCCCGTATCGGCGCGGTGGATGTCGAACTGGTCGGGCTGCGGGTACCGGGCCGGGTCGCGGTGGGCGGCCGCCAGCGAGAAGAGCACCGTGTCGCCCGCGGGAATGCGGACGTCGCCGACGTCGACCGGCTCCGTCGGGAAGCGGCGGATGGCGCTCAGGTTCGGGTGGGCGTACCGGAGCAGTTCCTCGACGGCGGCGGCCAGTAGTTCCGGCTTCTCTCGCAGCTCGGACAGCTGGTCGGGGTGGTCCAGGAGCGTCACCACGGCGTTGCTGATCTGGTGCTGGACGTTCTCGCTGCCGGCTCCCAGGATCAGGAACGCCAAGCTGACGAGCTCGTCCTCCGTGAGTCGGTCCTCTTCATCGCGGGCCGCGATGAGGCCCGAAAGGATGTCGTCTCCGGGGGTAGCCCGGCGACTTGCCACGAGATCGACGAGGTACTGGTGGATGCCGCCGATCGACCGGACCAGCTCTTCCTTGCTGGTGGGCGCGAGCATGCCGGAGATCCACTCCGAGAACTGCCCCTGCTCCTCGGCCGGGACGACGAAGAGGTCCCCGATGATCTTCAACGGCAGAGGATTGGCGAACTCGGCCACCAGGTCGGCCTGCCCGTCGGCCTCCAGCCGGCCGAGGAGACGGCTGACGAAGGTGTCCACCGCGCTCTGGATGTGAGCCCGCATCGCGTCGACGTGCCGAGGGGTGAACCCCTGCGCGACCAGCCGGCGCAGTCGCAGATGGTCGCCCCCGTCCAGGTTGAGCAGGTTGGCATCCAGGGCCGGAGGAAGCGAGAAGCCTTTGAAGCCAGATCCGGAATGCTGCTTGTCGACCGAGAAGTGCGGATCGGCCAGGCCGCGCCGCACATCCTCCTCGTGCGTGACGAGCCACACGGGCGACCCGTCAGGCAGGGCGACCCGGTGGACGGACCCTTGCTCCCGCAACTGCGCGTACACGGCGTACGGGTCGGCCTGGAAGTCGAGCCCGAAGGGCTGGGGAAGAGGCGTGGTGGAGTCGTGCGTCATGCGTGTCCTCGCGAGGGTCTGCGCCGTCGTTTCCGGCAGGTCGAGCGGTTGCTTCGTCGGTTTGCCCCGCCGGTCAGGCCCGGGAGAGGCGGCGCCGCACTGTACGGAAGGCCAGCCCGAATACCGGCAGGGTGAGACCGATGAAGAGGAAGACGATGGCCACCCCGGACAGCGCGGGAGACAGCTTCTCCTCCACCTTGAGCGACCACGGGCTGCCCATGGTGTAGGCGAGGAGGTAGCCGCCCTTGGACGCGGTGTAGCCGATGCCGGCGACGGCCGCTGCCGCGGACGCTCCGTAGCCGAAGGTGCTCCAGGGGCGTTCGGGCCAGTTGAGGGTGGCACTCTTCCCGCACATGAACGCGAGCTCGCAGCAGGTGACGAATACGTAGCCGAGGTAGACGAGCAGGTAGACGCGCACCGGGACGTTCGCGGCGAACGCCGTCGTGAACTCGACGCCGGCCGCGTTTGCCTTGAGCCAGAGCGGGATCATCACCAGGAGGACGACAAAGGCCACGGTGGCACGCTGGTAGATCGCCGTCTTGAGGTACTCCGGGTCATACGCGATGTCCACCATGGTGATCTGGAGGCTGGTGCACCAGAGGATGGCGCAGATGTGGGCGACCAGTTTGGCGATGTTGTCGACGCCGGTCAGCTCCTGCGCCCATGAGGCGACGGCCGGGACCGCGAAGAAGACTCCGACCGTGCAGATGCCGAATGCCGTGGTGATACACCGGTTGGCGACGGTCGGGGACCTGCGGGCGCGGTAGAGGCAGGCTGCGGTGACGACCACGCCCAGGATGGCGCATGCGCCGAATATGAGGCCGTCGAGGGGCGTGCCGCTGCTTGTGCTGCTCACGGGGTGCTACAGACCACCTTCCAAAGAGTCGGCGGCGTATTTCGCTGCCTCCTTCATGCTCCGGCGCCGCCGGTAGCGGCGGGTGACATCGCCGGTGTCGATTTCGGTTGGGATCTCCGTCACGGGGACTTCGGGTTCGAGACCGAGCTCCATCCGGCGCTTTCGGAGGTTGCCCAGAAGCGCTTCGAGGTCTCCTTGAGGGAGGCCTTCGAGATGTCTGACCACGTCACGGGCCGTTGGGTTGCACTCTATGACCGACAGCACAGCGACGTCGTCCCAGCCTGGGAGCAGGAAGGCGCTGGGTGCGCCGAGAATCGTGGCCAGGGCCGTCAGGGTGTTGGTCGTGGGGTTGTCGTCCTCGCCCCCTCGGAGGTTGGCGAGCTGCTGGACGGACCCTCCGCGCGTATGTCCGGGGAGGGCTCGGAACTCGGCAGACAGAGTTCGGTTCGAGGGCGGCTCTCCGTCAGGCCCCGGCCGGCGGCGCAAGAGGAAGCCGAGCTTGGCGGCAAGGGTCAACATTGGTACCGACCAATATCACTGATCAGTAGCTGTATGCCACAACTTGCCGAAACCTTCACGCCTGTCGTCCTCGCGGATGCCCCTACCCTCACGTCGCATCACACTTTAGTTGACAGTTGACGCGGCTCGTGTAGATGATCGCAACGTCACCCTTCAGTCATCTGGGGCGGAAAGGTGACGTTCGGGGTCCGCCGTTCGGCGGCGACGTGTCCATGGGGGTGTTCACGGTGGGGCTTGAAGGTCGATTAAGCAGGCTCGGTCGGCAGCATGCGCATCCGAGCGTCGTTGCGGCGCCATCAGGGACCGGCGCTCACTGACCACCCTCGAGTCGGGGCTTCCGGGCCCAAGAAACTCGGGTGACGCCCGGAAGCGCTGCACGTAGCCTCCAAAGCCACCACCTGCACCCCTCCCGCCCATTGGGCCGCCGGGGACAGTCATCCATGCCAACACCGATTGACCGCTCAATCACGGGGATATGCCAGTGTCATTTGCCATCAGCGCGCGAATACGCGGTGTGTGTCAGGCCGATACGACACCCGCCGGTTCGCAGCCATTCAGCCGGACGATGGGCGACCCACGCCGCCCGCAGTGGACGCGCGACGTCGTCCCTGCGGCTGCAGCCGTAGGCTCGCCGGATCCTGGCCCGACGTGTCCGCCCATGGCCGGCAGGCCGCGTTAGAGGAACTGCCTCTTCGCGCCTCGCCCTCATGGCGCACGCCCGCGCCTGAATCCGACATTGAAGGGGGATCTGCCAATGGCACCGTCCACCATGACCCGAACCCACGCCCTGCGTCTGGCCGGCACCGCACTCACGTGCGCCGTGGCCGCCGGATCGCTGGTCGGCTGCAGCTCCAGCAACACAACGAGCGACGCATCGTCCTCGCCTTCCGTGTCAGCGTCCAAGTCGCCGTCCAGCGACCCCGACCAGGCCGCGAAGGACAAGGTCTTGGCCGCTTACACCAACACACGCGAGATCCAGATCAAGATGGCCGACGACGGGGATCTGCACACCGAGGACCTGGCGAAGTATGCCAAGGGGGATGCAGCGTCCGACCTGAAGAAGTCCGTCCTGCGCAACCGCGGGGCAAACATCAAGTTCACCGGCCGGCCCGGGATGAGCCCCAGCGTCACGTCCGTCGATACCAAGAGCAAGACCGCCACGCTCTCCGACTGCTTCGACGCGACCAACTGGAAGCCCGTCTACAAGGACTCTGGAAACGCGGTCCAGCTGGCTGAGCAGCCTCTGAAGTACCCAGTCACGTCACAAGCCGAACTGGAGGGCGACACATGGCTCATCACGAAAATCACCGCAGACCGCACAAAGAGCTGCTGAACCGAGCTGCCCGCCCGCTGGGCATCGTCGCCGTCCTCGTCGCCGCCACGCTCCAAGCCGGACCGGCCTACGCCGATCCCGGGTGCGACAACCCCGTAGACGTCTGCATCGGCGTCGGCACACCCGGTGGGCCGGGCGGAGGCGGGGGCGGGGGTCACGGCGGAGGCGGAGGAGGAGGAGGAGGAGGAGGAGGCACAGGCGACGGCAAGTGCCTCCTCGTCGACAACACCGAGGTTGAGTGCCTGCCCGGCTACAACCCCGCCGACCGCTGCTTCTACGAACTGGTTGACCCCCAGCCGCCGTCCGGTCCCGGGCACACCGACATGAACGGTGCCGACACCTCGGGTCCCGGCGCCTTCTACCTGCGGGACTGCATCATCAACAACGTCGGCGGGATCGTCTGGCTCACGCAGCCTCCGGCAACCGTCCTTCCAGACCCTGCGGTGCTGGCGCGCCAGGCCCGGGACAAGATGACGCTGCTCGGCGCCTCCATAGGCTCCGCGCCCGGGCCGGACCAACCGGGTCTGGTCGGCATGCCGGTGTGGCTCTGGAACAACACCAGCGCCACCACTTGGGGCCCCAACAGCGCTACCGCCGCGGTCCCTGGCCTGTCCGTGACCGCAACGGCCCGCGTCACCAAGATCACCTACTCCATGGGTGACGGCGGCTCGGTCACCTGCACCACTGCGGGCACGCCGTACGAGCAGTCCTACGGGAAGAAGGCCTCCCCGGACTGCGGCCACGCCTACACCAAGGTCTCCGCCGGCCAGCCGGGCGGCAAGTTCACCATCACCGCGACCAGTTCCTGGGAAGTCACCTGGCAGGCGTCGAACGGTGCGAGCGGAACGCTGCCCGACGAGATCCGTACATCCAACACCACAGCACGCGTCGGCGAGCTGCAGGTCGTCAACTAGCACGAGGAAGACCAACGATGCCGCGTACCAAGCAGCAAACGGCACCCGCCCCGGGGGCCGCCCCGACGCTGCTGCCCATCACCAACGACGCCCCCCGGCGCCGCCGCCGTCCGGTGGTCATCGGCGCGGGTCTGTCTCTGGCAGCCGTTGGCGCGCTGGTGTCGGTGTGGCTCGTCAACGAAGCCGGCAACAAGGTCGCCGTCGTAGCCACCCGGCACGCCATAGCGGCAGGTGAAACAATCAAGGCGTCCGACCTGGTCGCGGCCGAGATCTCTCACGACTCGGGCCTGAGCTCGGTGCCCGCCGCCCAGGCGTCCGACCTCATCGGCAAGCAGGCGTCGTCCAACCTTCCCGCCGGCGTCCTGGTCACCGAGGACTCGGTGAGCACCGGATCAAGCGTCACCAAGGGCAAGTCCGTGATCGGCATCCTGGCGAAGCCGGGCCAGCTGCCGGTCCAGACGCTGCGCACCGGCGATGCGGTCACGATCGTCCACACTCCGCAGGACGGCAGCGCAGCGGCCTCTGCAGGCAAGCCCGGCACGACCCCCGAGAGCCTCCCCGCCGTGGTCTCCCGGGTTGGCAGCCCCGACGCCAACGGCGCCGTGGTCGTCGATATTGCCGCAGCCGAAGTGAACAGCATCTCGCTCGCCGCGTGGGCAGCCGGCGGCAGTGTGGCCATCGTTCTGAAGGCGACCAGCTGATGGCCGTCATCGCCCTCGTCTCGGGCAAGTCCAGCGGTGTTACCTGTTCGGCGCTCGCCCTCACTCTGGCCTCCCCCAAGGCGTCCTTGCTTGTGGAGGCCGACCCGGCCGGCGGCACGATCCGGACCGGCTATCTCGGCGGGGAGGGCACCGCAGCCATCGGCCTGCACCGCCTTGCGGCCGCGGACCGGCAGGGCACACTCGCCCGAGAGTTCGACAAGCACTTCGTCAGTCTGGACCGCGAACACAGCGGGCAGCGCCTGCTCCTTCCGGGGCTCACCGATCCCACCCAGGCCGCCTCGCTCAGCCGTACGTGGGAGCCGATCTCCCGGCTGCTGAACGTCATGGACCAGACCGGCCACGACGTGATCATCGACGCGGGCCGCATCCTGGCCGAGTCCGAGACCCGGCTGAGCACGACCCGCTACCCCACGCCGCTGCTGCACCGGGCCGACGCCGTGCTCATGGTGGTACGTACCACCCAGGCCTCCATCGCGGCCGCGGCGCCGGCAATCCGCGTCCTGCGGGAAGAGCTCGCCCACCACGGGACGGGTTCCGACGCCCTCGGGCTGCTGCTGATCGAGGAAGGCTCCTTCAACTCCAGCCAGGTCCAGCAGCACCTGCAGACACCGGTCGTCGGCGCGCTCGCGTGGGACCCCGACAGCGCCGACGTCCTGACCCACGGGGCGTACAAGCGGATGCCGCGGACCCTGCTGAACTCCGCCCGAACCGCCCACGGAACGATCAACGAACTCGTGACCAGACGCCGTGTGCAGTTGCAGCCCACCGGAGTGCCGATGGTTACCGGGAGGGCATCATGACCGACACCAGGCCGGAGACCACGGCCCCCGACTACACGACCCTGTTCACCCAGGCACTGGACGACGCCCCCGCACAGAGCGCGCCGGTCCTTCGGCCTGTGCCCTCCCCGGTGTCCGCCTCCCAGCTGCCGGGGAGTGTCCTTCGCGTCTCCGGCGCGTCGGCCCCGGCCGTGCTTCCGGTCGGGCACGAGGTGATTGCCGAGCTCCGGTTCCAGGCCAGCGGGAAGATCGGTGAGGCCGCGGGCGCGGACGCGTCCATGACCGAGCAGGACCGGCGCCAGCGCGGCCAGTCGATCATCATGCAGGTCGTATCAGAATGGGCGACGAAGTACGCGGCCAGCGGCGCGGACTTGAGCCCGGCTCAGGAGAAGGCGGTACGCGATGCCGTCTTCGACGAGCTGTTCCGCGCCGGCCGTCTCCAGCCGCTCCTGGACGACCCCGCCGTGGAAAACATCATCATCTACGGCGATAACGTGCGCGTCGACTACGCCGACCGCCCGACGCGGACCTGGGACCCGATCGCGAAGACGGACCGGGACCTGATCAACCTGATCAACCACCTCGCACGTATGCAGGGACAGGGTGAGCGCGCCCTTACGCCCGCCACGCCGAACTTGAACCTGAGCCTGGCCGACGGCTCGCGTCTCGCGGCCTCGGCGTACGTCACCCCCCGGCCGAGCATCGTCATCCGCCGGCACCGTACCCGCGGTCAGGGCCTGGACGACCTGGTGCGCTGGGGGACGATCGACTCCACGCTCGAGAAGTTTCTGCGCGCCGCGGTCAAGGGCCGCAAGAACGTCATCGTCGTCGGCTCCCAGGGTGTAGGAAAAACGTCTCTGCTGAGGGCCATGGCCCGCGAGATCCCCCGCAACGAGCGAGTGGGAACCCTGGAGTCGGAGTACGAGCTCTACCTTCACGAGGACCCCGAGGGCCCGGAGGTCATCGCCTACGAGGGCCGCGAGAGCAACGGCGAGCGCGGCGCGGACGGCAAGCTCCAGGGCGAGCTGAGCCTCAGCGACCTCTTCCCGCAGCTGCTGCGCATGTCGCTGCGGCGCGTGATCGTCGGCGAGGTCCGCTCCAAGGAAGTCGTTCCGATGCTGCACGCGATGAACGAAGGTGAGGGCGGCAGCATGGCGACCCTTCACGCCCGCAGCCCTCAGCTGTCGATCGAACGTCTGGCCACCCTGTGTCTGGAGGCCGGCATCGGCATGACCGAAGGCCTGGCCTACCGGCTGATCGCCCAGGCCGTCGACTTCGTGGTCTACGTACGCCTGGTCGACGAAAGCGAACTCGTCGCCGCGAACGGCAAGGCCGGGCGCAAGCACCGCTTCGTCAGCCACGTCATGGAGGTCACGGGCATCGGTGAAGGCGGCCGGCCGTCGTACCAGATGGTCTTCGCCCCGCGCGAGCAGGACGGCCACCGCGAGCCCCGTGCCGTACCCCACGGCAACATCTCCCAGACCAATCTGGAAGACCTTGTGCGCGCCGGCCTGGACCGCAGCATCCTGCAGAAGGCCTGGGGCAGCTGGGGCGCACCGCTGGAGACGGTGATGCCGCTGTGATGCTCACCCTGAACTCACTGCTCGCCGGGCTCGCGGGCCTGGCGGCTGTCGGCGGTCTCGTCGTAGCCGCGGCGGGCGGCATCGGCTGGGCGCCTTCGACGACGGTGCGACGCCGCAGCCGGCTCGAGCGCAAGCTCCGCGGCCTCTTCGTCAAGGACGCCCGGACGCCGACATCCTGGTGGGCCCAGGGGCGGGTCCGGCTGGCCGGCGGAGCTCTGGCGGGCCTCGGGGTGTGGCTGTTCACCGGCTGGCTGTCCGGTGGCCTGATCACTGTCGCCGTCGTGATCGGCCTGCCCTGGTTGCTGAACACCTCCGGATCCGGCAAGTCGCAGATCGACAAACTGGAGGCGATCGAGGAGTGGGTGCGGCGCATGTCCGACATCCACACCGTCGGTGTCAGCCTGGAGGCCACCATCCAGCGCAGTCTGGAGACCGCTCCCAGGGCCATCCGTGAGGATGTCCGGCTGCTCGTCTCCCGCCAGCAGGCCGGATGGGTACCCCAGGACGCCTACCGGGCCTTCGCCGACGACCTGAACGACGCCATGGTCGACGAGGTCGCCGCGCTCTTGATCCTGCACGTCGAGGACCGCGGCAGCGGGCTGAGCAGGGCCCTGCGCGAACTCGCCGAAGCACTTCAGCACGAGGTCCTCGCGCGCCGTGAAGTCGAGGCCGACCGGCAGAAGCCACGCACCAACGACCGCTGGGTGACGATCTTCTGCTTGGCGATCTTCGGAATCACAGCGTTCTCCGGCACCTACGTCGAGCCGTACAACACCTTCGCCGGGCAAGTGGTCCTCGTCTTCGTCGGCGCGGCATTCGTCCTGGTCAAGGTCTGGATGCGCCGCATGGCGATCATCGAGCCCGCGCCCAGGTTCCTGTCTCCGGCCGACCGCTCCGGCGGCCAGATCACTGAGGAGGCACCGTGATCCTCTCCCCCTACGCCGTCATCGGCGGCGCCTTCACCGGCCTCGGCCTGGTGATCGCCGCCCGCGGCATCCTGCCCGGCCGCCCCGACCTCAGCGATGTCCTCTCCCGGATGGACGCCACCCGGCTCGAGAACCTCGAACGCAACCGTGACGGCAACCCCGACTCCCTGATGGAGAAGGCCGGCATCTTCCTGCTGCGCACCGTCGGTGAGGGCACCCTGCGCCTGCCGCGCCAGCAGCTGGAGCTCGTGGGCCGCTCCCCCGCCGCGCACCTGGGCCGCAAGCTCGGACTCGCCCTGTACGGGCTGCTGCTGCCCGTGCTGGTCGTGAGCCTGGCGAACCTGGCCGGCTACCCCTTCCCCGTGGCGATCCCGGCGATCGCCGGGATCGGGCTCGCAGTCGTCTTCTGGCTGCTTCCGGACCTCCAGCTGCGGCAGCAGGCCGTGGAAGCGAAGGAGGACTTCCGGTACGCCGTCAAGGCATACCTGCGCCTCGTCCAACTCGAACGTGCCGCGGACGCCGCTCCCACCCAGGCCCTGAAACGGGCCGCCGAGGTCGGTGAGGGCTGGGTGTTCGCCAAGATCCGCGACACCATCACCCGCGCCGAACTCGAAGGCGTCAGCCCGTGGGAGGGCCTCAAGAGGCTCTCGCTCGAACTCGACGTCCCCGAACTCGGTGCGCCCGCCGACATCATCGCCATCGCCGGCGAAGAAGGCGCAGCCGTCGGCGACACCCTCGGCGCGCAGGCCAAATCGCTCTCCGGCGCCCTGGTCACCGCTGCCAAGGCCCAGGCCAACATGGCCAGCGAAAAAATGGTCATGCCCGTCGCGATGCTCGTCCTGATCATGACCGTCTACATCGGCTACCCCGCGATCTCGCGGATCATGGCCAGCTAATTCCCGCAAGAGACAAGGAAAACACGATGGGTATCGACCCGAACTTCACCTTCCTGAAGGCCTTCTTCACCGCGCGAATAGAGCGGCTGCGCGACGCCCGCGACGACCGCGGCGCCATCTCCATCGAGACCATGATGATCATCGCCGGACTCGTCGTCGGTGCCGCCGTGGCCGTCGCCATCATCGGCGCCAAGATCAGCGAGAAGGCGGCAACGATCAAGTGATGCGCCTCCGCAGGGCCGTCAGGCGCTGGTCCCGCGCGCTCGCCGAGCGCGACGCGCGGGACCGCGGCGGCCTGTCCCTGGAGATGCTGATCGTCTTTCCCGTCGTGCTGATGACCATCCTGCTGGTCGTGCACGTCGGCCTGTGGTGGCACGCCAAGAATGTGGCGATGTCCGCGGCCCAGCTGGGAGTGGAGTCGGCCCGCGTCCGAGGGGCGTCCGAAGGCACCGGCACCGCTGAGGCCCGCGAATTCCTCGGGCGGGCCGGCGGCAGCATCTCCGGCCTGTCGGTGAGCGGCAGCAAGGGGGCAACGGTGACGATCCGGGTCACCGGCTACGTCGACACGATGATCCCCGGCCTGAAACTCAGGATCGACCAGCACGCGGATGCGGCCGCCGAGCGCATCACGGAGGCACCGTGACCATCTCCCACAGGCTCAGGAACGACCGCGGTGCGCTGTCGCTGGAAGCGGTCATCCTGTTTCCCGTCATCATCCTGGTGCTGCTTCTGGTCGTCGCTCTCGGCCGGATCGGATCCGCCCACAACGCCGTCGACACCGCGGCCCGCAACGCGGCGCGCGCCGCGTCCCTGGAGCGCACCGGCGGCTCCGCCAGCGGCGCGGGACAGCAGATGGCGCACAGCGTGCTGAGCCAGCAGGGGCTGCAGTGCACGGCCACGTCCGTCTCCGTGTCCACCGACGGCTTCTCCGCTCCGATCGGCACCCCGGCCTCGACCACCGCCACGGTGACCTGCACCGTGCGGCTCTCCGATATCGGATTGCCCGGCCTGCCCGGCGCCAAGACCATGACCAGCAGTTTCACTTCGTCAATCGACTCCTACCGCCAGCGCGGCTGACAGGAACACCGCATGACACCCGCCCGCACCGCTCTCGCCTCCCGGATCCGGCGCGCCCTGCGCGATGACCGCGGAGGGATGAGCGTATTCGTCCTCGTCACCATCGTGGCGCTCTTCGCCGTGGCCGCACTCGTCTACGACGGGGCCGGGAAGCTGCGGGCCCTGACCCATGCCGAGGGCGTCGCGCACGAAGCCGCGCGGGCCGGCGGCCAGGCCATCGACGCGGGCAAGGCCATCTCCGGAGGCGGCGTCACCGTCGACCGCAACGCGGCCGTGGCCGCGGCCCGGACCTACCTCAGCCGCGAGGGAGTCACCGGCTCCGTCTCCGTGAGCGAGGACGGCGGGTCCCTTCAGGTAACGGTGACCGAGACGTACCACGCCCTCTATCTCGGTGGCGCCAGCGGCTCCGTCACCGGCAAGGGCAGCGCCAACCTCGTCTACCGGGGGTAGGAGTCATGAGAAACCGCAGTACCGCAGTCACGATCATCCGTGCGTTCCTCGCGCTCATCGCCCTGGTCGCCATCCTGGCCGGCGTCCCCGCAGTGCTCTTCGGCATCGGGGTCCTGCCCGACCACGTCCCCAGCATCGCCGAGGTCACCGACGCGCTCACCAGCCCCGACACGGGCCAGCTGTTCCTGGGCGCGGTCACCCTCATCGGCTGGTACGGCTGGATCAGCTTCGTCGTATCCGTCGTCCTGGAGACGGTCGCCGCGCTGCGCCACCGCCGCGTTCCGAAGATCCGTATGCTGGGAGGCTCCCAGCAGCTGGCCGGAGCGCTCGTGGGTGGCATCCTCATCCTTCTGCCTGCGGGGACCGCGATGGCCACCCCGGCCACCGCCTCCCCTGTCGCGTCGGCGACGGTGGCCACAGCCTCCGTGACAGCCGGCCAGGACACGGCTTCGAAGACCGCGCCTGCGGCCTCGTGGACGGGCCCGACCCACCAGGTCCAGGACGGTGACACCCTCTGGGACATCGCCGAGAAGCGCCTGGGTGCCGGTATCGAGTGGCACCGGATCGTCGAGGCCAACCAGAACGTCGCGCAGGCGGACGGTTCTGTCATCACCGCCGACACCACCGTGCTGCAGACCGGCTGGATCCTGAGGCTGCCCGCCGACGCCGCACCCGCGGCCGACGACGGCGGCAAGCGGCCGCAGACCGGCACCGCCGCCCACGAAGGAACTCACACCGTCCGGCCCGGCGAGACGCTGACCGGCATCGCCGCGAACGAGCTCGGCGACGCGGACAGCTACCCCAAGATCGTCGAGGCCAACAAGGGCGTCCCCCAGGCGGACGGACGCGCCCTCAGCGACCCGGACAACATCTACCCCGGCTGGCAGCTGAAGATCCCCGCGGCCACCAGCGATCAGGTCGACCCGGCCCCTGCGGTTCCCGCGCCCGAACACCAGCCCGCGCCGGAGCACGACCACGCCGGTGAGCAGCCAGGCGAAGGGCAGAACGGGCAGACCCAGACGCCGGGCCACGCCGGTGACGGCAAGACAGAAGGTCCCGGTCAGGACGGGAACGGCAAGGACACGGGTAAGCAGGACACCGGGCAGGCAACCGCCCGCCCCGAAGCACCCTCTGTCCAGCCACCCGCGCAGACCCACGGGCCCGAGGAAGCCTCCGGCCAGCCCGCCACCGGTTCACCCGCCGAGCAGGCGCAGCAGGAGGTGTCCGAGGACAGCGGCCAGAGCGTGACCACGGTCGCGGCGGCGGCTGGGAGCATCCTGGCCGCCGCCGTGCTCGGGGTGATCGCCGTCCGGCGTACCCGCCAGCAGCGACGCCGCCGCCCCAAGCGCCGCATCCCCATGCCGTCCGGCGCGAGCGCCGACTTCGAGAAGCAGCTGCGCGCGGCCTCCGATGTCACCGGCACTGCCTTTGCGGACCGGGCCCTGCGCACTCTGGCCCACCACTGCGGCGAGGCAGGCCGGCCGCTGCCCGAGGTCGAGGCGATGCGGATCTCCGCCCGCGGGGTCGAGCTCCATCTCGCCGCGGCGACTCCGCCCGTCGCCCCGTTCACCGAGCAGGACGACAACCCGGCGCTCTGGTGGTGCCCGAAGCGGGGCACCACCCTCCTCTCGGAGGAACAGGCTGCCGACATCAGCCCGCCCTACCCGGCCCTGGTCAGCCTCGGTGAAACCGAGGAAGGCGACGTGGTCCTGGTCGACCTGGAGAACATCGGCCTGCTGCGACTGGCCGGCAGCCCTGCCGAGGTGCGCGCGGTCACGCTCGCCCTCGCCATCGAACTGGCCTCCTCCAAGCTGGCTGCCGGCACGCAGATCGTCCTCGCCGGAGCCGGCAGCGACCTGCACCGCCTCTACCCCGACCAGGTCGAGCACCACACGGACCTGGCCGAGGCCGCCGCCGAGCTCCAGGCACACGACACCCTCCAGCGCGACGCCCTCGCCTCGACCGGGCACGACCACCTTCGGTCCGCCCGCCTGGATGCCGAGACCGCCGGGGACTCCTGGATCCCGCGCATTCTCGTCAGCGCCACCTCGCCTACGGGCCCGGCGACCGCCGTGCTCGAAGACCTCCTGACCTCGCGGCCGCGGACCTCGGTCGCGGTCGTCACCGCGGCCGGCGGCGACCTCGACCTGCCTGGGGCCTGGACGCTGCCTGCGCAGCCCGGCGCCATGGTCGAACTCCCCGGCCTGGGCCTGGCGGTGAAGCTGCAGTACCTCGACGATGCCTCCTACGAGCGGCTCGTCGAGCTTCTCGACACCTCCAGCCGGAGTGACGACGTGGCACCGCCTGCCTGGACCGGACACACGAGTCCCTCTGACAACGGGCCCCGAGGCGCAGTCGAGCCGGCCGATGAGGCCTCCGCGCTCGCTCCCGAAACCTCTTCGTTTGCAGTGGGCGCCTACGCCCCCGCCCACATCACTTCCACGGGATCGGACATGGCCACCGCACTGCCGAACTTCGCCTCCCTCACGCCCTCCATCACGCCGCAGATCGCCGGCACGGATGGTGAAGACCACCGTCCGGCCGAGGAAGACGGCGCGAGCGCACTGTCCGCCGCCGTAGCCGGGCCCCCTGCGGGCCCTGACCTGCCGGCCTCCGACGGCACGGACAGCACGGACGGCGATGACCTTCACGCCTTCCCTGCTGAACCCGACGCCTACGAGCCGCCGTACGACGAAGAGGACCCGGAGGACGAGCCGCCCTACGAAGAAGACGAGGAGGCCTCCGCACTCGGAACAGAGGTGTGGAACAGTCCCGAGGCCGCCGAGGAGTTCGACACCGCGCTCGGCGAAGTACTCGCCGAACAGGACGCCGTGGCGTCCGACACCGGTACCGGCGACATCGAGGACGACGAGTCGGGCCTGTCCGCGGCCGCGCTCGGCACGGAAACACGAACGGACACGGGACTGAGCGTGGACCGCTCTCGTCCGGCCGAGCGGCGTATCGTCCCCCGGCCCAGCGCCGCAACCTCCACCGTGCTGGCGGCGCTCGCCACGCCCCCCGAGACGCCGACCGCTCCCCAGGTACAGGTCCTCGGTCCCGTGCAGTTCGTCGGGACCCGCGGCCGTGTGGGCCGCAACCGCCACAACAGCCTCGCAGAGATCGCCGCGTGGCTCGTCCTGCACCCGGGACTGAGCCGCAAGGACCTCGACGAGGCCATCTGGCCCGGCATGCGCATCATCGCCGAGTCCCGCAACACGGCGATCAGCCGGCTTCGGTCCTGGGTAGGCACAGCGCCTCACCTGCCCGCCGACGATCCGCAGGCGGCCTACCTCCCGTCGATCAAGGGCGGTGTCTACAGCTTCAGCGACGAGGTCACTTCCGACTGGGCGAAATTCCAGGAGCTGTACCAGCAGGGCATGCACCACGACGGGCCGGACGCCGACACCGCGCTCGCGGAAGCGCTGTCCCTGGTCAGGGGGCGACCCTTCGCCGACGTCGACCCCTCCAAGTACATCTGGGCGGAGGCCGACATCCAGGAGATGATCAGCTCGATCGTCGACGTCGCCCACGAGCTCGCCGAACGGCGCCGCCAGGTACGCGATTACCGCGCGGCGGCCCAGGCCGTCACCAAGGGCATGGTCGTCGACAGCCAGTCCGAGCTGCTCTACCGCGACCTGTTCACCATCTGCCACGAGATGGGCGACCAAGAGGGCCTGGAGCGTGCCGCTCATCAGCTGGCGCGCATCAATGCCGAAGAGGGGTTCGATTCTTCGCCCGAGACCGTGGGCCTCCTGCGGACCCTCCTCAAGGGCGAACGTGCCGTGCCCACGCTCGGATCCGCCGCCTCATGACCCGCCCGGCAAGATTCCCGGCCCTGAACTGTCACACCGCACCGCTCGCCGACACCTGTAGAGAGCGAGGGGCCTTTCCGGCCGACCATCCGACGAAGGAGACCGCGCGCATGACCCGCCGCCGGCAGCAAGCCGCCGTCCCGTACATCCGGCTCGCCGTTCCGGCGCGCCCGGTCCGGGAAGGAGGACAGCGATGGACCTGACCCAGTGGGCGCTGCCCGCCGGCCTCGCCGTGGGGGGCATCGGCGCTGCCGTCACCGTCGGCATGGTGCTCGGCCACCGGCGCCGGGCAGGCGAGCACAGCGCCACCGCCGAGGAACGCGACCAGCTCGCCCTTCGGCGGCGCCACGCCTGGCAGCGCCGCATGGCCGTCATCGCCCTCGGCGTCGGTTGCGTGATGATGTTCGTCCTCGCCGCCATCGCCGCATGGCTGTCCTTCGGCGCGCAGCGCGAGTACGCCCACGCGCACAACGGCGGCAACTGGGACGCGGCCACAGCGTTCGCGTTGCTCCTCGACGCCGGAGCCCTGTCGCTGTCCCTGATCCGCTTCTTCGAGGCCCTCACCCTGCGCTCTTCCGCCATCACGCGGATCCTGCTGCTCACCTTCGTCAGCGCCTCCGCACTCATGAACCTGCTCCACGCCCCGGGCGCCGGTGCCGGCAGTGTCTTCCTCGCGGTCGTTCCTCCGCTCGTCTACGCGGTCCAGCTCGAGATGCTGCTCTTCAAGGTCGAGCAAGTGATCATGGGCCGGCAGAAGCGCCTCAAGACCAGCCGGGAGCGGGCATACAGCCTGCTGCTGTGGCTGCCGTGGCCGATCGGCGCACCGGTACGGATGTGGCGGGCATGGCGTGCCGAGCTCCTGGCCACCGTCGACAACGTCCGCGTCATCGGCTCCCAGCGCCCGCGCCCGCAGGCGGCCGCCCCCACCCCGATGCCGCCTGCGGCGCCGACTGTGACCCAGGTGACGCTGGAGAAGGTCGACCCCGCCCAGCTCCAGGCGAGCGGGCCGGCACCCGTGAGCGAGGTGGCGGCCACTCCCACGGCAAACGTCCTCATCCCCGCCGCCCAGCCGCCCGCCGCAGCGGGATCCAAGACCGCCGCGCCCCAGGCGATCGAAGTCCTCGCTGCTCCTGCAACGCGGCCGCTCACCGCGACGTCCGAGGCCAAGGTCGAGGCCGCCGAGCCTGGGGAAGCAGTCGGAGTGGAAGACCTCCAGGCGGCGCCGTTCCTGCCCGCGCCGGCCAAGCCGGAGCCGGAGCCGGAGCCGGAGCCGGAGCCGGAGCCGGAGCCGGAGCCGGAGCCGGAGCCGGAGCCGGAGCCGGAGCCGGAGCCGGAGGTAACGGCGGACAACAACCATGAGACACCGCCACACCCCGAAGGCCTCCCTGACACGGAGTACGACGGCACGGCCGCGCCCGAAGCCGAGACGACGGCCGGAGACGATGAACCGGACACTCAGCACGAGCACCCCGACTCCGGGGCAGGTGACGACGAGTCGCGGGGGCAGCGTCAAACCCTCCAGATCGACCTGTCCGCGCTTCCCCAGGACGAAAAGCCGCGTCAGCGCGCCGAGCGAATCTACGTCGCCCACCAGGTCGCCGGCCTTCCCCTCGACAAGGCGGACCTGGGCAAGTGGGCGGGCTACACGAACGCACGCTCGGGAGGCAACGAATACCGGCGGCTCGAAAGGGAGTACGGACCGATCCAGGAGCGGGAAGGTGCCGCCGAGATCGACCTGGACTGGGACAGCTTCGAGCCGCAGCCCGAGTCCGGCCCCTCCCAAGTGGCCGCCTGACCGTGCGCGGGACCAGCTCGTGCTGGCTCGGCATACTGCCGTGTCAGCCCGGGCGGGTAGCCTCAGGGCGACTTCGCAGGACGTATAAGGGGGATGGTGGATATGAGCAGCGGCTGGCAGCAATCGATCTCCGAGCTGCGTGCCCAGGGCGACGCCGCCCGGGCCAGCGGCGAACGTGCCGGCTCGCTCGCCGCCGACGGCGCCCGCGGGGTTCGCGACACCGCGATCGCGGTCCGCTACGCCGCCGAGGCCGACTATCTGCGCTCCGCCCAGGCCCTGCTGCGTTCCCACCTCGCAGACCGGCTCCCGCCCCGACGGCTGCCCGCCGCCCGGATTTGGCCGGGGTTCCGGGACATGTGGAGGGACCGGGTGCTGCACCGGCGTGGAGGGCTGTGGCGGGCCGTCCCGGACAACGCCGACCTGGACCAGATGCGCAGAGCCTCGCCCGGGCCACGGCTGGAAGCGGTGATCGAGCAGGCTGAGGCTCTGCGGGCCAGCCTTCACGGTCACCGGCAGCGGGACAGCTTGTACGAGTCCTACATTCCCGACCCCGCCGGCAGTCTGGCTGGCGACCCCCTGGGCGGGAACGGCCGGTCGGCCCCCACGCTGCCCGGGTTCCCCGACCCCGCACACCGGCTGAACCGCGCCTTCCCACAGGGCACTGGGTTTCGAATCCAGCCAGGCCGGCTCGACGAGTTCGACCAGCTGTGGGACGACGAAAGCGCAGTGCACCAGCGGGCCGTCACCTTCGGCGATGAGGTCCTGGCCCTGCTCGTCGAACTCCGGCTGAACGGGGTCACACCGCCGGCAGGACGCCTGCGCGGCGCCGGGCGCTGGATTGCCCGCGAAGAAGCACTCGTCGCGCACCGGCCGAAGTGGCCCGCCAAACTCACCGGCTTCCAGATCGCGTCCCTGGCCGGAACCTGCTGGCTGGTGCTGGCATGCACCGGTCTTCCGCTGACCTTCGGGCACCACGCTGGTCTCCTGTCCCATTACACCTGGCTGTTCATGGCGGCAGCCCTCATCGCGTGCACCGGGACCGGGATCATCCTTCGGTACCTTCCGAAGCTGATCCAGGGCCACGGACCTCGTGCCGCCGCACCCGGGATCGCCGCGGCACTCCTTGCACTCGTGGTCTGGCAGGGCCAGGGGCCGCTCGCCGAACACTTCTTCGCGGGCCCGTACGACCGGTACGAGCGGGAGTACGCGGACGGCTGCCTCGCAGTGACCCCCTACCGGCACAACGCCGTCCAGGCCGCCGTCGCCGACGGCGTACTCGTCATCAACCCCACCAACGGCGGGCCGACACTGCGCCTGGGCCCGGCCGAGAACGGCGGTACGCACCCGCTCCGGCCGCTGGACCAGGCGACCCGGACCGTACTCGACGAGCACGGGTGCTGACCGTACGGCGTTGAGCCGCTGAAGATGCCCAGCCCTGGCCAGGGTGGCACTGGGCTGCCCGATCTGCGACAGCCCAGTGCGATGAAGGGCTACCTCAAGACGCCCGGGTCAGGCCGGGCCGGTGCAAGGACGAGGGCAGTCGCGTCGTCCCGGTATCCCTTCTCGTCGGGCTGAGCGGCGGCCACCAGCGCCTCGGCCAGGTTCTGGGGCGTGTGCTGGTTCTCCCGGACCAGCACCTCCATCACCAGGGGGTCAACCTGGTCATGGACTCCGTCGGAGGTGAGGATCACCAAGTGCCCGGCGGGGACGAGGGTCTGGTGCACGGTAGCGGGCGTAGCGTCGGCCAAGGCGATGTGCAGGCGCGACGAGTACCGCTCCGCGATCTCCGGCTCGACGCCGTACTGCAGGAGGTAGGACGTCGCGTTGTGGTCGGTGGTGTACCGGGTCAGCGTGCCGGCGTCCGGGTCCCAGCCGTACGCGCGGCAGTCTCCCTGCCAGCACACCCACGTGCCCTTGCCTTGCCTGATCTGCGCGACGACCCCGACGGCGTCCGGTGCTTCTCGGATGTCCCGGCCCGGTCCGGGGTCGCTGATCAGCAGGGGCGGAGCCGAGGAGGCCGGCCATCGCCCCCCGTAGCGCAGTGGTCCGGGCGGCAATCACCGCCAGCACCGGTACCAGGGCGTGGAGTTCGGGGCTGTGCCCCATGCCGTCGATGACCGCGGCGCCCGTGGTCATCGACGATGCGGTCCATGTGCAGAGGGCGTCCGCGGAACCGGGGTGTGTCGCCGGGCAGAATCTCCCTGAGGCCGGGACGCGTGGCGGTGCCGACAACGACGGGGATGACGGAAAGTTCTCCGGACATGCGAATCCTCCTGGCTCGGTGATCAGTAGCTGGACGGCCCGGCCGGGACCAGAGCGAGCATCCCGCACCCCAGCAGCCTGCGGCCGGGTGCGGTGTGAGCTGGGTGTGAGCTCGTGAGCGGATTATGGCCAAGCGGCGGTGGCCGTCTTCTGGGTAAATCCGGGACGGTGGTTGTTCGGTCGGGCTGCGCCCGGCGCCTTCTGTTCCGAAATGAACACCCGCTCCCAGAGGGCGGTTGCCGGTCATTGCTCGTGAGTGATGGCGTCAAGGTGGGTATCGAGCTTGGCGAGACCGGGGTGGTGGAGGATCTCCTCCGTCGAGGTCTGCCTCATCTCGTTGATGTAGGCGTCCGTTACCTCCTGCGGGCTCACCGCGAGTGTCCCGGCTACCGCCACGGTCTCGTCGGGTGTCAGTCCACGTTCCAGGGCCAGAGCCGTCAGCACTGTCACGGTGGCCCTCAGTTCCGTCTCCACGGTGTCGTACCCGGCGTCTTCGCACTGGCGCAGCAGCCACTGCCTGAACTATCTCGACCTGACGTCGCCCACGGTGGTCTCCTTCTCTCTTCATCCCGCCCGTCCGCAGGGTGCGGGCACGGGTAGGGGTACGTGCACAGCAAGAAGGCCCACCGCGGGTGGGCCCTGATGAAGCCGGATCTTGGTTCTTGCTCGGTACCGCCTCAGGCGGCTCCTCCTCGGGCCGGATCTCGGATGTCACTGCGGCCGGGCCGAGGGTGCCGGAGCTGGTGCGTCGGCTGGCTCAGCTACGTGCGTACGAAGGCCGAGTCAGTGGCGCCGTTGTGGGTTGCTCCGGGATCAACGGTTTGCCGACTGACGACTCGTGGTGGCCAGGCTCGGTACCTGTTCCATATCCCCGTCACCGCAGGTAGAGGCCAGGGTTTCAGGGAGGCCAGCCGCGAGACGCGTTCGGGGAGCGGTCACTGTGACCGCTCCCCGAACGGAAGCTCTGGTGTTGATGAGCCCGCTGTGACAGGTGCGGCGGTCGCCGCCACCACCGCGTCCCGGACTCCCCGTTGACGGCGGTCAACGGGGCCCGAAGGGCTCTGCTCCGAGGGTAGAGCCGCCGGTCTCGACCGGGGATATGGATCAGGCACTCAGTGCTGGGGGAACTGCTGTGACCCTTGGTAGGTCCCGCCGCTTTCGAACATCGGCACCTGGTCCTCGACCACAGTGTCGCCGTAGATGTCGGTCACCCGCATCCTGTACGGCGGCGAATTCACGCCGGACACAAGGAAGTAGTTGTCCTCCCGGCGGGACATAGTCTTCCAGCTGCCCTCGCTGGACACCTCGAGCTTGCTGACCGGGTACCGGCTGTTGGTCAGCTGCATGGCACCCCACCACCTGTTGGAGCCTGGCCAGGATCGGTAGGTCAGTCCTCCGGTCGGATCGGCGTCGGTGAGCTTCCAGGAGATGGGGGCTCGACCCTCCAGGGGCGACCCGATCGCCTCAAACGCCGCCAAGTCCATGTTGAGGTCGCCGGGGCCGCAACCGGCGCACTGATCGACAACCTCGACCCGGACAGTCCCCTTGGGGCCGGTCACCGCAAGATAGCCACCGCACACGAGAGAGCCGCCGAAGACTCCAGGTCCCACCCCGGCCGTGTACGTACTGGACCTGTCAGGATAGCTGCACTTCCCATACCCGCCCGGGTTCGTGTCGTAGCTGGCGAACCCGGTGTAGGTGACGTCAGGTTGCAGCGGACCGGAGTTGGGAGCGGCCGCCGTTGGGCTGGCCACGGCGAACATCGTGAACATGGCAAACGTCATGGCCGCCGCAGGTGATCTCGTCATGCCGGTACAACCTCGGGTGCCTGTCCTAGGTCACGCCGCGCCTTCCGTCCGCGGCGACTCAACGACGACGGCTGCCCAGGAGCACGACTCCACCGCCACCAGCAACCGAAGGCCGTACTGAGTGCCTGATCCATATCCCCGGTCGAGACCGGCGGCTCTACCCTCGGAGCAGAGCCCTTCGGGCCCCGTTGACCGCCGTCAACGGGGAGTCCGGGACGCGGTGGTGGCTGTCCCGTCTCGTTCGATCTTGCATGCGGACAACCTTCTGACCACAGACGATGCAAGGATCAGTGAGACGGAAAGTCAGCAACGTCTCAGATGATGTTGCCCCTCGGCAGTACTTCCACGAGGGTGTCTCACTTGACGTTGTCGGCCAGAACCATTGAAGCCGCGCTCTGTTGGTAGTGCCGACGTAGCCGCACGAGACCGATAAGGGCCCATCCGGCGTACCACAGGGTGGCAAATCCGCCGCTCAGCACCAGCGAGCCGTACGCCGCGAGCATGCCGAGAGAGGGCTGCGGGGCGTGGACATGGTGCATGAGTCGAGGGGCGAGGTAGACGAAGGTGAATGCCCCGGTAGCCACCGCCGCGAGCATGCCCATGAACCGACTTCCGACATGAGCCTTCATCGCTCGCCGCATTTGCGGCCTCCCCTGGTCTCGGCGTTGGTGCTCACGATCTTCCTCGGTCATTGGCTCCATAGCCCGATGATTGAGCAACTCATGAGCTTCGCCGGTCCACGCGGTCCGCCCGTCTCACTTGACCTTGTCTCTCGCCTGCGAATCGAAGAATGTCGGGTGCGACGCAGGCAAGACCTCGTGAGACGGGACAGTGGCGGCGACCGCCGCACCTGTCACAGCGGGCTCATCAACACCAGAGCTTCCGTTCGGGGAGCGGTCACTGTGACCGCTCCCCGAACGCGTCTCGCGGCTGGCCTCCCTGAAACCCTGGCCTCTACCTGTGGTGACGGGGATATGGAACAGGTACTCGACCCCCGGTGAGGAAGTGCATACGTTTTCAGCGGGTCCCGGTCGTTGCTTCCGTGTTCCGCCGGAGTCCGGCTTCCCGGCGGGCCGGGTATGGCGTCGGTAGCTGTCCAAGGCGTTCTGGGGGTGGGTGTGGGTGGTGACCTCCTCCGTCGTCCACACGGGGCACCACTGGCCGCCTGCAAACCTTCGTGCCGCTTCGTCGGTGACGGTCGGAGGGTTTCGTCGGTGCGCCGCCGGGAGGGCGGGGCGCGGCTGCGCCCTCGCTCTCCCCGGGCAGAGCCGGTGGTGTGGAAGGACCGGTGATGTGGGGTCGGAATCGTGCCAGGATCCAGGATCAGATCAGACGTGCCGACCCTGCGCTGCTTCCCGCAGGCCCAGCGCCAGGCGGTCGTGCATGTCGGCCAGCGTCCTGAGCTGGTCCGCGAAACAGACCCAGTCCGCGGGCGGCTGGGGCTCGGCGACGGCTGTCCCGTTCCAGACCGGGCCCGGGACGTGCAGCTCCCGCATCTTGCGGACCAGGTCGCGCTCCTCGTCGTCCATGGCGCGCATCCGCGACCACGGGCGCCTCCAATCGCCTCCGGCAGGGGTGACGAGGTCGTGCTGCAGCAGGTGTCCCATGCGCGACTGCCACCAGTCACGCTTCCGGTAGAGCTCCTGCGCGTGGTCGATACGGTCCATGTCGGCTGCCGAGATGACGCCGTTGACGGTGATGGCTTCGAGGATCTGCTGGTGGAACTCGGTCAGGCGCGGGAGCCTCCGCTTCCTCGCCGGCACCGTGAACGGCTCGAGCCCTGCCTCTTCGCGCAGGATCGCGTGCATCCCCGTCAGGCAGGCGGACTGGTGGAGCTCCCTCCACTCCTGCTCACGCTCGCGCCGGTCGGCCAGACCCAGCAGGCCCGGACAGACCTGGCACAGCCTCAGGACTGCGTCGGGTTCTTCGCTTTCGCTCCACTGCTCCCACCACTGGTGCCCTGTGGCGGGCAGGCGCCCGCAGAGCGCGCACCCCGTGCCGAGGAACGCACCTCCTTCCCTCAGTTCCTTCAGCACTTTGTAGCTGGCGTGGGGGTAGACCTCCTCGTAGTCGTCGGCGCGGCCGGACACCCCGCCCAGGCCCCGGCAGTCCTCGCACAGGGCGATCGGCGAGGACCTGCGCGGCTCGCCGGGCCGCGAGATCCGGGTGGCCGGCAACTCGCGCCGGCACCAGGAGCAACGGCCGACGGTGCCGGGCTCGGGCTTGCGGTACCGCGGCGTGGTGCGGCTGACGGTCAGGTCGCGGTCCTCCCGGAACAAGACCGTTCCCTCCTCGGCGTACGGGTGGAGCATGAACAGCCGCACGGTGGTGCCCTTGCCGGCCAGGGCGAGCCTGGTGCGCCAGTGGCCGTAGCCGACCATGTCGCGGACCAGGCCGGTCATGCCCGCGTCCCTGGCGTCGTCCTCCATCCGGGCCTCGGCCTTGGCCTGCTCGGTCTGGTCCGACAGGCGCGGAGACAGGTGGACGGCGAGGTCGACGTGCAGGAGCTGCGCGCGGCTGGGGTCGGAGTAGGGGCCGGCGGCCCGGATTTCCTTGACCCACCACAGCGAGTCGGGGTCGGCGTTGATGTCGCGTGCCGCGGTGACGACCTTGGCGGCCAGGGCGTCGGCCCTGGCGCGGCTGACCGCTTTGCGGCCGGTGCCGCGGCCGAGCTGCACACCGTCTGCTGTGATCTTCCAGCGTCCGCCGTCCCGGTCGGCGGCGGTGCCGGAACCGGGTGCGATCAGCAGCCCCTGGCCGGCCATCGCGCCGAGGTAGGCCAGAGCCTGGGGATCGTCCATCGCGAGGTGTTCGCGGACCTCGCGCAGGGTCAGGCCCCAGGTCCCGGCGCGCTTGAGGAGGTCCCTGGTCTGCCGGGTCGGGCGGCCGAGGAACGGTGCGTCGAGGTCGAGGGCCACCTCGCCGCCGCCCGTCCCGACGCCGCCGAGCGGCACCAGTGCGGGGCGGTCGGGGTGCGCCGAGGCGCGCAGCAGCGCCTCGGCGTCTTTCCGTGCCTGGTAGAGGGCGCCGCGGCGGGCACCATCGACCCGTTCGAGGTCGGGGTTCTGCACGCTGGCGGCGAGGGCCTTCGCCCGGTCGTCGGGATTGACGGGGGAGGTCTCGTCGTCGTCACCGGGCAGGCTGAGTGCGGCGATGTCGGGCAACATCAGCGCGAAGTGGTCCCGGCCGTCGTACGCGCTCAGCCAGGGCAGGTCCCGCAGGCCGGCGCTGCGCGGGTGCACGCTGGTGACGTCGACGTTGATCCACTCGGGTTCGGCGAACGGCGCGCCGGGCCGGGCCCACAGGATGCGGACCTGCGTCCAGCCCCTGTCGCCGAGGTACTGCTGGGCCTGGCGGACGGCGTGAGCGGCGTGGTCCGACGGGATCCAGTGGCCAAGCTCCCAGCAGTGGTCCGCATCGGCGCACCGGGCTCCGGCGCGGTCGATCAGGAACTTCGCCATGTCCTGGCGCAGCCGGTCGCGGACTGCGGCCACGTAGTGGTTCGCCGGAGCGGTGCTGCCCAGAGTCCCGGCGTCCGGCCATGTCACCGCCGCTCCGTCCCATAGCGGGAAGGCCGGCGAAGCGACGGGGGCGGCCTCGCTGACCCTCTGGGTGATGCGCGCGGCTTTGCGGGCGGCCGGCTGGGGTCCGGTCGGGGCGGAGAGGATCCGGACGGCCTCCGCACGGCCGGCCGCGTCCAGCACGGCTGGGAGAAGGCCCTTCTCAGCGGCGTCGACTACGCGCTCCAGGGAACGCTGGTACCCCATCCGCGTCTCGGCGTTGAGAGCCCTGGCGATGTCCTGGCGGTTGCTGATGTTCGTGCTGTTCTTCGGCGACACGACGGCTCCTGCACATTCCGGCCCGGGCCGTCCCACCACGACCGGCGCCGGAGTGCATACAGGGCGGTCAAAGAAAGGCGGGAGCGCCAACGGTCACCACTGCATCACGCTCCCAGCGGCAGCTGGATTCACCACAGCCCGGAGGTGGGTCCGGACACGGCACGCCCGGTGAGAGACGCAGCCCCGATCCTATCGCCCGCCCGGCCGCCAGAAGGCGTAGTCCAGCACGTTGTGCACCGACGGAACGCTGCGAGCAGTGGCCATTCAACCCACTACCGGGAGCGTCTCCCGTGCTGTCGGAGATCCGTTCCCGCTGGACCGAGTGCCCGATTCATTGATCGGTGCGCCTCGATGACGTTTCGTCGGTGCCGCTTCGGGAGTTCCGTCGGTGCACCCTTAACGCCCCGGCCGTATCCCGACTCTTGACCCCACCCCCGGGCGTGGTGGTGGCCCCCGGAGATCAGGGAGTCTCACCCGGCCCAGTCCCACCACAGGGGATCGGTCGCCCGGGATTCGTAGTGGGCGCGCCCGCCGGGGCCGTAGAGACCGTTCTCGGCGATCCCTGCACGCGGGAACGAAGAAGAACGGACGGCCCATCCCCGCCCGACGCAGAGCAGACTCGACGACCGCGGCATGCGGTGGCGGGTCTCCCCCGCCGGTCCATCACCACCGACGAAGCCGCCGTCCTGCACACCCTGGCCCGCGAAGATCTCGCCCGCGCGATCCTCGACCTTCAGGAAGACGGCGCCACCCAGGCCGGCATGGCCGAGGCCCTCGGTGTAAACCGCAGCTGGCTCAACATGAAGATCAGCGGCTTCCGCGCCACCGGCCGCTGGCCCCAGCGCACCCACCCCGCCTCCGGAAGTGACCCCCGATGAGCCCGGATCTGCACGGCCGCGCCCCCACCGGACTCCGCCATCATGATCACGCTAAAGAAGCGGCCCGCCGACACCTAGGGAGAAGCCGCTGCACCGGCTCGCTCAGCATGGAGCGGTCCGGGGAGCCGACCACGGGCGCTCGCCGCTGGCCGGGCGGCGAGCCCGGACAGGTCACCGGCGACGGCGCTTGACGATCACGGTGGTACCGAGGCCGAGGCCCACGGCGACGACGGCGCCGAGTGCAAGCCACTGCCAGGGCAGGCCCGGTTCTGCGGCCGCGGCCGCCGCCGCAGCTTCCGCTGGCGCATCAGCTGTCTGGCTGGGGGTCGGGGTATTCGTGGGGGCCGGGGCCAGGGGGTCGACGTCAGGTGCCCCCGGGGCTCCCTCGCGATCGAGTAGCACTTTGCGGGGGCGGGCGACTCCGTAGCCGATCCAATCGTTGCGCTTGACGCCGTCGGTGGGGGCGCCAGCGGTCTGGATGAGGACGCGGGCCACCTGGGGCGCGGTCCAGTCGGGGTGGGCCGACCATACGAGTGCGGCGGAGGCGGATGCCAGGGCGGTGGCGTACGAGGTGCCCCCGTCAGCCACGCACCAGCCGGAATTCTCCGGGCAGCGGATCCGGGTCTTGCTGCCGTATGCGGCCAGGTCCGTGTCCGGCCCGTGGGAGGACAACTTCAGCGGCATCCCCGCCTCGTCGATGGCCCCTACGCCGATGACTCCCGGAACCAGGGCGATGAGGTTGGTCGCATTGTTGCCCTCCCCGGCATTGCCCATGGCAGCGAAGACGAGTGCCCCCTTGCTCTGGGCGTACTGGACAGCCGACTTGAGCTCTTCGAAGGCGTAGTAGTCGCCCCAGCTCAAGTTGATGATCTTGGCGCCGTTGTCGGCCGCATACCGGATCCCCTCGGCGCCCTCGCCGCCTGCGGCAAAGCCCTGGGCCGTGCCGAGGCTGGTTCTTACGGGCATGATTTTGGCGCCGGGAGCCAGACCCTTGGGGGCGCCTCCTGTGCCGTCGCCGACGATCGCCGCGGTCATGGTGGTCCCGTGCCCGTCGACGTCGTCGTGCGGCGAGTATTTCGTGTCCGGCTTCCCGGCCGGCGGTGACATGACCGACACGCCTGGAAGGACGGACTCACTTGGCACGCCCGGGACTTCCTTGAAGCCGCTGTCGACGACGGCCACCGTGATGCCCCGGCCGTCTGCGACCTTCCACATCTCCTGGGCCTTCATGCGCGTGAGGTAGTCCGGCGGGTCCGTGTCGGCTGCCGCAGGCATCACCGATCCTGCGCTAACTGCCAGCGCTGCGACGGTGACGCCCGCTGCCCTCCGCCACGATCCTCGTCGCACGGTGCCCTGCATTCCTGCCCCCTTGTGGTAGGTGCGCTGCAATCTCGCGCGGACCTACCTCATCACACGGGCCGCCGACCCCTGTGGGCGGCCGTGCCGTTCCGGTCCGGCCGCGGGCGCCCCAGCCGACCCCAAGGCCACACAAGCCCCGCAGAACGCTCGGCAGTCCCGGTGACCGGGAATCCCACCCAGACGCGCCGCGTACGGGGTGCACACCAGGAGCAGAGCACGGGACCGTCCCCGCGCGTACGGGGTTGCACGGCCGGTACCACGGCCGCATCTCCACCGGACGCTGGCACCCGGTGACAGCGGGCGCTCCTGGCCGTTAGGCAGGTCAACTGCGACAACGAAGTTACGACCATGCCCACCAGCATCCTGTGCCGGGCCGACGGGACAGATCCGAAGCCATGATCCACCTCGCGATGATCAACCTCATGACCCGCAGACTCACCGCCGAATCCACTCCCACGTGGCGTGGAGCGTGAACCGCATCGAACCCGGCAATCCGGGATGGAACAACAGAATGAAGCGCCCTCTGAGTACGTGCGCTCCCAGACCTGAGTATCCGAGCAGCTGCGCGACGCCGTGGCTCCCCGGTTGGGTGGAGGCATGAACTCATCCCCCTCCCTCGACGGCACGCTCCCGACCCGGACGGAACGGGATGACCGCACCCGGCTGTGGGCCGCCCTCGCGGCCCTCCTGTTCGTGCCCGGGATGCTGACGGCCGGTGCGCTCACCCTGGCATCGGAGTCGGCCTCGCGGTGCGTAACGTACGGAGAGCGGCGTACCCCTGGGCTGCCGGCATGGTTGTTCGAATGGGGTGTCGGCGTCGGGGTCGTAGCGCTCGTGGTCGCCCTGGCCGCGCCCGCGGTCCGGGTACGGCAGGTGGCGGTCGCCGTCCAGGTTCTCGGCGAGTGCACGGCACTGTTGGTCATCCTCAGCCACGCGTGACCGCCTTACGCGCGGGAGCCTTGCGCCGATGACGGTCTCGCGCACGGGGTCCGTCGACCGCTGAGGCGCGGATCGCGTAGGAGGCCTACCGCATCGCTCCTCCGGCGTTCTCCCGTTCCTGGGCACCCCGGCCGCGGAGGTAGCGCCCGGCAGCCGACGCACTTCCTGACCGACACTCTGCTTCTAACCGACTTCTTCTGCAAGGGAGTTGACTTGTCACGAGACTAGGCCAATCCTGTGAGAGGTTGCACTTCTCACGATGGAGGGTCCGTGTCGGAGACCGAAGGAACACCTCGCGTACTTCGCATCAGCTTCGAGTTCCACGTCCCTCGTACGTTGAAGGGCGTCAACATCCGCGGCGTCGACGTAGACAAGGCGCTGAACACGATGGCCGACCGCATCATCGGGTTGGCCGAGAGCCTGTTCCCCTGGTCCGACAGGGTGATGGTCCGCAAGGAGTGGCTCTACAACTGGACTGACCACACCGAGACTTTTGATCTCCCGCCGACTGGTAAGAACACCCCGAAGTAGGGCGCTGAACGGCGTCCCGGGGCCCCTCCGCTCATGGACGGGCCTCGGTGGCGACCGGGCACCCATTCCGCCCTGCCTCTCCAGTCCAGTCCGAGTGACCGACCGGATAGGGCAGGGGGACGTCGTCGCCTTCCGCTTCAGGCGGCGAGGAACGCGCCTTCCGCATCGCCGGCGCCCTACGCGACGGATACGGCAGCTGGATCCCCGACAGCGAGCAGTCCCTGGCCGAGCTGGAGAAGATGGCGTCCTGGCTGCGCTGGAGTCCGCTGCGCCTGGACGTGCTGTGCGGCCGCGGCACCGGAGCCCGGTGGGCGAGTTTGTTCGGCACGCTGGGGTCCGTCGACGCCACGGGCACCACATTCAACCCCGGCGGCCGCCACTGCCGCCGTACGTGCCCACGCACCGGATCGCCGCTCTGACCGGCGCCCGGAACTGGGGACACGGACACCAGAGCCCGGTGCTGGGGCAGCCCTACGAGCCGCTCCCCACGCCGGCCGACCCGCCAGCGCCCCCACGGGGAGGCCTGCGCGCTGTTCCGGCGCCGGACGGGACATGGTGACGACTCCACCACCTGGGCAGCACCCGGCGGAGTTCCGCCCACTCACCAGCGGAGTCCGAAGGCCCCGGCCTGGAGCGAGGACCAATTCGTTAGGGTCGAACGACCGGCCACGACACACCCTGGCCGGGCCGTGTGCAAGGAGAACCCTCATGTCCGCCCTCAGCGTCGTCGCCCTGTCCGCCGGCATCGGGGCCCTGGTCGGCACCGCAGCACGCCCCTTGGTCTTCGCCCGGTCGGTCCCCACCCCCGCCTTCTCCCGCAGCAGCTGCCCGCACTGCGACAGCGAACTTCTCAGCCGGACCCGCCCCTTGCCGCTCTCCGGGCGATGCCCAGACTGCCGGAAGCGGATCGGACCTCCCGCGCTCGCGGCGGAGGTCACGGGCGCCGCGATGTTCGCCGCGATCGCGCTGGGCGGCGCCAGCGGATGGTTCGCCGCCGCCCAGTACTGGCTTGCCGCATGCGGGATAGCTCTCGCACTGGTAGACCTCGCCGTTCAACGCCTTCCCGACGTCCTCACCCTCCCGGCATGTGCCGGAACGCTCCTCCTGCTGACCGGGGCCACCCTGGCCGGAGAGCCCGGCAGCCTCGGCCGGGCCGCCGCCGCAGCCGCCGTCGTCACCGCCGTCTTCATCCTCTTGGCATTCATCGCGAACATGGGCCTGGGCGACGTGAAACTCGCCCCGGCCACCGGCGCACTCCTGGGCTGGCACAGCTGGACGAGCCTGTGGTGGGGCACCGTCGCCGGGTTCCTCATCGGCGCGGTGTGCGCGACGGCACTCCTCGCGGCAGGACGAGACCGCCGCGCCCAGGTCGCCTTCGGCCCCTTCATGATCATCGGTGCGCTCGCAGTCTCCGTCGCGACCGCCTGAGCAGCCTGCGTGCCGTACCGCCTCGGCGGCCACGTGACCGGAGAACAGCGGAGCCCCGACAGCTGCCTCCAGGATGGACCTGCCGGAATGTGCCCGGTGGCCGTACTTCAGGACCCACCGGGCCACGTCGTCGTCCAGGTCCTTCATGCCGCCGCGGCGGGCGTCGAAGAGGGCCACGTTGATGAGGTACTACGCCATGCTGAGCCCGTCGCGCAGAGCCGGGTCGTGGGGCCCCGGCCGAGCCCAGTCCGGGATACCCGAAAGCTCGGCGGCCAGAGGCTGGACCTCCAAGACCCAACTGGCCGTGGCCTCGCTCATCCTTTGCCCCCTTCACCGCGAAGAAGCGCCCGTGCTGCCGCGCCATCTACACCTCCGGAGCCGTCAACACGCCCGCCCGGAAACGCACCGCGACCTCGGGCGTCTTGCAGTGCCGGACGGCCCAGAACCACCGGGCCTCTGGGTCCCCGCCCTCCGCGTCGTCGTCAGGATCCTGCAGCAATCCTCCGGTCGAGCCGTACTCCAGGAGCCGGGCCGTTTCCGCCGGCGAGACCCCCGCGTCGGCGCAACGGGCGGCGAACCACTTGCCGAAGGCACGTCCGTGCTGTTCGAGCTCCGCGTCGGTTAGCGCCTGGAGCCGGTACGGCCGGTTCGCGCGGAGCTGTCGCCAGCAGGCGGCGAACCGCTCAAGTTGGCGCTCGGTCTCGGTGTACCGGCTCGCCAGGAACATAGCCACGCCGTCGGGCAAACCCTCGGGCGCAATGCCCAAGGCAAAGCGCTCAAGGAGCTTGCGTACCTCGCCGGGTGTGTGCCAGCGCCGTTCGAGGATCGCGTCGAAGTCCTTGCCGTGCTTGGCGCGACCACACTCGAACGTCCACTCGGCGACCTGGCGGCCGGCGAGCCACCGGCCCCGTTCATCCAACGACGGCCAAGTACCGTCGGCAGTCTGGAGGCGTACGGTCAGGGCCTGCTCGTCGAGCCAGTCGGTCATGTGGTGCTCTCCCTCGGGATTGGCTGCGTCCCCCGGATTGACGCGGGGGTGCCCCGGGCGATGGGGCCGAAATCCTCGCGGACAGGGGTAGGGGCACACGGAGGCGGCCCCATATCCCCCAAGCGGGGGCCAATCCCCGCAGCGGGCGGGGAGCAAGGCCGGAGGTTTCACGGCCGCCGTCCACGCTACCCCACAGCTCAGACAGACGGGGGAACCCCGAGGGATGGCCGGAGAGTTGAGGCGGCGGGAGGCCTTCGGCTCGAGCCCCCGGTTCGTACGCCCGCGGCCGCACAGCGCAGAGTTCAGAGCGTGCTCAGGTTCTTCTCTGCGGCCTTGGGGTCGGGGACCTCGACGAGGCGTCCGGCGCCGCATTCGATGGATTCGTTCAGCGGGGTGATTCTGGACCTAGCAGCGTGTCGACCGGGAGCCCGCACCCTGACCGTTGTGTCCTCCGCTCTTCCGAATTGGCCTCCCATGCGATCTGGGCGCCCGATAGGGCCCGAAGCTGGTCGGCCAAGGCGGCTGGGCCGAGAGATGCCAAGGCCCACAGAGCAGTGAGCTGGCGACCGGAGGGCCAGATACCAGTCCTTGGTGCCAGGAACGGGATGACGACGATCCCCTCGGCAGCGAAGGGGCTCTCGTCCATGTAGCTCATGCCGCCGGTCCCGCACAGATACTGGCGGGCGCCGACGGCGGCGGTGAGGTCGGCAAGCCGCTGGGACCGGCCAGGCCGGGCGGGAAGCGCGCTGCTACGAAAAATCTGGCCCTTCCAGCCCAGCAGGTCTAGCAGGCTACGTGTGGAGGTCTCGGCGACGGACGCGGTCCGCCCGGTGTCGAACGCGGCTGAGACCGGATTCAGGGCCTGCGCGAGGGTAGCCCAGTACGGGCTGGCTCCGTAGTGCTGTCGCAGCATCGACTCGGTCCGGTGCCGGGCGAGGTTGGCATCGACGATCAGGGCCTCGCTGATGACTGTCTGGCGTCCATAGGGCAGGTGGGTGGGGATGGAGAGCCACTGCGTCCGTTCGCGGTCGTTCAAGGCGGCCAGCCGGGTGCGGTGCTGGTAGTCGCGGCGGGTGAACTGGACGTCGTCGAGGACAATCCAGGTGTCCGCCGCGAACAGCTTGGCCAGCGTCGTCAACCGGGGAAACAGGTTCGGCTGATGGATGGCACATAGCCCGCCTGGCGCCGGGAAATCAGGAGATGAGGCGGCTGGTGAAGCCGTCGCGGATGAGGGACTCGTACGCGTCATGCACGTCCTCCGGGACATCCTGGGCGATGGCGAACCCGTTCTTCGGATACTCGATCACCCGCTGGAGATCACCGACGAGCATGTCGAGGACGAGCTTCTCGTCGCCGATGCTCTTGAGGTAGTCGTCCAGCTCGAGCGGCTCTGAGGCACAGATGATCTCGACCTCGGGCCACAGCTTGCGGGCGGTGGCGAACGATCGCCTCTCCATATACGGCTTGGAGACCAGCAGGACGGTCTTCGGGGTGATGCCGTTCGCGGCCAGGAGTTCGCGACTGAGGGTGATGTTCTGGCCGGTGTTGGCGGCGTTCGGCTCGACGAGGATCGCGTCGTCGGGGACGCCGAGTTCGAGGGCGTGCTCGTGGAAGTGGACGGCCTCGCCGCGGGGGAACCGGGCTCGGGTGGTGGGGCTGTTGCCGCCCGTGAACACGAGGACCGGGAACAGGCCGGCGCGATACAGGTCGGCGGAAGCTGCGGCGACGCCGAGGTCGTGGCTGCCCAGGCCGATGGCGACGTCCACCGGGGCCAGATCGTGGCCCATCTGGTGGTAGTCCCAGATCAGCTTGGCCTTGCGCCACTGGTCCTCGGTGATCGTCTGCTGGTTGTCCGTCACGCGTTCTTCTCCCTGGTCACCGTCGTCGGGGGCGGTTGGCCCCCTCGCTCATGGCCCTGATGTCCTCAATGCTGCTCAGCTGGTGGCTGAGGCCGAACTGCCCGGCCAGCTTCGCCGCTTCGTCGAGGACGTGAAGGCCATCATCGCGGGTGGCGGGATCCGATAGCAGGATGTGGCCGTGGGCGGTTTCCAGGCGGACCCGCTGCATCGGAGCGTCCGTGGCGGCCGTGCTGCGGGCGATTCCGATGAAGTGCAGAGCCGAGGTCAGGTCGCCAGCGCCGCGGTGGGCGAGGGCGAGTTTTTGGTGGGCCACCGACCAGTCCTCGGGCTCGGAGAGGTCTTCGAACTCCCGGGTCGCGGCGAGCATCACGCGGGAGGCGTAGCTGTGGTTGCCGTCCTTGCTCAGGGCAGTTCCTACCCACAGCCGGGCCCGGGCTCGGTCGCGCCGTGAGAGGCGGTCGTCGACGGCGAGGGACTCGTACTGCTGGGCGGCGATCTCAAGCATTCCCGACATCTCAGCGATGACTGCGAGGGACAGGTCGAGCTGGGCGATCCGGCGGGGGATGTCTAGCTGTCCGAACAGCGACTTGGCCAAGGCGTAGGAGTGCTGGGCCGATAGCGGGCCGATCACGGCCCCCCGGTCGCGTTGGAGGTCGCCCAGCAGGGCGGTTGAGCGGGCGAAGAGGTAGAGGCCCTTGTCATCGAGCGTGGTCGGCTTGAACCGTCCGAGCCAGCGGTGGATCAGGCTGTCAGCGAAGGTGAAGTCCTGCCGGGAGAGGGCCACCACAGCCCGGTCGAGATCGTCGGTCCACGATTCGTACTCCCAGGCCAGCGGCCCGCTCGTCGTCACGCTGCGGGAACTGGCGGCAGGCGTGGTTCGGCCGGCTTCGGACAGGAACGTCTCGAAGCGGAGGTGGGCGGCGGTATCCGCGCGAGCCAAAGCGGTATCCAAGATCGCCTGGGTGTCTTGGCGGGGCTCGGTCGCGGCCAGGAGCTTCTCCCACTTGGAGATCGTCCTGATGCTGACGCCGAGGTGGTCGGCGAATGATCGGACGCTCAGCCGCAGTGCGAATCTCAGGGCTCGGGCCTCCAGGCCGGTCCAGTGGTGCACGGTCGCCACACGTCGCTCCCTTCCTGCCGCCATCGAAGCACGGTCTGCACCAGCGGGGGGACGCAAGTGCAACGGAAGTACAACAGGCGTCCATTTCCGTAGGGGCGAACCAGGTCCAGGCTGAGAAGTGCCACCAGCCGACTGACCTTGGGATGGACACCGGGATGGAACCCCTTACCGAGCATCGCGGCGTCAGCGGTCCAGTCGTCTATGGCTACTTGCGGCTGGTCCGGGTCTCCCCGGCCCGCCAGGTGGCCCTGAGCGAGGCTCTGGCCGAGTACTGCCGCCAGCACGAGCTGAGGCTCTCAGGGGTGTTCACCGACCGGGAAGCCGGCAGCGGGCCGTCGGCGGCGTTCACCGGCCTGATCGATGTCCTGGAACTGCCCGACACCTACGGCGTCGTCTTGCCTGCCGCCTCCCACCTGGGCCCCAGGGGGATAGCTGCACTGAAGCAGGCTCGGATCGCGGCGGTCGGCGCCCGGCTGCTACTGGTTCGAGGCCCCGGGAAGCGCCGCCCGGACGGCCACAGGGCGGCCGGGCCGGGGCCAGCGCCAGTGCGCCGCCGCTTCGGCCCTGTTCCCAACACCGAGCACCGGGGGGTGAAGCAGTGATGCCTGACCAGAAGCAGAGCTTCTTCGGTCTGCGGCCCGAGCCGGTCGGTTTGGTGCGCGAGTCCGCCATCACGGCATCGATCTCCTGGGGCCTTCAGGGTGCTGGCCAGGACTTCCAGCGCCCTCCCGGTCGCAGAGGTCGTACGGGTCTCCCGGGCCAGATCCAGCCCACCGACCAGTTGGCGGTCGAGCGCCCCGAGATGCGCCTCGGCACCTGTGAAACCGTCCGTACGGCGAACGACTCCGCGGGCGTCCTTAGTCCGCGACGCCGTTTGAACACCGTTGCGCTGAACGGTGGGTACCGTTCTGAGTGTCGAAGTCAGAACGGAGTCCATGATGCACGAGCAGTCTCAACTACACATCGGGCGAAGGGTTCGCTTCGCCCGGATCGCGGCAGGTCTGACACAGATCGAGCTGGCCGACCGCATCGGGCGGTCGTTCCGGTGGATCGAGGAGGTCGAGGCCGGCCGGATGAGTCTGGACCGCTACTCGGTGATCTCGGCAGTTGCCGAGGTATGCGAGGTGGATGTGGTCTGGTTGCTGGGGCAGCCGTACCGTCTCAGCCGCGAGGGCGGCTCAGCCGTTCACGCGTTCGTCCCCGCGTTGCGCGCGGTGTTGCGGCGTTCAGGGTTGATCCTTTCCGGTCATCCGGGTCTGGCGCCGACGACTTCGCTTCCGGAGCAAGGGCGGATGAGGGCACAGGCGACGTCCTTGAACCGCGCACGGCAGGGTGCGTCGCTGACCGATGCGGCCGCTGTGCTCCCGGGGCTGCTGGAGGAAGTGAACGCGGCGCTGCTGGTGCACGACACCGGGCCGGAGAGGCACGCGATTCTCGCGCTGATGGTCGATGCGGCACGGAACGCACGTCAGACCCTGAACCAGCTGGGCTACCCGGATCTGGCGTGGGTGGCGGCGGAGGTCGCGGCTGGTGCTGCGCGAGAGCTGGACGATCCGGTGAGCAAGGCTGCCGTCGCCTGGGACCGGTGTGGAGCGATGCTGCACCAGGGGTCCTTGCTGGAGACGAAGGCCATCGCGGATGCCGCCCTGCGAGACCTGGAGCCGGTGGCGGAGGCAGGCGCCGAGCAGGCTCTCGCGCTTCAGGGCGCGCTCGTACTGCGGTATGTCATCGCGTGCGCCCGTTCCGGGCAGGCCCAGGAAGCCTGGGTGCACACCTCCCGTGCGCTGGAGATTTCGAGCCGGCTGCCGGATGGGTTCGCCGATCTGCGTCATCACACGGTCTTCGGGCGGGCCAACGTCCAGGTGCACGCGGCCGAGGTCGGGGTGGAGATCGAGGAGCCCCAGGCGGGCCTGACGTTCGTCAGGGACGTGGATGTCGCGGCAGTGCCCTCGCGCGAACGCCTGACGCACTACCGAATCGACGAAGCCCGGGCGCTGCGGCAGCTGGGCAAGTCCGCCGAGGCCGTGGTGACGCTCAAGCGTGCCGCGTCCCACGCGCCGCTGTACGTGTACAGCCATCCGATGGCACGGGCCTTGGTGGAGGACCTGGTGCGCACCGGTGTTCCCACGCAGGCAGCGGCCCTGTCCGGCCTCGTCCGCAGCATGGCCTTGGTGGCCTAACTCCACGCTGGCATATGCCAGTTGGTGGGTTTCAAAAATATTGTGGGTCGCCCCCCCGAACGCCCGCCACGCTCGTTGCCATGCAGGTCAACAAGGACCGGTCGACCGGTCATGAGGATGCGGCCGTGCCCCCGGCCTTGCACGGGCGGAACACCCGGGCGTGCGCGGTCGCGTACACGGGCGTATTCGGGTGGGCCGTCACCGCAGGGCATCGCTACAGGCGTGGTGGCGGGTGTACTTGCGCAGACACCTCGTGCGGCTGGCCGGGGGCTCATCCCGAGCGGGAGCCGGTCGCCGCGTTGCCCGCGCACCGGGTGGGTGAGGTCTTCGACGGCCGGCCTGGTGCGGGAGTCATCTGCGACTGCGCGCTGTTCGACGCCGTGATCCTGCCCTATGAGTCGGGCCTGCTCGTAATGGAGGAGCTCGAGCGGGTGGCTGTCCGGGCGCCCTGCATGGTGGGGGACCACACCACTGCCACCATCCTGGCCTTGCCCGGAACGGGACTCGCGATGGCCGGAATGTGTGCCGAGGTCCGAAGCGGCACGGGCGACTGGATCGCCCTGCCGCCCACGAAGAACCTGCGTTGGGACACACCGCCCACCCACCCACTTGACCTGCCCGACGCGGCCGTCATCCGAGCGGCGCTCGAGGCTGCGCTGGGCCGCGTGCGGCCCAGCGCAGACCACGGCCTGCCGTAGGCCGACCGACGGCCTCGCTGCCGTCCCCGCCGTCCGCGGACCTTGTGCGCGGTGCAGAGCCCTGCCCGAAAGAGTCCCTTGCTGACGTGGAGCCGTGATGACCAAGATCTCAGACCCATCACCAGCGAACAGGCCGGCCTGCCTCCGCGTGGCAGACACGCGGGCGGGGAGGCGTACGAAACGCTCGTCACCAGCGCGTCTCCCGGACCCCGCGACGGGTCCGGGCTCGCTCGTGCGGTCCATCTCAGACCATGCGGTCAACGGCCGGAGCCCAGTAGGTCGGGTCCAGCATTTCGCCCGGCCAGGCCGGCTGAGTAACTGGCCCTCGCGGCCCCATCTGTTCGAAGTAGGGCGCGATGTCGTACACGGGCGTGCCCTCGACAGCGTCCAGGTCGGTTACGTGCAGGTCGCGGCCGACGACCTTGAGCAGGCGAGGGTAGGACGTCGCGAGCTGGTTGGGCCGGCGGTGGTTGCGATGTACGAAAGTCCCGGTCGCCGGCCAGCGGGAGTCACCGCGCGGGCTGCGGGCATGGAGCTGAACATCGGCTGGCGAAGCCTTGTTGAAGTGCCAGAGGACGGTGAGGTGGGAGAACTCCTCGATGCCCTGCAGCGTCTCCAGCGGGAAGGCTTCGTCGAGGCGGATGACCGATTCGACTCCGCCCTGGTAGTCGTCGGCGACGGTCATGTGGCCGCCGACGACGGTGGCGATCTGTGTGATGGTCAGGGTGGCGGGCACGCGGGCTCCCCATCTCCCCTGCGGCTTCATGTGAGTTGGCCGCAGGTGCTTGGCGCTATGGCCGGGTCAGCCTACTTGGCGCAGTTCGGTACGGGCCCGCTGGTCGAGGTCGGCGGCGATACTGCCGCCCCGGCCCCGGAGTGGAGACAGCGCGCTGCGCATTCGGATGACGGTGTCCCTGGTGCGGGCGGACTGGATGCCGGCCATGGTGTCCAGGGCGCGGGTCCAGGTGGCGCAGGCCGCGTCGAGGTGGCCTTGGCGGGCTTGGACTTCTCCGAGGTAGCCGAGTGTCACGGCGTGGGTGCGGGCGTAGGGGAGGGCCCGGGTGCGGACGCTGTGCTCGAATGCGGCTTCGGCGCCTTTGAGGTCTCCGAGGTCGCGCAAGGTGCAGGCGGTTTCGTGGGCGAGGGAGGCTTCGGCGAAGAACGAGACCCGCTCCGGCTCCTCGGTGTGGTTGCCGGCCGAGGCGAGGTCGGTATCCGCACGGGTCAGGGCGGCCAGGGCCTGCGTGCGCTGGCCGGTGGCGGCGAGGGCGCGGGCGTGGACAACGCTGAGCAGGGACCGTTCCCGCGGTGTGGCTCGCGCGTACCGGGCACCGGCGAGGGAGCCTTCGGCGAGGGCGAGGGCGCGCTGGGGGTGGTGGAGGTCGACGGCTTGGTGGGCGGCTGCGCGCAGGATGTGGCCGGCCAGGGGCGGGTTGTCGGCTTCGGCGGCGAGGCGGAGTGCGAACTCGAAGGAGCGTTGGGCGGTGGTGTGGTCGCCGGAGTCGAAGGCGGTCCAGCCCGCGAGGTAGACGAGTTCGGCCGTCGCGGAGACGAGTTCGCGGCGTACGGCTCCGGTGGGGAAGCGGCCGGCCATGTAGGCGGCGACGTCGGTGCGGAGGTAGGCGGTGAGCGCGGTGCGTCCGGCTCGGCCGCCCAGGCGCTGGTCCTGCCTGGAGTAGTACCGCATCGCCTCCCGGACGGCGCTCACGTGGCCTTGGGTGACCGTGAGGCGGGACAGGGAGGTCCGGGCCTTGGCGGCCTCGCGGGTATGCTCCCACCAGCTTCCGCCCGGCAGGGCAGCCCCGGCCGCCGAGTATGCGGAGGCCGCCAGGACCCCACGCCGGTTCATGCTCATGTCTCCCCCGAAGTCGGCCAGCTCGCTGATGCTGTCGACGCTCCAGCCGGGGCGGGGCTCCGTGGCCGGGGCCAGTGGGGCGAGCCCGATCTGTCCCAGGGTGACGGGGCGCCGGAGTCGGCGGGAGAGCGTCTCGCACAAGATATGGGCTGCCCGCCCCTCCGGATGCGTCCCGCCGACCCACATCGAGATGTGCGACCTGCTCACCGCCATCAGCTCGGTCGCGTGGTTCTCGGTGGCCACCCGCACCAAGGCGGCGGCAACCTGCGGCTGCGACCAGCCGGTTTCCGCGATGACCCCCGCCAGCAGGGCGTTGCGTGTGCGCGCCATGGTCTGTCCCCTGGTCCGAAATGATCTTTGGCGGGTTTGGCGGGGTTCACCGTCACTACGGCATTCCCGTCAGCATCCCCTCGCGGTTTGATCGCTGTCCCGACGGTATTCCTCCGGCTGCCAATGCGCTTGGGAATCCCCCCATTTCACCCTGCGACGGCCACCGAGCGCCGTTGCTTTCCCGGATCCCGGTCGGCGCCTCGAAGCGAAAGGACCCCTGGATATGGAGTGCAAGCACAAGCCGGCCTATCCGGCCGCGGAGGCCGACGGCCACGTCGCCGCGCGCCTGATGACCAGCCGTGTGGAACAGGGGTGGCTGCTGTGCGACGACGTGGTCGTCTTCGAGGACGGTGGTGAGCTCCGGCCCGACGGCCGGTGCACCGGCGCACGCCGGCCGATCGTGACGGTGACGTCGTGAACGTCCGGTCCAGCGAGGCTCAGGCCCGCTCGGTGCGGGCGAACGATTGTGGGGAAGCGATGTCCGAGACCACGAACATGCCGGAACCCGACTCCGCGGGGGATGCCGTACCCGCTTTGGAGCCGGGGACTGTCGCCTTGCTGTGGGCGATGGACCGCGACCCGCTGGCCCAGTCCGCGTCCTCTCGGCTGCCGCAGACCGCTCAGTCCGTCGGCTTGGCACGGAGGTTCGTTACCGAGCTCCTCACGCAGTGGGAGTGCAGCGAAGACATCAAGGAGCGCGCCTGTTTGGCCGTCAGCGAGCTGACGACGAACGCTGTGGTTCACGCGCCCTCGTCCGACGGATGTCCAGGTGAGGTCCTTGTCGGGCTCAGCTTCGCCCCGAACGTCGCTCTGGTCGTCTACGTCGCCGATCGCAGCAGCACCACGCTTCCCCTGCCGCGGATCGTCGGTCCGGGGTCGGAGCACGGACGCGGCCTGAGCATCGTGACCGAGGTCGCAGACGGCTGGGGCTACTGGCCCAGGTCCGACGGCACCGGCAAGCACGTTGCCGCCCATTTCGCCCTGACCGCCGCGTAGAGACGCCAGACCATGACCTCGAAGGACGCCATGACCATCCCCGTCGCCGCGCTTGCCCGGCGCAGCCTCAGCGATCCCGCCCACGTCCTGCTGCTGAAGTGCGCCTACGGGCACCATCTTGTCGGGCAGCGGGTTCCGGGCGTGGTGGACTTGGCCGCGACGCTCCGCTTACCGCACGAGGCTGCTGAAGTCGCACTCGCGGAGCTCACCTCGTGCGGGGTCCTGGTGCGCGGGCGGGACGGAACCTACGCGGTGCGGCCCCAGCGTGACTGGCGGACTCGGGTGTTCAGGCCCACGCCGGGTGCCCGCGCGGTCCTGATCCGCCTGATCGCCGAGCTGGAGGCCGCGCAGTCGCCGCCCGGCACTGAGCTGCTCTCGGACCGGCGTCTGGCCGCCGCGTACTCGGTCCATGAACACGATGTGCGCTGGGCTTTGCGGCTGCTGGCGATGCGCGACGTCATTGCTCTGCCGCCGCGCCGGCCCCCGACCGTCATTCGCCGCCTTCCCGTCCGCCGCGTCATCACGAACCTGTCGGGCCCGTGACCGGCGCACCGGCACTCGCGTGGCTGGCCGCCACCAGCACGCTCGCCCGGCGTCTCAGCCCGCTGCTGCGCTCCGGCATGCCGCCAGAGGTGCAGCGAGCCGCGCCGATGGCCCGGCTCCAGGCCCTCGAAGACGCCCGCGCGTACACCGCTGGACGCCGACCCCAAACCGCTAGGAAGGAAGAACTCTGATGGCAGTGACCTCCGGCACCGCCGCGCGACACCCGGACGCGCTGAAGCCGGTGAACCTTCGCGGCCTCACCGGCGAGGAACGCCTCGCCTTCGACACCCGGGTCGTCAACACGTACACCACGGGCGGGAAGTCGATCCGTGCGATCGCCGAGGCCACCGACTGCTCGTACGGCGCCATCCACACGATCATCACCAGCGCCGGCGTGCCCAAGCGCCCCAGGGGCAGCCACCCGCGGCATCCGTCATCAGACCTGACCGCCACCGACCGGGTCGAGGCAACGACTGTGAAGGGGGAGGGACGGTGAACCTCATCGAAGAGGGTTTCGCCGTGGGCATCCCCGCCCCGGGCGAGGACCACTTCCGCACGGCGCAGCCCGCGCGGATCGGCAACGTCTGGGCGCGGGGCAAGGACTACTTCGAGGCGGACCGTGTCGTGGCCGCCGCGGTTCTCGCGGCAGTCCCCCACCAGCAGGTGGTGGCCGACATCACCCGGGAGCACGGGGCCCTGAGCGTGCGCGCGCTAGCCCAGGCCGGGCACGACCAGTTCCTCGACCTCGGCTGCGGCTTCCCGCCGGCCCGACGCGACGAGCTCCCCGGCATCCTGGGTTTGAGCACCCACGAGATCGTCCACGAGCTCCAGCCGCAGGCCCGCATCGTATATGTCGACTTCGACTACCACGTCATCGCGCATGCCCGTGTCCTGTACTCCGGGCTGACCGTGGGCCCGGACCCCGTGGCCGTTCTGGCCGACATCACCCGCGTGCCCGCCCTTCTCGAACGGTTGGCCGAGCGGGGGGTCGTTGACTTCGAACGGCCGGTCGCGGTGCTCCTTCACGATGTCCTGCCGTGGATCGGTGACCGGCCCGTCCGCGCCCTCATGGCCGACCTCCGGGCGCTCCTCCCGGCCGGCAGCGCGCTCTCGGTCAGCCACGCAATCACCCAGCACCCTTCTGGGCAACGCCGCTCCGTCCAGGCCGTGTACCGGGCGCACAAGATCACCTACCGGCCGCGCACCGTGAAAGCGGTACGGGGCCTCTTCGGAGGGTGGGCGGACCTGAAGGGCGCGGCCCGGGTGTGCCTGGTCCCGGCCGCCCGCTACCACCCAGCCCATAGCCGTACCGGCCAGCTGGCGGGATTGCGGGCAGCGTACGCCGGCATCGCCGTCAAGCCCCCGCGGCTCGACCGCTTCCGCACCACCGTGAAGGGATCCCCGGCGTGAACCCGCCATCCACGACCGCTCCTCGAACCGGGCCAAGCGGGTCTCCGCCCGCCGTGGTAGAGCACCGTCCGGCGTCCGGGGCCGGCCTTCGCTCCCGTGGCTTTGGCCCGTTCCGTGCTCCGCGCGAGCAGGACCTCCACACGGCGGCCGCCATACGGCTGCGAACGGTGCGGCAGCTCCGCGTTCCCTCAAGGACGTCCGGCAGCGTGCCCAGGGTCATCCCCTACGCGCTCCTGCGCCCTGGACAGGGTGCGGCGGGGCAGCTGGCGGAGCTTCGGGGTCTTGCCGCGCAGCGGCAGTGGACACTGCTCTCCCCGGAAACCGACGACACCGGCGAGGGCAGCCCGGCACTGCGGCCCGGGCTCGCCCGCGTCCTGAAAGCGCTCGCGCAGGAGCGGGCCGATGGTGTCCTTGCCGTGAGCCGGATCGCGTTCAGCCCCTACGACGACGAGTACGAGTGTGTACTGGACCAGGTCCATCGCACGCCGGGATTTCTCGCGCTGGTCCGGGCGGAGACCTCCCTGTGAAGACCACCGTCCTCTCCGCCGCCGCATCCGGAGGCCAGGTCATCGCGGCCCACAGCCCTTCCCGGGTCCGCAGAGCCCCGCAGCCGTTCCCGCACTCGGAGGCCGGGTACGGGCCGACGAGAGCTGAGCGCGACTTACTCGACCGTGTCCTGACGGGGCTGCGCAGCATCGAAATCCCCGGTGAGGAGCCCCGTCGGGCGCAGCGGGTCGAGGAACTCCGAGACCGCCTGGCGCAAAGCATCGGTTGGCTGTGCGCGCTGCCGCAGACCCAGGCCACGGGTGTACTCATCGAGCTGGCGTCGCGGTGGATGGGGGCTGAGCCCCGGAACCGTGCCCATCCGTCCGACCGGTTCATCGGTGTCCTGGGCGGTGTATCGGACCAGATCGTCGGCTACCTCAACGCCCACGCGGCCGCGGCTGTCTACGCAGCCGTCCCGGCCAGTGCCGACCACGCGGAGGTTCTGGGAAGTCTTGAGTGTTCGGCCGGCCGGTTCTGCGGCCGGGTCACGCACTGGCTGCACGACGTGGAGCTCCTTCCGCTGCAGGACCGCCCCGGCCTGTGGGCCGTCCGCCAGCTTGTCGAGAGCCGGGACATCCAGGTTCTGATCGTGCCCGGCCTGGACCATCTGATGTCCGCCGGACCGCACGAAGCCGCCGGCCCGTGGTCCGTTGCGGGGTTCTGCGAGTTCCTCAACGTCTACGGGGTCCGCCTGATCGCGGCGGACCACGACGGCGTCCTCACCCCGTCCGCCTGGGAGGAGACCCGGTGAACGCCCTCCACAGCAGCATGTCGGCAAGCGACCTGGCCCGGGCGCTGTGCCCGGCCGGCACCGAAGCCTCGGCAGGAGCCGGGCCGGGGACGTCCGCTCTCATCGGCACACCCCAGTGGCCGTTTATTTCCAGCCGCTCCACCGAACTGGCCTTGCCAGCCCCCCTGATCGTCCGCCCTGACCTCCTGTGCATCGGCGACGGCGTCGTCGGCCTCGGCTATGCGGACGAGCGGCCGGAGGACCGGGATCGTGACGGCGGCCTGTGGGCACGGGTCGCGACCGACCTCACGGGCGGCGGAGTCGTGGAGAACGCGCTGCCGCACCCCTACCGTCACCGGCACCTGATGGGCGAACGCCTGTGCCAGGTCTGCGCCCAGGGCCCCGCACGAAACGACGACGGCGCCTACCTGTTCGTCGTCCCCAGCGGCCCCCTCGACCTGACGACCGCACCGGCGAACTGGGGGGAAGGCTTCCTCGAGCCGAATCCTCCGGTGTGTCTGGCCGACGCGGCCGCTTCGGCCACGGGCTGTCCCAGCCTCGGGCTCGCCACCGCCGTGTGGGTGCGGTACCCGACCCTCTACGGGGTCCGGGGCATGAGCTACCGGCCGCGAGGCGGCGTCCTGGAGGAGGCGGGCCGCCGTCTCGCCCGGTACGAGACGAACGCACTGGCGTGGGTGGTGGCCCAGCAGATGTACCGGCGCCTGAAGGGCGTCACCGTCGACCTGGAACTGACCGCGAACCTGCGATCCCTCCACGCTGCGGCCTGGCCCGCCCGCAGCAACCGGCCCGCCCGGGCCGCGACCGCCTGCCCGATCTCAGCATCCTTGGCCGCGGGCACTATGGCGGGCTCCGTTGCCGTACTCCCCGACACGAGATCCCGCAGCAGGTCAAACCAGGGCACGAACACTTTGGCCGCCGGCATGCGGACGGACGGCGACGGCGGGGTGCTTCGGCCGTGACGACTATCCGAAGGATGTCCGCCCATCACCTGACTCCGAGCGTCGCCCGGGTCCAGGACTATCTCGACGGCGGCACCGACAACTACCGCGCCGACCGTGCTCTGGCCGACGAGCTCCTGGCCGCCGCCCGCTGGCTGCCGGACAGTGTGCGCATCAACCGCGCCCACGGCCCCAGGATCATGGACGTCCTCACCCGCGAGCACGCCATCGACCAGATCCTCGACCTGGGATGCGGCCTGCCGCACCGCGACAATCGGCAGCTCCCGGACGCGGTACGCCGCATCGTCTACGTCGACAGCGATCCGATCGTGGTCGGCCACGCCAACCTGATCCTGGCCGAGCGCCACGGCACCAGCCACCTGAACGCAGATCTCACCGACATGGGCAACCTCCTGGCCGCGCCTGCCGTCGCCCGGCTCGACCACGGCCGCCCCATCGGGGTGCTCCTGCACGACGTCCTGCCGTGGCTCAGCGACCAGGCGAGCAGCACCGCCCTGGCGGCGCTGCGGGACTGGCTGCCTGCGGGCTCCGTGCTCTCCCTCACCCACGCCACCGGCGACTGCGCCCACAAGCGGCAGATGGCGGAGCTGGTCGACATCTACGAACGGGCCGGCATCGCTTTCCGGCCCCGCACCGCCGACCAGATCCACACCCTCCTGAACCGGTGGGCCCTGCCCGGCGGGGCGCAGCTGGTGACCACCGCCGAGTGGCGCAGCCCCAGTACGTACGAGCGCCTGGACGCCTCCCACGCCTACGCCGCCATCGCCCTGCCCTGGGGGTACATCCGATGACCACATCGCATCTGCGCGGTCAGGCAGCGGGGCAACCAGCCGCCCTGCAGGTCCACGGTTGCGGCAGCATGACCTGGCCGGATCCCTCCGCCCGTGCCACGCCGTCACCGGTCCGGCACGTACCGGGCGTGGGCGAGGGCGGATTCTCGCCGGGTACACGGTGGCTCGCCACGCTGGCGGGATTCTCCCGGCTCACCGCGAGCCGGAATCCGTGGTCCCGGAGCCCCCTGGCCGGCATTCCGCTCGGCCGTGGCCTCGCTGTAGTGCACGTGCCCTCGACTACAGCGGCCGAGGCCACCTCCGTCCTCACCCGCTGGGACGTTCCGGGTTCCCCGCTCCTGGACGCGGGACACTTCTCGGCCTTCCTGGTCCTTCCCTCCATGGCGGACGGCCGGGACATCCCCGGCGGAGTGCTCCTCACCGGCGTGGCGGGAGAAGTGGTGCGCTGCCCCCGCCCCGACCATGCGGCGGGAGGCACCCGGCTGTGGACGGTGGCGCCTGACGGCTCCGCGCACCTGCTCGACCCGTGGACGCTCGCCGACGCCCTGCACGCGGTGCGGGTCATGCGCTCGGACGGTCCCGACTCCCTGACCAGCGGGGAGGCTTCGTGCTGACCGACAGGCCGGCCGCCCACAGCCAGACCACGGCCCCGTACCGAGTTGAGCAGGCCCGCCCTCGCCACACGAGCGGCCTGCAGGACCTGATCGCGGCGCACTACCGCGTGTGCCCGGCCGGGGAGTGGTGCCGGCAGGCCGAGGCCCTGGAGAGTGCTGCGGCCCTGGATCCCGGCGGGGACGGCGTATGGGTGATGACGGACGCGGCCAGCGGGCGGGCAACCGCGGCCGCCGTGCTCGAAGCCGGGCTCTTGGGCAGCGGCGTCGGTGTCCTGCACGTGCGGCACCTGATCGCCGACCCGGACCAGGCCAGCGACCGCCCCGTTGAGCTGCTGTCCGCGTGGTGCACGCGCCGGGCAGCGCAACGGCCCGCGTCCATCCGCGAGGTCCACTTCCACTCCCAGTGCCCGCTCGCCCTGCGCACAAGGCCCAGCCGGGCGGTACTCACCAGCGAGCACGTCGTCATCGACGGCTATGACCGGCGGATCGACGTACGGCCCCCGGCCCTGCTGCCGTCGCTGCCGGAACTCGTTGCGAGTCGCCCGGACACCGACACCGCGGACCCGTACGAGGTGTCCGCCCTGCACCGCACCGACCACGCCGCACTGGTCCACTGCCTGGAGGAAGCCGGGACCGGCGGCCGCGCGCAGGACTATCCCCTCAACGGCGGCCGTCGCCCGGTCAAGGGCCGCAAGATCATGGGGTACGGGGCGCTCGTCGCCGTCTTCGCTCTCTCCTCGACGCCGCCGACGCTCGGTTCGACCCGTGCACGGCCCGCCGGTCTCCCGCCGGTCCTCTCTCTGGAACGCCTGCTCCTCCTGGACGCTGGCCTCCATCTGGACTTCACCGTGTGGCTGACCGGTTGGATCACCCGCGAGGCACGGCGATCCGGCCTGTCCCTCGGATGCGTGACGACCACCGACGGACACCTCGCCAGGCAACTGACGCTCCTGGACTGGCACGTTGTCCGAATCCGGTGCGAGGCAGGTGGCCTCACCCGGCAGCTCGAGCTACGAGTCAGCCCGCCCGACCGTCATCAGGCACTGTCCGAGGAACTCCGGTGAAGGCCACATCCATCGAAGTCCGGGACAGGGACCGGCCCAGAGCGACGGTGCGCCGGCTGTCCGACACACAGGATGCGCGCCAGGAGCCCGTCACGCCTGCCCGCGCTGGCCGATCGTCAGCGGACCGCTCCGCCCGCCAGTCCTCCGTCGCAACGCCCGCTCTGAAACCACGGCCGAAGGGCAAGCACCTGACCGGCGTTGACCGGAGGGAGTTCATCCGGGAGATCACGGCGGCCTACACCCAGGGCGCGAAGACGATCCAGCAGATCGCGGACGCAACCGGCCGCTCCCACTCCTCCATCCACCGGTACCTGGTCAAGGCCGGCATCGCCATGCGTGGCCGTGGCAGCCCAAAGAAGTCGCGAGGAGCCCGATGAACAACATCCCCGGCACTCCCTCCACGCCCCGTACTGGTGCCGGTCGCTGCGCCAGTTCCCCCGTACCTGACGCGCCTCATCCGCGAAGGCCGCCTCCAGAGCCGTCCCCTCGACCCGGTGGGCCCCGGCTTCCACGTCCGCGGGAGCCCCGCCCTGACGGCTGACAGGCAACGGCCATCCCGTCCCCGCTTCCCGCGACACTGAACTTAAGGAGTTTTCCGCATGTCGCACGTACGGCGTAGTCCGGCCGAAGTGCAGGCGGTGAAGGACGCTGTCCTCGCCGCCCGAGCCACGGTCATCAAGGACTACCAGGGCGGCGAAAGCCTCGCGCAACTTGCCCGCCGCCACCAGGTCGCCCGGAAATGGCTCCGCGAGCAGCTCGTAGAGTGGGAGATCGCCCTGCGTGACCGCTCCGCAGCCTGCAAAGCACAGGGGGCCAGCGGCCCCCGCCCGTCGCTCTCCCCCGGCGCCGGGCGGGGAATCGGCGCCCGGTCCGGCCACGGCTCGGTGTCGGAGAAGAACCGGGCCTCCCGCGTGGGCACCTTGATCGCGTCGGCCGGGAGTGTGTCGTGACTACGCCCACAGCGCCCGCGCCGCAGGCGAGTGCAGACGTCGGCCAGTTCACCGAGACCTCCCTCGCGGTGTTGCGGCTGCTGGGTGAAGGACACACGGTCGACAAGGCCGCCCGGATCCTCGGCATCCGCCACGCCCAGGCTTCCAACGTCCTGTCGGAGGCCTACAAGCGCACCTTCGGCGCTCCCCTGGGCAAGGGCTACGCCTCGGTCCGCACCCAGTTCCTGAAGCTCCTGGACTACGCGTACTCCAGTGGGGCCCTGACGCCCACCCCGGTCACTGCCGTGGACTTGGGCGACCTGCCACGGGAGATCCTTCGCCTCGTCGTGGACGGCCGCACCGCGCAAGAGATCGCCGAGCTCCTGGACCGGGGCGAGGCGGAGGTACGAGCGGGGACCCGACGCCTTCGCGTGGCAGCCGGCATGGACCCGAACGAGTCGTGGAACCGGATAGTGAACTGGGGCCACGGCTCCGGCAACTTGACCGCGTCCGCCGGTGTGTCGGCGGACACGGCGGCCGCCGCGTCCCGTCCCACGTCGGGTACGGAGGGCCCGCGATGATCACACCGCACATCCAGATGCACGCCCCAGACAGGAACCCGAGCCCCGGCAGCGCCCGAACCGGTGACGTCACCCCCGCGGATGCAGAGCCTGGGTCTGAGGCGCCGTGGCGCGAGTTCGCGAACTTCTTCACCTACCTCCGGCAGATAGGGGGGCTCCTCGCGCAGGTGGGGATTTCCTCGCCTGCGGAACAGGCCGAGGTTGACTCGATCGCAGCCACCCTTCGTGCCGCGATCGGCTATCTCCTCTACACCAGGACCCAGCCCCTCACGGTCCCCCAAGTCACCGACGACCTCGGCACGCCGCCGCATCTGACCTCGCACGCCCTGGAAGCCCTTCACGAGGAAGGGGCCCTGGTCCGCACGGGCGGCCTGTTCTGGGTACGGGACGACGGCGGGCAACTGCCCACGGTACGTGACTGGGTCCTGATGCGGCTGCGTGCGCAGCTCGCCGGCGGTGTCCATCCCCCGGGCCGGAAGATTTCCGAGGACGCCCTCGCGGCCGCCCTGGGCATCGGGAAGTACGAGGTGGCCGAGTGCCTCTCGGTTTTGAAGCGGGAGCAGGTGGTACGGGGTAGCGCGTGGGCGTGGTTTCCCAGGGTTCGCCCCGTAGGCCTGGCCGCCGCGCCACGGTTGCCGCTGCCTGTGCCGCCGCCGGCCCCGTACTCCCGTACGGAGGTCCTCGAGGCGGTCGCGCCGCTGGGCCACGGCTTCTACCACACGTCGGTCGCTGTGCGGCCGGGCAGCGGGTCCTGGCACCGTGCCCGGGCGTTGGCCGCGCAGGTCGTCGCGGAGCTGCCCGCCGCCGAGAACGAGCCGCAGGAGTTTGCCTTTGGGATGCTCAGGGAGATCGCCGGCGCGCTTGCACCGCATGAGCCGTCGGCCAGGGCCTGGCACACCGCGTGTGTGGCCGAGGCGATCCGGACGGCCCTTGTCCTTCTTCCGCCCGCGGCCCTGCCGGCTGATCCGTCCGGGGACCGGGCATGAGCGGCCGAACGAGCATGTCCCGCTCACGCTCCGACGGTGGGGAGCCGGTGACCGGCACGCGCGCCGAGACCCCGGGGGGTGGCGGGCCGGTCTGGCTCTCGTTGCGAGGCGACCGCGTGCTGGCGACGTATCTGGTGGGCGAGAGCACGAGCCTGATGGGGACGTCCCTGCACGCCGTTGGCCTCCCGGTGATCGCGATCCTTTACCTCCACGCCTCCGCGACCCAGGCCACGGTGCTATATCTGTTCGGGCAGGTCCCCAACTTGCTCTTCACCTTGCCAGCGGGGGCCCTTGCGGACCGGTATCCGGCGAAGCCGCTGCTGGTCGGCGCGGACCTGACGGCGGCCTGCCTGGTCGCGGTGATTCCCTTCGCGGCAGCGGCCGGTGTGCTGTCGATACCGGTGCTGGCCGGTGTGGCGCTGCTGCTGGGGACTGTTACGGTGCTGCGCCAGGCCGCCGCCTGCACAATCCTGCCGCAACTCGTCGCCCCGCCCCTGCTGCACCGGGCCACCTCCGTCCAGGAAGCGGCGAGCGGCGCCTCCTCGACCGGAGGGACTTTCCTGGGGACCGCGGTCATCGCCGCCACCGGCGCCGCCCACGCCATCACCCTGGACTGCGTCTCCTACCTGGTGTCGGCCTGGTGCACGAGCCGGATCCCCTCCCGCCCCCGCCCGCGCAAGGATCCGCACGGGAAGCTGAGCACCGAGGTGCGGGAGGGCGCTCTCTACGTGGCCCACCACCCGGTCCTTCGGCCGCTGGCGTTATGCCTGGGCGGCACGGGGGCCGGTGCGGGCATCATCTCCGCCGTCTCCAGCTGGTACTTGCTGAGCGTGGTGGAGACCGGGCCCACCGGCCTCGGCGTGATCATGGGCCTGTCCGGGGCCGGATACGTCGTCGGCGCCCTGGCCTCCCGCCCGCTCACCGACCGCCTGGGGCCCGGCCGGGTCCTGATCGCGAGCATGGCGCTCTACCCGCTGATGGAAGTGCCGCTCCTCCTGGCGGGCCGGGGCCCGTGGTGGGTGGCCGCGCTGGCCGTCGCCGCGGCCGTGCAGCTCGCGGCGGCCGCGTGCGCGACCGCGACCGTGCGGGTCGTCCGCCAGCAGCTGTGCCCGCCAGAGCTCCACGCCCGCACCCAGCAGACATCAACATGGCTCGTCGCCGGCAGCCGCCCCCTCGCGGCGCTCGCCGCAACCGCACTCGCCGCCACGGCCGGCGTCTGGACCACGCTCCTCACCGGCACGTTCGTCCTCGCCGGAACCGCTGTGGCCCTGTGGGCCTCACCGGTCCGCCACCTGACGGTCATGCCCGCGGACTCCAGCCCGGACACCCTGCCCTTCACCACCGGCCCCAAGGGGTACTCGCATGGATGACCGTGTACGCACACCCAGCCGCATCACCTTCGCCGGCGAACTTCAGGAGGAGCTGTGTGAGGAGCTCGCCGCCTTGGCCCAGCGGCGCATCGCCGGGTTCAGCGACGACCGCCCGGTCAACGTCGCGCTGGTGCGCTCCCGGCTGACGAACGCCCTGACGGGCACACCGCCCGTCCTTGCGGTAGCCCGCAAGGAGGGCCGGCTGATCGGCTGGTGCGGCGTGCGGCGTCCGGAGCCCGGCGAGGCGCGGGCGCGGCTGTGGGGGCCGGTGGTCGATCCGGCCGCCGGCGGGCGCGGGCTGGGGAGGCTGCTGCTCAACACCGTGGTGGGCGCGGTCCCGTGGCCGCTGGTGACCACCGACGTGCCCGCCGACCGCCCCGGCGCTGCCGGATTCTTCACCCGAGCGGGCTGGGAGGCCGGGGAGACCATCACGGTGATGCACACACCGCCCACCGACAGCGGCCTCGAAGCAGCTACTGCCGAAGGCGCGAGTGCGCTGGACGCCTTCGTCGCGGCGGCCGCCCGCCGTTACGCCGGTCACGAAGAGGGCTTCGCGATGGCCACCTTGGCGCGGTGGCGTGACGATGCCCGGTTCCGGGCCGGGAATCTGCTACTCGACCCCAAGACGGGATCGCTGCTGCTGGCCCTGGTCCAGCGCAACACGGCGGCCAGTGAGCTGCTGCTGGCCGAGGTGTGGGCCGATGCGCCCGATGTCCGGCGCCACCTGATCGGCGCCGCTATCACCCTGGCCGCCCGCCAGCAGGTGGCGGCGGTCCGCGCGGTGACCCGGCAGGACCCGGCGGACTTCGTCGCCTGCGGTATGGCCGTCACCGGCCGCTGCAACACCTTCACCCCACCCGGGCAGCGGTGACCCCGCCACGTCCGGACGTCCCCGACCCGACACCCAACAGGAGCGCTCCCATGCCCGCATTCGCACCGCCGCTCGTTCACGCGGTCGACGTCGTCGCCAGCGATGACGAGGCCCGGCACTTGGCCGGTGAGCTGGCCGACCGTCTCGCTGCGGCCCCCGGCGTCAAGAGCGTGAAGTGGGAGGACGCGGGCGCGGCGTGGGTGTGCACGCTCACCGGCGGCGGCCGTGGGCGTCTCGCGTTGGCCACTCCGGCGGATCCCGCTTCGGTGCCCGAGAACACCCGCCGCCTGATTACGACCTTCGAGCAGGGGACGCCGGCCGAGGCCGAGCAGTTCTTCAAGGCCGTCCTGCAGCTGCCGTTCACCGCCGACGAGATCGCGGTGGCCGCCGGTGAGCTGCCGCTGACGAGCCGGCTGGCCGAACGGTGGCCGGACAAGCCGTTGGGCGCGGTCGGTGTGCTGCTGACGATCCACCACATGCGGGACTTCCTCGTCCTGGTCGACAGCCTGATCGCGCTGGGGGTGGATCCGGCGCACATGACCGTGATCGACAAGGAGTACCCGTACGCGCACACCCACCGCGTGGACGCGCACCTGGTCCAGCGGTACGGCATCGCGGTGTGGCGCTACCGGGACCTGCGCGAAGGGATCGCCGACCACATCGGCCGGGTCACGGCCGCCGGGAAACAGAGCGTGATCATGGACGACGGGGGCTATGTGTGGCCCGTGGTCCTGCGGGATCTTCCCGAGCGGGCCGGGCACTTCGTCGGGCTGGTGGAGCAGACCACCTCGGGGATCCGCAAGGTGGAGGGGCTCCATCTGCCGCTGCCTCTGTTCAGCGTCGCCGAGTCCTCAATGAAGGGGATGATCGAGTCCTACGGCATTGCGGACGCGGCGGTCCGCAACACGCTGCGGCTGCTGCCGGACGAGAAGTTCGAAGGGCAGGCCGCTCTCGTCCTGGGGTTCGGGCGGATCGGCCACGAAGTGGCCCGCGTCCTGGAGAACCGGCGGATGCGGGTCGCGGTGTTCGACTCCGACATCACCCGCCTGGTCGCCGCGCACGAGGAAGGGTTCCTGACCGGCCGCAACCTCGGCGAGCTCGTGGGCACGCACCGGCCTCGGCTGGTCTTCGGCTGTGTCGGCAGCCGCAGCTTCGGCCTGGCCGAGGCCCGCCTGCTGCCGCAGCGGTCCTTCCTGGTGAGCACCACCAGCCGCAACTTCGAATTCGCGCTGTCGGAGCTGCGCGAGGGCAGTACTGCAGTCACCGACCGGGGGGTTCTGGGCACCGGCTACCGGCTGGCCGACGGCCCGGAGATCGTCGTGGTCGGGCACGGGATGCCGATCAACTTCCACTACGCCGAGTCCCTGTCCAACCGGTACGTCGACCTGGTCCTGGCCGGACTCGCGGTCGGCGCTGTGGCCCTGGCCGGCGGGGATGCCCGGCTGCGGCCCGGCCACAACCTGGCCGCCACCGACGAGATCCTCGCCGAGTCGGGCATCGTCGAGGACTACTACCGCCTCTACGGTCCCGCCGCCGGGAGCGGCCGTGGCTGAGCGGATCTTCACCGTCGACGACATCACCGGCGCCCGGCCGGTGTGCGGATGCGTGACCTGCGCGCTGGGCGCGGTGTTCGCCGAGCACCTGACCGCCCTGCGCACCGGCCACCGCGGGAAGATCACCGTGCTGGGCCACCGCGGGCCCGCGCAGGGAACGACCGCCGTGCCGCACTTCCTCGCCGTGGACCTGGGCGGACCGCTCCAGGACGTCGTGGTGTGGGAGGAGATGCGCCGCGACCAGCTGGCCGCCTGGCTCCCGTCCCTCCCGGCGCGGGCCCGGGTGCCGCGGCTGGCCACGCGAATACCGCGCCTGGTCCGCGTCCGCCAGGCCATCCGCACCGGCGCCTTCACCCCCTCCGGGCAGGCCGGCGCCGATCTCGCCTCCGGCCGTTACCCCTCGTTCCGTTTCCTCGTCGAGCACTGGCCCGACCTGAACAAGGAGTTCACCCCATGACCATCGAATTCTCCAAGTCCTCGGACTTCTCCACCGTCGGCGTCGCCTACGCCTCCTACTCCAGCGGCGGCCGCGGACGCCTGCGCCACGACATCACCGCCCGCCGGATCATGGCCGAGGTCGGCCAACAGCCCGCGCGGATCCTGGACGTGGGCTGCGGCGACGGCGAGATGGTGCTGCGCCTGGCCGCCGCCGGGCACCAGGTCACCGGCGTCGAGCCGTCCGAAGGCATGCTCACCACCGCGGCGAAGCGCGTCGCCGACGTCCCGGAGCTGGCCGCACGGGTCACGCTCCTGGCGGGCGACATCTACGCGCTTCCGTTCGATGACGGCGCGTTCGACGCGGTGTGTTGCCACGGCGTGGTGATGTACCTGCCCGACTCCGCCGCCCCGGCCGCTCACCTTGCCCGGCTTGTCGCCGACGGCGGTGTCCTCAGCATCCTGACGAAGAACCAGCTCGCCGTCGGCATGCGGGAGGCGCTGCGCGGCCAGTATGCCTCGGCCCGCGAGCAGATCGTCAGTGGGCAGGCCGCGAGCGTCGGCAACCTGGGCATCACCACCCGCGGCGACACCCCCGCCCACCTCGATGACCTCGCCCGCGCGAACGGCCTGACGCCGTTGCCGTGGCAGGGCGTGCGGATCTTCCACGACCACCGCGACGACTGGACGCCCGGCGAGGAGGAGTACCAGGAGGCGCTCGCCGTGGAGTGGGAGGCGTCCACCCGCAGCCCGTACCGCGACCTGGGACGCCTGGTTCACGCCCTGGCCCGCCGCGAGGCCACCGCATGACCGGGCAAGGAGCCCTTGAAGCACTCACCGTCCAGCGCCTCGCCCGGGACCTGAACACCGGGGCGGGGCAGCCGATGCCGGCGCTGCGCTGCTACGAGTCCCTGGCCGCGCTGTGGATCCGCTGCTGCGACACCGGCCTGCCGGGCGCGAACGTGCTGCGGGACAAGACCCTGCGCGCGGCCCGGCGGCTGGCGGCCGGGGAGGACACGGTGGTCGCCCCCGACCCGGAGTCCATCCCCACCCACCTGACCCGGGACGCCTCTCTGGTGCGGTTGCCTGCGGCGCTCGCGGTCCAGGGCGTGGAGTGGCCGGACGCGATCGCGCTGGCCGAGACGTGGCTGGACGGCCGGACGTGGGACGGGCCGGTCCTCGTGGCGGGGGTGCGCACCGGTGGGGCGTATCTGGCTCCGCTGGTGGCCGCCCGGCTGGAGGCCGCGGGCGTCGATACGCGCCTGGCGGCGGTCCGCCGGGGCGAGGAGCTCTGCGCCGGGGACCGCAGGGTGCTGCTCGTCGACGACCCGCCGCTGACCGGCAGCACCCTGCTGGCCCTCGCCCGGGAGGAGACCGCGCCGGGTGGGGTGGAGGTGCTGGTCCCGGTGTTCGAGACCGGCGACGTGCAGGGGCTGCGCGAGGCCGGGATCGCGGTCACGGTGCTGGAGCGCGAGCAGTGGCAGTCCACCCGCCGCCTGCAGCCCGACAGCCTGCCCGCCTATCTGGCGGCGCACGCCCACTGGCCGGGCACGCACGGCCCGTACACGGTGGCCGGACTTGTGGACGGGCGGGAGAACTCCGTCCTGGCGCCGTGGCCGGGGGTGCGGCGCCGCTCGCCCGGCCGGGCCGCCGTACGCCTCCTGGGCGCCGACGGGATCCGGCCGGCGGTGGCGGGATGGGTTCCGCCGGGGATCTTCGGCGACGCGGCCCGCGCCGTGGCTACCGCCGTGCGCAGCCCCGTGCCCCCGGCCATCTTCGCCGTGGCACCGGCGCTCGTCCTCGGCGAAGACCTCCTCTCCGCCGACCCCGGCGGCGCGAGGCCGGGGCCCGAGCACCTGGACGAGGCGGTCGGCTACGTCCTGGACCGCGCCCGGCAACTCCCGGTCCGCAGCCCCGCCGGCGGGCCGGTTCCCGAGGTTCTTCACGGCGTGGCCCGGGCCCTGACCGGCGGGGACAACGAGGCGGCCGCTCTGCGGCTGCACCGTCTGGTGTCCGCGTTCGCACCCTCGCTGCCGGACAACCGGTGCGAGGCCGAGAAGTGGTTCCTCGACGACGGCGGACGGCTCCGCAAGACCGGGCACCTCACCCACGCCTACCGCCGTGACAACGAGCTCCTCAACCCGCTGATCGACCTTGCAGCGCTCACCGTCGCGTTCGGCAGCGGCCTGGAAGCCGTCGCCGAGAGTATCGGCCGGCGCCTGCCGGACGGCCGGCCCTGGCACACGCCCCTCGCCGTCGCCCTGCTCGCCTACGGGACGGCCCGCGGTGGGCAACTCCCGCGCACCTACAACCCCCAGCGTGCCGCAGAGACCGCGGTGGAGGCGTACCGGCTCCAGCGCGCCATGACCGAGGCCGCCCGCCTCGTGCAGCACCTCCTGCACCATGCGGCCCCCGGCCGGCCCCCGACCAGGGAGGCCGGTCGGGAGCCGGGCCCGCGCATCGGTCACCTGTGGCACAGGCCGCCCGAGGCGCTCGTGCAGCCCCGGCTGACCTTCGGCGGCGCCCCCGCCCCAGACGGCGGGCCCGGCCCGACCGCCGAGGAGACGGTGCTGGCCCAGAACGCCATCACCCGGTGGGCCGGGGACCGGTTCCTGCCGGTGAGGGAAGGCAACACGCTCCTCCTGGCCCCGCTGGGCCTACCGGCGTCCTGGCCGGACGCGGACGGCGCGCTCGTCGAGCTCGAGCAGCTGCTGCCCCGGCCCGGGTTGCTCGCCTGGTGCGGTGTGCCCTGCGTCGCCCTGAGCGAGGCGGGCTGACGATGATCGCCTTCGATTTCGACGGGGTCCTGCACGACTCCCGCGAGCGTGCCTGGCGCTGCTACCAGGACGCCCGCAGCGAGATGGACTTGCAGGACCTTCCCGACCTTGCCGGCCCCGACGAGCTCCCCGTCGTCTACCAGGGGGTGCTCAGCGCATCGCTGACCCGCTGGATCGACTTCGAGGTCGCCGAACTGTTCTGGCAGCGGCACGCCGAACTCACCGCACACCGGGCGGCCGCAGAACCGGGCACCCTCGTCACCGAACTCATCGCACCGCTGGCCGAACTGGCCGCCGGCCTGGGATACGCGGTGGTCACCGGAAGCCACCAGACCACCGTCCACTCCCTCCTGGCCCGTGACCTCGGCGCCGCGGCGATGCCGCGGATCCTGCTCGCCCGCGACGACCCGGGCAGCAAGACCGACAAGCTCCGCGCCCTGCGCGAGGAGCACGGGGCGAGCGCGTACGTCGGCGACACCGGCAGCGATGTCCGCCACGCCCACGCCGCCGGACTGATCGCGGTCGCCGTCGCCTACGGCTACGCGAGCGAAGCGGACCTCAAGGCCGCCGGCCCCGAGCACCTGCTGGCCACCCCCGCCGACCTCGCCGCATGGTGCCGCTCCCAGCCCTCGGCCCGCCCTGCGTCCCGCACCACCTGACCGCTCGACGAATGCGGTCACGCCCCCGGGGGAACTCCTCCCCGCCCCCCGGGGGCGTGGCCCCGTACCCGAAGGACTCGCTCATGGACGACAGGCACACCGCGGCCGTGGACCGGCTGACCCGGGCCCTTGCCACCGCGCACCCCGACAGCCGCCCGCTGACCGACCCCGACCGCGCCGCGCTCGATCCGCTCCTCATCGACCCCCACCGCGTGCGGTCCTGGCTGGAGGAGCATCTGGACGGCGCTGCGGGCCGGGTGCGGGTCACCGGCACCCTGGACGGACGCCTGCTGCTCCTGGAACGCCCCTCGGGCGGATGGGTCGCCGCCGACCTGTCCGGCCGCGAGCACGCGGCCCGCAACTGGCCGCAGTGGACCGAGGGACACCTGAACCTGCACACCCCGGACTCCTGGCTGTCGTACGCCGAGATCAGCGAGAGCGCCATTGAGCGCTTCACCCGGCCCGACGTGCACCTGATGGCGCTCTACCACCCCGAGTTCTTCCCCCTGCCCCGCTTCCCGCTCGGCATCAGCGACGTCGCCCGCGCCGCCCGCACCACGCTGACCGGCACGATCACCCTGTCCGACATGCAGTTAGGCATCACGGTGGAGGACCTCCTCAAACAGGTCACCACCGAAACCCCGGACATCGTCGGCATCTCCGCCACGTTCGGGCAGCACGACCTGATGCTCCAGCTCCTCGACGCCGCGTTCGCCCTGTCGAAGCCGCCGCTGGTGGTGGCCGGCGGCAGCCTCACCGCCCGCAACGAACATCTGCTCCTCGAGCGCTACCCCGGCCTGCTCGTCGCTCGCGGCGGCGGCGAGGCCACCATCGGCGCGGTCCTGGCCCACTGGCACGGAGACATCCGCCGCGAGGAGATACCCGGCATCGGCTACACCGGCGCCGCCCGCGGCGGCGGCCTGACCATCGGCCGGCGCCGCACCGCCAAACCCGTCACCCGGGACACCAGCGGCGACATCCTGCCCGAACTCGACCTCCTCCCGGCCACCTTCGCCCACCACGGAGTCGCGCAGGCCGAGACCAGCCGAGGCTGCACCAACACCTGCTCCTTCTGCCCCCGCGGCCACAAGGGCCACTGGGCCGGCGCCGCCCCCGAACAGCTGCCCTGGTTCCTCACCGAACTCCGCAAGGTCTTCGACCGCCACCCGCAGGTCTCCCGGACCCTCTACCTCGTCGACGAGGAGATCATCGGCGCCGGCCCCGACGCCGTCCCCCGGATCCTGCACCTCGCCCACCTTCTCCACGACGCCGGGTTCGCCTGGGAATCCAGCTGCCGCATCGACCAGACCGTCCACCCCGACCAGGGCCAGGACTGGCACATCGAGCGGGCCCGCATGTGGCGCACCCTGGTCGAACTGGGGCTGCGGCGGATGCTGTTCGGCGTGGAGTCCGGCGTCGACTCGATCCTGACCCGGTTCAACAAGGAGACCGCCGCCGCGCAGAACGCGCTGGCGATCCGCACCCTGTCCGCGCTCGCGGTCCCCACTCGCTACACCTACATCACCTTCGACCCGCTGATGACCTTCGACGAGCTGAAGGCCACCCACGCCTTCCAAGGACGCACCGATCTCCTGCTGCGCCCGCAGCCCGGCCGGAGCGAGGAGGAGATCGTCCGCGGGGTCCGCGACGAGCAGTGGGTGGCCGAACACAGCACCGGACGGCCGCTGCACACCGGGATCAGCTACATGCTCGTCAGCATGGAGTGCCTGATCGGCGCCGCCTACACCCGCCAGGCATCCGCCCAGGGCCTGACCGGGCAGGAGGAGCCGCTCATGGGCCGCGTCGCCTGCCGCTACCAGGACTGGCGTATCGGCGTCGCCAGCGGCTGGGCACAGCGGTGGGTGGACCGCAACTTCGCCCTCGACTACACCTTCAAGAGCCTGGAGAAGGTCCTCGACGGGCCGCCCCGCCACGCCGTCCGGCGCGCCCGCATAGTCCTGAAGGACGCCGCATACCAGGTTCTCGGCGACATGATCGAAGCGATCGAGCCGCACGACCTCGGCCGGCCCCAGGACGAGAGCGCACTGTCCGCGCGGATCGAGACGGCTCTGGAGGAGCGGGCCGGGCTGCTGCGCGAGCAGATGGCCGCCACCGTGCTCAACGTCGGCGTCCACCTGACCGGCGAGCACGCCGCCACCCTCACCCGCGAGCACGGCCGGTGGGAGTCCGCCACCAGCTGGGAGCTGATCAACGCGGCGGAATCCTGTGCCTGAGACACCCGGCCGGACCCCAGTGCCCCGCCCCCGTCCGGGCGGCGGGGCACCGGGGTGCTCACGCCCCGGTCTTCTCCTCCGGGATCGGCACCCAGTTGAACTCCGGGCAGAACCGGGCGTACGTGACGAGCTTCCACGCCGCGTACGCCTGCGTCTGGCCCGAAGTGCGCAGCAGGTGCTTGACCCAGGTGTGCGCGATGCGCTCATCGTGGGTCATCGTCACGTCGATCTGGTCGAGCATCCGGCAGGAGACGGCGAAGTCCTCGACCGTGAGCGCGCTCAGGTCGATGTCGATGCCGTTGACGCTGAAGGCGAAGACCAGCCGGGAGGTGGAGAAGCGGGTCTTGCGTTCGCCGAGGAACCGCGTGTGGGGCTTCAGGGCCTTGTGCAGCACCTCCCGGTCCTCGACCGGGTAGCCGATGCCCAGGTCCAGGTCGGAGGTCTCCAGGTTCAGCTTCGTGCCGAAGGAGCCGACGTCGCGGGGCTTGTGCCCGGTCCACTCGGTGATCAGGTCCGCGGCGTCGGTGCGGATCTGCTCCAGGCGGTCGTCGTGGACGCGCATCTGCTCGTAGAAGGCGCCGGCGCGCTCGAACTCGGCGTCCGAGAAGTCGCCGCGGTCCACCCAGCGGCGCTCACTGATCGCAGCCAAGTCAAGTTCGGTGAAAGGGGGTTGTGTCATCACCCGACGCACCATACTCACACCCCACAGCGCTAAATCATGTTTTGCCATCAATTAAGAGATAAGAGGTACTTCCTGTGAGTGCATCGCAGTCCCCGCCCCGCCGCACCCTCGCCCGCGACCTGTCCGTCCACCCGATCGGGATCGGAGCCTGGGCGCTGGGCGGATCCGACCACAACCTGGGCCTGCCCATGGGCTGGTCCACCGCGGACGACACCGCCTCGCGCCGCGGCCTGGAAGCCGGCTACGAGCTCGGCGCCAACCTCATCGACACCGCCGACGTGTACGGGCACGGCCACTCCGAGCGGATCATCGGGGACCTCGTCGCCGCCGTCGACCGCTCCACGCTCGTGCTGTCCTCCAAGGTCGGCTACCACCGGGGCACCGCCGCCCACGCCTACCTGCCCTCGGCGATGCGCCGCCAGCTCGAGACGACATTGGAGAACCTGCGTACCGACCGCCTGGACATCTACTTCTTCCACAACGCAGACTTCGGCCCGGGCGACCTCTACCTGGAAGAGGCCGTCGCGCAGATGCACGACTTCCAGCGCCAGGGCCTGATCACCGCGATCGGGATGCGCGGCCCGCACCGCTACGCCACCGAGCGGGTCACCGTCGCCAAGGAGCAGCGCGGCGACAAGTACGCGCGCTTCGCTTACCTCGCCGAGCGGATCCGCCCGGACTACCTCGCGGCCCGCTTCAACGCGCTGACCCCGCCGCCGGCCGACGGCCGCCCGGACATCTTCGCCCTGGCCGCGTCCCTCGGCGCGAGCGTCCTGATCAACAAGCCCCTCGCCCAGGGCCTGCTCACCGGCAAGTACGACCCCGCGCATCCTCCGGTCTTCGCTCCCGGCGACCACCGGCTGCGCAAGGCGTGGTTCACCCCCGGCGCGCTGAAGATCATCCAGGACGGGCTGGAGCCGCTGCGCCGGCGCTTCGGTGACACCCCGGCCGCGTTGACCCGCCTGGCCCTGCAGTACTGCCTCCAGCAGGCCGAGCACGCCGCCGTCCTCGTCGGCTTCACCCGGCCCGAGCAGATCCGAGAGAACCTGAACGCCATCGGCACGCCCCTCACCGAGGCCGAACTCGGCTACGTCCGCGACACCCTCGGTCGGCTCCAGCAAAACCTGGACGCCCGCGGCGAGGTGTTCCTCGACGAGAAGGGCGCCACCCGATGACGTTCCCCGCCGGGCAGCTGTCCCTCCTCGACTCCGATCCGCCCGTCCACCAGCCGTCCGCCGACACGGCACGCCTGGTGCTGTTCAACGCCCAGCACGCCTCCCCGGACCGCTCCCGCCGCCAGGCCGAATGGATCGCCGGCCAGCAGGACGCCGACATCGTCGTCCTGACCGAGGTCTCCTCCACCCAAGGCGGCGACGCACTCGTCACCGCACTGACCGAACGCGGGTACGCCACCGTCATCGCGCCGCAGCCGAAGACCCCCGACTACCGCACCGTCATCGCCTGCCGAACCCCTGACGCCCAGCAGGTGGAGAGCCCGGTCACCCTCACCCCCCACCGGGCCCCGGCCGCCCGCGTCACCATCGGCGGCCGCGACATCGGGATCCTGGGCCTGTACGTGCCCTCCCGCGGGCCGGTGGAGCGCCGCAACCAGGCCAAGAAGGCGTTCCAGAGCGCAGTCACCGAGGCCCTGCCGAAACTGGACTCCCTCTTCCCTGGGATGCCAGTGATCGTGGCCGGGGACCTCAACGTCATCGAGCCCGGGCACCAGCCGCCGCACAAGGTGTTCGGCGCGTGGGAGTACGACTTCTACGACTCCTTCGAGAAGGCCGGCCTCACCGACGCGTTCCGCCACCTCCACCCCGAGGAGAACGCCCACTCCTGGTACGGGCACAGCGGCAACGGATTCCGCTTCGACCACATCCACCTCACCAGCTCCCGTACTGCCCGGATCCTCGCCTGCGGCTACCGGCACGAACCCCGGGAGAGCGGGCTCTCCGACCATGCGGTCATGACCCTTCATCTGCGCCTGACCGACCCCGAGGAGTCCTCCAAGGGCCAGATCCGGGGCTGACGCACCGCGCACCGGCCGCCATCCAGGACGCCGTGGGCCGTCCCCGCACGCGCCTTCGGCGTGGCGTGCCGTGGAGTCCCACCGTCATCCAAGCAACCAGCGAATGGAGTCCCCCACATGAGCACAGCCCTCCGGCTCGCGGCACCCGTCTCCAAGGGAGATCGGATTGGCATCGTCACCCTCTCGGCCCCGGAACCCGCCGAACTTCCGGACGTCTTCGCCCGCGGCGTCCAAGCGCTCACCGGCCTCGGCTTCGATGTAGCCGTGGGCCCCCACGCCACCGGCCGGTCCGGATACCGCGCCGGCGCCACCGACGACCTCCTGGACGACTTCCACCAGATGATCGCCGACCCGTCGATCGCCGCTGTGGTATGCGCGGGCGGCGGGAGGAACTCCAACCGACTCCTGGCGGGACTCGACCTCCCGCTGATCGCTATGAACCCGAAGCTGATCGTCGGCGTGAGCGATCCCAGCCTCGTCCTGAACGCGATCAGCGCGCGCACCGGCCTCGTCACCCTCCACGGTCCGTCGCTGATGTGGGACGTCGCCGACCCGTCCAGCCCAGCTGAGACAGCCGAGCACTTCACCGCGATGCTCGCCGGCCAGAGCGCCGCCGCCCGGATCGACGCACCCCTGACCTGGACCCGACCGGGCGTCGCCGAAGGCCCCCTGATCGCGGGGTGCCTTTCCTCGCTGCGCTGCCTGCTCGGCACCCCGTGGGAGCCGCGCTGGGACGGCGCGATCCTGGCGGTCGAGGACGCCTTCAAGACCACAGACCTCCTCGACCAGACCTTCACTCACCTGCGGGACTGCGGAGTCCTCGACAAGATCGCCGGCCTGATCGTCGGACAGAGCGTCGGCTGCGAGGCCACCGCGGGCATCACGGTCACCGACATGGTCGAGGACCTGTGCCGCGAGTACGCCTGGCCCCTCGCCCACGACCTCCCGTACGGGCACACCCCCCACAAATACACCCTCCCCGTCGGCGCCACCATGCGGATGGACTCCGCCGCCGAGCACCCGCTCACCTTCGTCTCACCCTGGGTCGCCGTGTGAGGAGCTGGCTCAGGCGCCTGCAACTTCAGCTCCCCGCGGTGGCTGCTTGCTCACGTCCCCTCTCCCCCACAAGGCGGGCGAACCTCGTCACGCATCTACGCCAGCCGATCGTGCGGGCCTGTCGGTGGACATCGAACAACCACTGCGCAAGGCCCTGATCGGGTGCCCTGAAACTCCTGTCGCTCCAACGTGTGAGTTCAAACGCCTCCACCCCCCGATGTGACCACGATCGCTAGGTGGCCAGCGGCCTTGCCGTTCTCACTGGTCAGACGGCTGTGACGATTCGTAGTTGGCCATTGTGTCGGCGCGTATGTGGCCATGTGGGTTCCGGTCAACGACGGCGGCCAGTTCGTCGGCGTAGTTCGCCAGGAGCAAGCTGAGCTGGGAGTAGTGGGTGTTTGGGCCTGGGGTTGCGAGGGCGTCTGCGAGCGATGCCCAGGATTTGCGGTGCCTTAGCTGGGGCGGGAGGACTGGGATTCTGGGGGCGAGCGGTCGCTCACTGCCGGTGACGCGTGCCCAGACGAATTCCGAAGCGGCCTGGTGCTTCCGGGGGCCGTCGTGTGGCGGGGTCGTGCCGGGCCTCGGTGCGATCTGCTGCCAGATTGTGGCCCAGTGTGACTGGGGTAGCGTCCACGATGGCAGGCTTTTCCGGCGGTGACGGTAGTCGGTTGGGCAGATTGCCTCCCTGCTCCGGTTCGCCAGGACTTCGAGCTCCCGGTCGTTAAGGAGCAGGGCGACGGGCAGGCGGTGGTCGCCGTCTCCAAGCTCAAGGTATGTGCCTTGGATCCCGAGAAAGAGTTCTGCTTCCTGGACGCTCATGTCCGACATCATCTGAATGAGCTGGACGGCGGCTGCTCGACGATGCATGGGGCGGTGGAGGTGTGCAGTGAGGCGCTCGCCATTGGGATGCTGCAGCCAGTGGTCTGGGAGCCACTGAGGGACATGTTCTGGGCGGTAGAGGTTCGGATCGAGGCGGCGGCCGGGGCCACGCCCCAGGTTCCGTGACCGGTGCTCTTGCGCCTGTCTGACCGCTTTCTGGAAGGGAGCCGATGCTTGGACCAGGGCGAGGTTCGTCCGTCCCCATCGCCCGGAGTCCGGGGCGGGCCCTGAGCGAATCATGGATCTGATGGCTTCATCGCGCTCGTTCTGGTCAAGTGCGAGGATCTGGTCCGCGGTGTGGAGAAGAGCCGCTGAGGCGATGGCCGACTCCGGAGGCCGGTCCCAGGTGTGATTGCGTCGCTCAACGGGCATGACGCTGAGCTTGCGGTGGTGCCTGGAGAGATCACTCTCGATGGCCTTCGAGAGTGGTGCGGGGTTGAATTCCATGGCCAGTGGCCAGGTCGCGAGGACGATCGCGGACAAGATCCGCAGGTCGGTGAAGTATGTGCGAGCCGCCTGAGAGCTGCCGGCGCCGTCGAGAAGGGCCCCGATGCGGTCCTGCAGGTGCAGGAGGGCCGACGGGGCAGCTGGAAGCCGCGGGCTTGCCGGAGGAGCGTCGAGGCGGGCCCCGCAGAAGAGGTCGAGCACCTCTTCGTCGGTCGCGAGATTGCGGCACTGGCCGGGGTGGAGGTCCTTGAACTGCATGAACGGCAGGAGCCTGGAGCCTGCCCTGGCGTCGAATTTGTGGGCAGGACGTCGGCAGCTGGGGCAGAGATGCCGGAGGAAGGCGCGGTGGTCACGGCAGACGAAGCTGACGGCCAGACGCCATTCCGTTTTCCAGGGTCCGCCATGTCGCTGCTGGATCGCGGACCCGTCTCCGGCGAGGCACTGGGGGCAGTAGCGCGTGAACGTCGACAGGACCC
>NZ_JBITDP010000034.1:0-71523 GCF_044454405.1 Streptomyces sp. NPDC051555 | reverse complement strand
GACACCCAAATCAAAATCCGCGGCTTCCGCATCGAACCCACCGAAATCGAAACCACCCTCACCACCCACCCCCACATCACCCAAGCCACCCTCACCACCCACCCGGACCACCACGGCACCCCGCAGCTGACGGCCTACGTCACCGCCGCCGGCCCGGACCCCGCGCCCTCCCCGCAGGACATCCGCATCTGGCTGCGCACCCTGCTCCCCGACCACATGGTCCCGGCCTTCGTCGTGCTGCTGGACCGGCTGCCGCTCACCCCCAACGGGAAGATCGACAAGCGCGCGTTGCCCGCCCCGCAGGCCGTCACCACGGTCGGCGGCCGCGAGCCCCGCACTCCCCTGGAGGAGACCGTGCGCGGCTACTTCACCGAGGCACTGGGCGCGCCCGCGCCGCTCTCCATCGACGACGGCTTCTTCGACCACGGCGGCCACTCCCTGCTCGCCGCCCGCCTGACCAACCGCATCGCCACCACCCTCGGCGTCGCCCTCTCCCTGCGCGACATCTTCCAGAACCCCACCCCCGCCACCCTCGCCCACCGCATCGAGACCGCACGGTCCGAGGCGGACGGCGCACCGGCCGCGCCCCGTCGGGCCCGCCCCGCCCTGCGCCGCCGCACCGGCACCGACCACGAACGGAGTTCCTCATGACCAGCACCGCCTCCTTCGACCTCGGCCACGACCTCGGCGAGGACGCCGACTTCCCGGCCCCGGCCCCCGACGATGTCGTGTGGGACCTGCCGGGCGAGGGTCCGCAGCGCCTCTCGCTGCTCGTCCTGCCGCACGCCGGCGGCAACGCCCACGCCTACGCCGAATGGCGCGAGCACCTGCCCGCCGACGTCCGGCTGCTGATCGGCCAGTACCCCGGACGCGGCGCCCGGTTCGCCGAGGAACTCCCCCGCGACATCGCGGACCTGGCCGGCCCGGTCGTGGCCGCGCTGCCCGCCGGGGTCACCGAGGACCTGGTGGTGCTCGGGCACAGCATGGGCTCGCTGGTCGCCTTCGAGGTCGTACGGCTCCTGCAGGCGGCCGGGCACACGCCGCGCCACCTCGTCGCCTCCGCGTGCCGGGCGCCGTTCCTGCCCAACCCGAGCGCGGTGTACCCCGAGCGGCTCGACGACGACCAGTTGGTCGCGGCCATCAAGGAGCGCGGGGGCACGGACGACGGGATCCTCGACGAGCCGGAGCTGCGCGAGATCATCCTGCCGTCCATCCGCGCGGACTTCGCCATCGACGACGTCTACCGCTGCGCCGACGAGGCGGCCCGGGTGGACTGCCCGGTCCTGGTGGTCGGCGGGGACGCCGACCCGGTGGTACCGGCCGAGGCCCTGGAGCGCTGGGCGGAGGTCACCGACCACGACTTCGCCACCCGGATCCTGCCCGGCGGCCACTTCTACTTCCAGCAGCAGCTGCCCGTCTTCTTCGACCTGCTCTCCGGGGCGCTCGGCGTCCACGCGACCGCCACGTCCGCGTAGCCGGCTCCGCGGGCCGGCCCCCGCGCCCCCGCGACCCGCCCGCCCCCTTCCGCCCCGAACTCCCCTTTCCCTTAAGGACCTTCCATGACCACCTTCGCCACCGCCCCCGCGCACACCGGGATCGATCCGGTCCGCGAGCCCGGCAAGCCCGTCGTCGTCCACACGCCGCAGGGCCTGGACCTCGACGCGGCCGTCGCCTGGGTGGACACCCACCGCGCCGCCATCCAGGCCGAGTTGCACCGCAGCGGCGCCGTGCTGCTGCGCGGGCTGCCCGTCGAGGACGCGGCCTCCTTCGCCCGGGCCCGGGACGCGCTCATCCAGCAGCGTGCCGGCTACAAGGAGAAGGCCACTCCGCGCACCGACTTCGGCGAGGGCGTCTTCTCCTCCACCGACCTGCCCGCCCTCCAGCCCATCCGGCTGCACAACGAGAACAGCTACACCCTCGACTTCCCCGGCGTGCTCCTCTTCGGCTGCGTGACCGCCCCCGAGGAGGGCGGCGCGACCACCGTCGGTGACATGCGCGAGGCGCTGCGGCTGCTGCCGCCGGAGCTGGTGGAGCGCTTCGAGCGGGCGGGCTGGCTGCTCGTGCGCAACTACTCCGAGCTGGCCGGGCTGCCCTGGTACAAGACCTTCGCGACCGAGGACAAGGCCGTGGCCGAGGCGTACTGCGACGAGAACGTCGTCGGGTACGAGTGGGTCGAGGACGACGACTCGATGATCACCCGCCAGCGTCGTTCGGCGATCGTCACCCACCCGGTGACCGGCGAGCGCACCTGGTTCAACCACTTCGCCTTCTGGAACGTGCGGACCCTGGACGAGGACATCCGCGAGGTGCTCGTGGAGACGTACGGCGAGGACGGCCTGCCCTTCAACACCTACCTCGGCGACGGCACCCGGCTCACGGACGCCGAGGTCGACGCGATCAACGAGGTCTACGAGCGGGTGACCGTACGGGAGACCTGGCAGCAGGGCGATCTGATGATCGTCGACAACATCCTCTGCGCACACGGCCGCGAGGCCTTCAAGGGCGACCGCAAGATCCTCGTCGCCATGGGCGAGCCCGTCGCGCTCGACGACTGCTCCCCCGCCACCCAGCCGTCCACCACCGTCTTCGGGAAGTGACCACCATGACCGCCGTACTCCCCGAGCGTCCCCGCACCCTCGACGCCGCCCTCCCGCTGCTCCTCTCCCTTGCCCAGGACCCGGCCCCCGCCGATCTGCTGGCGCGGCTCGCGCTGGTGCCCGGGGCCCGGACCGCCGTGGTCGCCGGTGACCGCGAGCTGGACTTCGACGCGCTGCGCGCCGAGGCCCAGCGGATCGCCGACCGGCTCGCCGCCCGCGGGATCGGTCCCGAGAGCGTGGTGGCGCTGTGCCTGCCGCGCGGCGCGGACCTGGTGGCAGCACTGATCGGCACGCTGACCGCGGGGGCCGCGTACCTGCCCGTGGACCCGAAACTGCCCGCCGAACGGCAGCGCTACCTCGTCGAGGACGCGGGCGCCGACCTGGTGGTCACCTCCGGCGCCGGCGCGGCGCCGCTCGCCGCGGGCGTGCCGCACCTGCCGGTGGCCGAGCTGACCGCGCCGGGCGAGGGGCGCCCGTACGCCCCGGTGGCCGTGGGCGCCGACACGCTGGCCTACGTCATCTACACCTCCGGTTCCACCGGCCGCCCCAAGGGCGTCGAGATCGGCCGCGCCGCCGCCGCCGCGCTGCTCGCCGAGCTGGAGGGCGCGGGGATCGCCGTCACCGACGGCGGGCGAGTCGGCTGGAACGCCTCGCCGTCCTTCGACGCCTCCGTGCAGCAGTGGGTGCGGATCTGCCGCGGCGACACCCTCGTCATGATCGACGACGAGACCCGCGCGGACCCGGCGCTGCTGGCCGCGCTGGTCGACGAACAGGCCCTGACCGACCTGGACATCACCCCCTCGCACGCCGATCCGCTGCTGGACCTGCTGACCGCGGACGGCGGGCCGCGCCCGCTGACCCTGCTGATCGGCGGCGAGGCGATCAGCCCGGCCCTGTGGCAGCGCATCGGGGAGCGCACCCGCGCCGGGGTGCTGCGCGCGGTGAACCTGTACGGGCCCACCGAGTGCACCGTGGACTCCACGGCGGGCTGGATCGACGGGGCGGACGAGCCCCACATCGGCTCCGTCCTGCCGGGCCTGCTGATGCGGGTCCTGGACGAGGAGCTGAGGCCGGTCGAGGTCGGCGGCAGCGGCGAGCTCTACCTGGCGGGGCCGCGCGTGGGCCGCGGCTACCGCCGCCGTCCCGGGCTGACGGCGGAGCGGTTCGTGGCCGACGCGGGGCGGGCCCCCGCGGGCGGTGGCCGGATGTACCGTACGGGCGACCTCGTGCGGCTGCTACCGGACGGCCGCCTGGGCTACCTGGGCCGGGCCGACGGGCAGGTCAAGCTGCGCGGGCACCGCATCGAACTGCCCGAGATCGAGGCCGCGGTGGCCGCGTACCCGGGGATCGCGGAGGCGGCCGTGGTGCTGCTGGACGACGTCCACGGAGCGCCGGGCCTGGTCGCGTACTACCGGACCGCCGCCGGGGGCTCCGCGCAGGCCGGGGCGGGCACGGTGACGGAGGCCGGGCTGCGCGAGCGGCTGGGCGCGGAACTGCCCGGCTACATGGTCCCCTCCGCCTTCGTGGCCCTGGAGCGCTTCCCCACCACGACCAACGGCAAGTTGGACCGCGCCGCGCTGCCCGCGCCGGTGGCGCCCGCGGCGCAGCCGGCCGCGGCGAGCGCCGGGGAGGCCGCCGAGCTGACCAGCTCGCAGCAGTTGATCGCCCGGGTCTGGGCGGTCGTGCTCGGTGCCCCGCACATCGGGCCCGACGACAACTTCTTCAAGCTGGGCGGTCATTCGCTGCTCGCGATCAAGCTGGTGTCCCGGGTCCGCGCCGAACTCGGCGTCTCGCTGCCGGTCAAGGCGGTCTACGCCAACCCCCGGCTGCGCGACCTCGCCGCCTTCATCGACACGCTCGTCGACGCCACCGCCGCAAGCCAGGACCAGTGAGGACATGACCGTGATCCCGTTGTCGTTCGCCCAGCGCAGACTGTGGTTCCTGGGGCGGCTGCACGGCCCGTCGGCCACCTACAACGCGCCGGTGGTGCTCCACCTCGACGCGGTGCCCGACACCGCCGCGCTCGGCGCCGCGTTGGCCGATGTGACCGGCCGGCACGAGGTGCTGCGCACCGTGCTGCCGGCGGGCGCCGACGCGGAACCCCACCAGCGGGTGCTGACGACCGCGGAGCTGCCCGGGCTCGTGGTGCAGGACTGCGCGCCCGGTGAAGTGGACCGGACCGTCGCCGGGTTCACCCGGCAGACGATCGACATCACGGTCGAACCACCGCTGCGGGCACGGCTGTTCGTGCCCGGCGACGGGACCTCGGTGCTGGTCCTGCTGATCCACCACGTGGCCACCGACGGCTGGTCCGTGCGCCCGCTGCTGCGCGATCTGGGCTCCGCCTACGCGGCCCGGCTGACCGGGACCGCCCCCGCGTGGCAGCCGCTGCCGGTCCAGTACGCCGACTACGCGCTCTGGCAGCGCGAACTGCTCGGGGACCCCGCCGACCCCGACAGTCTGGCCCGCGAGCAGTTGGACCACTGGCAGGCGGCCCTGACGGGCGCCCCGGCCGTCATCGCGCTGCCCGCCGACCGGCCGCGCCCCGTCGAGCCCTCGGGCCGGGGGGCCACGCTGACCGCGCGGCTCGACGCCGCGGCCCACGGCGGACTGCTGGCGCTCGGTCGCGGCCGGCAGGCCACGATGACCATGGTGGCCCGTGCCGCGCTGGCCACCGCCCTCGGGGCGGCGGGGGCCGGACAGGACGTGGTGATCGGGGCGCCCGTCGCGGGCCGTCCCGAGGAGGACCTCTACGACCTCGTCGGCTTCTTCGTCAACTCCCTGGCGCTGCGCACCGACCTCTCGGGAGACCCGGCGGTCGGCGAGCTGGTCGAGCGGGTACGGGACGCGGACCTCGCCGCCTACGAGCACGAGGAACTGCCCTTCGACCTGCTCGTGGAGCACCTCGCCCCGCAGCGCTCCCTCGGGCTGCACCCCTTCTTCCAGGTGATGCTGACCGTGGACGCGGGCGACGCCGCGGAGCCGGTGTCCCTCGGCAGCGGCCCCGGCGCGATCGGCGGGCGGCTCGCGGAGGTGGACCTGGCCGCCGCCAAGTTCGACCTGACCTGGTACTGCGCCCAGCGGCACACCGCGGACGGGCGGCCCGACGGGATCGACCTCGCCGTCCAGTACGCCGAGGACCTGTTCGACGCGTCCACCGCGCGCCTCCTGCTCGACGTCTTCGCCCGCACCCTCACCGCCTTCGCCGCCGATCCGACCGCGCGCCTGGGCCGACTCGACCTGCTCACCACCGAGGAGGGCGCCACGCTCGACGCGCGCCGCTCCCACCTCGCCGCGCTGGCCGCCCGCGCCGAAGCCGAACGGGCGGCCGCCCCCGGCCCCCGCGGCGCGCACGCCCTCTCACCCCGCGAGGAGATCCTCTGCGGACTCTTCGCCGAAACCCTCGGCCGCACCCACCACGACGGCGACGACAACTTCTTCCGCAACGGCGGCCACTCCCTCCTCGCCAGCAAACTCGTCAACCGCATCCGCGCCACCCTCGGACTCGAACTCGGCATCCGCGACCTCTTCCTCGCCCCCACCCCCACCACCCTCCACCAACGCCTCACCCACACCCACACCGGCACCACCCCCCGCCCCACCCTCACCCCCGTACCACCCCACCAACGCCCCGACCGCATCCCGCTGTCGGCGGCCCAGCGGGCCCTGTGGCTGGTCGGGCAGGTCGAGGGCCCGTCGGCGACGTACAACGCGCCGCTGGTGCTGCGTCTGGACGGCGTGCCCGACGCGGGGGCGCTCCAGGCGGCGCTGGGCGACGTGGTGGAGCGGCACGAGATCCTGCGGACCCGCTACGCGGCCGAGGGCGGCGAGCCGTACGCGTACCTGCCCGACGGCCCCGGCCCGCGGATCGACCTGACTTCCTGCACGCCCGGGAACCTCGACGAGCTGGTCACCGCCGCCGGTCGGGAGACCTTCGACCTGGCTACCCAACCGCCCCTGCGGGCACGGATGTTCCTGCCGGGCGACGGGACCTCGGTGCTGGTCCTGCTGGTCCACCACATCGCCACCGACGGCTGGTCCCTGACCCCGCTGCTGCGCGATCTGGCCGAGGCGTACGGGGCCCGGTCGGCCGGGGGCGCCCCCGGATGGCAGCCGCTGCCGGTCCAGTACGCCGACTACGCGCTCTGGCAACGCGAGCTGCTCGGGGACCCCGCCGACCCGACCGCGCCGGCCCACCGGCAGCTGGCCGAGTGGCGCACGGCCCTCGACGGGCTGCCGGCCGCGGCCGACCTGCCCGCCGACCGGTTGCGCCCCGCCGAGCCCTCCGGCAAGGGGGCCCTGCTCGTGGCCCGGCTCGACGCCGATGCGCACCGCGCGCTGGCGGCGCTGGCCCGCGGCAGCCGGGCCAGCCTCTTCATGGTGGCCCGCTCGGCGCTCGCCGCCGCGCTGGCCGCGACGGGCGCGGGCACCGACCTGGCCATCGGCACCCCGGTGGCGGGCCGCCCGGACCAGGCCCTGCACGACCTGGTGGGCTTCTTCGTCAACTCCCTCGCCCTGCGCACCGACCTGTCCGACGATCCCGTGGTCGGCGAGCTGGTCGAGCGGGTGCGGGACGCGGACCTCGCCGCCTACGACCGCGAGGACCTGCCCTTCGACCTGCTCGTCGAGCACCTCGCCCCCGAACGGGTGCTGGGACGGCACCCGTTCTTCCAGGTGATGCTGACCGTGGCGGACGCCGAGAACGACCGCGTCGCCCTCGGTCCGGTGACCGGCCGGGCCACCAGCACCGACCTGGGGGCCGCCAAGTTCGATCTGTCCTTCCACTGCGCGCAGACGCGCACGGCCGAGGGCGATCCGGCGGGCCTGGACCTGATGGTGCAGTACGCCGAGGACCTCTTCGACGCTTCCACCGCGCGCCTCCTGCTCGACGTCTTCGCCCGCACCCTCACCGCCTTCGCCGCCGATCCGACCGCGCGCCTGGGCCGACTCGACCTGCTCACCACCGAGGAGGGCGCCACGCTCGACGCGCGCCGCTCCCACCTCGCGGCCCTCACGGCACGGGCCGCCCGGGCCGCCGCGGAGGCCGAGGCCGAGCGGGCCCGGAGCTCCGCTCCCCGCACCCTCTCGCCCCGCGAGGAGATCCTCTGCGGACTCTTCGCCGAAACCCTCGGCCGCACCCACCACGACGGCGACGACAACTTCTTCCGCAGCGGCGGCCACTCCCTCCTCGCCAGCAAACTCGTCAACCGCATCCGCGCCACCCTCGGACTCGAACTCGGCATCCGCGACCTCTTCCTCGCCCCCACCCCCACCACCCTCCACCAACGCCTCACCCACACCCACACCCAGACCCAGACCCAGACCGGCGCCCACACCACACCCCGACCCACCCTCACCCCCGTACCACCCCACCAACGCCCCGACCGCATCCCGCTGTCCTACGCGCAGCGCCGGCTGTGGTTCGTCGACCAGCTCGAAGGACCCTCCGCGACCTACAACATCGCGCTGGTGCGGCGCCTGGACCGGGAGCTGGATCCGGCGGCACTGGCCGGGGCCCTGGCCGACGTGGCCGAGCGGCACGAGGTCCTGCGGACCGTCTACGGAGCCGAGGGCGGGGAGCCGTACCAGCGGGTGCTGTCCGGAGCCAGGCCCCAGCTGGAGCTGGGCCGCCCGGCGGACGTGTCCGCCGCGGTCGACGAGGCGGCCGGGCACGTCTTCGACCTGACGCGCGACCTGCCGCTACGGGCCTGGCTGTTCCTGCCCGAGGAGCCGACCGGTCAGCAGACCCTGGTGGTCCTGCTGCACCACATCGCGGCGGACGGCTGGTCCACCGACTGCCTGCTCGCCGACCTCGCCGAGGCCTACGGGGCCCGGCTGGCCCAGGCCGCCCCCGCATGGCAGCCGCTGCCGGTCCAGTACGCCGACTACACCCTGTGGCAGCGCGAACTGCTGGGCGACGCCGAACACGAACTGACTTACTGGCAACAGGCGTTGGCGGGGCTGGCGCCGCTGATCGACCTGCCGACCGACCGGCCCCGGCCCGCCGAACCCTCGGGCCGGGGCGCGGTGACCGGCTTCGCGGTGGGCGCGGACACCCACCGGCGCCTGACCCGGCTCGCCCACGAACAGGGGGCCACCCTCTTCATGGTGGTCCAGGCCGCGCTGGCCGCCGTACTCGACCGCTGCGGGGCGGGCACGGACCTGGCGCTCGGCACCACGGTGGCGGGGCGCGGCGACGACGCGCTGCACCCGCTGGTCGGCTTCTTCGTGAACACGCTGGTGCTGCGGACGGACACGGCCGGGGATCCGACGTTCACGGAGCTGGTGGGGCGGGTGCGGGAGGGGGACCTGGCGGCCTACGACCACCAGGACGTGCCCTTCGACCGGCTGGTCGAGCACCTCAACCCGCACCGGTCCGCCGCCCACCACCCGCTGGTGCAGGTGATGATGCAGTTGCACACCACGGACCCCGCGGCGCGGGACGCGGCGGCCCGTGGCCCCCTGTCCGGCGCGGAGCCGGCCTTCGGGACCCGGACCGCCAAGGCGGACCTCACCTTCGCGCTCACCCAGGAGCCGGTGACGGGGGCGGGCGGGCCGCAGGGCCTGACGGGCGTGCTGGAGTACGCCACCGACCTGTACGAGGAGGCCGGCGCGCGGCGGCTCGCGGAGCTGCTGGTGGCCGCGCTGGACGCGTTCGCGGCGGATCCGGCGCTGCGCGTGGGGCAGTTGGCCGCGCCGGCGGACCTGCGCGGCGAACGGCCGTGGGCCGGCGGCTACCGGATCGACCTGGCCCGGGTCACCGAGGTGCTCGCCGCGCACCCGGGGGTGCTGCGGGCCGAGGTGCGGGTGGCGGACGGACGGGTGGTCGCCGAGGTGACGGGCGCCGCCTCGGAGGCCGAGCTCCAGGAGTGGGCGGCGCGGCGACTGCCGGAGTACGCGGTCCCGGCGACGGTCCGCGTCCCCCGGGCGAACGCGCGGCGGCCCCCCTCGCCACCCGGCCCCGGGACCCCCGACCCGCTGCTCGCCACCCTGCTGACGCTCTTCGGCGAGGTGCTGGACGGGCGGGCGGCCGGTCCGGACGACAACTTCTTCAAGTTGGGCGGGCATTCGCTGCTCGCGGTCCGGCTGGTGAACCGGGTACGGGCCGAGCTGGGCCTGGAGCTCACCCTGCGGGAGGTGTTCCGGCACCCGACCCCGGCCGCTCTGGCCGCCCTGCTGGCGCGGGCCGCCGCCACGCCGCCGCCGCTGATCCCGGTGCCGGTCCCGCCGCCGCTGCGCCGGCGCACCCAGGGGGGCGCCCGCACCCGGCGGGCGTAGGGCCGAAGTCGGGGCGTACGGAAGGCGGGGATACGGCAGTTGCGGCGGCAGGCCGGTGGGCCCGGAGCTGCCGGGGGGACTGCCGTCCGGAGGGCCGGCGCGTACCTAGCGTGGGGGCACGGAGTCGAGAGGATCCTTCTCGCGGTCTCCTCTCCTCACCTTCCCCCTCGCCTGGAGGCTTCCGCGATGCCCTCGACCGCCCCTACCGCCGCCGCCGTCCCGGACGGCGGCCCGGCGATCACCCCGGCCCCCCGACCCGGCGCGCTGGACGGCTTCGACGCCGTCGTCGCCGCGCGTCCCGAGCGCACGGCCCTGGTGCACGGCGACCGGCGGGTCAGCTACGGGCAGCTCGCCCTGGCCGTAGCGCTCCACGCCGAGGAGCCGACCGGATCCGACGCCGCCGACGGGTGCGGCCGGCCGCTCGGCGTCGACGCGGTCGTCGCCCTGCTGGCCGCGCTGCGCACCGGCGGCGAACCGGCAGTCCGGCAGCGGGAGTACGGGCCGATCGGACCCGAGGACCGCGTCCTGCGGTCCGGCCCGGCGCCGCACGGCGTCGAAGGGATCCTCCCGGTCCTGGCCGCGGGCGCCACGCTCGTCCTGCGCGACGAGGAGACGCCGGACGTCCCGGGCCTGCTGGCGGGCGCCGCCGCACACGGGGCGACCGTACTGGACCTGCCCACCGCCCACTGGCGGGAGCTGGCCCGCGCGCTGGCCGCCGGTGAGGGCGAACTCCCGCCCGCGCTGCGCACGGTGGTCATCGACGGCGCCCCCGCCGAGCCCGAGGCCGTGGCGCGATGGCACCGGGCGGTGGACCCTGCCCGGGTGCGACTGCTGGACGCCCACCGGGCCACCGAGCAGGCGCCGACCCCGGCCCATGCCGAGGAGGCCGTCTTCGACGGGGTGGTCCTCGACGCCGAGGACCGGGTGCCGCTGTCGTACGCGCAGCGCCGGCTGTGGTTCCTGGGCGGCCTGGAGGGCCCCTCGGCCACCTACAACCTGCCGCTGGTGCTCCGTCTGAACGGGGTACCGGACCGGGCGGCGTTGGCGGCGGCCCTCGCGGACGTCGTCGAGCGGCACGAGGTGCTGCGGACCGTGTACCCGGCCGTGGACTCCGAGCCCTACCAGCACGTGCTGGAGGCCCCGCCGCTGCCGCTCGCGGAGCGGGCCTGCACGCCGGCGCAGCTCGCGGAGCTGGTGGCCCGCTTCACCGCGGGCACCTTCGATCTCGCCGGCCAACTCCCCTTGCGGGCGGCGCTGTTCCTGCCGGGCGACGACACCAGTGTGCTCGCCCTGCTGACCCACCACATCGCCACCGACGGCTGGTCCGTGACCCCGCTGCTGCACGACCTCGCCGCGGCCTACGGGGCCCGGCTGGCCGGGGCGGCCCCCGACTGGGAGCCGCTGCCGGTCCAGTACGCCGACTACACCCTGTGGCAGCGCGAACTGCTGGAGGACCCGGAGCGGCTGCTGGAGCACTGGCGCGGCGCCCTGGAGGGCATGCCGACCGTACTGGAGCTGGCGACCGACCGGCCGCGGCCCGCCGAGCCCTCGGGCGAGGGCGCCACCCTGGTGGCCCGGCTGGACGCCGATGCGCACCGGCGCCTGGCCGAGCTGGGCGCGGAGCACGGCGCGAGCATGCTCATGGTCCTGCAGAGCGCCCTCGCACTGGCCCTGTCGGCCGCGGGCGCCGGACCGGACGTCGCGATCGGCACCCCGGTCGCGGGGCGCGGCGACGAGGCCCTCGACGATCTGGTCGGCTTCTTCGTGAACACCCTGGTGCTGCGCACGGACACGGCGGGGGAGGTGACCTTCGCCGAGTTGGTCGAGCGGACGCGGGACGCGGACCTCGCCGCCTACGCCCACCAGGAGTTGCCCTTCGACCTGCTGGTGGAGCACCTGAACCCGGTGCGCTCGCTCGCCGCGAACCCCTTCTTCCAGGTGATGTTGACCGCGCAGGCGCAGGGCGCCGCGGACGCGGGCGTCCCGCTGGGCGGCGGGCTGACCGGTCATTTCGCCGAACCGGGCCTGGAGGCGGCCAAGTTCGACCTGAGCGCCTCCTGCGTGGAGCTGCGCGACGCCGAGGGCGCTCCGGCCGGTCTGGAGGTGTGGTGGCAGTACGCCACGGACCTCTTCGACGCCTCCACCGCGCAGTCGCTGCTCGACCTGTACGTGCGCACGCTCGCCCGGGCGGCCGCCGATCCGGCGTCCCCCGCGGCCGGGCTCGCGCTGCTCACCGAGGCGGAGGGCGCGGGCCTGGCCCGGCGCCGGGAGCGCCTCGCGGCGGCCGCGGAACCGGCGGCGCGGGAGGACGCGCCGGCGGCCGGGGAGCCCGTTCCCGAGGAGCTGGTGACGACCCTGTGCGCGCTGTTCGCGGAGGTCATCGGGCGCGAGCGGGTGGCCCCGAAGGACAACTTCTTCGTGGTCGGCGGGCATTCGATGACGGGCGTGCGGCTGGTCAACCGGATCCGGGCGGTCCTCGGGGTGGAGGTGCGCATCCGCGACCTGTTCCTCGCGCCGACGCCCGCCGGGCTGGCCCGCCGGCTGACCCGCGCGGCCGCGCCCGCCCCCGGCACCGCCCTGGCCCGCACCGGGGTCCGGGAGCGGCCGGAGCGGATGCCGCTGTCCTACGCGCAGCGCCGGCTGTGGTTCGTGGACCAGTTGGAGGGCCCGAGCCGGTCCTACAACCTGCCCTTCGCGCTGCGTCTGGAACGCCCGCTGGACCCCGCGGTGCTGGTGGAGGCCCTGGCGGACGTGGCCGGGCGCCACGAGGTGCTGCGCACCGTGTACCCGGCGGTGGACGGGCAGCCGTACCAGCGGGTGACGGAGCCCGGTCGGCCGGTGCTGGAGCGGGTGACGGCGTCGGCCGGGGAGCTGGAGGCGGCGATCGACGCCGCCGCCGGGCACGTCTTCGACCTGGCGGCGGAGATCCCCTTCCGGGCCTCGCTGATCGACGTACCGGCCGACGGGGCGACCGGACCGGCTCAGGTGCTGGTGCTGCTGGTGCACCACATCGCGGCCGACGGCTGGTCCGGCGGACCGCTGCTCACCGACCTCGCCGCCGCGTACGGGGCCCGCGCCGCCGGCGCCGCGCCCCGCTGGGAGCCGCTGCCGGTGCAGTACGCCGACTACACGTTGTGGGAGCGCGAGCGGCTGGCGGGGCCGGCGGCCGAGGCGCACGTGGCGTTCTGGAAGGAGCGGCTGGCGGACGCGCCCCCGGTACTGGAGCTCTCCGCGGCCCGGACCCGTCCGGCCGAGGCCTCGCACCGGGGCGCCGCGACCGCGCTCCGGCTGGACGCGGACACGCACGCCCGGCTGGAGGGGCTGGCCCGGGACCACGGGGCGACGCTGTTCATGGTGGTCCAGGCGGCCTTCGCGGCGGCGCTGACCCGGCACGGCGCCGGGACCGACCTGCCGCTGGGCACGGTGGTGGCCGGGCGTGACGACGAGTCGCTCGACGACCTCGTCGGGTTCTTCGTGAACACCCTCACGCTGCGCTGCGACACCTCGGGCGACCCGCGGTTCACGGAGCTGCTGGAGCGGGTCCGGGAGACCGACCTCGCCGCCTTCGCCCACCAGGAGCTGCCGTTCGACCTGGTGGTGGAGCGGCTCAACCCGGTCCGTTCCACGGCGCACCACCCGCTGGTGCAGGCCCTGGTGCAGGTGCACCCGGCGGAGTCCGGCATCCCGGCCGGGTCGGCGCTGGCCGGCTCCCCGGTGGGCTCGGACTCCGGTTTCACCAAGTTCGACCTGACGGTCGCGCTGCGGGAGCTGCGGGACGCGGACGGGACGCCGGGCGGGCTGGTGGGCGTACTGGAGTACGCGACGGACCTGTACGACGCGGGGACGGCGGGGATGCTCGCCGGGCACCTGGCACGGATCCTGCGGGCGGTGGCCCGGGACCCGCGGCTGCGGCTGGCGGACCTGCCGCTGCTGTCCGCCGAGGAGGAGCACCGGCTGGTCACGCGGTACAACGACACCGCGACGCCGCGCGCGGCGTGCGGCGTGGTGCACGAGGTGTTCGCGGCGCAGGCCCGGCGCACCCCGGACCGGATCGCCGTGTCCTTCGAGGACGAGAGCCTGACCTACGCCGAGCTGGACGCGCGGGCCAACTCCCTGGCCCGCGACCTGATCGCGGCGGGGGTCGCCCGGGACGGCGCGGTCGGCGTGCTGATGGACCGCACGCCGTTGCTGCTGGTGTCCGCCCTCGCCATCCTCAAGTGCGGCGCCGCCTATGTTCCGTTGGACCCGCGACTGCCCGACACCCGGGTGCGGATGATCATGGAGGACGTGGCGGCGGGGGTGCTGCTGACGCAAGCGGCGCACACCGGATCGGCTCCGGTGAGCCAGGAGGCCGCCGCCGGTGTCACGGTGCTCGCCGTGGACGAGCTGGCCGTGGACCAGGACGCCACCGACCCGGGGACCGCGGTCGGCGAGGACGCCCTGATGTACGTGATGTTCACCTCCGGCTCCACCGGCCGCCCCAAGGGCGTCGGGGTCACCCACCGCAACGTGGTCGAGCTGGTCACGGACCGCTGCTGGGACCTGGCCAACCACCGGCGGATGCTGGTGCACTCGGCGATCGGCTTCGACGCCTCGACCTACGAGCTGTGGGTCCCGCTGCTGGGCGGTGCGCAGCTCGTGATCGCCCCCGGCGACGGCACCGACGTCGCCGAACTCGACCACACCATCCGCACCTACGGGGTCACCGCCGCCTACTTCACGATGGGGCTCTTCCACATCATGGCGGACGAGGGCCTGGACACGCTCAAGCTCCTCGACGAGGTGTGGACCGGCGGCGACGTCGCCTCGCCCAGCGCCCTCCAACGGGTCCTGGACCACTGCCCCGAGACGGTCCTGGTCCACTCCTACGGCCCCACCGAGACCACCTTCGCCTCCCACCACCAGCGGATCGGAACGGACCGGCGCACGCTGCCCGGGGTGTTCCTGGGCGCGCCCCTCGACAACACCCGCGTCCACGTCCTGGACGAGCGGATGCGGCCGGTCCCGATCGGCATCCCCGGGGAGATGTACATCGCGGGCAGCCAGGTGGCCCGCGGATACATCGGCCGGGCCGCTCTGACCGCGGAGCGCTTCGTCGCCGACCCGTTCGGCGCGGACGGCGGGCGGATGTACCGGACCGGCGACCTCGTGCAGTGGACCCCGGAAGGGGAACTGCGCTTCATCGGGCGGGCCGACGGCCAGATCAAGCTGCGCGGCTTCCGGATCGAGCCGGGCGAGATCGAGGAGACCCTGGCCCGGCACCCGGGCGTCGGTCAGGTCGCGGTGGTGGTCCTCGACGACGGCCCCGGCGGCAAGCGCCTCGTCGCCTACGCGGTGCCGCGCGCCGAACACACCCTGACGGAGCCCGCGTTGCTCCGCTGGGCCGCCGGGGAACTGCCCGAGCACATGGTCCCCTCCGCGGTCGTCCTGCTCGACGCGATCCCGCTGACCGTCAACGGCAAGCCGGACCGCCGGGCGCTGCCCGCGCCGCCGCGCGCGGCGCGGCCCACCGGCCGCCCGCCGCGCACCCCGCGCGAGGAGGTCCTGTGCGGCCTGTTCACCGAGGTGCTGGAGGTGGAGGGGGTCGGGATCGACGACAACTTCTTCACCCTGGGCGGGCATTCCCTGCTCGCGGTGCGCCTGGTCAGCCGGATGCGGACCGTCCTGGGGTTGGAGCTGGGCGTGCGGGACCTGTTCCGCACGCCGACCGTGGCCGGGCTGCTCGGTGACGAGCCGAGCGGCTTCGACCCGATGGGGGTCCTGCTGCCGCTGCACACCGGCGGCACCCGCCGCCCGCTGTTCTGCCTCCACCCCGGTACGGGCGTGGGCTGGTCGTACGCCGGTCTCACCCAGCACCTGGGCCCCGACCAGCCGCTGTACGCGATCCAGGCCCGGGCGCTGAGCGAGCTGGGGCACAGTCCGCGGAGCGTCGAGGAGATGGTCGCCGACTACCTGCCCCGGATCCGCGAGGTCCAGCCGCACGGCCCGTACCGCTTCCTGGGCTGGTCCTTCGGCGGCACGATCGCCCACGCGCTCGCCGTCCGCCTGGCCGAGCTGGACGAACGCACCGAGCTGCTGGCCATGATGGACGTCCACCTGATGCCGACCGAGCCCGAGCGGCGCCGGATGACCCCGGCGCAGAAGCGGGACATGCTGGTCGGCGACGACGCGGACGTCCCCGAGGACGCCCCCTTCGACGTGGACGCCCTGATCGGTCTGGTCCGCTTGCAGGACCCGGTCCTGGGTGCCTTCTCCGACGGGGAGATCCGGTCCGTGATCGGTGCCTCCATCGACCACGCAGAAATCATGAACCTGTATTCTCCGCGCCCGGTCGCCACCGACATGTTGTTCCTCGGGGCACTTGAGGACGGGAAGACGGAAAACACTCTCGCACAGCACTGGATTCCCTATGTCGAGGGCAGTGTGGAGAACCATGTCATCGGAGTTCCGCACACCAGAATGGGCGAACCCGAACCGCTGGCCCTGATCGGCCGTATCCTTTCCGAGAAATTGAGGAGTCTGTCATGACCAATCCTTTCGACAACGCCGAGGGCAGCTTCCACGTGGTGGTGAACGCCGAGGGCCAGCACGCCCTGTGGCCCACCTTTGCCACCGTTCCCGCAGGTTGGGACGTGGTCTGGGCGGACGGTTCGCGGGCTGACGCGCTCGCCTACGTGGAGCTGAACTGGACGGACATCCGGCCGAAGAGCCTGGTCGCCCAGTACGCCTGACCACCCGTACCCATTGCACCCGCCGCCAGGCCGTGCCCCGCACCCCGGGGCGCGGCCCGGCGGCTTTTTGCGCCGCGATATCAGCCGTGATATCAGCCGCGGGACGAGCGGCCGGACAGGCCGGGTAATACCGCAATACTGCCGCCGGAACTTCCCCTCGGGCCTTGATCCGCTTTCTATATTCACCGTATGCGACGACGGACTTTGAACATCCTGCTGACGGGTACGGCATCGGATTCCCATACATGGAATCTGGTCTATCTCCAGTTGCTGCTGGAGGAGGAGGGGCACCGGGTGCACAACCTCGGCCCCTGCGTACCGGACCGGTTGCTCGCCGACACCTGCGCCGACCGGGAGCCGGACCTCGTGGTGATCAGCAGTGTGAACGGGCACGGATACCGGGACGGGCTGAGCGCGGTGCGCACCCTGCGCCGCGCGGACCACGCCTTCCCCGTCGTCATCGGCGGCAAGCTCGGGGTCGCGGGGACCGCCGACCCCGTGCAGCGCGGTCGGCTGTTCGACGCGGGGTGCGACGCCGTCTTCGACGACGGCGACGTGGCGGCCCTGCGGGAGTACCTCGGTTCGCTCACCGGCATCCGGGTCTTCGCGTGAACGGCGCCCCCTCCTTCGGCTCCTTCGTCGCCGACGCGGCGGCCGCCGGAGCGCTGGTCGTCCAGCCCCGGATGGGGTTCAGCGACCCCGCCCGGATGCGGGACGGCCTGGAGCGCACGAAGTCCGCCGTCGCCACCACCGTCGGCACCCTGACCATCGACAGCTACACCCGGGTCGGCGATCAGGACGCCGCCCGGGCCGCGCTCGCCGAGGGCACCCCGCTCAACGGCTACCCCATCGCGACCCACCCGGCCGCCCTGACCCGGTCGCTGCTGGACGGCGTGCTGGACCCGGGCTTCCCCGTCCAGGTGCGGCACGGCTCCTCGCGGCCCGAGTCGATCATCCGCGCGCTGACCGCGGCCGGGCTGGACGCCACCGAGGGCGGGCCGGTCTCGTACTGCCTGCCCTACGGCCGCACCCCGCTCGCGGAGTCCGTCGACAACTGGGCGCGCTGCTGCGAGCTGTTGGCCGCCCTGGTCCCCGCCCCGCGGGTGCCGCACCTGGAGAGCTTCGGCGGCTGCATGCTCGGCCAGCTCTGCCCGCCGGGGCTGCTGGTCGCGATCAGCCTGCTGGAGGGCCTGTTCTTCACCCGGCACGGCCTGCGCAGCATCTCCCTCAGCTACGCGCAGCAGACCGATCCGGTGCAGGACGCCGAAGCGGTACGGGCGCTGCGCCGCCTGGCCGGGGAGTTCCTGCCGGCCGGGGTGGACCACCACGTGGTGCTCTACACCTACATGGGGGTCTTCCCCGGCACCGAGGACGGGGCGACCCGACTGCTGGAGGCCTCGGCGCAGCTCGCGGTGCGGGCCGGGGCGCACCGTCTCATCGTCAAGACCGCCGCCGAGGCGTACCGGATCCCGACCGTGTCGGAGAACGTACGGGCGCTGGAGACGGCGGCGGCGACCGCGGCCCTGGCCGAGGGGCCCGCGGAGCCGGGCGACATCGACGCCGCGGGCGACAGCGAGGTCTACCGGGAGGCGCTCGCCTTCGTGGAGGCCGTACTGGAGCTGGGCGACGACCTCGGCCGCAGCCTCAAACTGGCCTTCTCCCGCGGCCTGCTGGACGTCCCCTTCTGCCTGCACCCGGACAACGCGGGCCGCTCCCGCAGCGTGATCGACCCGGGCGGGCGGCTGCGCTGGTCCGAGGTCGGCGCGATGCCGGTGAGGGCCTACCGCCCGCCGAGCGGCGCCACCCCGATGACCGCGGACGGCCTGCTGGCCGCCGTCCACGACGTGGCGCGCCGCTTCGACGCCGTACCGGTCCCCGCGTGAACGCCCCCGCCCAGCCATCGACCGACCGACGCACCCGCACACTCACAGGAGTCGACATGGAGCCCTACGGCGCCACCCCGCCCACCACCGCGATGTCCACCGCCGCACCGCACACCCCGCCCCCGCTCGGGGAGCACCTGCGCTCGCCGCAGTTGCGGGCGGCGATGCTCGTCCAGCAGGAAGTCCTGTACGCGGCGCGGGAGTTCTTGCGCGGCGAGGGATTCGTGGAGCTGCTGCCGCCGCTGGTGGGCCCGGTCACCGATCCGGGCGGGCGCGGCGCGAAGGCGCTGGACGTCGACTACTACGGCGAGCCGTACAAGCTGATGACCAGCGCGATCCTCTACAAGCAGGCCTCGCTGCGCGGTTTCCCGAAGCTCTTCTACATCGCCCCGAACGTCCGGGTGGAGCCGCCGGAGACCGCGACCACCGGCCGCCACCTGGTCGAGTTCCACCAGATCGACGTGGAGATCGCCGGCGGCTCGCGCCACGACGCGCAGGAGATCGCGGCCGGGCTGCTGACCCGGGTGGCCGAGCACGTGTGGACGGCCGTCCCCGACGTACTGCGCGAACTCGGGCGCGAGGAGATGGACTTCGCCGAGCTGCGGTCGGGCAAGTACGACGCCTGCACGCACGAGGAGGCGGTGGCGCGGCTGATCGGCCGGGGCCACCCGCAGAGCCCGGACGCCGAGATCGACTGGGCGGGCGAGAAGGTGCTCTCCCTGGAGGCCGAGCGGCCGTTCTTCATCAACGACTACCCGAAGGGCTCGCGCGGCTTCTACGACCGCGAGGACCCCGACCACCCGGGCCTGCTGCGCAACTTCGACCTGATCGCCCCCGGCGGCTACGGGGAGCTGGTCAGCGGCAGCGAGCGCGAATCGCACTACGCGACGATCGTGACCCGGATGCGGGAGAGCGGCGAGAACCCGGCGAAGTACGCCTGGTACCTCGAACTGGCCCGCGAGGGCATCCAGTCGAGCGCCGGCTTCGGCATGGGGCTCCAGCGCCTGGTCCGCTTCCTGACCGGGCTCGACGCCCTGTGGCAGGTCAGCGCCTACCCGAAGCTGCCGGGGGTGATCGCCCCGTGAGCGCGCTGACGGCGGCGGGCTTCCCGGAGCGCGCGGTGCGCGCCCGGGCCCGCGCGGGGACGGCCGAGGTGTTCCCGCCCGCGGACACCTACGGGACGCAGCTGTACGGGGCCCGGGAAGCGGATCCGACCGACGGGCCCTACCCGGCGGACGCGCTGGACGCGCTGCGGCCGACGCCGCCCGTGTTCATGCCGCGGCGGCTGGAGAAGCTGATCGACCTGGGCCGGGAGCCCTCCTTCGAGGACGTGGACCTGCGCACCAAGGTCGGCGGGTTCGCCGCCGAACTCCCGCTGTACCTCTCGGCGTTCGGCTCCACCCGGGTGGGCAGCGGGGACCTCGGCGTGGCCGCGGGCGCGCAGGCGGCCCGGCTCGGCATCCCGATGGTGATCGGCGAGAACATGGTGCCGGTGCACGGCTACCGGCGCGGCGGCGACGGGATGCGCTCGGCGCTGCTGGCGCGGGTGGCCGCGTACGCCGACAACCTCGCCGACGGGGTCGGCGGGGTGGTGGTGCAGCAGTCCACCGAGGACGCCGACTCCGAGGTGTGGAACCTGCTCTACAGCGATCCGGGCACCCGGCCGCTGCGCGATTCGGGCCGACTGGGCTTCGAGTTGAAGGTCGGGCAGGGCGCGAAGCCGGGGCTCGGCGGGATGACCGTGGTCGACGCCGCGCAGGCGGAGCGGCTCGCCGGGAAGTTCACCGTGCGGGAGCTGCTGGGCGCGGGCCGGCACCTGCGGTGCGCGAGTCCGGGCACCTTCACGGAGGAGATCGTCCGCCAGCAGCTGCGCTTCATGCGGAACAACTTCCCGCTGGCCCGGACCTGGGTGAAGTTCCATCCCGGGCGGGACATCGCGGCCGCGGCCGCCACCGCCTGGGCGGCGGGCGCCGACGCGGTGACCGTGGACGGCGCCGAGGGCGGCACCGGCTGGGCGCCGCGGGTCTTCCTCGACCAGGTCGGCCTGCCGCTCGCCGAGTGCCTGCGCCGGATCGGCAGGCCGCGCGGGGCGCTGCTGGCCACGGGCCGGATCTGGGAGGGCGGCCGCACGGTGCGGGCGCTGGCCCTGGGCGCGAGCGCCGTGGGGCTGGGCCGGGCGGCGCTGCTCGCGGTGGACGAGGACCCCGAGGAGGGGCTGGTCCGGCTGGTGGCCGCGCTGGCCCTGGAGGTCCGGCTGCTGACCAGCGCGCTGGGCAAGTACCACACGGCCGACCTGTCCCCCGAGGACCTGTGGGACCCGCGGGAACCGCGGCTCCCCGCGGACGCCCCCGCCGGGTCCCGGTCATGAGCGCCCCGCGCGGCTCCGCGTCCCGCCCCGGGGACCGCGCGCGCGAACGTCGGCGCGGCGGGCCCGGGCGGCGGGCGGGCCGGGTGCGCGCCGTGTTCCGGCCGGGCGAGCTGCCCGGGGTGGCCGTGGCCGGGCCGCCGCGGCTCGTCCGGGTGGCCGGGAGCGCCGCCGCCCGGGCCCTCGCCGAAGCGGGCCTCGGCCATCTCGGCGGCCGCCTGGAGGTCCATGCGTACGACCGCGCACCCCGACCCGGAGCCCTCGCGCACGCCGCCCGCCGGGCCGTGGCGCTCGCCCTGCGCGGCGCCCGGAGCACCCCGGCCGGCGCCTCCTCCTCGCCCTTCCCCTCCACCCCTCACAGAAGCGGTGCCTGATGGATACGAACACCACACCCACACCCGCCCCCTCCGCCGCCCCCGTGCAGTGGGGCCGGGTCGGCTCCTTGGTCGGCGGCCAGGCCGCCGTCCAACTGGGCAGCTTCGCCCTGCTGATCGCGATGAACTGGACCGCCGTGCAGCTCGGCGGCACCCGGGCGGTGACCCTCCTGATGCTCGCGGCCACCGTGCCCCGGGCCCTCATGCTGATCTTCGGCGGGGCGGTCGCCGACACCCTCGGCCCGCGCTTCGTCCTGCTGCGCACCACCAGCGCCCGGGTCGTCCTGCTCGCCACCGGGGCCGTGGTCACCGCCACCGCGCAGCAGCTGTGGCCGCTGGTGACGATGGCGCTGATCGAGGGCGTCCTGCTCGGTCTGGCCGGTCCCGCCTCCGGGGTGCTGCTGCCGATGTTCGCCCGTGGGGACCAGCTGGCCCGCGCCAACTCCCTCTACGCCATGGTCCTGCGCGTCGCACCCATCCTGGGCGCGCCGGCCGGCGCCTGGCTGATCACGGTCGGCGAGCTGTGGGTCGCGATGGTGGTCGGGGCGGTCACCGGGGCGATCTGGCTCGGCTGCCTGCTGCACGTCACGCACGGGTTCACCCGTCCCGCCCGCGAGCCCGGCGTCTCGCTGATGAGGCGTTCCGGTGACGGATTCCGCCTGCTGGCCCGGCACCCGCGACTGCGCTGGATGTTCATCGCCTCGCTCTGCCTGGACATGGCCTTCAGCTGGCCCGCCGAGGTGGCCCTGCCGCTGCTGGTGCACCAGCGCGGCTGGGGCGTGGGCGCGGTGGGCGTGGTGCTGGCCGCCTTCAGCGTGGGCGCGCTGGGCTCCAGCGCCGCGGGCGCCGTACTGGCCCACCGCATCTCGATGTTCGTACGCCTCGTCGTGACCGGGGTGGGTCTGGCGGCCGGGATCCTGGTGATGGCGCTGATGCCCTCGGTGCTCTCGCTCACCGTCGTGGCCGCCGCGGTCGGCCTGCTCTCCGGGCTCAACGGCCCCGCGATCGTGACCCTTTACCAGCAGTCCGCGCCGGAGGACCGGATGGGCGCGGCGATGTCCACGCTGTCGCTGGCGGGCATCGGTACCGCGCCCCTCTCGATCGCCGTCTTCAGCAGCCTGTCGCTGTTCCTCGGGGTGCAGACCACCTGGTTGGTGTGCGGGACGATCGCCTTCGTCTCGCCGGTCGCCGCGGTGATGGCGCTGCGGACCCCGGCGAAGACCGGGGAGCCGGCCGAGAGCGCCGCCCTCCCCGCGGCCGCCCCCGTCCCCGCGTCCGTGTGAGGGGCGACGATGACGATCCTCACGACGCGCACGGCGCCTCCCCCCACCGCCGACCTGTTGGTCCCGTCGCGGCTGTCGGACCCCGGCCCGGCACGGGCCGCGCTGCTGCCCGCGGGCCCCGACCTGTGGTTGGTGGACACCACCGGCTACCGGGCGCACGCCGCCCGGCACGCGCCCGGCACGCTGGACGCCCAGGAGCTGGCCCGGGCCGCCGAGTTCGTCCGGGCGGCGGACCGTGACGCGTACGTCTGCGCCCACGTGGCGCTGCGCCGCCTGCTGGGCGCCTACCTCGGCATCGCCCCGCGGGCGGTGACGGTGGACCGGGCACCCTGCGCGCACTGCCAGGAGCCGCACGGTCGGCCCGTACTGCCCGGCGGGGCACTGCACTTCTCGCTCTCGCACTGCCACGGGCTGAGCCTGCTGGCCTTCGCGACCGTCCCGGTCGGGGTGGACGTGGAGGAGGTGCCTTCGGCGCGCACGATCGCCGAGACGGCGGACGTGCTGCACCCGCGGGAGGCGGCCGAGCTGGCGGTGCTGCCCGCCGCGGAGCGGCCCCTGGCCTTCACCCGGGTCTGGACGCGCAAGGAGGCGTACCTCAAGGGGCTGGGGGTGGGCCTCTCGGAGGATCCGGCGGCCGACTACGTGGGCTCGGGGCCCGTTCCGGCCCTGCTCGCGGACTGGGCGCTGACGGACGTCCTGGTGCCGGAGGGGCACTGCGCGGCGGTGGCGCTACGCAACCCCTATCCGTGACCTGTGACATGTGAAATATTACCTGCGCCCCGGCCGAACTCCCAGAAAGGTCAGCCACGTTGCGCAGACTCGTCGCGGCAGGAGCGGCGATAGCCCTCGCCCTCCTCGCCACCCCCGCGCTCTCCCCCACCGCGCTCGCCGCGGTCCCACCCGCCCCCGCATCCCAGCTCGTCCAGAGCGAACAGGCGGCGGCCCCGCCGCCCGCACCCCTGGAACTACAGCGCCAAGCCCTTCGCCGCCAGGCCCTCGAAGAGATCGCGGCGGGGCCCGGCGCCGGGGCCGGAGCCCTGCGGGCCGAGCCGGACGGCACCCTCCCGCGCACCGCCAAGGTCGGCAAGCGCTACGTGGAGCTGGCCCAGGAGCGCAAGGACAAGGTGTTCGTGATCCTGGCCGAGTTCGGCGACCAGGTGGACACCACCACGCAGTACGAGGGCAAGCCGCGCTTCGGCGGCACCCCGGGCCCCCGGCACAACACCATCCCCAAGCCCGACAAGAGCGATAACCACACCCTGTGGCGCAAGGACTTCAGCCGGGCCTCCTACCAGCAGCAGTTCTTCTCCGACGCCCCCGGCGCGGTCAGTCTGCGCTCCTACTACGACCTCCAGTCCTCCGGCCGCTACGCCATGGACGGCCAGGTCAGCGGCTGGGTCAAGCTCCCCTGGAACGAGGCCCGTTACGGCACGGACAACTGCGCCGAACCCGGCCAGTGCCGCACCAACTGGGACCTGGTCCGCGACGCCACCGACGCCTGGTACCGGGGCGAGGTCGCCAAGGGGCGCACGGCGGCCCAGATCAAGGCCCAGCTGGCCGAGTACGACGTGTGGGACCGCTACGACGCCGACCACGACGGCAACTTCAACGAGCCGGACGGCTACCTCGACCACCTCGTCATCGTGCACGCCGGCAAGGACCAGACCTGGGGCGGCGGCGCCCAGGGCAAGGACGCCGTCTGGGCACACCGCTGGTTCGCGTACTACGACCAGGCCGGTACGGCGGGCCCCGCGGGCAACAAGGCGGGCGGCACGCCGGTCGGCGACACCGGGATCTGGGCGGGCGACTACCTGACCGGCGGCGAGAACAGCGGTGTCGGGCTCTTCGCCCACGAGTTCGGCCACGACCTGGGCCTGCCCGACCTCTACAGCTCGGACGGGGACAACAGCGTCAACTTCTGGTCGCTGATGTCCTCGGCCTCCTACCTCGGCAAGGGCCGGGGCACCACCGGCGCCTTCCCCGGCGACCTGGACGCCTGGAGCAAGCTCCAGTTGGGCTGGCTCGAATACACCGAGGCCGACGCGGGCCGCAGGACCAAGGCGGTGCTCGGCGTCTCCGGCTACAACACCGACGATCCACAAGCCCTGTTGGTGCACCTGCCACCCTCGGTGACCCGCACCGAGCTGGCCGATCCCTACGAGGGCGCGGCGCAGTGGTGGAGCGGCACCGGCGACTTCATGGACAACACGCTCACGCGCTCCGTCGACCTCACCGCTCTCGCGGCCGGCGCCCCGGCCCGGCTCGACGCCCGGGTCTGGTACGACGTGGAGCAGGACTTCGACTTCCTGACCGTGGAGGCCTCCACCGACGGCGGGACCACCTGGGCGGCGCTGCCCGGCACGGTCGGCGGCGCCGCCATCCCCGCGAAGGGGATCTCCGGCACCTCTGGCGGCTGGGCCGAACTCGGCGTGCCGTTGGGCGCGTACGCGGGCAAAAACGTCTCGCTGCGACTGCGGGTGACCTCGGACAGCAACACCCACGGCAAGGGCGTGGCCTTCGACGACCTGCGGATCACCGCGGACGGCCGCGAGCTGCTGCGCGACGGTGCGGAGCAGGGGGCGAACGGCTGGACGGCGATCAAGTGGTCGCGCACCGAGGGTCGTTACGGAACCGAGCAGCACCCGCGCGCCTACGTGGTGGAGAACCGGCGCTACACCGGCTTCGGCGAGTACCTCAGAACGGGACCGTACAACTTCGGGCAGGGCGACGACTCGGTGGAGTTCTACCCCTACCAACAGGGCGTGTTGATCTGGCTGTGGGACACCGCGTACAGCGACAACACCACCAAGGCGCATCCCGGCGGGGGCCTGCTGCTGCCGGTCGACGCCCGGCCCGGGGCGCTGCGGTTCACGGACGGGTCGCTCGTCAACGCGCGGGCGCAGACCTTCGACGCGACGTTCTCCCTGCGGCCGAGCGACCGGATCGTGCTGCACAAGGCGGGGGCGCCGCTGGTGGTGCCCGCGCGGCCGGGCGTGCCCGTCTTCGACGACCGGCACGGCAGCTACTGGAACGCCGAACTGCCGCAGGTCGGGGTGAAGGTGCCGGACACCGGGACCCGGATCGCGGTGGTCAAGGAGGCGTCGGGCGGGGCGCTGACCACCGTGCAGGTGAGCCCCTCGTCCTGACCCGAGGTGCCCCTATGATGACCGTGCACGGCCGTCCGGGCCCGGGTGACCGGATCCCGGCGGCAGTGCGATCCACAACTTCATGCGTGCGTGACCAGGGGAAGCCGGTGCGAATCCGGCGCTGACCTGCAACCGTGTGCGGCCCGCCGCCCCTTGGGGCGGCGGGCCGCGAGTCGGAGCACCTGCCACGGCACGCCGAATGCTTCCACTGTCATGGACTACAGCGCGAAGAAAGGCATCCCGCCATGCGCAGCACGCTCATACGCCGTACCGCCGTCACCGCCGCCGCCCTCGGGCTGGCACTGACGGCCGCCGCCCCGGCCGTCGCCCACACGACCGCCGCCCGCACCAACGCCCCGGTCCTGGTCCGGCTCACCGTGCAGGGCCCCGACGGCAACCTCTTCAAGGGCCTGGTGCTGACCAAGGGGCACGAGGTGACGACCGCGACCGGCGGCACCCACAAGTGCGACGGCACCAACGGCGCGCAGAACCCGAGCCCGGTCCCCACGCCCACCGCCGCCCTCGATGACGCGGCCCGCCAGCGCCACTTCGGCTGGGACGGCACCTGGTACGCGTCGTTCGACGACTTCTCGGTGGACACCGTCAAGAACGTCTCCGGCGGGGGCGCGGCGTACTGGAACATCTCGGTGAACGGCGTCTCCACCCCGGTCGGCGGCTGCCAGTTCAAGATCAAGACGGGCGACGAGGTCGCCTTCACCTGGACCTCCTTCTAGCGGCCGGCCGCGGGGATTCCTTCGGCGCGGGACGCGTGTGCTTCGGCGGGTACTCCCCGTCAAGGGTGTCGGTTACCATCCGAGCTACCTCAACCGACCTCTGTAGCCCCAGAGTTGGTCCGCACCGCCAAGGAATCCCCGTGATCAGCTTCGAGAACGTCAGTGTGAAGTACGACGACGCGCCCCGATCCGTGCTGCGGGACGTGAATCTGACCGTCGAGGAAGGCGAGTTGTGCCTGGTCGTCGGGCGCACCGGCGTCGGCAAGTCGACGCTGCTGGGTACGGTCAACGGACTCGTGCCGCACTTCACCGGCGGCACCCTGTACGGCCGGGTGACCGTCGGCGGTCGGGACACGGCCGAGCATCCACCGCGTGAACTCGTGGACCTGGTCGGTGTGGTGGGCCAGGATCCGCTCGACGGCTTCGTCACCGACACCGTCGAGGAGGAGCTGGCCTACGCGATGGGACAGCTCTCCGTGGAGACGGCCGTGCGGCGCGCGCGGATCGAGGAGACCCTCGCCCTGCTGGACCTGACCGGGCTGCGCCACCGGCCGCTGCACGAGCTCTCCGGCGGCCAGCAGCAGCGCGTGGCCATCGGCTCCGTCCTGACCGCGCACCCCCGGGTGCTGGTGCTGGACGAGCCGACCTCGGCCCTCGACCCGGCGGGGGCCGAGGAGGTGCTGGCGGTCGTCACCCGGCTGGTGCGCGAGCTGCGGATGACGGTGCTGCTCTCCGAGCACCGGCTGGAGCGGGTCGCGCAGTACGCGGACCGGGTGATCCACCTCCCCGGGGACGGGACCGTGGTGTCCGGGCGGCCCGCCGAGGTCTTCCGTACGTCGACGGTCGCGCCGCCCGTGGTGGAGCTGGGGCGGCTCGCGGGCTGGACCCCCCTGCCGCTGTCGGAGCAGGAGGCGCGCCCGGCCGCGGCCCGGCTGCGGACCCGGCTGGCCGGGCGGATACCGGCTCCGGTGCGCCCCGCCGCGCCGACGGGCGGGGGCGAAGCACTGCGGGCCGGCGGGCTGACCGTGACGCACATGGGGCTGCCCGCGGTGCACAAGGTGGACCTGGTGCTGCGCGCCGGGGAGGTCACCGCCCTGATGGGACCCGGCGGCTGCGGCAAGTCCTCGCTGCTCCACGCCCTGCACGGGTCGGGGCCGCGGCGTTCCGGCACGGTGACGGTCGGGGGCGAGGGAGGCCGGGACCCCGGGACGCTCCCGGCCGCCGAGGTCCGGCACCTGGTCGCGATGGTCACCCAGACGCCCACCGACCTGCTGAGCCGGGTGACCGTACGCCAGGAACTCGCCCAGGTGGACGCGGAGTCGGCCGCCTCCGGCGTGCGCTCCGCGCGGGAGCTGCTGGACCTGCTGGCGCCCGGGGTCGACGACGCCATGCACCCGCGGGACCTCTCCGAGGGCCAGAAGCTGGCGCTCGTCCTCGCCGTCCGGCTCTCCGCGACGCCGGGGGTGCTGTTGCTGGACGAGCCGACGCGCGGCCTGGACCACCGCGCCAAGGCGGCGCTGATCCGGATCGTCGACGAGCTGGCGGCGCGGGGCACGGCGGTGCTGATCGCCACGCACGACGTGGAGTTCGCCGTGCGGGCGGCCGACCGGGTGGTGCTGATGGCGCAGGGCGAGACCCTCGCGGACGGCCCGGCCGCCGAGGTGCTGGCGACCTCGGAGACCTTCGCCCCCCAGGTCGCCCGGATCCTGGTTCCGCTGTCCTGCCTGACCGTGGAGCAGGTGGCGGGGATGCTGGACGGTCCGTGACCCGGCGGGCCGGACCCGGCCGTCGTCGCGGGCGGCCGGCCGGCGGCCGTCCGGCGGCGGGTCAGCCGCGCGGCACCACGCTCGCCAGCACGGCGGGCAGCGGGTACCAGTCGGCCGAGACCACGGAGGCGTGGTACTGCCCGGCGAGCAGGGCGACCCGGTCGCGGGCCTGCGCCTCGGTGGGCCGGGTGCCGTCGATGGCGGGCGCGACGCCCTGCGCGTCGGTGGCGATCAGCAGGTAGTGGTTGCGGTCGTACCAGCCGGTGTCGATGGCGGGCGCGATGTAGGCGCTGGCGTCCCCGTCGAAGACCACGAACCAGGGGCGCAGCGTGGCGTCGGCGTAGCGCGTGCGGGGATCGCCGGCCTCCGCCCGGTGCACCGCGGGGAAGGCGGCGGCCTGACCGAGCCGTCCGGCGGCGGCGAGGGTGCGCAGGTGGGTGGCGTACTCGCGGTCGGTCCAGAGGGTGTCGGCGCCGTTGCCCTCCTCCACGGTGCCCGGGATCAGCTCGATCAGGAACTTCCCGGCGAGGTCGGAGCGGCTCGGCCAGGCTCCGGCGCGCGCGGCGCTGTCCAGGTCGGGGTGGCCCGCGGCCAGGTCGCCGGGCCGGTAGAGGGCGTCGCCCAGGCGGGCGCCGAGCAGCGCGTCGAGGTCGGCCGGGCCGCGGCCCAGGTTGGCGGCGAAGCCGTCCTTGAGTTCCATCTTGAGGATGACCGGGCGGTGGCCGGGGTGCGCGTCGTGCCAGCTGCGCAGGTCGGCGAGGCAGCCCGCAAGGTTCTGGTTGCGGGACTTGGTGCGCAGTTGGGCGGGGGTGGTGGCGTTCTCGCAGTTGTTGTCGTTGCCGATCGGATTGCTGTGGGAGACCCGCCAGGAGCTGCCGAAGAAGTTGGTCCACACGTCGAGTTCGAGCATCGCGGCGCCGGAGTCCAACGCGTCGGCGAAGTAGGGGTACTTGGCCTTCTCGTAGGCGTTGTGCACGCCGACGCCGGTGGACCCGGCGAAGGGCAGGCCCGCGCCGGGGACCGCGACCGGCGCGGGGGCGGCGCCCGCCGCGGCCGGGGCGAGCGCGAGGACGACGGCCAGGGCGGCGGTGACCACCGCGGCCGTCCGGTTGCGGGAACTCATGGGCTTCTCCCCTACGGGTCCAGCCGACGCCGGTGCGGCGGCAAGTCGGCTGGAGCGTAAGGGAGTTGGGTGAAGAAGGGGAGGACCGCGAGTGGCCCGCGGGTGGCCCGGGGGCGCCGCGGCCTAGGGGCAGGTGACCGTCCAGGTCACCTTGACGTGCCCGTCGTCGTCCCCGTAGAAGTCGTTGGTCCGGGTGCCGGGACGGTCGGTGTAGGGGTCCCAGGCGACGGTGCCCCGGGCGACCAGGTCGTCGGCCGAGGAGGCGTCGTGGTCCCAGAGGTACACCCCGATCTCCAGCGGGGCCGGGCCGCCGTACGCCGCTCCCGTGCCGACCTGTTGGTAGAAGTACGGGTCGGGATCGGTGCGGGCGCCCTTGTTGGGGAAGGTGGACGGATCGGATCCGGACCGCGACCAGGGCGTGCCGCGGGCGCCGTCGGCGGCGCGGACGGTGAGGGAGCCGTAGAGCGCGGGGCGGGTCGTGCCGTCGTCGAAGTACGTCAGCTCGGCGGCGTCCACCCGCACCCGGCACTGCGGCACCCCCGCGACGGGGGTGACCGTGTAGGTGACGGTGGCCTCGCCGCCGTCGACGCCCAGGAACCGGGCGGTGCGGCGACCGAAGCCGAGCGAGGGGTCCCAGTGGATCCGGCCCGCGGCCATCACGTCGTCGTTGTTGCCCGCGGTGCGGTCGGCGTCGGTGAGGTAGGCGGTGACGGTGGCCCCGTCGGTGAACACCTGGCTCCGGGCCGTGTCGTCGAGGCCGAACCAGGGGTCGTGGGCGGGGAAGGCGGTGGCGCCGGACCGGTCGCGGTGCCACAGGGAGCGGCCGGCGCCGTCCGTGGTGAGGGTCAGCCCGTCGTACAGCTCCGGGCCGCTCTCGCCGGAGGAGGTGAAGCGCGCCTCGTCGACGGTGATCCTGAACGGGCCGGTCCGCAGCTCCACCGTGCGCACGGGATCGATCGAGAACTCCTCGACGATGCGCCGGCGCACCCAGTCGTTGCCGAGCAGGCCGAAGTGCGAGGGGCAGCCGCTGTCGCCCTCCGGGAGGACGTGGTTGACGGCGCCCGCGAGCTCGGTGGAGCGCGGGGCCCGGCTGTCACCCGGCGGGATCTGCTGGTCGCAGGCGGAGCTGAAGGTGGTGTAGCGGGTGGCGCCGGGGGTCTCGTCGCCCGCGTTGAGGGAGTCGAGCAGGTCACTGCCCGGGGCCATCTCGGCGAGCGAGGCGGCGTGGACGTCGCAGAACGTGCCGAAGGGGCCGCACGGCGAGGCGTCGCCCGCGCCGTGGTTGGGGCCACCGAGGGAGACCCAGGAGCGCACCCGCGCACTCCCGCCGTCCTTCAGGAACCTGCGGGTGAGCAGGCTGCCCATGCTGTGCGCCACGATGTCGACCGGGCGGTCGCCGAAGCGCTCGGTGAGGAAGGCGCCGAAGCGTCCGGCGTTGGAGGTGTTGGTGGCGGCCCAGTCGTAGCCGAACTCGGCCAGGTCGGCGGAGAGCCAGCCGTGCGCGTGGAGGTAGTCCTCCAGCCCGTCGAGGGAGGCCGCGGTGTCCCCGTAGCCGTGCACGAGGACCACGGGGGTGCGTTGCTGCGCGGTGGCCGCGGGCGCGGCCGCGGGCGCGGTCACCGCGCGGGCGAAAGGGGCCGCCAGCAGCGTGACGATGAGCGCGAGAACGACGGCGAGCGGGGTGAACAGGGCAACGGGCAGGGGGCCGGTGGGGAGGACGGACGGAGCAGGGGGCAGCGTCCGGGCGGCACGGCGCATGGCTCTCCTAGGGCTGCGTCACCGTAATGTGACTGGCGGGTAGCAAGGTAGCCCCGGGGCGATCAGTTTGCGAGGGCTGCGCACGACGGCCGTGTTAACGGGGTGCCCGGGCAGTCGACTTCCGTGGCCGGGCAGTCGACTTCCGCGCCCGGGGCGCGACTTCCGAGGCCGTCATCCCCACCGTGCTCGCCGCCGCCGAGCCGGACCCGCTCAAGGCGGCTCCGGACGCGGTGCGGCACGCGCCGCACACGTACGGGGAGCACCACCCCGAGCTTCGACGCACGGGGCGGATCAGGCGTGGGCGGGCCGGCGCCGGTCGGGGGTGAGGAGGTAGGCGATCGCCATGTCGCCGAGCTCGTCGGCGTACCGGCGCCTGGCCGCTTCACCGGTGGCGGGGTCGGGGCGCACGGAGTTGTGGAAGCAGGCGCCGAGGACGGCGCGGGCCACGGTGTCCAGGGCCGCCTGCGGTGAGGAGCGCCGGATCTGGTCGGCGTACGGGGCCGCCGCTTCGAGCAGGAGGCGATGGATCTCGGTGATGGTGCGGGCCCCGCGCTCCAACGAACGGGCCTCCCGCGCGCGCAGCAGCTCGGGGAAGAGGCCGCTGCTGTCGGCGAAGGACTGGAGCAGGGCGTGCGCGTAGGCGTCCATGACGCCGGAGAGCGAGGGCTCGGCGGTGCGCAGCCGCTCCGCCACGTACTCCTCGCGCCGCTCCAGCATCCGCTCGGACAGGGCGGCGATCAGCTGCTCCTTGTCCTCGAAGCGGCGATAGATCGTGCCGACCGAGACGCCGGCGCGTTCCGCGACGGCGGCGATCGTCATCTCCTCCAGGCCGACCGAGGTGGCGATCTCCTCGGCCGCCCGCAGTACGCGGGCCAGGGTCGCGGCGCTGCGGGCCTGCCGGGGTTCTCGGTAGGACGCTGGGCGGTCCGGCTCCTCGGTCATGTCCCGCATGGTAGCCGCGCCGCTCCCAGCAGGCCCTTTTGACAACCGGTGCACCCTTCGGCGTACCCTCATTATGTGAACGTGAATTCACATTCACATCTCAATGGAGGCGCGATCATGACCGACGACCAGACTCTCCCGACCCCCCGGACGCTCCCGCCCGTTTCCGTGACGCTGGAGACCGGGCCCGCGAATGCCGGGAGCATCGACGACTTCGAGCTCTTCTACGCCCGCCGCGCCCTGGACCGCTTCCGGACGCTGCTGGGCCGCCAAGGGCTCCTCGACCTCCTGGCCCCGGACATCGAGGCGGGCAACGCGTTCCTGCGCGAGTGCGCCCGCAGCTCCGCCGGCAGCTTCAAGGCGGGCACCACCGTGCTCGCGGTGAAGGGCCTCACCTCGGGTGCCTTCCTCGCCTGGATGGACCGGGCGTTCGCGGGCGACGAGCGCGCACTCCTCGCGGCGCACCCCGAGCACTACGTGATGGGCACCGACTCCATCGGGGCGCGCGTGGTGGAGAACATCGGTCCCCACATCGCCGACTTCTACATGGGCGGCTGGGGAACGGACCAGCTGGCCTGGGCGGCGGACGCCGACGAGCTCCTCCCCGAGTCGGACTTTCCGCGCAAGATGTCCTCGAACCTCTTCCTGGCCGACGGCACCGTCGTCGGGCGGGCGCTGATCCAGTTCGGCGACACCGCCGACGGCTTCACCGCGAACCTGACGGTCTACTTCCCTCGCACCTGCCCGGACGAGGTCCTGGACCACCACCTCCGGCACTACGCGGTCGAGTTCAGGAACTGGATCGTCGCCGCCGCTGCCGCCGGCGCCTGAGTTCCGCCCGCCGGCCGGGCTACCGCTGCGCCCCGAGGCCGTACGAGACGGACGTCAGCCGCTCGGAGGCGGACCACAGGGCCGCGGCGGAGGTGTCGTCCAGGGTCCACTTGGCCCGCCACGACGGGACGGGAGCGCCCCGCCAGCCGAGCTTGGGCCCGATGAAGGCGTCCGGACGCACCCCCGGCGCGGTCGCCGCGTACAGGGTGGGGAGCGCGCCCGACGCGGCGCTCTGCGCGATGACGACGTTCGCGAACCCCATCACCCGCTCGGTCACCCTGCGCCCCTCCTGCTTCGCGGCGGCCGTCTGCAGATTGGTGTCGGCGTAGCCGGGGTGGGCGGCGGCCGCCACCAGGTCGGAGCCGGCGGCGGCGAGCCGGCGGGACAGCTCGTGCACGAAGAGCAGGTTGGCGGTCTTGGAGCGGCCGTAGGCGATCCAACGGCGGTAGCCGCGCTCGCCGTGCAGATCGGTGAGGTCGACGTCGCCCAGGGCGTGGAAGCCGCTGGAGAGCGAGACGACCCGGGCGCCGGGCGCGCGCAGCAGGTGCGGCAGGAGCAACCCGGTGAGGGCGAAGTGCCCGAGGTGGTTGACCCCGATCTGGGTCTCGAAGCCGTCGACGGTCCGCCCGTACGGCAGGGCCATCACCCCGGCGTTGTTGACGAGGAGGTCGAGGGCGTCGTGCCCGGCGCCGAAGCCCGCGGCGAACTCCCGCACGGAAGCCAGGTCGGCGAGGTCGAGCGGGGCGAACTCGACCCGCGCGCCCGGCACTTCGCGCCGGAGCAGCTCCTCGGCGGCCCGACCCCGGGCCTCGCTGCGACAGGCGAGCAGGACCCGCGCCCCGCGCCGGGCCAGCTCGCGGGCGGTGACGTAGCCGATCCCGCTGTTGGCCCCGGTGACCACGGCCGTGCGGCCGCTCTGGTCGGGGATGTCGCTCGCTGTCCAGCCCGGCATGCCGGCTCCTTCTCCCGAGACATCGGAGTTACCTGTGGTAACCACCTCGTCCCGCACCCTATCCCCCACACCCGCCGCGGCGGGTGGCGGCACGGGCATCCGCCGTGGTCACCCCCGGTCCGGGGGGTCCGCCACGGGCCAGTAGAGTGCGGTTCCACCCCCTTCCCCCGAGGTACCGCGCCATGAGCCCCCTGCCACTCCCCATCGCGACGACCGGGCCGCCCGTCACGGTCGTCGGCATCGGCGCGGACGGCTGGGCCGGGCTCACCGGTACCGCCCGGGCCGCCCTGACCGCCGCCGAGGTGCTGATCGGCGGGCCGCGCCAGCTGGAGCTGCTGCCCGACGCCGAGTGCGGGGGCGAGCGGGTGCCGTGGCCGAGCCCGCTGCGCCCGGCCGTCCCCCGACTCCTGGAGAAGTACGCGGAGCAGCGGATCGCGGTGCTGGCGAGCGGGGACCCCATGTTCTACGGGATCGGCCGCGCCCTGTCCGAGGAGCTGGGCGCGGACGCCCTGCGGGTGCTCCCGCACCCCTCGTCCGTGTCCTACGCGTGCGCACGCGCGGGCTGGCCGGTGGAGGACACCGAGGTGGTGACCGTCGTGGGCCGCCCGGTGGCCCGACTCGCCGCGGCCCTGCACGAGGGCCGCCGGGTCCTGGTGCTCAGCGCCGGCGCGGGCAGCCCGGGCGAGATCGCCGCCCTGCTGCGGGAGCGCGGCTTCGGCCCGAGCCGGATGCGGGTCATGGAACGGCTCGGATCCGCCGACGAGCGTACGTACGAGGGCGCGGCCGACGGCTGGGAACACACACCCGGCGACCCGCTGAACGTGGTGGCCGTCGACTGCCGCCGGGCCGCGGGCGCGCAGCGCCTGGGCGCCGGCCCGGGCCTGCCCGACGCCGCCTACGAACACGACGGCCAGCTCACCAAGCGCCACGTCCGGGCCGCGACCCTCGCGGCCCTGGCGCCCGCGCCCGGGGAACTGCTCTGGGACATCGGCGGCGGCTCCGGTTCCATCGGCATCGAGTGGATGCGCACCCACCCGTCCTGCCGGGCGGTCACGGTCGAGCGCGACCCGGAGCGGGCGGCGCGGATCAGCCGCAACGCCGACGCCCTGGGCGTACCGGCCCTGCGCGTCGTCCTCGGCGCCGCACCGACGGCCCTCGACGCACTGCCCGTGCCCGACGCGGTGTTCATCGGCGGCGGGCTGACCGCGCCGGGGCTGCTCGACGCGGTGTGGTCGGCCCTGCCGGTGGGCGGCCGACTCGTGGCGAACACGGTCACGCTGGAGTCGGAGGCGCTGCTCGCGCGGTGGTACCGGCGCCACGGCGGCGACCTGGTCAAACTCGCCGTCGCGCACGCGGTGGCGGTCGGCGGCTTCACGGGCTGGCGCCAGGCCATGGCGGTCACCCAGTGGTCGGTGACGAAGGCGGCGCAGGACACACAGCAAGCACTGGACGCACAGGACGCAGGAGAGGACCGCACATGACCGTGTACTTCATCGGAGCGGGCCCCGGGGCCGCCGACCTGATCACGGTGCGCGGCGCGCGTCGGCTCGCGGCCAGTCCGGTCTGCCTGTACGCGGGCAGCCTGGTCCCGCGCGAACTGTTGGCCGAATGCCCGCCGGACGCCCGGCTGATCGACACCTCACAGCTCGACCTGGACCAGATCCTGGCCGAGTTGACCGCCGCGCACGCGGCCGGGCTGGACGTGGCGCGGCTGCACTCCGGCGACCCGTCCGTCTTCAGCGCGGTCGCGGAACAGATGCGGCGGCTGGACGCGGCCGGAATCCCGTACGAAGTCGTCCCGGGCGTACCGGCGTTCGCCGCGGCGGCCGCGGCGCTGAAGCGGGAGCTGACGGTGCCGACGGTGGGCCAGACGGTCATCCTGACCCGGATCGCCCAGCAGGCCACCCCGATGCCGGCGGGCGAGGACCTGGCGACCCTGGGCCGCAGCGGGGCGCTCCTGGTGCTGCACCTGGCCACGCGCTACGTCGACCGCGTGGTCGACGAACTGACGCCGCACTACGGGGCCGAGTGCCCGGTGGCGGTGGTGGCGATGGCCAGCCGCCCGGACGAACTGATCCTGCGCGGCACGCTGGCGGACATCGCGGACGCGGTGAAGTCGGCGGGCCTGGTCCGCACGGCGGTCATCATCGTGGGCCGCACCCTGGCCGCCGACCAGTTCCCGGACAGCCACCTCTACTCCCCCACCCGCAACCGCCATGCCTGCTGACCCCCACCCCCCCGAGCCAACCCCCACCCCGGCCGCGCCACATCCCATCCCGGCCGCGCCGAATCCAGCCCGTCCGGCGTTTGAGGACCCGCCGGAGGCCACACCGACCCGCACGGGCCCCACGGCCCAGGCCGCGCCGAATCCAGCCCGTCCGGCGTTTGAGGACCCGCCGGAGGCCACACCGGCCCCCACGGGCCCCACGACCTCGACCTCGGCTACGGCCACGGCCACGGCCACGGCCACGGCCACACCGAACCCACCCCACCCGCCGGAGGCACCGGCACCCCGCCACGTCCTGATCCTCGGCGGCACCACCGAGGCCCGCCACCTCGCCGAAACCCTCGCCGCGCACGCCCCCGACCTCCAGGTCACCAACTCCCTGGCCGGCCGCGTCACCCGCCCCACCCACCCCCCGGGAACCACCCGCATCGGCGGCTTCGGCGGCCCCGACGGCCTCGCCGCCTGGCTGCGCGCGCACGACGTCGACACCGTGGTCGACGCCACGCACCCCTTCGCGGAGCGGATGAGCTTCAACGCGGCCACCGCCTGCGCCGCGACCGGCACCCCCCTGCTGGCCCTGCGCCGCCCCACCTGGGAACCGTCCGACGGCGACGACTGGCACCACGTCCCCACCCTGGCCGCGGCCGCCGCCGCCCTGCCCGCGCTGGGCGGCCGCGCGTTCCTGACCACCGGACGGACGGGGCTCGCCGCCTTCGCCCACCTCGACGCGACCTGGTTCCTGGTCCGCTCGGTCGACGCCCCGACGGCCCCCGTCCCCCGGCGGATCGAAGTCCTGCTGGACCGGGGCCCGTTCACCCTCGACGGCGAGCGCGCCCTGATCCGGGAGCACCGGATCGACGTCCTGGTGACCAAGGCCAGCGGCGGCTCCGCGACCGCTCCGAAACTGGCCGCCGCCCGCGAGGCCGGCATCCCGGTGCTCGTGGTCGACCGGCCACCGGTCCCGCAGGGGGTACCGGTGGCCACTTCCGTCGACGCCGCCGCGTCCTGGCTGCGCGGACGCTGACGCGCAGGCGCAGGCGCAGACGCCCGCACCGCCTACTCGGGGTAGCGCCGCGGCGTCCAGACGATCTGCCGCCCGTCACCGCGCCGGACCACCCGCGTCTGGGACGAGCCGATCAGCAACAGCGTCCGCATGTCCACCTGTTCGGGGTCCAGGTCCGCGAGCCGCACGATCCGGACGGACTGCTCGGGCCCGCCCACGTCCCGCGCCAGCACCACCGGGGTGTCCGGGCCGCGGTGCTCCAGCAGCAGCTCCCGGGCCTTGCCCACCTGCCACGTACGGCTGCGCGAGCCGGGGTTGTACAGGGCGATGACCAGGTCGGCCCCGGCCGCCGCGTGCAGCCGCTCCGCGATCACCTCCCACGGCTTGAGCCGGTCGGAGAGGGAGATCGTGGCGTAGTCGTGGCCGAGCGGCGCACCCGCCGCGGCGGCCGCCGCGTTGGCCGCGGTGACCCCGGGCAGCACCCGGACCGGGACGTCCCGGTGCTCCTCCTGCGAGGCCACCTCCAGGACGGCCGTGGCCATGGCGAAGACCCCCGGGTCGCCGCCGGAGACCACCGCGACGCGCTGCCCGCGCCGGGCCAGGTCCAGGGCGAACTCGGCCCGTTCGGACTCGACCTTGTTGTCGGAGCCGTGCCGTACCTGACCCGGTCGTACGGGCACCCGGTCCAGGTAGGTCGTGTAGCCGACCAGCACGTCCGCGTCGGCCAGCGCCCGCCGCGTCTCGGGGGTCAGCCACAGCGGACCGGCCGGTCCGGTGCCCACCACCACGACCTCGCCGACCGCGTCGGGCGCGACCGCGGGCCGGGAGCCGGGGTTGCCGATCCGGCTCGGCAGCACGGCGACCGCGAAGTACGGGACCGTCTCGGGGTCCGTGTCGGCGAGCATGCCGGTGCGCTCACCGGCCATCGTCGCGCGTTCGACGTAGCGCGCCTCGGGCAGCCGCCCGGACTTCTCCATCGCCCGCCGCACGGCGGGGAAGGTGCGGCCGAGCTTCATCACCACGGCCGAGTCGGTGGCCGCCAGACGGGCCGTCAGTTCCTCCTCGGGCAGCGTGCCCGGCAGGATCGTCAGCACCTCCTCGCCCTCGACGAGGGGGGTCTGCAGACGGGCCGCGGCGGCGCTGACGGAGGTGACCCCCGGGATCACCTCGGTCGCGTAGCGGTCGGCGAGCCGCTTGTGCATGTGCATGTACGAGCCGTAGAAGAGCGGGTCGCCCTCGGCGAGCACGGCCACGGTCCGGCCCGCGTCGAGGTGCACCGCGAGGCGGGCCGCGGACTCCTCGTAGAACTCCTCCATCGCCCCCTGGTAGCCGCCGGGGTGATCGGTGCTCTCGGTGGTGAGCGGGTAGACCAGCGGCTCCTCCACGTGGTCCGCGCGCAGGTGGGCGGCCGCGATGGAGCGGGCGATGGAGCGCCCGTGGCGCGCGCTGTGGTAGGCGACGACGTCCGCCTCCGCGATCACCTGGACCGCGCGCAGGGTCATCAGCGAGGGGTCGCCGGGGCCGAGGCCCACGCCGTAGAGCCGTCCGGCCCCGGTCTGCGTGCCGGTGGTGCTCATTCTTCCTCGCTCGCGATCGCGTTGATGGCTGCGGCGGCGATGGCGCTGCCGCCGCGCCGCCCCCGGACGATCAGGTGGTCCAGCCCCGAGGGGTGGGCGGCGAGCGCGTCCTTGGACTCGGCGGCGCCGATGAAGCCGACGGGCACTCCGATGACGGCGGCCGGGCGGGGAGCGCCCTCCTCGATCATCTCCAGCAGCCGGAAGAGGGCGGTGGGCGCGTTGCCGACCGCGATCACCGAGCCCTCCAACAGGCCGCGGTCGCGCCACAGTTCGAGTGCGGCGGCGCTGCGCGTGGTCCCCATCTTCGCGGCGAGGTCCGGTACGGCCGGATCCGACAGGGTGCAGATCACCTCGTTGTCGGCGGGCAGCCGCTTGCGGGTGACCCCGCTGGCGACCATGCGCACGTCGCACAGGATGGGCGCCCCGGCGTTCAGCGCGGCGCGGGCGCGCAGCACGACGTCCGGCGTGTATCCGAGATCCTTCGTGAGGTCGGTCATCCCGCACGCGTGGATCATGCGTACGGCGACCTGCGACACCGAGGCCGGCAGCCCGGCGAGATCCGCCTCGGCGCGGATGGTGGCAAAGGACTGGCGGTAGATCGCGGCGCCGTCCTTCTCGTACTCGAACACTGTGTACTCGCTCATCTCTTCACTACGTCTGCTGCTGAACCTGCTGGAACTTCTGGAACTTCTGGATCTGCTGCATCTGCTGGAACTGCTGGGTTTGCTCGGGCTGTTACCGCTGCCGCGGCTTCCGCGAGGGCGGCGGTCAGGTCCCGGGTGGTGGCCGGTACCTCGACACGCACCGGCCGATGCCCTGGACCCGACCCGCCGACCACGGCGAGGTCGTACCCCCGCGGCCCGGCGACCAGGTCCACCCAGGCGGCGGCGCGCGGATGTCCGCACCGCCGCTCGCAGCCGGACCAGTGCACGGGCGCCGCCCCGGTCGCGGCGCCGGCCCGTGCCGACACGGCCCGCGCGTCGGCCCGTACGTCCGCCAGCGCCTTCGCGCAGCCCGGCCGGCCGGTGCAGGCGCTCACGTTCTCCCACGGGTCGCCCGGCGCGGTGACCAGCCCGGCCGCGGCGAGTCGGGCGAGGGCCGCCGGCGCCGTGGCGGCGGCGACCCCGGGGACGACGATCCCGCGCCAGGGGGTGAGCCGCAGGGACCCGGCCGCGGCGGCGGCCGTGGCGGCCAGCAGGCGCCACTGGTCGCCGGTCAGCCGTCCCAGCGGGGCCACCACCGAGAGCGCCGCGCGCTCCGCGTCGGGGCCCGCCACCAGCCCGGGTACGGGGCTGCCGGGGCCGGGGCCGGTCCGTGCCGCGAATCCTTCGGCGCGCTCCGCCGCGATCCCCCGCGCGCGCAGGCGGGTCAGCAACTCACCTGATTCCAGCTGGTGTTCGGCGGGGAGTTCACTCACCCGCCACGCCTTGGTCCCGGCCGCGCGCACCGCGTCGAGGAAGTGTTCGGCGACCGTCAGCGCGGCGCGGGGCGCGTCCTGGTGGTCGACGCGGACCGCGTCGCCGTCGTCGTGCGTCCACAGCACGGCCTCGCCCGTGCGCAGCGCGAGGACGTGCACGTCGGGGGCGAGCGAGGTCACATCGCCGCGACCGTCGTCGAGGGCGAAGAGGAAGCGTCCGGACAGCGCGGCGGCCGCCGGGCTCGCGCACAACAGCCGGTCCAGCTCGCCGACCCAGGGCGTGACGTCGGTGCGCCGCTGCCGGTCGAGCCCGGACAGCGGCGACGCCACGATGTTGCGGACGCGTTCGTGGGTGGCGGCCGCTGCGGGCAGCAGGGCGGCGGCGGCCAGCAGGGCGGCGAGTTCGCCGCCGCAGCCCGCGCCGAGACCGCGCAACTGCGCGTTGCCGCGCGAGGTGAGGTCGAGGTGGCCGTCCCCCAGCCGGTCCGCCGCATCTGCCAGGGCGACGGCCGCGTCGGCCGTGAGCAGACCGCCGGGGATCCGGATCCGGGCGAGGTGCCCGTCGTCCGCCGCGTGCAGGCGCAGCGCACCGGGGCAGGCGTCACCGCGGTCCCGTATGACGGGTTCGTCCCGGGGCGCGGCGGAGGAGGGCGGGGGCATGGCGGCGAGCATACCCACGATCCGCGCCGCCCGACCTGTGTCCGTCACCACGCCGCCCGCGGCCCCGCTCCCGCCCGCCGCCGCCCCCGTCACGCCCCTCCCCCGCGCCCCCGGCGCCCCCGGCACGGCGCCCCCTGTCGCACCCGACCCCGGCCCCCACCTGCCATTCGTCCGCGCAGCCGCCTAGGATGACCCCTCGACGGGCCATTCGGCCCGTCATCGCCGAGGACGGCGACATGGGAGGAAGCCCGGTGCGATTCCGGCGCGGTCCCGCCACTGTGAACCCGGCAGCTGCCCACGGCGCCTCCGGGTGAGTCAGGAACTCCCGTCGTCCTCACTGCCCGGGGCGCGGAAACCCCGAGGAAGGCCCGCCGCCGCATGATCCTGCTGCTGTCGACGTCCGACACCGATCTGCTCAGTGCCCGCGCCTCGGACGCCGGCCCGGTCCCGTACCGGTTCGCGAATCCTTCCCGGCTCCCCCTCGACGACCTCCCCGCGCTGCTCGACGGCGTGGACCTGGTCGTCGTACGCCTCCTCGGCGGCCTGCGCGCCTGGCAGGAGGGGCTCGACCTGCTCCTCGCCGCCGACCAGAGCCGGCCGGTCGTCGTGCTGACCGGCGAACAGGCCCCGGACGCCCAGCTGATGGAGGCGTCCACCGTCCCCATCGGCATCGCGGCGGAGGCGCACGCCTACCTCGCGCACGGCGGCCCCGCCAACCTGGAGCAGTTGGCCCGCTTCCTGTCCGACACGGTGCTGCTCACCGGCCACGGCTTCGAGCCGCCCGCGGCCGCCCCCACCTGGGGCCGACTGGAGCGCGCGGCGGAGCCCGCCGCCGGTCCCCGGATCGCGGTGCTCTACTACCGCGCCCACCACATGAGCGGCAACACCGCCTTCGTGCACGCCCTCTCGGACGCCGTCGAGCAGGCGGGCGGCGTCCCCGTGCCGCTGTACGTCTCCTCGCTGCGCTCCCCCGAGCCGGAGCTGCTGGCCGAGCTGGCGACGGTGGACGTCATCGTGACCACGGTCCTCGCCGCGGGCGGCACCCGCCCCGCCGAGGCCTCGGCCGGCGGAGACGACGAGTCGTGGGACGCGGGCGCGCTCGCCGCCCTCGACGTGCCGATCCTGCAGGCGCTGTGCCTGACCGGTTCGCGCAGCGCGTGGGAGGAGAGCGACGAGGGCCTGTCCCCGCTCGACTCGGCCAGCCAGGTCGCGGTGCCGGAGTTCGACGGCCGCCTGATCACGGTCCCCTTCTCCTTCAAGGAGATCGACGAGGACGGCCTGCCGGCGTACGTCGCCGATCCCGAGCGCGCCGCCCGTGTCGCCGGGATCGCCGTGCGCCACGCCCGGCTGCGGCACACCCCGAACGCCGAGAAGCGGATCGCGCTGGTCCTCTCCGCGTACCCCACCAAGCACTCCCGCATCGGCAACGCGGTCGGTCTCGACACCCCCGCCAGCGCCGTCGCGCTGCTGCGCCGGCTGATCGCGGAGGGCTACGACTTCGGGCCCGTCGAGGAGATCCCCGGCCTGGTCTCGGGCGACGGCGACGAGCTGATCCGCGCGCTGATCGAGGCGGGCGGCCACGACCAGGACTGGCTCACCGAGGAGCAGCTGGCCCGCAACCCCGTCCGGATCCCGGCCGCCGACTACCGGCGCTGGTACGGCGCCCTGCCCGCCGAGCTGCGCGAAGGCGTCGAGGAGCACTGGGGCCAGGCCCCCGGCTCGATGTTCCTGGACCGCTCGCGCACCACGACCGGCGGCGACCCCGACGGCGACATCGTGCTGGCCGCGCTGCGCCGCGGGAACCTCCTCATCGTGATCCAGCCGCCGCGCGGTTTCGGCGAGAATCCGATCGCGATCTACCACGACCCCGACCTGCCGCCCTCGCACCATTACCTCGCCGCCTACCGCTGGATCCAGGCCGCGGCCGAGGACGGCGGCTTCGGCGCCGACGCCATGATCCACCTGGGCAAGCACGGCAACCTGGAGTGGCTGCCCGGCAAGAACGCCGGCCTGTCGGCCTCCTGCGCTCCGGACGCCGCGCTCGGCGACCTGCCGCTCGTCTACCCGTTCCTGGTCAACGACCCGGGCGAGGGCACCCAGGCCAAGCGCCGCGTGCACGCGACCCTGGTCGACCACCTGGTGCCACCGATGGCGCGCGCGGAGTCGTACGGCGACATCGCGCGCCTGGAGCAGCACCTGGACGAGTACGCGCAGATCTCCTCCATGGACCCGGCCAAGCTGCCGGCCATCCGGGCCCAGATCTGGACCCTGATCCAGGCCGCGAAGCTCGACCACGACCTGGGCCTCGCGGCCCGGCCCGACGACGACGGCTTCGACGACTTCCTGCTGCACGTCGACGGCTGGCTGTGCGAGGTCAAGGACGCCCAGATCCGCGACGGCCTGCACGTGCTGGGCGGCGCCCCGGCGGGCACGGACCGGGTCAATCTGGTCCTGTCCATCCTGCGCGCCCGCCAGATCTGGGGCGGTACGACGGCGCTCCTGGGCCTGCGCGAGGCGCTCGGCCTGGACGAGGCCGCGCCGACCCGCACCTCGGCGGACGAGGTGGAGGCCACGGCCCGCGCCCTGGTCGAGGCCATGGAGGCCGCCGACTGGGCCCTGTCCGCCGTCGCCACGGTCGCCGCGGGCCACCCGGCCGGGGTCGCGGACATCCTCGCCTTCGCGGCGACCGAGGTGGTCCCGCGCCTGGCGGCCACCACGGACGAGCTGACGCACGCGGTGCACGCCCTGGCGGGCGGCTTCGTCCCGGCGGGCCCGTCCGGTTCGCCGCTGCGCGGGCTGGTGAACGTGCTCCCCACCGGCCGCAACTTCTACTCGGTGGACCCCAAGGCCGTGCCCTCCCGCCTCGCGTGGGAGACCGGCCAGGCCCTCGCGGACTCGCTGCTGACCCGCTACCGCACGGACAACGGCGAATGGCCCGCCTCCGTCGGCCTGTCCCTGTGGGGCACGAGCGCCATGCGCACGGCGGGCGACGACGTGGCCGAGGCGCTCGCACTGCTCGGTGTCCGCCCGGTGTGGGACGAGGCCTCGCGGCGCGTCACGGGTGTCGAGGCCATCCCGCTGGAGGAGCTGGGCCGTCCGCGCATCGACGTCACGCTGCGCATCTCGGGCTTCTTCCGCGACGCGTTCCCGCACGTCATCGGCCTGTTGGACGACGCGGTGCGGCTGGCGGCGGGGCTGGACGAGCCCGCCGAGGACAACTTCATCCGGGCGCACGCCCAGGCGGACCTGGCCGAGCACGGCGACGAACGGCGCGCGACGACCCGCATCTTCGGCTCGCGCCCGGGCACCTACGGCGCGGGCATCCTCCAGCTGATCGACTCGCGCGACTGGCGCACCGACGCCGACCTGGCGGAGGTCTACACGGTGTGGGGCGGCTACGCCTACGGCCGCGGCCTGAACGGCCGCTCCGCGCGCACCGAGATGGAGACGGCGTACAAGCGCATCACGGTGGCCGCGAAGAACACGGACACCCGCGAGCACGACATCGCCGACTCGGACGACTACTTCCAGTACCACGGCGGCATGGTGGCCACCGTCCGCGCGCTGCGCGGCACGGCCCCCGAGGCGTACATCGGCGACTCGACCCGCCCGGAGACGATCCGCACCCGCACCCTGGTGGAGGAGACCTCCCGGGTCTTCCGCGCCCGCGTGGTGAACCCGAAGTGGATTGAGGCGATGCGTCGCCACGGCTACAAGGGCGCCTTCGAGCTGGCGGCCACCGTGGACTACCTCTTCGGGTACGACGCCACGACCGGCGTGATCGCCGACTGGATGTACGACAAGCTGACGCAGACGTACGTGCTGGACCCGGAGAACCGCGCCTTCCTGGAGGAGGCCAACCCCTGGGCGCTGCACGGGATCGCCGAGCGTCTGCTGGAAGCGGAATCCCGCGGCATGTGGGAGAAGCCGGATGCCGAGACGCTGGAGGCCCTGCGCCAGGTGTACCTGGACACGGAGGGCAACTTGGAAGCGGAAGCGGAGTAGCGGCTCGCGGCTGGCGCATCCTGGGACGCATGTGCCATTACTGCGGCTGCCGCGAGATCCCGTTGATCAAGGAGTTCATCGCTGAGCACGAGGCGGTGACGAACGCGGCGGGCGACGCCCTGCGCGCCCTGGACGCGGGGGACCTCCCCCGCGTCCGCGCCCTCGTCTCCTCGATGACCGACGTCCTCCTCGCCCACTGGAAGGGTGAGGAGGACGGCTTGTTCGCGGTCATGTCGCAGGATCCCGAGTACGCGGACTACATCGCCGCCCTGACCGGCGAACACCGGGAGCTGGCGGCCTTCCTGGCCGACCTGGACCTCGCCTCGTCGGCGCAGGTGGCCCTGCTCCGCACCGCGGTCGCGGACCTCCACCAGCACATCGCGAAGGAGGAGGACGGCCTCTTCCCCGCCTCCCTCACCGCCCTGACGGGCGACGAGTGGGACCTCTCCATCGCGGCCTGGCGCACGGCCCACCCGGGCGCCGAGCTGAGTCCGGCGGGCTGACGGGCGCCGCGTGCCCGCGCCCCCGTCGTCCCCGAGGGCACGACGGGGGCGCGGCCCGCACTACTTCGGGGTGACCAGGGTCCGTTCGGCGCCGAAGGCGGCGCCGGTGTGCGCGTACATGGTGGTCTCGCCGTCGGACCAGCGGATGAGCAGGTCGTCGGCCCAGCCGTTGGAGTCGTAGCTGCCCGCCGTCATCACGACGTCGTGGGTCCAGATGCTCTGCGGCGGAGCCATCTGGATCTCGTTGCCGATGCCGCCGGGTCCGGTCTCCTGGAACTGCGAGACCCGACCGTCCGACCAGCGCACCAGGGTGTCCCAGTTCGCGCCGCCGGTGAAGTCGCCCGCGGTGACCAGGGTGGCCTGCTTCCAGTTGTCGTTCGCGGCCAGCAGCTGGTGCTCGACGCCGAAGCCCCGGTCACCGACGGCGGTGTAGTCGGTGAGTTCGCCGTCGCTCCAGCGCACCAGCAGGTCGCTCACGTTGTTCGCGGTGCCGAAGTTGCCCGCTGCGATCTGGTCGGCGTGGCTCCACACGGAGCCGGAGTCGGCCAGCTTGATGCCGCCGCCCACGCCGTTCGCGCCGATGTCGGGCAGGATCCGCACCTCACCGTTGCTCCAGACGGCCAGCAGGTCGTAGCCGCTGCCGCCGGAGAAGTCGCCCCCCGTCAGGGACTTGACGCCCTGCCAGGTCGGTCCGGGAGCGGCGAGCCGGCGTTCCCCCGCGAAGCCGCCCGTGCCGTCACCGGTGTAGAGCGTCACCTCGCCGTCGGTCCACACCACGACGAGGTCGCCCTTGCCGTCCCCGGTGTACTCGCCGGAGGCCAGCAGGCGGGCGTGCGACCAGGTCTCGCCGTTGCCCATGGAGTAGGGCAGCGCGGGCTGTTGGTAGCCACCGGCGCGGTTGATGTGCTGGCCCTGCTTGGCCTCGTCGTAGAGGCGGAAGAACCAGTCGCCGTGCATGGGGCTGTAGGAGTTCTCGTTGTAGGCCGGGTCACTCTTGTCGGCCTTCGGGCCGCCGCCGTTGAAGCCGCCGACGTTGCCGATGATCTCGCCGACGCCCGAGGTCCAGTCGATCTTCGAGAACCAGGGTCCGCCGGACACGCCGTCCCACATCCCGGCGCACTTGGCCGCGATCTGGTAGAAGCCCGGCAGCCACTCCGTGCGGACCGGGCAACGCACCGCGTGGTCCTCGGGGTTGTGGTTGGAGGGGTACCCGACCATGGTGACGTCGTTGATGTATCCGGGGGTGCGGACGAGCGTGTTGCCGCCCACCACGTCCTGTGCGTTCCTGCCCGCCGAGGACGGCTGCAGTCGGCCGAAGGCGAAGTCCAGGTCCGAGACCGCGGCCATGCTGTTCTTGACGTAGCGGTTGTCCCGGAAGAAGTCCGCGACCCGGTAGAAGCCGTAGGTCTGCTTGTCGAGGGTGTACTCGGTGCGGTACCAGGGGACGAAGACCACCGCGCCGCCGAAGGTGCAGTGCCCCGCGGTGAGGATCAGGTTGCGGCCCGGGCTGTCCACGACGCTGGCCGAGCAACTGTGCGCGCGCATCTCACCGGTGTCCGGATCGGCGTCGTAACTGAACAGGACGCCGACGGACTTGGGCCCGAGGATGTGCTCCGCGGTCGGCATCGAGGCGGCCGCGGACAAGGAGCCGGGCTTGGGCAGCTTGGGCGCCTTGGGCGCCGTGGAGGGTGCGGGTGCGGTGCGGGCGCCCGGCGCCGCGGCGGGCCGGGCCGGGTCGACGGCCGACGTCATGCGCTCGCGCGTCCAGAACCGGACGGCGTCCGCGTCCGTCCAGGTCACGGAGGCCGCCGTCGGGGATCCGCTCGGGGATCCGCTCGGCGAGGGGCTGGACGACGGGCTGGGCGACGGGCCGGGCGAGGCTCCGTTCGAGGCGTTCGGCGCGGGGGAAGCGGACGTCCGGGGCGCGGGCGCCTGCGGGCGCGCGGGCGTGCGCGTCGGGGAGGCGGAGGCCGCCGCCGAGGGCGTCGGGGCCGGGGTGGCCGCGGGCTCGGCCCGGGCGACGAAGCCGCCGCCCGCCAGGATCAGCACGGCGCCGACCACCGAGACGCCGAAGCGGCGTATGCGATCGGATGAGGAGTGCAAGGGGTGCAAGGGGTGCAAGGGGTGCAAGGTTCACTTTCCGGATTCACGAAGCAGGACACGGGACGAAGGAAATACGAAGGAAATACGCAGAGAAATGGTCAGGGGCATGACAGACCGGACCGGTGGGCCGGGCGGGCGGGCACAGGTCGCGTCGGGTCGGATCGCATCGGGTCGGCGGGAGCGGGGCGGCGTTACGCCTGGTGTGCTCCTCCGCGGCGCCGCCGCACGATCACCGTCCGGACCACCGCGGCGAGGACGAGCAGCCCGGCGGCGGCCCCACCGCCGATCAACCAGGGTTTCGGGTCCGTCACCGGCTCACCGGCGATGGTCACCCGCCGGGTGGTGGTCTCCTTGCCGTGGTGGCTGACCACGGTCATGTCGTAGGTGCCCGGTCGCACACCGTGGCGGACGCGGGCGTGCCCCGAGAAGACGGTGCCGCCGTCGTCGCACTTGCAGCCCGGATCGTCCGGACCGTTGCGCACGATCTTCAACGGCCGCTCGAACACCGGCGACTTGACCAGCAGGGAGCTCTCGCCGTCCGCGGCCCGGTAGTCGGTCAGGACCACCACGGCCTCGGCCCCCGGACGGACGGCGACCGACGCGTCGCCGCCCAGGAACTCCTCCCGCGGGCCGAGGACGAAGCGCGTGATGTCCGCCGAGCCCGGCGCGACGACCGTCAGCGGGGCGGTCACGACCGTACGGCCCCCACTGGTCAGGGTGACGGTGTAGGTCCCGGGGGCGATGTCCGCGCGGACGCGGTAGGTGTGCTCCTGGTCGGCGGGGCGGCCGTTGCCCGGCCCGCCTCCGGGCAGCCCGGGCGGCTCGGGGACGAGGGGGACCGGCTCCACCAGCGCGGGCGAGGAGGCGACCGCCTCCGTCCAGCCCTCGGGCATGCCGGCGACGCCGATCCAGATCGGGCCGCCCGTCTCCACGAATTGGAAGGGTCCGGAGAAGCCCAACTGGGGCCCGGCGTCCGCGGCGGGCGCCGTGGTGGCCGGGGAGGACGACGCCGAGAGCGAGGACGGGGAGGTCGTCGCCGAGGGCACCGGAGCGGGCGTTGCGGCCCGGGCGGACCCCGCGAGGCCCACCGGGCCGAGCGCGCCGAACAGGACGAGTCCGGTCAGGCACACCGCCCTGGCTGCCCCGCGAAACGGCTGTCGCATCCGGTCTTCCTTCCCCCTGGACCCGCGGCGCCCGGAGCCGACCGGCCCCCGAACCGCCATCGTCGGATCATGGGTGCACTCTGCCAAGTCCGCGCGCCGATCTCCATCACATTCCCGCCCCGGCGCGCTCCCGAACGACCCTCCCGTCACCTGATGAAGTGAACTCCCCCTCGTCTCCCCCGCGCCCCGGGCGGGGCCGTGCTGATCTCGTGCGGGGGCGCGCGGTGGACCTGCCCCCGCGCCCCCGACGAAAGGCCGACCCTCCCGTGACGCAGCCGTTCGAACTGCCCGACTTCTACGTGCCGTACCCGGCGCGCCTGAACCCCCACCTCGAATCGGCCCGCGCCCACACCAAGCGGTGGGCGCGCGACCTGGAGATGCTGGAGGGGTCCGGGGTCTGGGAGGAACACGACCTCGACTCGCACGACTACGCGCTGCTCTGCTCCTACACCCACCCCGACTGTGACAGCGAGGCCCTCTCCCTCGTCACCGACTGGTACGTCTGGGTCTTCTTCTTCGACGACCACTTCCTCGAAATGTTCAAGCGCTCCCAGGACCGCGACGGCGCCAAGCAGTACCTGGACCGGCTCGCCGGCTTCATGCCCATGGACCTGGCCGACGGCTTCCCGCGGGCCACGAACCCGGTGGAGGCCGGCCTCGCCGACCTCTGGGCGCGGACGGTCCCGCACATGTCGATGGACTGGCGGGAACGGTTCTCCTTGAGCACGAAGAACCTGCTCAACGAGTCGATGTGGGAGCTCGCCAACATCAACATCGGGCGGATCGCGAACCCGCTGGAGTACATCGAGATGCGCCGCAAGGTCGGCGGCGCCCCCTGGTCCGCGGGCCTGATCGAGTACGTGTCCGCCGAGGTGCCCGCCCGGATCGCGCACTCGCGCCCGCTCGGGGTGCTGCGCGACGCCTTCTCGGACGCCGTGCACATCAGGAACGACATCTTCAGCTATCAGCGCGAGGTGGCCGACGAGGGCGAACTCTCCAACGCCGTGCTCGTCCTGGAGACCTTCCTGGAGTGCGGCACCCAGGAGGCGGCCGAGGCCTCCAACGACCTGCTCACCTCCCGGCTCCAGCAGTTCGAGCACACCGCGCTCGCCGAACTCCCCCAGCTCTTCGCCGACCACGCCATGGACCCCGCCGAGATCGCGGCGGTCCTCGCCTACACCAAGGGCCTCCAGGACTGGCAGTCCGGCGGCCACGCCTGGCACCTGGTCTCCAGTCGCTACATGAACGAGGGGGCGCGCTCCGCCGCCCCCCTCACCCTGCCCTTCCTCCCCTCCGGCTTCGCCGCCGCCGCCGTCGACGTCCGCTCGGTGTTCGCCCCGCGCGCACAGGACATGCGCCGCCGCTCCTTCACCCACGTCCCGCACGAGCGCACCGGCCCGTCCGTGATCCCGGACCTCCGCATGCCGTTCCCCCTCGCGCTCAGCCCCCACCACCAGCACGCGCTGGAGGAGTCGGTGGCCTGGTGCCGCCGGATGGGCCTGCTCGACCCGCAGCCCGGCGACCCCGCCTCCGCGATCTGGACCGAAGCCAAGCTCCGGGGCTACGACTTCGCGCTCTGCTCCGCCGGGATCGACCCCGACGCCACGCCCGAAGCCCTCGCCCTCAACGCGTGCTGGCTGAGCTGGGGGACGTACGGCGACGACTACTACCCCGTCGCCTTCGCGCGGCCGAAGAACCTGGCCGCCGCCAAGGCGGCCACCGCCCGGCTGATCGGCGTCATCCCGGTGGACCCCGCCGAGGCGCTGGTCCCGGTGACCGCGCTGGAGCGGGGGCTGGCCGACCTGTGGCAGCGCACCGCCGCCGACATGGACCACGTCGTGCGCGGCGAATTCCGGGCCACGCTCGTGGACATGCTGCAGAGCTGGCTGTGGGAGGTGGAGAACCAGGTCCTGAACCGGATCCCGGACCCCGTCGACTACGCCGAGATGCGGCGCGCCACCTTCGGCAGCAACCTCACGATGTACCTGTGCCGGCTCGGACGGGCCGGCCGCGGCATCCCCGAGGAGATCTACCGGTCGGGGATCATCCGCTCCTTGGAGAACGCGGCGGCCGACGCGGCCTGCCTGATCAACGACATCTTCTCCTACCAGAAGGAGATCGAGGTCGAGGGCGAGGTGCACAACTACGTGCTCGTCACCCGGAACTTCTTCGACATCGACTACCCCCGTGCGCTGCACATCTGCCACGCCCTCCAGACTCAGCGCACCGAGGAGTTCGAGCACATCGCGCGGACCCAGCTGCCGCTCCTCTACGACGACTGGAAGCTCGACCGGGAGGCCCGGGCCGGGCTCGACGGCTACGTCCACGAGCTGGAGGACTGGCTCGCGGGCATCTTGAACTGGCACCAGAAGGCCCGGCGTTACCGCGAGGAGGACCTGGACCGGCCCCTGGCGGACCAGAAGGGGCCGGGATCCACGGCCGGACTCCCCCTGTGGGGACCGGACTTCGGGATGTCGGCGGTCCGAGCGATCGACTCGCTCAGGACCTCCCTGACTCCCTGACCCTAGAACTCGTCGGCGGTGTGCGGCGACAAGCGGGTGCGCAGGGCGTCGTCCAGGGCCGCCGCCGCGCCCGCCGTCCGCTCCTCGGCGAGCCCGGCGCAGACCAGTTCCACGAGCCGGGTCCCGCCGAGGTAGCAGGCCGCCAGGTCGCGGACGTCGAGCGCCAGGTCCGCGGTCGCACCGGTGGCCTCGTACGTCGCCCCGTCCGGCCCGGCCACCAGTCGGAACCGACCCGCGTTGGCGGGCAGGCGTACGTCGGCCACCTCCAGCACCAGATCGACCGGCGCCGCCCAGCTACGGGCGGTCAGCGCCGCCCGTACGTCGACGAGCCGCAGCCACAGCGCCGGGAACTCGCCGGTCACCCGCACCTGGTCGCGGTCGGCGGCGAAGTGCAGCAGCGGGTCGTCGGCCGGGCGGCCCCAGGCGACCACCCTGCCGGTCAGGTCCAGGGCGGCCAGGCAGCTCCACAGGGCGGCGGCCACGGCCGGGGTGTCCGCCTCCAGTTCGTCGACCTGGACCAGTCCGGGGACCTTGAGGGGGCCGCGGTCGTCCTCCGGCTTCGTGCGGTAGAGGACGTACCCGGCCAGGGGGTGCCCGGCCTCCCCCACCGCGATGATCCTCGGCGGGCTCAGCTCCTCGTCCTCCTCGTCCTCCTCCCGCAGCCATTCCTCGCGCCAGCGGTAGGCGTCGCGGGTCGGGCGGCCGGCCCGCGCGACCCGGGAGGCCTCGTGGTAGGGACCGAGGACGGCCGGGGCGTCGGCCGGGTCGATCAGGCGCAGCGGGCGCCCGTCGGGGGTGATGCGCAGGGCGAGCGGGCGGGTGGAGTCGATCTCGATGGTGGCGCCGCGGGTCGCCGAGCCGTAGCCGAAGCGGCCGTAGATGAGGGATTCGGAGGCCCACAGCGCGGCGAGGGGCCGCCCCGCGGCGGCCGTGCGGCGCAGCATCTCCTGCATCAGCGCGGTCAGGACGCCGCGGCGCCGGTGGGTGGGGGCGACGGAGACGAAGGTGAGTCCGGGGCAGGGCAGGTCCGCCCCGGGCACCGAGAGCCGGAAGTCGTGCGCGGCCATGAAGCCGACCAGCACGTCGCCGTCGTAGGCGGCGAGCCGCTCGCACCCGAGCAGCATCGTGTGATGGTGCTCGCGCACCTCCTTCTCGGGGCGGTCGTGGAAGACCATGTACGCGAGTTCCAGGGCGCGGTCGATATCCGCCTCGGGCACCTCACGAATCTCCACCGACTTGTCTCCGCTCCGCTCCGCACGCATGTCCACCATGATCGGGAGACTAATCGCTCATTGCGGACTGGTCACCTCAAAATGGCTGGATTCGCCTGCCTGACGAGTTCGAGTGCCTGGTCCGGGAACCAGGCCCCCGCCTTGGGATCCACGACCGCGCGCTCGGGGTCGAGCGGACCCGCGGTGCCGCGCAGGCAGTTTCCGTCGGATGCGCCGGGTGTCTTGATCCAGAGCCGGGCGTCCTCCAGCGGGTCGCCGGTGTCCGTGGTCGGGCGGGCGCCGAGGCCCCGGCCGGGCGGGTTGCACCACTCCTGCGGCTCCCGGTACTTGCCCGCGGGGGCGGTCCAGGCGCCCCGGCCGTTGCGACTGGTGTCGCTGACGTAGTGCTTCATGCGAGCCCGGGCGGTGGCGTCGAGGTGCGCGGCGAGCCAGGCCCGCGCCTCGGCGCGCGGGCGCCACTGGTCGGGGCAGTCGGCGACGCGGCCGCCGGCCTCGACGTGGACCAGGCAGGCCGAGACGAGGGTGGCGAACCAGCTGCCGGCCTCGTCGGAGTGGTAGTTGGAGACGTTGACGGCGAAGCCGGTGGCGCCGGCGACGCCCGCCTGACGGAGCCGGGGCACGATGGTGTTGACGGTGTGCCAGGCGGCGTGTCCCGTGTCGAGGTACACGTCGGTGGCGGGCCCGGCCGCCAGCGCCCGGACCGCGTACCCGATCTCCGCGTAGCGGGCGGCGGTCCGGGTCCGGCCCGGCTCGTCGGTCGACCCCGCGCCGGTCGCGCCGGCGCCGCCGACGGACGGTGCGCACTCGCGGGGCAACAGGGCGAGGGAATCGGGCTCCAGGACCACGGCCACCGGACGGTCCTCGATCCCGCGGACGACCGCGTCGATCCAGGCCCGGTAGGCCTTGCCGTCGGCGGCGCCGCCCGCGGAGTACTGGGAGCAGTCCCGGCCCGGCACGTTGTAGAGCGCCAGCACGGGCAGCGCCCCCTGCCGGGCGGCTCGCGTGGTCACGGCCCGCGCCTCGGCCTCCGCGCGGGCGGGGCTCTGGTCGCCGAGCCAGACGGCGTGCGGGGTGGCGGCCATCGCGGTGATCCCGGCGGCCTCCCGCGGGTGCCCGGCGGCGATCAGTTCCCGGGCCTGGCGAGCGGCCCCGGGGTCGGCGGCGGGGGCGAAGAGCGGCCGGCCCGGACCGGAGGCGGCCCGGGCCGGGCCGGGCGCGGGGAAGGGGGCGGGGCCGTACGACGTGGCCGCGGACGCCGGTGCGGTGAGCGCGGCGAGGACGGCGACGAGCAGGCCCGTACGGGCGAGGTGTCGGTGGCGCATGCCCCACGACGCTCGCGCAGCCGCGCCGCCCGGGTCAAGCGCCGTTACCCGGGCGGCCGAACGGAGCAACCCGTGTGGGTTCGCGCTCGCGCCGTTCTCACCGGTTCCCGCCGGCCCGCGCCCGTCAGTGCGCGGCCGGGCCCGTCCAGAGCGCCGGGACGTGACCGAGCCGGACGCGCTGCGGGTGGTCCCCGACCGGGACGGAGACCCGCTTGGCCCCGGTGGCGAAGTCGATGGCCGTGATCCGGTCGGCGCCGCTCTCGGAGATCACGCAGCCCGTCCCGTCCCCGTCGACCGTGGCCCAGTACGGCTTGTCGGCGGGCACCAAGGGCCCCTCGGCGAGGGTGGCCCGGTCCACGACCGTCGCGTAGTCGTCCATGGTTCCCGCGATGCAGAGCTTGGCGCCGTCGGGGCTCATCGACATGCCGTGGTGGCGGGAGTCGTTGACCCAGGTCGTGCGGTCGCTGTTGGTGGCCGGGTTGACGGGGAGGGTCTTGATCCGGGTGATCCGGTCGGTGGCCACGTCGTACTCCAGGAAGCCGTTGAAGAAGGACACCTGGAAGTAGAGCTTCGACTCGTCGGGGCTGAAGGACATGGGGCGGACCGCGTCGGAGAGGTCCGAGCGGCCGAAGGCGGCGAGCCGCGCGCGCATGTCGATCACGCGGACGGTGCGGAAGGTCTGCGCGTCGACGACCGTGATCTTCCGGTCGCCCTTCGTCCAGTCCAGCCATGGCGCGTCCAGCGCGGAGGTCACGTCACCGATGGAGCTGTTCCACAGGTACCGGCCGTCGTGGGTGAAGGTGTTCTCGTGCGGCTTGTCGCCGGTGCCGAAGGAGCCGAGCTGGCGTCCCGTGGCGATGTCCAGGACGTGCACGGTGTTGGCGGTGGAGGCGGAGACCGCGACCCGGGACCCGTCCGGCGACACCGCCATGTGGTCGGCCCGGTATCCCGCGACCGGGAAGCGCCAGTTGATCCGGCCCGTCCGCACGTCGACGGAGACGACGTCGGCGAAGCTGGGGCGGGAGACGACGACGGCGCTGCCGTCCGGGGTGGTGTACATGTCGTCCACGAACTGGTCGTGGCCCTCGCCCGCGGTGGTGCGGATCCCCAGGAAGAAGCCGAGCTTGACCGGGTTCAGGTAGATCTCCCGGAGCCGCTCCTCCTTGTCCGGGATCACGTTGATGCGACCCACCTTGCCGAGCTCCCCGGTGGAGGCGAGCACGTCGGCGGTCCCCTCCCAGTTGTTCCCGACGAAGAGGACCTCCCGCAGGGCGGCGGGGTCGGCCGTGGCGGTGACCGTGGCGGTGGCGGCCGCGGGCGCCGGGCCCGCCGCGAGCAGGGCCGCGGCCAGGGCGCAGACGGCCGAGAGGACGCGTACTGAGGAGGTCCGGGACATTCGCTCAACTCCGTTGCGGGAAGGCGCTGTTACCGGCGGGTAAAATAGGGGGAACGGCAAAAGGACGCAACCCCCGTGGGGTCACGTCCTGTGCTCGGTGCGTGGATCCTTCGTGGATCCGTGGTCACCGCTTCAAGCGACGACGCCTATCCGGCCGACGACGGCGGCCGAGCCGTCGTGGTGGATCGGGGTGTGCGCGCCGGTGAGGGCGCGTCCGCTGCCGCCGCGCCGGCTGGCGACGATCTCGGCGGCGATGGACAGGGCCGTCTCCTCCGGGGAACGGGCGCCCAGGTCGAGGCCGATGGGCGAGCGCAGCCGCGCCAGCTCCAGCTCGGTGACGCCGACCTCGCGCAGCCGCGCGTTGCGGTCCTCGTGCGTGCGCCGCGATCCCATCGCGCCGACGTAGGCCACCGGGAGCTTCAGGGCCAGTTCGAGCAGCGGCACATCGAACTTGGCGTCGTGCGTCAGCACGCACAGGACCGTACGGGCGTCCACCGAGGTGGCCGCCAAGTACCGGTGCGGCCAGTCGACCACGATCTCGTCGGCATCGGGGAAACGGTTCTTCGTCGCGAACACCGGCCGCGCGTCGCAGACCGTGACGTGGTAGCCGAGGAACTTGCCCACTCGCACCAGCGCGGAGGCGAAGTCGATGGCACCGAAGACGATCATCCGCGGCGGCGGCACGCTCGACTCGACCAGGACGGTGATGGGACGGCCGCAGAGCCGCCCGTCGGCGCCCATTTCCAGGGTCGCGGTCCGACCCGCGTCCAGCATCGCGCGGGCCTCTTCGGCCACCGTGCGGTCCAGCTCGGGGTGGCCGCCGAGGCCGCCTTCGTACGGCCCCTCGGAGCGGACCAGGATCGCCCGGCCCATCAGCTCGGCGGGACCGTCGGTGATCCGGGCGATCGCGGCCGCCTCGCCCTTGGCGGCGGCGGCCAGCGCGGCCTCGAAGACGGCGCGGGCCGGGGAGTTCACGGGGAGCGGGGTGACCAGGATGTCGATGATTCCGCCGCAGGTCAGACCTACGGCGAAGGCATCGTCGTCGCTGTACCCGAAGCGCTCCTGGACGGTTTCGCCGTCTTCGAGCGCCTGCTGGCACAGCTCGTACACCGCGCCCTCCACGCACCCGCCGGAGACCGAACCGATCGCGGTGCCCTCGCTGTCGACGGCGAGGGCCGCTCCGGGCTGCCGGGGTGCGCTGCCGCCGACCGCCACGACCGTGGCGACGGCGAAGTCACGTCCCTGCTCGACCCACCGGTTGAGTTCTTCGGCGATGTCCAGCATTGCGGCCTCCTCGGAGGTTCGGTTTCCGGTGACAGGATTGCGTGGAGGGTTCAAGAGTGGTGCATCAGGCCGGGACGGCTCAGCCGACGCCGAGCCAACCCTCGATCGGGTGGAGCGCGTAGAAGACCACGAAGATCACGGTCAGCGCCCACATGAAGCCACCGATCTCCCGCGCCTTGCCCTGCGCCACCTTGATGGCGACGTACGAGATGACACCGGCGGCGACACCAGCGGTGATCGAGTACGTGAAGGGCATGAGCACGACGGTCAGGAAGACCGGGATGGCGGTGGCCGTGTCGGACCAGTCCACGTGGCGGGCGTTCTGCATCATCATCGCGCCGATGACGACCAGGGCGGCCGAGGCGACCTCACCCGGGACGATCTGGGTGATCGGGGTGAAGAAGAGGCAGGCCGCGAAGAGCAGACCCGAGATGACGGAGGCGAAGCCCGTACGGGCACCCTCGCCGACGCCGGTCGCGGACTCGACGAACACGGTCTGGCCGGAGCCGCCCGCGATGCCGCCGATGGCGCCACCGGCACCGTCGATGAAGAGCGCCTTGGACAGGCCCGGCATGCGGCCCTTGTCGTCGGCGAGCTTGGCCTCGGTGCCGACGCCGATGATGGTGGCCATCGCGTCGAAGAAGCCGGCCAGCACCAGGGTGAAGACGATCATGCCGACCGTCATCACGCCGACGTCGCCCCAGCCGCCGAACTCGACCTTGCCGAAGAGCGAGAAGTCGGGCATGGAGACCGCGGAGCCGGTGAGCTCCGGGGCGCCGCTGCGCCAGGCCTTGGGGTCGATGTCCGCCACGGCGTTGAGGATGACCGCGAGGACGGTTCCGGAGACGATGCCGATCAGGATCGCACCGGGAACCTTGCGTGCCTGCAGCATGAAGATGGTGAGCAGGGTCACGGCGAAGATCAGGACGGGCCAACCGGCGAGCTCACCGGTGGCGCCCAGGCTCACGGGGGGACCGAATTCGGAGCCGTGGCCCACGAAGCCGGCCTTCACGAGGCCGATGAGGGCGACGAACATGCCGATGCCCATGGTGATGGCGTGCTTGAGCGCGAGGGGGATCGCGTTCATGATCATCTCGCGGAGGCCGGTGACGACCAGGAGACAGATCACCACGCCGTACATGACGCACATGCCCATGGCCTGCGGCCAGGTCATGTGGGGCACGACCTGCGAGGAGAGCACGCCCGAGACGGAGAGACCGGCGGCGAGGGCCAGCGGCACCTTGCCGATGAAGCCCATCAGGAGGGTGGTCAGGGCGGCGGCGAAGGCCGTGGCCGTGATCAGGGCCTTCTGGCTCAGGGTGTCGCCCGCGACGTCCTTGCCCGAAAGGATCAGGGGGTTGAGCAGGAGGATGTACGCCATCGCCATGAAGGTGGTGACGCCGCCGCGCACTTCTCGCGAGACGGTGGATCCGCGGTGCGTTATGTGAAAGTACCGGTCGAGCCAAGAACGCCCGGCGGGTGTGAGAGAGCCGTCGCCGGCCTCTTCCGCGGTGGTCTTGGGCTCCACAGACGACTGGGTCATGGTGCCTAACTCCCAAGGTTCAAAGGGGCACCCGCAGAAAAGATTGGAGACGCGGGATTTGGGATGGTGCGTTTGGCTGCACGACCCGGGGGACGGCCCGAGACGAAGCAAGTGAGCTGCTCTTGTACTGCTGCTACTTCGTTACCACTGGTACTGCCTGTAACTGCTGGTACTGCGGTTACTGCTGGTGTTGCGGTACTTCCGGTACTGCGGGTGAAGCGGACCGCGAGCGGTGCGGTACTTCGTACTCCGGGCGGTGCGACCGGCAAGTGTGACGTTCCCGCGTCACACCGCCCGGAGAGTGTTGGTCCCGGCGGGACCGGAATCCCTAGAGGGTTCCGGTGAGCATCTCGGGACGGATGGGGGTCTTGGTGATGTCCAGACCCGTCGCCTGCCGGATCGCCGCGATGACGGCCGGGGTGGACGAGAGGGTCGGGGCCTCGCCCATGCCGCGGAGGCCGTAGGGGGCCTTCGGGTCGGCGAGCTCCAGGACGTCGACCGGGATGGTCGGGGTGTCGAGGATGGTCGGGATCAGGTAGTCCGTGAAGGAGGGGTTGCGCACCTTCGCGGTCTTCGGGTCCACGATGATCTCTTCCATGATCGCCACGCCGAGGCCCTGGGTGGTGCCACCCTGGATCTGGCCGACCACCGAGAGCATGTTCAGCGCCTTGCCGACGTCCTGCGCGGTCGCGAGTTCGACGACCTTGACCAGACCCAGCTCGGTGTCCACCTCGACCACCGCGCGGTGCGCGGCGAAGGTGTACTGGACGTGCCCGTTGCCCTGACCGGTGACCAGGTCGAAGGGGACGGTCGGGTGGTGGCGGTACTCGAGTTCGAGGTCGATGGCCTCGTCCTCGAGGATCTCGGCGATGTCCGCGAGGACCTCGCCGCCGTCGGTGACGATCTTGCCGCCTTCGAGCAACAGCTCGGCGGTGGCCCACGCGGGGTGGAAGGAGCCGTTCTTGCGACGGCCGATCTCCAGGAGCGCCTCGCGGACGGCCTCACAGGTGTTCTTCACGGCGCCACCGGTCATGTACGTCTGCCGCGAGGCGGACGTGGAACCGGCGGAGCCGACCTGCGTGTCGGCCGGGTGGATGGTCACCTGCGTGACGCCCAGCTCGGTACGGGCGATCTGCGCGTGGACGGTGATGCCGCCCTGGCCGACCTCCGCCATGGCCGTGTGGACCATCGCGACGGCCTCGCCGTTGATGACCTCCAGGCGCACGCGGGCGGTGGAGTAGTCGTCGAAGCCCTCGGAGAAGCCGACGTTCTTGATGCCGACCGCGTAGCCGACGCCGCGGACGACGTTCTCGCCGTGCGTGGTGTTGGAGAGGCCGCCGGGCAGCGCCCGGACGTCCGCACCCTCGCCCGCGGTCTCCCACTGGCGCTCGGGCGGCAGCGGGCGGGCCTTGACCCGGCGCAGCAGCTCGGCGACCGGCGCCGGCGCGTCCACGACCTGGCCGGTCGGCATGACCGTGCCCATCTCCATGGCGTTCAGCTGGCGGAACTCGACCGGGTCCATGCCCAGCTTCGCCGCGAGCTTGTCCATCTGGGCCTCGTAGGCGAAGCAGGCCTGGACGGCGCCGAAGCCGCGCATCGCGCCACAGGGCGGGTTGTTCGTGTAGAGCGCGATCGCCTCGATGTCCACGTCCTCCAGGACGTACGGACCCACCGAGAGGGAGGACGCGTTGCCCACGACCGCCGGGGAAGCGGACGCGTACGCGCCGCCGTCCAGGACGATCTTGCACTTCATGTGCGTGAGCTTGCCGTCCTTGGTCGCGCCGTGCTCGTAGTAGAGCTTCGCCGGGTGGCGGTGCACGTGACCGAAGAAGGACTCGAACCGGTTGTAGACGATCTTGACCGGCTTGTTCGTGGCCAGGGCCAGCAGGCAGGCGTGGATCTGCATCGAGATGTCCTCGCGGCCACCGAAGGCGCCGCCGACGCCCGAGAGCGTCATGCGGACCTTCTCCGGCGGCAGGCCGAGGACGGGCGCGATCTGCTGGAGGTCCGAGTGCAGCCACTGGGTGGCGACGTAGAGCTCGACGCCGCCGTCCTCGGACGGGACGGCCAGACCGGACTCCGGGCCGAGGAAGGCCTGGTCCTGCATGCCGAAGGTGTACTCGCCCTCGACGATGACGTCGGCGCGCTTGCGGGCCTCTTCCACGTTGCCGCGGATGATCGGCTGACGGTGCACGATGTTCGGGTGCGGGACGTGACCGATGTGGTGGTCGTCGCGACCCTCGTGGATCAGCGGCGCGCCGGGGGCGAGGGCGGAGGCCTCGTCCGTGACGAGCGGCAGCTCCTTGTAGTCGATCTTGATCTTGGCGGCCGCGCGGCGGGCGGTCTCCGGGTGGTCGGCGGCCACGAGGGCGACCGGCTCACCGTGGTGGCGTACCCGGCCGTTGGCGAGAACCGGCGTGTCCTGGATCTCCAGGCCGTAGTTCTTCATCTCGGCGGGCAGGTCGTCGTACGTCAGCACCGAGTAGACGCCCGGCATCGCCAGGGCCTCGGAGATGTCGATCGAGACGATCTCGGCGTGGGCGACGGTGCTGCGCAGCGTCTGGCCCCACAGCATGTCCTCGTGCCACATGTCCGAGGAGTACGCGAACTCACCGGTCACCTTGAGGGTGCCGTCGGGGCGCAGCGTGGACTCGCCGATGCCGCCCTTGGTGTGCTTCTGCGTGACGTTGGTCGGCGTACCGGCCGGGACCGTGCGCGTGTTCTGGGCCATGGTCAGACCGCCTCTCCCTGACGGGCGGCCGCGAGGCGGACCGCGTCGAGGATCTTCTCGTAGCCCGTGCAGCGGCAGAGGTTGCCGGACAGGGCCTCGCGGATGTCCTGGTCGGACGGGGAGGGGTTCTCCTCCAGCAGCGCGTCGGCCTGGACCAGGAGGCCCGGGGTGCAGAAACCGCACTGGACGGCGCCGGCGTCGATGAACGCCTGCTGGATGTTGGAGAGCTCGATGCCCTCGCCGGTCTGCGAGTCGCCCGGCTTGGACTGCCACTGCTTGGCCGCGTCCAGGGACACGCCCTTGCTGCCGCAGCCGCCGCCGGTGCCGCAGGCACCGCCGTGGCCGTGCTCGTCGCGCTGCTTGGCGAACTCCGCCAGGCCCTCGACGGTCACGACGTCGCGGCCCTCGACCTGACCGGCCGCGACCAGACAGGAACAGACCGGCACGCCGTCGAGGCGGACGGTGCAGGAACCGCACTCGCCCTGCTCACAGGCGTTCTTCGAACCCGGCAGGCCCATGCGCTCGCGCAGGACGTAGAGGAGGGACTCGCCCTCCCAGACGTCGTCGGCTTCCTGCGGACGACCGTTGACAGTGAAATTGACGCGCATGATTACGCAGCCCCTTCAAGCGAGCGGCCGTTTCCGGTACCGCGGTACTGCTCCCAGGTCCAGACGAGCTGGCGGCGAGCCATGATGCCGACCGCGTGACGGCGGTACTTCGCCGTGCCGCGGACGTCGTCGATCGGGTTGGCCGCGCCGGAGGCGAGGTCACCGAACTGCTTGGCGATCGACGGGGTGATGACCTTGCCGGACTCCCAGAAGCCGCCCTCTTCGAGCGCGGCGTTCAGGAACTCCTCGGCGGCCTTCGCACGGATCGGGGTCGGCGCGGCCGAGCCGATGCCGGTGCGGACCGTGCGGGTCTCCGGGTGCAGTGCCAGACCGAACGCGCACACCGCGATGACCATCGCGTTGCGGGAGCCGACCTTGGAGTACTGCTGGGGGCCGTCCGCCTTGTCGATGTGGACGGACTTGATGAGCTCGTCGGCGGCGAGCGCGTTGCGCTTCACACCGGTGTAGAACTCGTCGATCGGGATCAGGCGGGAACCGCGTACGGACTCCACCTCGACCTGCGCGCCCGCCGCGAGCAACGCGGGGTGGGAGTCGCCGGCCGGGGAGGCGCAGCCGAGGTTGCCACCGACGCCGCCGCGGTTACGGATCTGCGGCGAGGCGACCGTGTGCGAGGCCAGGGCGAGACCGGGAAGCTCCGTGCGGAGGTTCTCCATGATCTGCGTGTACGGGACGGAAGCGCCGAGCCGGACCACATCCTCGCCGACCTCCCACTCCCGCAGGAGGCCGATGCGGTTCAGGTCCAGAAGGTACTCCGGCCGACGGTGGTCGAAGTTGATCTCGACCATCACATCGGTGCCACCCGCAATCGGCACAGCTGAGGGGTACTCGGCCTTAGCGGCGAGCGCCTCCTCCCAGCTGGCGGGGCGAAGGAAGTCCATGTGCGGCTCTCTTCTTCTTCATCGTGTCGATCACTTCAAGCCAGCGGGCCCAAAGACCCTCGACTGGTCGTTCACGTGCTGTTAATGCGGTGTGGAGCCAGTACACAAGCCGCGCGTCCCCCGGGTGCAGTCACTGAAACCATGAAGGAGTTGGCTGACGGCCTCCCTCGTCTTGTAGATTCGTATGAAAGGCAGGATGCACTGACCTGCCCGATTTCCAACGGCAACATCGAGACAGATCGGCGGCGACATCATGCGGCTGCGCGCACTGCTGGAAACCGAGGCGCTGGGGCTGCGGCTGCTGGGCGGCCAGGAGGAGCTGGACCGCACGGTCCGGGGCGTCATGACGACGGACCTGAGGGATCCCAGCCGATACCTCTCCGGCGGGGAACTCGTGCTGACCGGCCTGGCCTGGCGGCGAAATTCGGACGACTCCGAGCCGTTCGCACGACTGCTCGCGAGCGCCGGGGTGGCGGGCCTGGCCGCCGGTGAGGCCGAGCTGGGAGACATCCCGGACGATCTGGTATCAGCCTGTCGGCGCAATCGACTGCCGTTGTTCGCCGTGAACGAAGACGTTGCATTCGCCACGATCACCGAGTACGTCGTGCGGCAGGTCTCCGGGGAGCGCGCGGGGGACCTCGCGGCCGTCGTGGACCGCCACCGGCGCCTGATGACGTCGGGTCCCGCCGGCGGTGGCCCCGACGTGGTCCTCGATCTGCTCACCACGGACCTCGATCTGCGCGCCTGGGTGCTGTCCCCTACGGGACGGCAGATCGCCGGGGCGGGCGAACCGCTGGCGCCCGGCATCTGCGCGGCGCTGGCCAGCGAACACCTGGCGGCGGTCCGGACCGGCCGCAGGGGCCCGCACCGGATCTCCATCCAGGGTATTACCTACTCGCTCTTCCCGATCAGGGGACACGGGCGGGGCACCGGCCCGGCGGCCCGTGACGTGCGCGAGAGCGTGCTGTCGGACTGGCTGCTGGCCGTCGAGGCCGACGCGAGCGACTGGCCCGCCGAGCGCCTGGACCTGCTCCAGGGCGTCACCCAGCTGATCGCCGTCGAGCGGGACCGGCGCGACGCCGCCCGCACCGTCCGCCGGCGCCTCGCCCAGGAGGTGCTGGAGCTCGTCCAGACGGGCGCTCCGCCCGCCGAGATCGCGGCCCGGCTGCGGGTCGCGGCCCCCGTGCTGCTGCCCGGGCTGGGCGCCGCCCCGCACTGGCAGGTCGTGGTGGCCCGGGTCGACTGGGACGGCGGGGACATCCCCGGCGGTCCCGTGGCCCAGTCGCTGCTGGAGGAGATCCTGGTCGACCCGACCCTGTCGGGTCCGGAGCCCTCCGACCGGATCGCCGTCGCCCACGCGGGCGACGAGGCGATCGCGCTCGTACCGCTGCCCGCGCTGTCCGCGGACTCCGGGGAGCCCACGCACGACAAGGGCCCCGACACCGCCCTGCACGCCGACGTGCTCCTGACGACCGTACGGGAGCCCCTGGCGGCCGGTCTGGCCGAGGACGGCCGGCTCACGCTGGGCGTCAGCGCCGCGGTGCACTCCGCCGAGGGGCTGCGCGGGGCGCTGGAGGAGGCCCGGCACGCCCGCCGGGTCGCGGCCGCCCGACCGGGCCGGGTCTGCGCGGCGGGCCACCACGAGCTCGCCTCGCACGTCCTGCTGCTGCCCTTCGTCCCGGACGACGTGCGCCGCGCCTTCACCGCGCGGCTGCTCGACCCGCTGCGGGACTACGACCGGCGCCACCGGGCGGAGCTGATCCCGACCCTGGAGGCGTTCCTGGACTGCGACGGGTCCTGGACCCGTTGTGCGACCCGGCTGCACCTGCACGTCAACACGCTGCGGTACCGCGTCGGGCGAATCGAGCAGTTGACGGGCCGCGATCTTTCGCGGCTGGAGGACAAGCTGGACTTCTTCCTGGCACTGCGGATGAGCTGATCAGCGGCCCGGCCGGGGGGTCGGCCGGGCGGCCGGGAGCGACTGACGAGGTGTCCGGACTTTGTGAAAAGGTTCACCCGACCCCTTGGCCGATCAAGTGGATCCGTGCTCTCATTTCGCCCCAGGGCGCGGGCAGCGCGCTGGCTTGGCTGCTTCGGGGAGGGCAATGTGGCGGACACCGCCATGTCGGGTGCCGGAATGACCGGAGGGGACGACCCCCTCCAGCGGGCGATATGGCGGCTTCGCTCGCGGGGCTGCTGGACGGACGCGGCGGCCCTGTTGGACCCGCACGTGGGCCGCGCCGGGCCGGCCGTGCAGCGCACCGCGCTGCTGGTCGAACGGTGCCTGTTCACCGGGCAGGGCTGGGCCGAGGCGGAGGACGCGCTGCGGATCGCCGAGGCGGTGGCCCAGGACGACGACGAGCGCGGCGCGGCCGCCTGTGAGCGCGGCCAACTGGCTTACGCAGCGACGGTGTTGGGCGTCCGGGACCGGTCCGACGAGGCGCGCTCCGCGCTGGGGCGGGCGGCGGCGCTGCTGGCCCCGGGATCGCCCACGCGGCCGCTGCTGGACTTCCGGCGGGGGCTGGTGGCGGAGCACCTGGCCGACGCCCCGCAATCGGCGAGGCCCGCGTACCGGCGCGCGCACGCGGGGGCCACGGCGCACGGGGACACCCTGCTGCTGTCCTTCACCTGGCGCCACTTGGCCGGGCTCGCGCTGCGGGACGGGGAGCTGGCGGAGGCGCGGCACGGCTTCGCGGAATCCCTGCGCATCCGGGAGGAGCTGGGCTTCCTGGTGGGCACCGCGCCCGCCCTGGCCGCGCTCGCGGAGGCCGAACCGGAGCCGGAGGCCGCCCGCCTGCGCGCCGAGGCCCTGCGCCTCTTCCGCCTCCTGGGCGGCATCCCCACCTGGCTGGCCGCCCACCTGACCCCCGCGGCCTGACGCCGGACCGGCGGGGCCGAGGCGGACCGGGCCCAGCCGAATCCACCCCGCCCGACGAGTCCGGACGGGCCGGCGCCAAGCCAACCCAGCCCACCCGGCGGATCCGGAGCGGGCCGGCGCCAGGCCAACCCAGCCCGCCCGGCGAGTCCGGAGCAGGCCGGCGCCAGGCCAATCCAGCCCGCCCGGCGTTTGAGGGCCCGCCGGAGGCCCCACGCAGCGGCACCAGCAAACGGGGCTCCGCCCCGCCCCGGGCTCCGCCCGGACCCGCGCCTCAAACGCCGGCGAGGCTGGAGTGCGCCAGCGATCCGGCCCCGGCCACATCAAGCCCGCCCGGCGATTGAGGGCACGCCGGGGGCCGGAGGGGCCGGTTAGTGCGGGGGCCAGGCGAAGTGGGCGTGGATCAGGGTGTCGGCCGTGTTCGCGTCGGCATCGATCAGCGCTTCCAGCAACGCCACGTGCTGCGCCGCATCGGTGCACAGCAGCGAGCGCCGGCTCCGGGCCCACTGCACCCGCCGGTGCACCTCGTCCGCGACCCGCAGCAGCTGCCCGTTGCCCGCCAACCCCAGCACCCCCCGGTGAAAGGCCCGGTCCGCCTCCGCGTACCCCGGCAGGTCACCCGCCTCCGCCGCCGCCACGGTCGCCTCGGCGAGCGGCCGCAGCGCGACCCAGGACGCCCGTTCGGCCGTACGGACCAGCCCCAGCATCACGGGGACCTCCAGCAGCGCCCGTACCTCGGCCAGCTCGGCCAACTCGCCCGGCGTCGGGGCGACCACCCGGAAGCCCCGGTTCGGGAGGCATTCCACCGCCCCCTCCATCGCCAGCCGCTGCATCGCCTCGCGCACCGGCGTGGCCGAGACCCCGAAGCGTTCCCCCAGGGCGGGCCCGGAGTAGATCTCGCCGGGCACGAGCGTGCCGTCGACCAACGCGGCGCGCAGCGCGTCGAGGACCTGGCCGCGGACGGAATGCCGTAGCACCGGACGGCGCGCGGAGGACCCCTCGGCGCCGGCCTCCGCACGGGCCTGCTCGGGCACCCCGGCACGGTCCGTGTCCTGCACTCGATCCTCCTCCGCTCCGCTCCCCGCCTGCGGGTTCCTCCCGAGAATAGGTGACGCGGCGCGGGCGCCGTCGATACGGACCGCACGAGATCAGGTAAGGTAAGGCTAACCTGTCAACGATCGCGCGATTCGGTGGACCACCCATGGCCCGCATGACCGTCACGGCACTCCCTTCTCCCCTCGCGGACGCCTACGCCCGCCTCTCCGCGGCCTATCCGCAGCTGCGGGTCATCGAGCGCGCCGCCCACGAGCCCTCCCCCCGCGGCCCGGGATGGGTCGGCGCGGACGAACTGGCCCAAGGCGGCGCCGCCTTGGACTCCTACCTCGCGTGGGACGACGCCCAGGTGCTCCGGGACTACGGCCACAAGGGCCGACCCGACGTGATCGCGACCTTCGGCCTGCACCGCTACGCGTGGTCGGCCTGCCTGCTGATCACGGTGCCGTGGCTGTTGGCGCGGCGCGTGCCGCACCTGCCCCCGGACCGGGTCGCCCACCACCGGTCCGAGGGCCGGATGAGCATCGAGGTCGAGCGGTTCGCGTGCCTGCCGGACGATCCGGCCGCCGGACTCCCGGGGGCCCTGGTCGTGCCCGACGAGGAGGCGCTGCGCGCGCAGGTGCGGGCCGCGGTGGCCGAGCACCTCGGGCCGGTGCTGGAGGGCTTCGGCCCCCGGACGCGGCGCGGCCGCCGGGCGCTGTGGGGCCTGGTGACCGACGGGGTCGTCGAGAGCCTCTGGTACGTCGGGGACCTGCTCGGCGAGGAACGCCGCGCGATGGCGGAGCTGGACCTGCTCCTGCCGGGCGGCAGCGCTCCGTACACCGGCGGCAGCGGCTTCCGCACGCTGACCGGACCCGCGGGCGAGGAACTGCCCACCCGGGACCGGGCGAGTTGCTGCTTCTTCTACACGATCCGCCCCGACGACACCTGCACCACGTGCCCCCGGACCTGCGACACGGACCGCGTGGCCCGGCTGACGGAATCCGCCGCCGCGGCATGACGTCCTGGTGAAGCCACCCGTTCGGGTGAGGTTAATCGAACTCAATCGACCCTGAACGAGAGCCCGTTCGACCTACAACACCCTATCCGGCGGGCTCCGCCCCCCGTTGGCGTCCTCTTGCCCCGAAACCCGCGTGCGGCCCTTGCGCGATCCGCCACTATGGCGCCCGGAAAGCCGCATACGCGAGGCAAGGGACACCGCATGAGACTGACCGACATATCGCTGGACTGGCTGCTGCCCGGCAGCCTGTTGATCCTGGGCGTACTTGCGGCAGTGGCGGTGCTGGCGAAGAGCAAGCGCGAGGGCGAGAAGGCCGCGTCGGACGACAGCTGGGAACGCAGCGAGGACCGCCGCCGCCGCAAGGAGGCCATCTACGGCACCGCCTCCTACGTCCTGCTCTTCTGCTGCGCCGCCGTCGCCGCGGCGCTCTCCTTCCACGGGCTGGTCGGTTTCGGGCGGCAGAACCTCAACCTCTCCGGAGGTTGGGAGTATTTGGTCCCCTTCGGCCTCGACGGCGCCGCCATGTTCTGCTCGGTGCTCGCCGTCCGCGAGGCGAGCCACGGTGACGCGGCCCTCGGGTCCCGGATACTGGTGTGGCTCTTCGCCGGGGCCGCGGCCTGGTTCAACTGGGTGCACGCACCACGGGGCTTCGGCCACGACGGCGCGCCCCAGTTCTTCTCCGGGATGTCGCTGTCCGCGGCGGTGCTCTTCGACCGGGCGCTCAAGCAGACCCGCCGGGCGGCGCTGCGCGAACAGGGCCTGGTGCCGCGGCCGTTGCCGCAGATCCGGATCGTGCGTTGGCTGCGGGCTCCGCGGGAGACCTTCGGCGCCTGGTCGTTGATGCTGCTGGAGGGCGTGCGCACGCTCGACGAGGCGGTCGACGAAGTCAGGGAGGACAAGCGGGAGAAGGCGCAGGACCGGCACCGCAGGCGGGACCAGAACCGGCTGGACCGGGCCCGCATCAAGGCGCTGGGACGGCAGAGCCGGGCCTTCGGCCGCTCGCGGGGCCGCCAACTGCAAGAGGTCGTCATGGAAGAACACGAACTCGCGACCGCACCGGGTGTGGCCACGGGCTCCGCAGCCGCCATCGGCGGGGAGCCGGCGCCGACCGACGCGGGTCAACTCCCGCTGCGGCGGCGGCCGTCGCTCCAGGCCGTCAACGGGACCGATCCGTCCGAGACGGCGTCCCGGACGGTGGACCTCACCGCCGAGGACGACACCCAGACCATCCCCCGACTCGACTCGTTGGAGCGCAAGTTGAAGGACCTGGAGCAGCAGTTCGGCTGACCGGCCACCGTGGCGGCGGTACCGGTCCGGGCGCGCGGCGCTCAGGCCGGTTCCGCCGCCCACGTCGCGTCGGCGCCCCCGTCGATCTCGAACCACACCACCTTGCCGGTGGTGCCGCCCAGGGAGTCCACGCCCCAGGTGTCGGCGAGGGCCTGGATCAGCACCAGTCCCCGGCCGTGCGTACCGTCGTCGGCGGTCGGTACGAACGGTCTGGGGTGGCGTGCGACGTAGTCCCGCACCTCCACCCGCAGCCGGGTGGCGGTGAGGCCTGCGAAGACCTCGGCCCCCTGGTCGGTGTGGACGAGGGCGTTGGTCACGAGTTCGGTCGTGAGCAGTTCGGCCACATCGGCCGCGTCGCCCCGGCAGCGGTGCCGGAGCAGTTCCCGTAACGCCTTGCGTACTTCGCCCACCGCCTTCAGATCCGCCCGGCGCACGCGGCGGGTGATCCACAGTGTGTCGCCCGCGCTCCCGTCGCCCGTGGTCGACGGCTCCCGAGGTTCGGGCCGTCCTCTTCTCGACAGTTTTCCGGTGTTCGCCCCCACCCGCACGGCGACAGCCCTCCGTATCCCGAAGTCCCTCTCGAACAGGCCTACGGAAGGGCTTCTTCCCACCGGGAGAATCCGCACTCCTTCGAGCTCAACTCAAGGGCACCTTAAGGAGGTTGGATCGAGCCATCCGAATCACCCGGCCGACCCCGCCGGTGCGCGCGATCTTGCTGGCGGAACGTGCGAAAGCGGTGACCATTTCGGTACTGGTCCTCGGCGGAATCCACAGGACACCGGGGGCGGTCGCCGCGCCCACCGGAGCGGGCCCCTCGTGCCGGAATCCGTCCCCGAGAGCCCCGGTGAGCTGCTCGGGACCCCGCACCCGACGCCCGTACGCCACGAAGCTCCCCCACCACGGAGGCGATCGCGGCGACGCCCGGACGGTGATGCGTCGCTCCGTACGAAGGCGGCCGGAAATGAACATCTCCCACTCGGCCATGCCCGAGGACGAGTTGACGAACAGGACCACTTCGACGGGGTGGTCGTACTGCACCAGGGTGAGGAAATCTCCCCTCAGCATCGAGAAACCGCCGTCGCCCGACACCGGGACCACTTGACGCCGTCAGCGCCGTTCGAGGAAAGATAGCGCGCGACCCGCGGATTGCACATGCCCGTATCCACGGTGAACACTCCGCCCTCCGCCGTGGCCATCCACCGGATCTCTGAGCCGAATCCTTTATCCGGTACGACTGTTCCACCCGTGCGGGTGGAACCGACTTCCCCGTCCGTCTCGGCCGTTCAGAGCGCGCATATAAAGGGGCCCGTCACGTTGATCGACTGATGGGTCCCCACCATGTTGCAGTCCGCTCTCCGGTTCCTCGCCGCCTTCTCCCTCGTCTCCGTCGTCTCCATCACCCCGGCCGTCGCCGCCCCGGTCGCACCGGTCGCTACGGTCGCGCTCGCCGACGACCTGACCACGCCCTGCGGGCCGACCGTCGACTACCGCCCCTGGGACTGGTACCGCACGACGACCGACAGCTCGATCGGCCGCGACGTCGCGGCGGGTGCGGACGGCGAGCGCTGGCAGTGGCGCAGCGACGTCAACGTCCTGTGGCGCGGTGACACGAGGGAGGGGGTCGAGGAGATCTTCCGCACCGGTTTCACCCCGCGCGGGCGCCAGTTGACTCCCCTCGCCGAGTACATCGTCAAGGGCGGCGGGCAGAACAGCGCGCACCTGAGCACCAGTTGCGAGAAGTGGGTGGCGCAGAAGTTCGCCACCTACGGTGCGGAGAAGACGGGTTGGGTCTACGAGATCTACGCCCCCGGCGGCATCGACGTGAACGCCACGGCGCGGCTGAACAACTACAACTCGCCGTACCTGTGGAACAAGGAGGTCGACTTCCCCGGCGGGGTGAAGGGCCAGTACATCAAGGGCGCCTGCAAGTTCCACCTGACCCGCACCGACCCGGTCACCAAGGTCAGCACCTGGGAGGAGCTGACCTGCAAGAACAACGCCGCCTTCGCCCCGTACAAGGTGGACGTCTCGGCGCTGGCCGCCACCCGCTGAGGCGACCGCCCCCGCCGACCGGGCGGGGGCGCCGCTAGGCCGGCCGCTCCGGTACGGGCACGGGGTCGCCGGAGTGCCCCAGCCAGGCCCGTTGCCCCCGCGCGTGCCCGCCAGGTCGACGAACTGGACCTCCCGCTCCTCCCCCGCTCCGCGGTGCGCGTGCGTGACGTCCGGGACCTGGAGCCCCACGGCGAAGTCCTGTTCCCATCCCCTCCCCAGTACTTCCGCGGGGCAGATGGGAGAGGCCCTCCGGCGCGATCCTCCGTCCACGTGCGGGGTGTTCGTGGGCCGGTGGTCCCGGATCCACATGTAGGACGAGCCGCCCACGAAGTGGCCCGTGGCGCGGCGGCCGTGCGAGGTCAGCCGGAGCAGCCCCGCGTTGCTGTAGGCGGTGCCGAAGGGCGTGAGGATCAAGCCGCCCTCCCGCGTCTGCTCGACCCACGCCCACGGCACCTGCCGGACCGAGGCCGTGTTGACGACCCGGTCGAAGGGCTCCCGATCCGGGACCCCTTCGAGTCCGTCGCCACAGGTCAGGTGCGGCGCGTAGCCCTCGGCCTTGAGGTTCTCGGCGCCCCGCGCGGTCACGCCTGCCGTCCACGATCCCGGACGGAGGGCTCTCGTCACGTCGTCTTTCACGAACGGGAGCGGGCAGGGGCACCTCCCGACCTCACCGGGGGCACCCCTGCCGCCCTCCGCACGCCGACCGCCTAGGCGGTCGGCGGCGGGTCCACGGGGGAACGCGGGGGCCGCTGCTCGCGGGCCGCCGCCAAGTCCCTGCGGTACTCCTCCGCCGCCACGAGGAGCACCGACGTCGCGTCAGCTCGGAGCTGCGCGGCCACGGCCGCCTCCAACTCCCGCTGCCACTGCGCCGAGAAGCGATATCCGTCGGCGCTCATGCCGACACCGGGTGGTTCGGGCACTTGCGGATCTCCACGGCCCGGTCCGAGGCGGCGGAGAGGTCGTACTCCGGCGAGCGCGGCCCTCTCAGCCGGTGCCACTGGTCCAGCAGGGCGGCGCAGACGTCACAGCCGGGGGTGGCCCGCGGGGCGGTGACGAAGAGTTGATCCAGGCTCGCCACAACCGGCGCATTCATCTCGTAGGACATACGTCGCCCCTCAGCGTGATCGTTCCACTACGCGCTGTGCTCTTAGACTCAGCGTGGCAGTTGACTGCACTCAATGCAACCACTGCATCGGGATTTACGAAGTTGCAAATTCACGCTACGAAGCCTGCGGGTGTGGAACCATGCGCGCCAGGGCAGGCACTGAGGCACGCGGGGAAGGGGAGGCCATGGTGGC
>NZ_JBITDP010000033.1:0-73508 GCF_044454405.1 Streptomyces sp. NPDC051555 | reverse complement strand
GCCATTCACGGCGACACCATGGCAGCCATACCCGGAACCCCTGGGTCCACCGATCTTACGAATGACCAGTTCAAACCCACAAAGAAAGGTAGGGCAGCCATGGCACGGATGATGACCGCTCAGGGCAAGTCCCGGGACTACTGCTGCCGGGGACACAACCCCAAAGAGCTTGATCACGGAACCGAGCGAGCCCGCGAAAAGCGTGAGTGGACCCGCGCGGCGGAGTGGGACATCGCCGAAAGGGCGGCCCCGCGCTGAAACGAGCGGCTGCTGAAACGCGCGTGCGGCTCTCGGTTCGGACATCGCACGGAGCATCAGTGCCAGCTCAGAACGTCCGATGAAGTCTTCACTCTGTCCAACATCCCAAGGCCCTGGCTGCGCCTTCTTGCGCGCACCGGCCCCCCCTCCTCAAGGAGTCCCCGCATGCGCGGCACCGACATGCCCACTACCCCCGAAGCCATCCGCAGCAAGTTCCTTACTCACCACGGCGCCTGGATCGTGCGGGCGGAGATCGAACACGGCCACGACGCCCCCGGGGTCCAGTCCCGCGCGGCATTGCTGGTGCGTGTGGAGAACGGTGCGGGCAGACCCGAGGTCCGGGTGAGGTGCTTCTCCGACGGCGGCTGGCGGAAGCGGGCCGAGATCACCGCCGGTCTGTCCATCGACGGTGAGCACATCCCCGCGCACTCCCCTATCACCTACAGCCCGGTCCGCAGCCGCTACGGGTACCGCAAGATCCACAAGTGGATCAAGAGCCAGATCTGGCGCAAGGACCCGACGCGCTCCCAGCTGGTCGTCGACCCGCGCGTGCCCGTCCGCTGGGAATCCGCGCCCCGCCCGTAGGCAGGCCACGCGCTCACCTCCCGTTCACGCCCGCTCCCCCGCCGTCCGGCCACGTTCCGGGCAGGCCCGTCGGAAGGACACCCGTGCCCCGCACCCTCGCCCAGCCCGCCACCGAAACCATCGCCGTCCTGGCACGGCTCCTGGAGACCACTCAGCCCCACGAGCAGACCGTCATGGTCGAAGCCGCGATCACGTCGGGCCTGATGTGGCGTTGCACCTGCCGAGCCGCGAACGCCCCGGACCTCGGCTTGTGTACCGCGTGCGGGAAGGCCCGCCTGTGGACCGTTGACGTGGCCCCGGGCGCGTACGGGGCACTGCTGGAAGACCTCCGCTCCGAGCTGCGCGAGTGGTTCCAGGACCGGCCATCAGGACCCCGCCCAGCGGCCGTCTCCTTCCGCATCACCACCCAATACGAGGACGGCCCGGCGTGGGCCATCACGGGGACGAGCTTCTACTTCACCGACCAGCCTCACGGCATCCGGCACGACCAGGACTTCAGCAGGACTGCGGTCGCTGACGCCCTGACGGAGATCAGCGAGTACGACCCCCCGCAGACGGGTGACATCCTCCGCGTCGCCCTCCCCCGCTAGCCCAGCCCCCTCGCGCCGCCCGGTCGCGCACTGGGCAGCAGACCCCAGGAGTACCCGTGAACACCCTTCTGATCGGCCGCCTCAGCCGCAGCACACTGACCATCACCGAGTCCCACTCCGTCACCGACGACCAGGACGCCATCGACGCTCTGACCGGGCCCGCCTTCGCCGACGGAGCCGACTGGGCCGTGGTCTTCGACGTCACCCACCACCGTGACGCCGTGCAGCGGGCGTACGAGGAGTACGCCCAGCCGGACGGCGCAGTGGTCGAGGACGAAGTCTGGGACGTCCAGCCCGTCACCTTCTAACTGCTGCGCCCGGACCGCCCATAGGGCCGGCCCCTCTGTCTCCCCTCCGGAAAGGACACCCCCGTGTACCCGTACCCCGCCGCCCCGCTGCCGGACGCGCTCATGCCCACGACCGAGGCGATCATCGACCGGCTCCTCATCGACCTGGACGACAAGCAGCTCGGCTCTGTGGCCAGCCGCATCGACACCCTCCGCACCGACTTGGCCCGGAAGTGCCTGCTGGAACTGCTGCGCAAAGACAGTGCCGCGCTGTACGGCGACGGCCTGACCGACTGCCCGGACCCGGTCACCTCCATCAGGTTCGGCACGTCCAACGACGACTGCAACCCTGTGTGCTGGTCCGACAACGCCGTCGCCGTGCACAGGGCCGGGGAGACGAGTGTGGAGACCCTCGTCGACTACGCGGGCACGGACGTGGAGACCCCGCTTCGCGACTACTCCAGCTTCACCGACCCCGTCGACGGCTCCCGGCTGATCGTGGACCTGGCCACCGGCGAGTTCACCATCCTCTAACCCGTCGAACCCCAACTGAGCACCCCACGCCGGGCGTCCGAACAGCCGCCCCTCCCCCACCTACCAGACGCCCCATCGCGAAGGACCATCCCAGATGAGCAACCAATGGGCTCACGTCACCAACGAAGCCGAACTCCTCTACCCCGGCGTGGACATTGAAGGAGCCCTTAAGGTCGGCGCGATCGCCGTCGCCATATGGAACGGCGGCGGCAACGGCATCGTCATCTACGGCCCCAAGGACGAGCTGCGAGACCGGCTGCTCCAGCTGGCCGCCGCCGTCGACAACGCCTCTCCGGCCCCGTCCGCCGACGCGTGCATTTCCGTTCTGACCGACCCCCGGCGCTGGAAGCCAGGGCCCCTCCCCCACACGCTGGCACCCCTCGGTCCCGCGCCGGCACGGTGCGACGGCCTGCCCCGCGCCGTCGCGGCCGATCCCCGGCTGGCCACCTGTCCCGACTGCGTCGAAACCTGGAACAACGACCTGCCGCACACCCGCCTCAGCCTGTCCCACCCCATCCCCGCACTGCCCTGACCCCGCTACCCGCTGCCGCCGCGCCCCGTCGATTCCCGACCAACCTGACGAGGGCGCGGCCGACAGCCCCGCAGAAGGACACCTCTATGCCCTCCAACGACGTGACGGCCGTCGCGCTCTTCAACGCGGTACTCGACGAGGCCGCCGAATGGGCCGGAGACGACGCCGACGACCACCGCGCAATCGACGCGATCACTGCCGCGCGTACCCCGCAGCAGAAGGTCCAGCTGCTCCGGGACTCCGCCCTCTTCCGCTCACGGCTCGGCCCGGCGGTCGCCGACGCGCTGATCGCCTTGGACCCCGACTCCTACGCGTCTCCCACCCCATCGGCCGCCGAACGTGAAGTCCACGCCGCGTACGACTTCACCTATGTAGCCCTGGCCACCGTCACGTTGCACACCACGGCCCCGACCGTGCAGCTGGCCTGGGCGCAAGTCGAAAGCACTGCAGGCGGCGAGATCGCCGCACCGCGTCCGGGTGGGCCGGAGGTAAGGGTGCGTGCGCTGACCATCGAACCGGGCACCGTGTGCCTGGACCAGGTCGATGGCGCGCCGGTCCTCTATATCGGCTCGTCCTCACGGGGCGCACCCGCCTCACTGCTTCCGGCGGATGTGCGCGCCGCCATGCAGAACCTCGCCCGCTACATCACCGCCGACAGGAAAGAGGCGGACCACTACGCCGCGCAGAATGAGGAAGGCCGCGTCGGGCACGTGTTCCCCGCCGCTCAGCTGCTGCTCTCCTACCTCGCCGCGCCCACCGGATAGACCCCCGTACCACCTCCACCAACGGTGCGGCTTGCGCCGCCACCGACCTGGACCGCGTCGCGCTCACCGCATCCGTTCACCACGCGGAACTCCGGCACGCCCGGCTGCCCGCCGCGCCGGAGTGAACGTGCGGCGGGCGGGCCCCGCGTAGCGGCTCGGCTTCTGGCCGTGCGCGCCGAGGCCTGCTCCGGACCCGCGCTTCACCCCGTCCGGTGCACTGCGTGGCTCCGGCCGGCTTCCTGATCACGGCCCATCCCGTACGTCCCTCTGCCCTGGAGCACACCGTGTCCGACCCTGAACTCCACCGCATCCGCGACGCGTCGATCACCGTGATCGACGCCTCCCCCAAGGACAACACCCCCAGCGACGTCTACGAGATCGAGGTTTTCGGCGTCAGCGTCCTCATCCGCCGGCGCGCCCGGTGGGGCGCCGCCACCTCGGTGCCGTACGTCCACGTCGAAGACCAGAGCGAAGGGCCTGGTCTGCTGCTCGTCGAGGTGAACAACGGCGGCGAACACGAACACTCCCGGCTCCTCACCCCGGGTGTTCGGGGATGACGCCCCGCCGCGCCTACGCCGCCGCCCGCCAGTTGATCGACGCCGACGCCGACTATCTCGTCCACGTACGCACCACCACCGGCTGGGTGCTGCCGGGCGACCACGAACAGCGGGAGCTGCCTGGTCTCGACGTCCTGCTCGCTGCCCGGCGGGTGCTGCGCGGCCATCCCGCTGGCAGCGTGTGGAGTGCGTACCCCCAGACGCTGAACGTGCTCACCGGCGACGGCCGGACCGAGCTGCGCTTCATCCCGAATACGCTCTCCGACACCGCACTTTGCCGGACCGTGGGCTGCGCGGAGTTGCTCCCGCCCACGGGCCCGTGCCCGCGCTCCACCACGGCGCTGGGCCTTGACGGCCGCACCCCGGATGGGCTGTGGAGGGTGCTCGGCTTGCCCGACTCCGCGCTCGTGCCGGTGACCCTCGCCGATCTCACCCTCGCGGACCTGGTCACCCTGGCCCACACTGCCCACACCCTCCACAACCGCGACTATCCGGCCGACACGGTCCTGTCGCCCGAGGCCGGCCCCCTGCTGGCCTTCCTGGCGCAAGTCCTGGAGGACCTCGACCAAGACCGCCCACACGCCATGGAAGTCGACGACGCACTCTCCCGCACCCAGTTGCTCACGCTCGCCGAGGCGGCCCTGGCTCTGTACCGGGCCGACGGCGATCCCGACGACCTCCTCGGACGCCGGGAGGTGCTGCTCCTGGCCCACCTCGACTTCGACGACTCCACCGGCTGAACCGGCCCCATCCCCACACAGCCCAGAACCCCGCCGCGCTCGATGTGCACGGCGGGGTTCTGGGCTGTGCTGTTCAGACGGCCGAGTGAAAGCCCGGACTGCGAACGTCGAAGACCTTCTCCTCCTGCCCGGCGGACTGGAGACGGTCACGAACCTCCGCCGCCCGGCGGCCCGCCCCGGCCTGGTCCTTGACGCCGGACAACACCGTGGCAGCCGAGTGCAACTGCCACACGGCCGCCGAGCCATGCCCCGATCCAAGGAACGTCTCCGCTTCCCGGAGGCAGCACGCCACCCAGTCAAAGTCGAGATCGGGCTCCCGCCGGTCCGTCTCAGCCAGGATCGCGCGGAGCACGGGCAGTTCCGCCGAAGCCACCGGCCGCAGCCGGACGTGCCGCCTGCACGCACGGACCACACTCACCGCGGCAACGGCTACCGCCACGGCGATCGCCACTGTCGCAGCAACGGCGAAGACCACGGAGTCGAGTACCGCAGGCCTCCCCCCGCCCAGCTCACCATCGAGCGATTCACTCAGCCGGGGCGCAGCGAGCGCCACCGCACACGTCAGGGCCCACACGCCGGCGAACACCGCCGCTCGACGGCCGAGCACGGAAGGGCGCACCTTGAACAGCCAGGGCAGCAGCAGGTGAACGGCCGCAAGGATCGGGGGCGCCACCACAACGACGTCCAGCACGCTGAAGTGTCCGGTGATCATCTGCTTCTCCTCGTCCCCTGGATACCCGAGCACCCTAACCGGCGGCGCTGACAGCGCCCCGCTGTGGCGAGGCCCTGGGCCAGATAAGTGCCGGGGCCGGAAATCGGCAAACGGTCGCCATGCGGGCGTCGGCCGCAGCTGCGGCTGGGTTGCTCGGCCGCATCCCCTAATTAGGGCGGCGGTCGTCAGTAAACTCAGCCGATTCGGCAATGTCAGGTCCGTCCAGAGGGGGAAGGGCTGGACGATGCCAGTAGGTGACAGATCCTATCCACCAGCCCGTGGCGCACCCCATGAGCGAAAGCATGCTGGAGATAAGGAGCCCCCAGCCAGGGGATCGAAGCCCGATTGCCGTGGTAGCCACCAGGGCAATCAGGCCAGCCGGTACCAACGCCGCCATCGAGCTCGCCTGGAGCATGGCGACCAATCGACTACGGCTATTGATCGGCCCAAATCGCTGGTATCGCCGTACCGAAGCCATCGCAAGACAAGCTCCGGGCAAGAGCATCATCGGCGGCATTGCTGGCATCAAAACTTCCGGGAACGGCATGCTTCGACGGTAGCTCAGCAGCGACAGGGACGGTTTGACTCGGTTGCCGTGAGGATCGGAAGCACGTTGTGAAGAGGCCAACGGGGGTTCGTCCTCCCCACCGCGGGCAGGGAGCGGCTTGGACCGCACGATTCATCGGACGGCGGTGCGGACCAGACCCAGAACGGGGTCGAGGCGCAGGATGTGCCGCTCGGTTCGGTGGCCCTGGACGCGTCCGTCGGACAGGACGCGGTGCGGGAGCAGGCGCAGTTCGCGAGCGAGTGGGGTCTTGTTCCATGTTCCGGGCACGGCGGTGGCGGGGCCTACGGCCAGATAGGTGCCGGGGGCGGGGACGCTCAGGCGGGCGAGGTCGGCGACCTGTGCGCGGGTGAGGCGTTTGTGGCCGGGGGCCGGCATCGGCAGTGGGCGGGTGCACTGGGGGTCGAGCCAGGTGGTGCCGTCGGCTGCGCGGTAGACGGGGAGCAGGCGGGCGGAATCGGCGCCGAGGCGCGTGGTGAGCAGGTCGGGGTCGAGGTCACGGTCGGTGATCGGGTACAGGTCGGTGAGGGTGCCGGGGGCGGGGATGGCGGCGGTGTCGGCGGCCGCGGCCTGCGCGGCGTCCTGGCCGGCCCTGCGGTGGTCGTCGTGGAGCGCCAGCTCGGCGAGGCTGTTGAGGTCTGCGTAGACAGTTTCGATCATGGAGGTGACGTCCTCCGGGATGGCGACCGGATGGCCGGCCTTCTCGGCGAGTAGATCGCGGGTGCGGCGCAGCAGGGCCGCGTCGTAGACGTTGCCCCACGCCGGAGGAGGGAGCTCTCCGGCGGGTGCGAGGACAACCAGGCGCGAGGTGGGTGCCCAGCTCGGCCGGCAGCCGCGACCGCCGAGGATGTGGCGGTGTCCGCGCCCGGCGCGCTGGAGGAGCTGGGCGAGGGGAGCGAGGTCGGTGATGACGAGGTCGAAGTCGACGTCGAGGGACTGCTCGGCGACCTGGGTGGTCACCACGATCCACGGCTCGCGAGGGCGCTGTGCGCGGGGGCCGAGGAGGGTGAGGAGTTGGCGGGTGAGGTCCTCGCGCTGCCACTGCGGCATCCGGGCATGGAGCAGCAGCAGGTTGGGGGTGCGGGTACCGGAGCGGGCGGCAAGTGCCTGGTAGGTGGCCTGCGCGTCGGGCACGGTGTTGCAGACCACCAGGACAGCGCCCGGGTCTTCGCCAGCCTCGTATAGCGGGGTAAGGAGTCGGGCGAGGTGTGCGGCGCGGCCGTCGTCAACGTGGAGGTCGTGGGTGTGGCGCACGGGCAGCTGGTCGACGGCGAGGGAGTGCGCGCGGGTGCTGGGAATCGTCGCCGAGGCGGTCACGGTGGCGGTGGCCGCATCCGCGAACAGCCACCCGGGGTAGGACGGCGTGATCGGTTCCAGTGCAGTGTGGCCGGCGCCCTCGAGGTAGGCGTGGACCAGGCGCTCTGCGAGGCTGCCGGCGAGGGTCGCGGACAGCAGCACGACCGGGGCGCCTAGGTGGCCGAGCCACTGGAGCAGGCGGACGGTGAGCGCGTGGCCGAAGGCGTCGTAGGCGTGGGCCTCGTCGATGATCAGCGTCTTGCCGGACAGGCCGAGCCAGCGCAGGGTGTTGAACCGCATGGGCAGGCAGGCCATCGCGGCCTGGTCCCAGGTCCCAACCGCGGTCCCAGCGGCCAGACCGAGGTGCTTGCGGCGCACGAAGTCGCCCGCTGTCGTGGACACGCCGTCGTCGCAGAGTTCGGCATCAGGGGCGTCCGTGGAGTACGCCTCCTTCAGCCAGGCCATGCCGTGCAGCAAAGTGACCGGCGTGTCTACGGCCGCGGCACGGCGAACGTAGGCGCGGACCCGGTCCCACATCGCGTCGGTCGTGGCCATCGTCGGCAGCAGCACCCCCAGCCCCGGCTGGCCGGCCGCCGCACCGAGGAGGCGGGCGCCGAAGAGCCCGGTCTCCGTCTTGCCGTCACCGGTCGGTGCGGTCACCAGCAAAATGCCCGCGCCGCTCACCAGGCCAGGCAGGCGGGCGGCGATGTCGGCCTGCAGCGGGTACGGGTGGGTGATCTCCGGGAAGACGTCCTGGAACCGGGATGCGGGCGCCCACTGCGGTGCCGCGAGCTGGAGCTTCTCCACAGCCGGGCCCGCGGCGGCGTACGCCCGCTCGAAGTGGGCCTGCCAGTCCTCGTCTTCGGCCGCCATCCAGTCGTCCTGGCGGGCACGCACCCACGGATGGCCGGAGGCGATCCAGTCCGCGAGGACCACCAGCCCGGTCACCAGCACCGCAGCGCCGGCGGGCGCCACCCGGCGCGGCGCGGTCGGCCGTCCGCACGCCGCGTGCACGACGTCCACCAGCGCGGCCCGCTGCTCCCGCCAGCCTGGCGCCGTCCCGACACGCGGTTCCGCCCGTTCCGGGTGCCTCAGCGTCGCCCGGTCCAGCATCAGCCCGTAGACCCCGTGGTGGCCCCCGAGGATCTGCGCCACCTGATGGGCCACTGACTTCCCCGGCCGCGACGCGGCGTCATACCCGTAGTCGGCCAGGATCGACGGCAGAACAAGATGGGTCACCCGTTCATGCCGGACAGCACCCTCGTTCATCCAGCCCGTGGGGGAAGCAAACTCCTCCTGCTGCAAGAACTCCGGCTCCGGCCCCGTCGGGGACGACTGGAACGAAGGACAGCACTTTCCCAAGTCGTGGAGACCAGCCCAGAACGCCACCAGCGCACGCGCCTGCCGCTCCGGGACCCTGAAGGACTCGGCCACGAAACGGCGCTGGCCTACCGAGAGATGAACGTCCCAAAGCAGCATCGCGACAGCCGCGGTATCCAGCGAATGACAGCCCAGCGGATACGGAGCAGGCAACTCGTCAGACTTTCCCCACACACAGGAACACAACTCAAAGACCATGGCAAAGATCACCTCAAACCGTAAGAGAAAAGGACACACGAGATGGCCCAGTCGCGAAGGACGGACCCTGGCACGAGTCGGGCTACTCCTCATGCGACCGCCCGCTAGCACCGGAATACGGACCCCCGCACAGGCGGAGCCGTACCTCGTCGGCGGCGCAGTCGTCGCCGTGATGATCGGTGGACTCCCGCAGGGGCGGGTAGCGGACCGTGCCGGAGCGCATGCTGGCCTGCGCCGCCGTGGGCCCACGGCAACAGCGGGCTGTCCGACTCGTGGTGGGCTCTGCCCCACATGGCCATGGTCGGACACCCGCGCGGGCGGGCGGGCGGGCGGTACGAATTTCGAAAGAATCCGCCCGAGGTCGACATCGTTGGGCACCCGCGCGGGCCGGGATCTACACGATCATCAGCTTGTTGACCAGGCCGAGCTGCGTCGGACACCCGCGCGGGCGGGTTCCAAATCCAGTTGCCGGCGACGTCCATGATCGAGCACGTCGGACACCCGCGCGGGCGGGTTCCGCTTGAACCTGGTGGCCCTCGCCACACGCGCCAACGTCGGACTCCCGCTCGGGCGGGCTTCACTACGCCGGCGACCCCAGCCGGGTCCTGGCCACCGTCGGATCCCTCGCGGACGGGCTCCACGGCGAGTCCCTGTGGCTGGAGATCTCGATCGCTGTTGTACTCCCGCACGGGCGGGATCCACCCCGGCATCAGCGACCAGGAGTGCAAGGACCACGTCGGACTCCCGCGCAGGCGGGATCCACATGTCCAGCCTGGCGGCTGGAATCGCCGGTCTCGTCGGACACCCACGCTTCCAGTTGGAGCTTGGCCGCCTGGGCCTGCGTCGGACTCCCGCCGGGGCGGGCTCCACCGGACGCCGGTCGGGATGGCATCGCCAGTCTGCGTCGGACACCCGCGCGGGCGAGTTCCACCTGCTGCTAGACCTCGACGAACTCGGCAACGTCGTCGGACACCCGCGCGGGCGGATTTCATGTCCTCGCCGCCGCCTTGTATGCCGAAGTGTTCGTCGGACACCGCGCTGGTCGCGTTCGATCTCGGCTACGCCACCACCTACCGGCCCCACGACGTCGGACACCCGCGCGGGCAGGTTTCCACGAGTCCAGATTGCGCCAGCGGCCGTCCGGTCCGGTCGGACTCCGCACGGACGGGTTCCACTGGCTCACGTCGGTCATCGGCTCCTGGTGCTCCGTCGGACTCCCGCGCGGGCGGGTTCCACACGATCCGCAGGGTCTCCGCGGCACCAATCACCGTCGGACTACCGCGCGGGCGGATTCCACGGTCCGGACAGGCCGGAGAGACACGCGCTCGCCATCGGACATCTGCGCCGGCGGGACCTGCGGCATCGACGTGAACATGGCCTCGATCAACTGCGTCGGACTCCCGCGTGGGCGGGTTCCGCTCCTCCCAGGCCAGGTCAACGGTCGTCGTGGACGTCGGACCCCCGCGCGGGCGGGCTTCACAGTGACTTCACCGGCTGCGTGACCGTCGCGGACGTCGGACACCCGCGCCGGCGGGTTCCACCTGTTCCTGCTGCCGCCGCTGTTCCTAACCTACGTCGGACTCCCGCGTGAGCGGCTTCCATATGTCGGTGGTCACCAAGGTGACCTCACCGTCCGTCGGACTCCCACGCGGGCGGGATCCACGGATTCCGCCACCACATCGACGACGGCTACGCCGTCGGACTCCCGCGCGGGCGGGTTCCGCGCTCCTACGTCTATATACCGCCTGCGGTACTCCGTCGGACACCCGCGGGGGCGGATTCCGCTGACGGCTCCCGGGGTGGCCAATCCGCTGCTCCGTCGGACACCCGCGCGGGCGGGTTCCACGGTCGGGGTCTCCCCTCGGTCGGTCGGTCACCCGTCGGACTCCCGCACGGGCGGGTTCCACACGGCGGCGAGCACGTGGGTGCGCCCGACGACCGTCGGACTCCCGCACGGGCGGGCTCCACTCGTCCTCCTACCACGCCTCGTACATCCACGACGTCGGACTCCCGCGCGGGCAGGTTGCACTCCTCGATCCTCTTCTCGGGTGCGGCCCCGCGCGTTGGACACCCGCGCGGGTGCGTTGCACGCCCGGTCCTGGATGTTCGTGCCGGTGCCCATCGTCGGACTCCCGCTCGGGCGGGCTGTGCTGCGCTCTGATCGAGCGGGGACGCCAGGTCCCCGTCGGACTCTTCCGCGCGCGAATTCCACCAAACCTCGGTACAGATCCACACCTAGGCATTCGTCGGACTCCCGCACGGGCAGGTTCCACATGTCGCGGATCTGGTTCTTGATCCATGTGGTCGACGGACTCCCGCACGGGCAGGTTCCGCTGCAACGTGTCGTGAAGATCCTTGCGCCACTGCGTCGGACTCCCACACAGGCGGGTTCCACACGGCTGACATGCCGACCCCCGAGGACCGGTACGTCGGACCCCCACACGGGCGGGTTCCACACGGAGCACCAGACGATCTCGACCGTCCACCATGTCGGACCCCCGCGCGGGCGGGATCCACCTGAACCTCTCTACCCTCCGCCGCCAGCAGATCGTCGGACTCCCGCGCCGGCGGGTTCCACTGCGAGCGGTTGCACCCGCCGGTCCTGCTCGTCGTCGGACTCCCGCGCGGGCGGGTTCCACTCCGCCGGGTACCAGGGCTTGCCACCGGTGATCGTCGGACTCCTGCGTGGACAGGATTCAAATCCAGCTACCGGCGACGTCCATGATCGAGCACGTGGGAAGCCCGCGAGGGCGGGTTCCACGTCGACTCCAGCTTCCGGCGACGCTTGCCGCCCGACGGGCTCCCGCGCGGGCGGGATCCACCCGGTGACCGGGTCGATCTCCACGCAGCGCACCGGCGGACTCCCGCACGGGCAGTTCCACCGGATCAGGGAAATCGCAGAGCGCCCAGACCCCGTTGGACTCCCGCGCGGGCGGGTTTCACCAGCCGTGATCATCGTCGAACTCCCGCGCGGGGGCCATATCTCCACCGCTCGGTGATCAGGGCGCCCCATTCCGTCGGACTCCCGCGCGGGCGGGTTCCACAACCCGGCATCGACCGCTACCTGGTATGCGCTCGTCGGACTCCCGCACGGGCGGGTTCCACGTGTACGCGGCGAGCTCCAGGGCGGTCTTGCCCGTCGGACTCCCGCACGGGCGGGTTCCACATCGCCTTCACCGTCCGGGCACGCAAGGGCTCCGTCGGACTCCCGCACAAACGGGTTCCACCCGGGGAGACCAGAAGAGGAGTTCCACCGAGGTGTCGGACACCCGCGCGGGCGGGTTCCTCCACAGGCCAGGCCCGCAGTTGCCGTCCGGACTCGTCGGACTCCCGCGCGGGGGGGCGAGTTCCGCTACGCGCCAGCCAGGGACACGGCGGTGGCCGTCGTCGGACACCCGCACGGGCAGGTGCACGTGGTTTCGACCACGTTGATGCGCCACACCTTCGCGGGACACCCGCGCTGGCGGGTGCAACAGCAGGAGGCGGCGTACGGCGGTTGCCGGGATCGTCGGACCCCGCGCGGGCGGGTCTCCACTCCGGCATCCACAAGCTGACCACCCTGTACGACGTCGGACTCCTGCGCGCGGGGGGCCGTATCCCCACCGCTTGGGTGATCAGGGCGCCCCATTCCGTCGGACTCCCGCGCGGGCGGGTTCCACGGGCCGCTGGACGGGACGGCGATGGTCGGGGACGTCGGGCTCCCGCACGGGCGGGTTCCACGCCAGCGCGAGGAGCATGTCCCCCGGCTCCAGCGTCGGACTCCCACACGGGCGGGTTCCACTCGTCGGTGAGGTGGGAGATCTGGCCGATGACCGTCGGACTCCCGCGCGGGCGGGTTCCACGTGATCCTGCTGTCCACGGTGCTGCTCGTCTTCGTTGGACTCCCACGCGGGCAGGTTCCACCGCAAGGCAACGTCGTCGATGGAGCGGGCCGACGTTGGACTCCCGCGCGGGCGGGTTCCACGGTCGGGGTATCCCCTCGGTCGGTCGGTCACCCGTCGGACTCCCGCACGGGCGGGTTCCACGGCGGGATCATCTCGCAGATGGCCGAAGCCGGCGTCGGACTCCCGCACACGGGCGGATTCCACGCCTGGCCTGTCGCTCGCTGCTCGTTGGTGGTCGTCGGACGCCCGCACGGGCGGCCCCGCATTTCCACGGCCAGGGCCCCGTCCTCGCGGAGCGTCGGACTCCGGCCAGCGATACGGAATCCCGTACAGGCGGGCTCCACCCCGCCTCCCCGGTGCAGCTGAAGCGGAGTGCGCCGTTGGACTCCCGCACAACCTGGCTCCACGCCCGTGGAGTCGGTCCGGTCTGCCTGAAGTACGTCGGACTCCCCCACGAGCAGGTTCCACACTCGGCCCATTGGTCCTCTCGGCTCGCCGTGTACGTCGGACTCCCGCGCGGGCAGGTTCCACATCCCCGCCGAGTTGCACCGCACCGACGGCACAGTCGGACATCCGCGCGGGCGGGTTCCACGACGAGAAATTCCTGCTGCCCGCCGGCATCGGCGTCGGACACCCGCGAGGGCGGGTTCTACGTGAACTGGCTCGACATCCACGCCGGCTTCGTCGTCGGACACCCGCCCGGGCGGGTTCCACAAGCGGATGGAGATGACCACCGACGGCAAGGGCGTCGGACACCCGCGCGGGCAGGTTTCACAAGATCCTGTCGGACGAGCCTCGCCTGAAGACCGTCGGACTCCCGCGCGGGCGGGTGCCACCAGGTCCTTCATGGTCCGCAGGTACTCGACGACTGTGGGACTCCCGCACGGGCGGAATCCACGGCAAGCCTCGGCGGCCGGTGGGCAAGCCAGGCGTCGGACCCCCGCGCAGGTCGTCAAACTCCTGCAGGGGTCGGCTCCACGCGATCCCGACCGGCGTCAAGCTGTACATCCCCGTCGGACTCCCGCGGGGCGGGTTTCACAGGGTCCCGGGCTGATACGAGGTCGACCGGACCGTCGGACTCCCGCCCGGGCGGGTTCCACGTACGCCGGGCCTTGGCCCTGGCGCGCGGGGAAGGGGACGTAGGGGATCGTCGGACTCCCGCACGGGCGGCTCCACTCGTCAGTCAAGTTCCGGAGGTGTTCGATCACCGTCTGACTCCCGCGCGGGCGAGCTCCACGACTGGTGGTGGGCGATCCCCCTCATGGAGATCGTCGGACTCCCGCACGAACGAGATTCACCGCACTTCCCACAGCAATACCCGGCACTGGGACGTCGGACTCTGCGTGGCGGGCTCCACCTGTCCGAGGTCACCCTCGACGGGTACGTGCCTATCGGACTCCTGCACCGGCGTGCTCCACATGCCACGGGTCGGCACTACGAAACAAATCGCACTCCCGCACTGGCGGGTACCACGAGGCCGCCACAGCCTCCGCTCCGCGTGGTCGTCCGGTGTCGTCGGACTCCGCGCGGGCGGATTCCACAACCAGACCTTCAAGATCGAGGACGGTGGCGGCGTCCGACTCCCGCACGGCGGGTTCCACTTGACCCTGCTCGAACTGCGGCTCTTCGCTGAACGTCAGACTCCCGCACGGGCCGGGATTCACTGGATGGCAACCTCAACGGGGTCCTGGCCGCGCGTCGGACTCCCGCACGGGCAGGGTTAATGCCGTGACCGATGGTCGCGACCGACAGGACGACGTGGGACTCACGCACAGGCGGGTTCCACCTCGCGCCCGGCGTCACGGTGCTGAACGAGTCCGTCTGACACCCGCCCGGGCGGGTTCCACGGCTTCCGCGCCTGGCCGCGGACGCGGGGGTCCGTCGGCCCACGGGCGGGTTCCACGGGTGGTCCTCCATCAACGTCACGTCCTCGCGCGTCGGACTCCCGCACGGGCGGGTTCGACTGCAAGTGCGACGGCAAGGGCCAAGGCGTCGACGTCGGACTCCCGCACGGGCGGGTTCCACGCCCGCGCCGAACTCAAGCGCAGCCTCGTCACCGTCGGACTCCCGCACGGGCGGGTTCCACTCCGTGACGACCGCGTGCATCGGGCGCTTGGGCGTGGGACTCCCGCACAGGCGGGTTCCACTTCCAGTTCGCCGTATCCCGCGACTCGGTGGCCGTCGGACTCCCGTCCGGGGAAGTTCCACGGCAGCAACGAGTTCGGAAACCAGCGCGAGGGCGTCGGACCCTCGCGTAGGCGGGTAGCGCTTCGCACCGCAGGCCCGGCGTCTCAAGCTCGGCGTCAGACTCCCGCACGGGCAGGTACCACGAGGCCACCGCAGCCTCCGCTCTGCGTGGTCGTCCGGCGTCGTCGGACTCCCGCGCGGGCGGGTTCAATCGCGAGCAGTACGCGACGCGGTGGTGGAGCAGCGTCGGACTCCCGCGCGGGCGGGTTCACCGCCAGCAGCGCCCGCGCCGAGTCCATGAAGACCGCCGGACTCCCGCACGGGCGGGTTCCACCAGACCTACTGGGTGGGCACCACGACGAACGACGTCGGACTCCCGGGCGGGCGGGTTCCTCGACCCGCAACGCCGCGGGACGCACATCTTCATCGTCGGACTCCCGCGCGGGCGGGTTCCACATCCAGGGCTTGGCCTCGCTGAAGCCCTCGTTCGTCGGACTCCCGCGCGGGCGGGCTCCACCCCACGCCCAGCGCACCGAACAGGAGCCGGTCCGTCGGACTCCCGCGCGGGCGGGTTCCACTCGTAGGCCAGCATGTCGAAGGCGAGCGCGTCCGTCGGACTCCCGCGCGGGCGGGTTCCACAGGGACCGGTCCACCCAGTAATCGGGGCCGGGCGTCGGACTCCCGCGCGGGCGGGTTCCACAGCGCGACCATCACCCCGGCCCAGCGGCGGACCGTCGGACTCCCGCGCGGGCGGGTTCCACATCGCGAGGACTTCGGGCTCGATCAGGTAGGCCGTCGGACTCACGCGCGGGCGGGTTCCACGCGATCGCCTGGGTCTGCTCCCCACGCGATGCCGTCGGACTCCCGCGCGGGCGGGTTCCACTCCCCGCGCTGCCACCAGCTCCGGCCGTGCAACGTCGGACTCCCGCGCGGGCGGGTTCCACACTTCTTGACCTGCTCGTTCCTGAGGGCTTTGCTCTTTTGTTATCAAGGTTCGAGGTCTCTGGGGCCAGGTGTGTACGCGCGGGGCTACATCCGGGTGAGGGGGGCTATGGAGAGGAGCCCGGCTCCGAAGGTTCGGCCTCGGCCGACGCCAGTCGTGAGGGCGGTTTGGAGGGCGGGGGTGTCGGTGATGGTGGCTGTTCCCTCGAAGCGGGTGACTCGGCCTCGGATGCGTATCCGCTTGCCGGCGCAGTTGGGGTTGTCTTTCCAGCCGGCGAGGTCGGGTTGGGAGACAGCGACGGTGGTGTCGACGTCGGGGGTCAGGCCGGCGGTGGCGGCTCGGTCGTGCCACCAGTTAGTGGCTTCGTCGCCGTGCAGGGGGATGCGGCGGCCGCGCTTGAGACTTCCCTTGTCGTCTCGTTCTGGGTGCTCGGGGCGGGTGCTGCGCATGGGCTGGGCGTGGATGCGGTAGCGGATCGGCATTCCGGGTTGGCACCAGGTGAGGAGGGGGCTGAGGTCGCGTTCGTCGGTGGCGGTGGCGTAGCCGATGGGGAGTTGGTCGAGGTTGAGGGGGTAGTGGGACTGGATGAGGAGGGTCTGGCCGCGGGGGTTGTGTTCGAGGCGGAAGAGGATGCCAGCTGCTTGGCGGGGGCTGTCGCCGAGGTGGTCGGGGGCGAGGGTGAGGACGGTGCGGTGGAGGGAGTGGACGTTGCGGAGGTCGCGGGCGACCTCGGTGGACATGGGGTTGAGTTTGAGGCGGGTGAGGTGGGCGGTGGGGGGCATGGGGGTGCTCCGGTGGGGATTCCCGCGTGGGCGGGGTCTGGCTGTCAGTGGGTTCGGTGCGTGGTGAGGGCGTTGAGGTAGGCGGTGCCGAGGCCGGCGCAGCGGGTGGCGGGGAGGTGGCGTGTGGTTTCCCAGATGCGGCGGGTGGTCCAGGTGCGGCCGGGGACGGGGGCGTCGTCGATGGTGCGGGTCTGGGGGGTGCTGGGCGTGGGTGGGTGTTCGTGGAGGAAGGCGACGGGCACCGTGGTTTCGGTGCGGGGGGCGTTGCGGTGGAGGGGGATCTCGTCGAGTGCGGTGTCGGGGTCGTTGGTGGTGGTGACGAGGACGGGGGTGTCGGGGCGGCAGGCGCGGCGGCCGAGGTGGGGCGGGTAGACGGGGTCGCGCAGGGCGGTGGCGAGGTCGTCTATGAGGGGGGCGGGGCCGGTGATAGCGACGGTGAAGGCGGCGTCGTGGAGGTACCAGTCGCGGAAGACGAGGGCGTTGCCGCGGCGTCCTCCCTCGGCGGTGGGGGCGGTCTGGTGTTTGGGCTGGCCGCCGCCGACGGTGTGGAAGTCGAGGAGGCGTTGTCCGGGCCGGTCGATGCGGATGGTGTGGGTGAGCTGGTCGAGGTCGGTGAGGTCGCTGCCGCGGGGGCGGCCTTGGGCTGCGGCGAGGAGACCGGTGATGCCGCTGCGGGTGGGGTGCGGGTGGCTGGTGCGGGTGGTACCGCCCTTGGGGCCTCCCCAGAACTGCATGCCGGACAGGTGCAGGAGGAGTGCGGGGGTCACTGCTTGTCCGCCGGTGCGAAGGCGGCGTCGATGATGGTGGTCACCAGGTCGTCCAGGCGGAGGATGTGGGTGCCGAGTGCCGTGACGCCGGTGAGGTCGGCGGTGCCGGAGTGGGCGGCGGCCAAGATGTTGTTGTCGCCGAAGAAGGTGTTGACCGCGGCGGTGTGGCGGTCGAGGGCGGTGATGCTGGGGGCGGTCCAGCCGGAGGTGTCGTCGGCGGTGATGGGGGCTTCGAAGGCACCGGAGAGGTTCATGGGCTGGTCGGTGCGGACGGTGACGTAGACCAGGGCGGGCGGGGTGAACGGTGCGGTGCTGTTCTTCTTGGCGGTCGGGACGTGGCGGGCGAACTCGGTGAGGAAGGCGTGGAGGAGTTCGCGGGCCATGGCCTGGTCGTTGTCGAGGTTGCGGATGAGCTCGTCGACGCTGCTGGTGGCGTAGCGGTAGAACGTGCCGGAGGAGTGGGCGTGCTGGCCCATGTGGGCGGAGCCGTTGTCGGATCCGGGGATGTCGTCGACCGCGGTGAAGAAGTCGGGCTGTTCCTCACCGGCATGGGTCGTCACGGCGTGGGCGACGGCGATGGAGCCGTCGACGGTGGCGTCGGGGGTGTTGGCGAGCATCCGTCCGAAGGCGGCGATGGAGCCGTTGCGCCGACACAGGACGGCGCGCACGGAGTCCCTCAGTTCGCCGATCTTGGCCTTGGTGTCCTTGTCGATGGCCGGCCCCTTCGCCTTGGCCTTGGGCTTGGTCTTGTCGGCGGCATCGGCCTGGGCTCGGGCCAACTCTGCGGCCTGGCCCAGGAGGTCACGGTGGGCGGCGGCGAGGTCGGCGAGACCGGTGATCGCTGATTCGGGGACGAAGAGCATGACGTTGGTAGTGCCGGTCTCGGCGAGCTTGAGGCCGGAGAACTGGGCGGACAGGGCGATGGCCTGTCCGGCGTCGAGGGCTTCCTTCTCGTCCCAGCCGCGGGTGTGCAGCTCGGCGGCGACCTTTTCGGGGATGCGTCGGGTGCGCAGGGCCCGGTCGCCGAGGACGGTTTCGGTGTTGATGCGGCAGCCGCGCTTTTGGCAGGCGGAGGAGATCCGGGTGCGTTCGACCCCGCCGAGGACGGCGATTTTCGGGGATCCGAACTCGTCGCGGTTCAGGTTGGACAGCGGGTAGGCGTGCAGGACGTGGATGTCGATGGTGAGACTCATGCGGAAAGCTCCTCGGCGGCGTTCATGTCGGGCGTGGGGTTGGGGTTGTAGTGGCTTTGCATCCAGGCGTCGGCGATCTGGGTGCGGTACTTGGGCCAGCCGTTCAGGTCCCGCAGAAGCCTTGGCCAGGAGACGGGAATGCCGGCTGCGGTCATGCGGGTGATGGGCCGGTGCAGGAGTGCGAGTGCGGGCTGGAGGCGGCGCTGGCGGGCGGTGCGTTCCAGGAGGTCGGCGGCGGTCTCTTCCCGCAGGACGCCGTGGTGGACGGCGCGTTCGAGGGACCAGCCGAGGTTTCCGTGCGCGGGGTCGTACAGGACCGGGGTGGAACGTTCGGTGGTGGGGTTGGCGGCCTGGTGGGCGTAGAGGCCGGCGACGGCGAGGTGGGCGAGGGTGGCGTCGGGGCCCCAGTTGGGGATCCGGGGGCGCAGGTGGCGCATCAAACGCCACGACTCGTCCAGGCGGCGGATGTTGAGGCCATCGCGGAGGTCGCGCCGTCCTTGCGGGGTGGAGCAGATCTCGGCGACGTACTTCATGTAGGCGGTTTCCCGCGCGAGCCACAGGGGCGGCTCGGTGTTCTGCCGGGCAGGGTCGTCCGCGGCGGTGGGGTCGGGGGTGGTGGAGGTCATCGGTTCGCCGATCTTCCAGGTGGTCGTGAAGGGGTCAGGCTGCCGGGCGGGAGACGGCCTTGCCGGGTGCGCGGAACAGCTGGGCGCGGGCCTGCGCGGTGGCTCGCCGGCCGCGGCCGGTGGACTTGAGGGGGGCGGTGGCGGTGTCGAAGCAGGTGATGGCCAGGGGCTGGAAGGCCGGGGGTGTGTCGGGGGTGGTGATCGCGGTCCAGAACTCGGGTTCGGCGCGCTCCCAGTACTGGGCGGAGCCTTGGTCGACGAAGCCGGGCTGGTCGTCCTTGTGCCGCAGGGTGTTGGCGCCGCGCCAGGCCGCAGCGAGAGCGCGGCGCAGGTGGCCGGCCCAGGTCTCGGCACTGCGGTGGGCGGCGGCAATCGCGGCCGCGCCGTCGGGGTCGGCTTCGGCGAGGTGGCGCAGCACGGGCGGGGTGGTGGCGCTGTACCAGGCGCGGTCGAGGTCGCGGCGCTCCTGGTCCCAGCCCAGAGCGCGGACACCGAGGCAGTCAAGGAGGTCAGGGTCGAGCTCGGCGAGGTGGTCGAAGACGGTAGGGCGGCGCAGGGTGTTCTTGTCGCCGGGCCGCTGGTGGAGTAGGAGGGCGTCCAGGTCGCGCCAGACGGCGCGGCTGCGGGAGGCCCGTACGGGTCCGCCGGTGTCGCGTTCGATGACGTACGGGTCTGTGGCGGGCGGCAGGTCGGTGGTGGTGGCCCAGGTGATCTGGCATCCGACGGTCCGGCCGGCGTCGTCACCGGTCAGCAGGACGGCGTGGGCGGCACGGCCGGCGAGGAGCGAGGCGGGCCCGGCGGGAGGCATTACCGCGAGCGGGTCGGGCAGCTGCTCGCTCTCCCAAGGAGCTCGGTCGGGGCCCGGGTTCGTGGGCCAGGTACTGGGGGCGGGCACGGACAGCACGAGGGTGGTGAACAGGCTGTCGGGGTGGTGGGGAAAGTAGGAGATGAGGGCTCGGTAGGGGCCGGCCTTGGCGATGTGGCTGTTTCGGCCGCCGTGACGGCGCGTTCCACCCGTGCCAGAGGGCCCGTAGCCGCGCCAGGTCAGCAGCCAGGCGACCGCCTCCCCCGCGTCGACCGGAACTTCCTGCGGGGTGGAGTCCGCCCACAGCGCGTTCGCCCCCGACGCACGGGACATCACCAGGCGGCCGGGAGGAGCGAGGTCACCGCCCTCGTTAGCAAGGCGGGGTTCCTGGAGGAACGGGCGCGGCCCCCCGTACAGGCGCCACCGCTCCGGCGCCGGGTCGAAGTAGTCGGCCACCCGGTCGGCATCGAACCGGACCTGGCCCAGGAGATCCTCGCGGTCGTCGAGCCAGGCCTCGCCGTCCAGGGTCTCGAGGCCGCCGACACGCAGGGCGACCGCGGCCAGGACCCGGCGCCACATCGCTTCCACTGGCGGTTCGGGCACATCGAGGTCGGACAGAAGGTGCGCGGCCGCGAACACAGCCCGCAAGCCGAGGATGACCGTGCCGCCGTCCACGGCCCCCGGGACCAGACCGGCCAGCTCCTCAACCTCGTCCTCGGTGAGACCGGCACGGACACGGACCGGGACACAGGGGTCACGGTCAACGCGAAACGGATGCGACACGCTGCTCCTTCCTCTCACTGCAACGGCCACCCAGACCGGCATAGGTGCAGATCAGGGCGGTGAGTGAGCGTCATGGAAGCAAGCTGTCCCCGCGTGACGCAAAACAGTCGGCATGGCCGGATTGTGAGGGAGCATCCGGTTGTCAGAGGCGCTGGGTAGAGTCCCGCGGCTTCCCCCTCGAGGCACATCGAGGCGATGCCGGGCCGCTCTCCGAAAGCCTTCGATCGACACGTTCCCCGCCTGGGCTCCCCCGCCCTCGGCGTGCCGACAACTGTGCCGTGCGAGTGATGTATTTGGCAGAGCGGCAGCCCGTTGCCCCGGGACAAGGTCGATTGGGCAAGGGCGGCTCGGCAGCCCCTCCCCCGGCCGGGCTCGCTGCCCAGCGACACATTCAGTAAGTCCGGAACGGTCACTTGTTGATGCGATTTCGTGTGAGATGTTGCACAGTACAGAACCCGCGGGCTAGGAACCGCAGCGCGACTCTCCAGTCCATGTCGTCCCCTCCAAGTAACGGTGCGACGCTCGCGAGTCGGCGGCCTCGCCTCCCTCCTTCGAGCGACTATGACGTCCACCGACAGCAGGTCCGCGCGAGGAACCCTCGTCGCGTGTCGTAACGCGATTCCGCGTTCGCTACCGTGTCGGTCCATGACAGTTCTGATCATCGGGGGCAGTGGATTCCTAGGCGCGGAACTGATCCGGCAAGCCACCGCGGCGGGACACGAGACGGCCGCGACGTTCGCCTCCCGGCCCGGCAAGGCCTTGAGTGTCGCCTGGCATCCACTCGACGTCCGGGACCCTGTACGTGACGCCAATTGCCGACGTGGCTCCGTCGGTCGTGGTCAACGCGTCGAGCGGCCAGTCCAACTGGGCAGTCACCGCCGACGGCGCGGTCCGCGTGGCGCTGGCAGGCGTCGAGCAGGGCTGCCGCCTGTTGCATATCTCCAGCGACGCTGTCTTCTCCGGTGCGCGCGTGCACTACGACGAAAGCAGCCTGCCCGATCCGGTCACCCCTTACGGCGCTGCGAAGGCTGCCGCCGAGACAGCGGTTCGACACCTGGCGCCGGGCGGCGCCGTGGCCCGCACCTCGCTGATCATCGGACACGGCCGATCCGAGCACGAGTGCATGGTGCACGCCCTGGCTTAGGGCACCCGCGACCGGGTCTTGTTCACCGACGACATCCGCTGCCCGGTCCATTTCGAAGACCTCGCCGCCGGCCTGTGGGAGATCGCGCTGTCCGACGCGGCTGGTGTGTTTCACCTCGCGGGGTCGGACGCCCTAAGCCGTTACGACCTCGGTGTCCTTGTCGCCCGGCGCCAAGGGCTCGACGGCGCCCATCTGCCCAGCGGCCGACGTGCCGACACCTCCCTGCCCGGGCCCCTCGACGTGCGCCTCGACAGCACCGCAACACAGGGGCGGTTGCGGACCAGGCTCCGCGGCGCTCGCGAGTTCCTTCGTTAACGTGGCGGGGGAACAGGGTGAGCACCCCGGACCCATCGCGCCCGCCGAAGCCTTCACTCCCCCGGCTCGACGACCCCCACACCACGCGAGATAGCCTCATTTGCCCGCCGCCTGCGACGCGGCCTCGGCCGCCGTCGACCGCGAAGTCCAAGCACTCCTCGACATCCCGACCCTGCTGGCCTGCGCCTAGCGCCGCGCTCAGACAAGGACGGCCGCTCCGGAGCGTCCCAGGGAACGCGCACGGGCGTTGCCCCCGAAGGCCTCTCACCCCTGCCCACTGCACGCGCGCCGACGCGGTCCTGCCCTGGGGCCCGAGAGGCCTTCGCCGCCGGATAGGACTACCGCGGTATCTCCTACCTGAGTACCTCCATGGCCCGAAGTCGCTGCCGGATTCTCCGAGGCCGAGTACCGGACCCCCGGCGTGCACCAAGAGGGAACCCTCACGCCGCGTCGTCTTCGAGCACATCGCCAACCCATATGGGGCAGAACCGCCACTTCCCGAGAGCTTGCGCGTCACGCTCTCTCTAGCCCCGCCACTCACAAGCCTCAGAAGCCAGGACTTATATTCGATTCGAGAGCTCACCTCCGGCGTTCATTCGACTGCCAGACCGTGCCCCTCCGCATCGATGGAGCTCCTCAACTCCGAACGTATGCCCCACAAACGATCGACGGCGGCGCGATCTGCACCCCCTCGACCCACCCTTCCCTTCACTTCTCAAATGTAATGACTTCGCAAAACATGCCCCTTGACCTGCTATTTCACAAATGCACAACCTAGGACACAAGGTGGGACACAGAGAGAGACACAGGGACACAACCGGCCGAGCGAATACCTCGCCCTACGCCAGACTCAGCCTCAAGACACCTCCACAGAGACTCCCGCACCGGACATGGAGACCAAGGGAGCGGACGGCACTTCAGTCGACTCAAGCCCGGCACATCTCACTCGGCGCCGCGCCTCCATCCGAGACGACACCCCTCTCTGCTAGCGTGGCCCCGCCGCTTTGAAGGAAAAGCGGTTGTACCCCGCCACCGTTTGTGCCAGTGCAGCACCTTGACTACCTGTCGCCTCGTGAGACAGCGGCCGGAAGGCCGCGCTCTCCATAGCAGTCGCAGTGACTGCCGATGGGCTTCGGGACTCACCGCAAATTGAGACTCAAGGCCACGCACACACGCAGACGTCGAGCTGCCTTCCTGGGCGACTCAAGGCGGCAGCCAGGTAGCAACTCGCCAACGCAAGAGCAGGTGTCAAATACACATGGCCGACCAACTCGCCACAGGATCTGCACGTCAGTCCGGAGACAGTGCAGCTCAGGTGGAGTCGACTCCGTCCGGTGCCCTGATTCCCACCCAGACTGCGCATCCAGCCCTCACCCTTCCGGCAGGCCTTCGCCCTGAGGTGGCTGACCTCGTACACGGCTTGCCCGAGCCCCTCCAGACCGCCGTGATCGCTGCCTTGAACACCCCCGGCGGCGTTCGGTTGACGATGGGGAACGCCAAGGGTGGCGTCATGAAAACGACACTCTCGGTCTACATTGCGCTGATCCTCGCGCTGACCGGAGAGCCTGTCCTCCTCGTGGACGCCGACGAAACCAACAAGACATGCCTCAAGTGGCAGGCAACCGCAGGCGACAGCTGGCCGGGCCTGGTGACCGTGGTGGGATACTCCGGCTCTGCCTCCGGCGCGACGATGCCCAAGTTCGTAAACGACCTGATGGCCCGCGGCTTCAAGCACCTGATCATCGACGTTGGCCCCACCGACAAGGGCGTCCTGAAGATGGCCTGGGGTCTCACGAAGAAGGGGATCGTTCCGACTCAGCAGTACGTCGGAGACGTGGTGCAGCTGACGACAACTTTCGCACTCCTGGCCGAGATGGGAGAGGCCGTAGACCTCAACGTTGTGCTCGCCCGAACGTTTCCCACTCGCACCAGCTACGCCAGGGCCCAGGAGTACGTACGCGGACTCATTGGTGGCGCCAGCCCCGATCACCCGAATGGCCTACCGACCGTGACGCTCCTCAACGGGACCGTCCCTCACCTCGAAGGCATCGCGGACACGTGGGGTGAAATCCCTGACGACTTCGGCCATTTCGCCCCGGTTCTCGCCGAGGCACTTGGCGTCAGCGCTTCGGAAATCGCTTCCCGAATCCAGGCCGAGGACGATGCTCACGCGGGGGTGCGGTAGCGATGGCAGCGCGAAAGGCCAAGGCGGGATCAGCCTTCGACAGGCTGAACAAGATGACGGTGTCAGGCTCCCTCGCTGGTCTCAACGCCGATGCTCCGTTGACGGACGGGACCGCCAGCACTCCGACTGCTCCTACACCTGCGACTGACACCCCCGTGGGGGAACTCGACGAGGCGGTTGCCACCCCGCCCGTCACATTTCCGAGCCCGACTCCTGAAGTCATCTCGCCTCGCACCGAAGCACCGGCCGCCCAGCACGGGTCGACGCCCGCACCACCCGAGGGCCCTACAGCGCCCTCAGTCCAGGCGCCTCAGCCGGTCGACGCGCCGGCCATAGAGCCAGAGGAGGCACCTTCGGCTCCCGAGGTTCTTCGCGTTTCGCCTGCAGCTGCACCCGTATCTCTGGTGCTGCAGGGAAGCATCGCTGACGACCAAGGGGTGGACGCTGAGAGTGCGATCGGCTCGAGTGTCCCCGCTCGCCGCAACGCATTGCCCAGCTTCACTCAGGGAAGCGGGATCGGCCAGGGCCTCGCAGCCAACCTGCCGACACCGCTGGCGGACAAGGTGCGAGACCTCCCAGTCGCGTATCGCGAGCTGGCCAACAGCTACCGCACAGCCAAGGACACTCGCACCGGGAAGACTCTGAAGCGCCGCAACATTCGGCTTCACACCACCCTCGCAGCCTCCTTGAGAAGGCAGCTTGTACACGACAAGCGACTCCTCACCATTCGCGACCTTGTGCCGAGCTACTACGTCGACGCAGCACTGACCTTCATGCGGAACCTCCCGACAGCTCAGTTCATCGAGGCGGCCGACCAATTTCGTGACCGCCTCGTGGGTGGGGATGCCGGGTTCGAGGCTCCGAACCACTACAGCATCACCAAGGAGAACGATGACTGGCTCGAAGACATGAAGGACGAGTTGATGCTGGCCGGCACGAAGGGGCTCCACGGGCACATGATTAACGCCATCGTCGAGGCGTTCCTCACTCAGCTCCACCAGGAGGGTCCTGCGGAGAACTAGGCAGCGCACGACCCCAACGCGAAGGCGGGCCCACCTTGGGCCCGCCTTCGGTATTTTCACAAGTGCACAGCTTGAGACACAAGGCGGGACACAGGGACACAGCCGACGACACTGCCCCCGTCCGCACCCTGCCCCGGATAGCTATCGCTTCCAGTAGCCCTGGACTCAGGGAACTACCGTCTGCCTCACTGCGCGGTTGCGACGAGGCGGCGACCTGCATGCGCCTCTTCCCCGCCGCAAGAGCCCACTCTGCACGAGGGTCGTGCACTCAACTTGCGCTGGGGGGTTGCATTCCCGTTGCAGGTTCCGCCGGTTCGGGTGTGTCATGACGAACGAATTCCCGCGCTCTCCGCCCTCACCATGCGACTGCGGGCCCCTGACCTGGCACTTTCTGCTATTCGCCACCTGACCCCTCCTCAGTTTCGGCGTGTCGTAGCCTCGGTAGTTGACTCCGCTGGTTGAGAACACGTTTAGTTGCACCAACGCTGATGCACGAGGGTCGTATGATTCGGCCTGTGGGCTTGTAGACAGCAAGCCCTCAAGTAGTGCCGATCTTGTTTGGAGAGGGGAACACGTGCCACGCCGGTCGCCAGTGCGCGCTGACGGAACCATGTCCCAACGGACTGTCTCGTCCTGGTCTGGAGTCAGTGCCGGCACGTTGAAGAACCTCGCCCGCATCGATCTCCTCCCGCATGCCGACAAGCTGCAGCCGCGCGACGTCGTACTGGCGCAGGTGGGAGCCGCCTTGGGGGCCACGCGTTCCACTAATCGCGACACTCAGCAGGGCGTACGGACCGAGACCGCGAACTCTCGAGACTGGGACGCCATCAAGGTCGTCCTGGAACTGCTCATTAAGGAGACCCCGGACAACCGGGTCTCGCCGCGAGCCCGTCTGGTCGCCTTCCCAGCACGAGTCGTCCTGATCGAACATGACTACGAGCTGCTGGCTCTTAGCGAAGAGGCTCTTGCCGCCGGCTGGGCATGGCAGGTTCTCCCGGTCGGGGCATGGCACGCCGATGTCTGCAGGCGCCTCGCAGAGGCACAGTCGGCCTTCCTACAGGATCCGCAGCTGTCACTGGAGGTCTCTTCGATAGCCGCCTAAATACGGAACGGCACCCTGATCTCTGCCGCAAACAGAGGGGGTGCCGTCCACAGAAAAGGCTAGGTAGCCCTTCTCGCCGCCCATGAGGTTACCAGCCCCCAGCCGAGACGTCTCCACGACCTGGAGCCTCGGCTAGACGTGTCTCCCCGACAGTTCAGAACTGGTGCCCCATGAAACGATCTCCTGGCCCGCATGGGCCAGCCTCGCGTTCCCAGAGACGCCCCCTGCCCCAATCGACGCCATCCCAGCTCCCAGCCCTGTTGAGTGCCCAGGCTGTTTGACCTGCGCGTTCCATAGCTGAGGCCCGACTACCTGGACTCGTAGACATCATCCTCCAGGTAGTCGGTTCTATGGCTCCTGCCGGCTTGGTCAATCTCTACCGGCTGCTACCTAACTCGGTCTCGCCCCACCGCCTGTCGAAGTCGTTGACCACAGGCCGCGGTGTCGCGTTGCCATTTTCGCTCCTCGTGCTCGGAGAAGATCATCGCTACCGCACCGAGGGCTGGCTTTGTTGTGCCCTCCCCAGCTACGAGGCCCGCTCGCGCCAGCTCATACTTCAACGCCCCCCGCGCTCGCCCCACATTGAGAAGTCGCAGCACCGCTCCTCGTCGCCTGGTGCTGGCTGCTGCCGGTCCTGTGCCCATGGCCGGACCGGGTCTGCCCCTGCAACTGGGGCGGGCGATGCGTACACGCCTGCTGACGGCTATGCGGGCCCTGTTGGCTGACCCGGCACTGGCTGGTGCCCGGGATTCGGTGCTGCTGGCGACGGTCGTCCTGCTCGCCAAGTCGCCAGCGTCTTCGCCGGCGGTTCTGACCCGGGTGCGCGAGTTGGCGCGCTGGTTCGGCTACTCAAAGTCGTACGTCGATCATCACGTGCTGCCTGCGCTCCGGGCTAGGGGTGTGGCTCAGACTCGGCCGACGAAGGACGGGGAGGGGCAGGTCGATGGGCTTGAGCTGACGTTGACCGCGCTGGTCCGGGCGCGTGCTGAGGGACCGGCCCATGCGCTGTCGCTGTCGCAGAGGGAGCTGGCAACGTTTCTGCGTCTGGCTGAAGCGGTGTTCGGCCCGGGTTGGGCTCCAAAGGATTCGCCGGAGACGCCGCCGGGACTGCTCGCCGATCGGCGGGGGCCGGGGGCCGCTTCGGATCGGCTGGCGTTGCTGCTGCTGGTCCTGATGGCGCGCCCGAACGGCCGGGTGGTGATGGCACCGGGTCGGGTGACGGCGGGCCACGGGCGGGCTGCGGCCACGATCGCCCCGCAGCTGGGCTGTTCGCTGGAGGAGGCTCAGCGGATCCTCGGCCGACTCACATCGGCCGATCTGGTCCAGGTCCACGGTGAAGGTTCCCGGGAGCGCCTGGTAGTGCCAGCGGTTGCATCGGCACACCGTGCTCCGTCTGCTGTCTCCTCGACGGCTGGGCGCCTCGAAGCCCTGCCGCCGGCATCGGATGCTGGCTCGGCTGTCTCCGGGTGTGTGCACTGCGAGCACTGTGCGGCCGGATCCGATGCTGGGGCGGGAGAACTGTCGGGGGACGGGTTCGTTCAGGAGTCGTTCGACGACGTGCTGGATGACCTTCCTGTCGGTCCCGTTGGTGCACTCAGGGTTCGCACGGCTTCCGGTGGAGCAGCTGAGGTGCCTGAAGCCCTTGGAATTGCTGGGGTTGAGGAGGTCTCGGGTGCTGATCCGTACGTCGGCGCTGGTGCACTGCTCCACACCGACCACCCGCATGTGGTTGCTCTTGATTCCTCTTCTGACGGTGATCTCGGGTGTTTTTCCGGCTCTGCCGTCTTGGGTTACGGTCCGCTGCCGGACCGCGCGCGTGCGGGCGGGGAAGCCTCCGGGGTCAAGTCGACGCCTGCCGGCTCCTCGCACCCTGGACAGGGCCCGCTGCGCGGGGACAAGCCACTTTCTGCTGATGGTGGAGGGGCTTCAGCTGGTTTGCCTTCGTGGTTGTGGGCTCAGAGTGCAGTTGCTGTGCCGCGGGACCTGGGGGTGGTTCTCGAGCCGGTCGGGTCGCTGTGGGGGCGCCTGGTGAAGCCTGGTGCACAGCGCTGGCTGGCTGGTCTGGTCCGTCGCGAGCTGGATCGGGTTGCGGATCTGGTTGGCCGTGATCGGGCCGCGCGGGTGCTGGCCGGTCGTCTGGAGCGGCGCCAGGGTGAGCTGTTCGGTGCCCCGGTGGCGGATCCGGTCGCATGGATGCTGGGCCGGGGCCTGCCGCAGCGCCCGGGTTGCTGGTCCGTACTGTGCGACGACGGTCATCGGATGAACACCGGCCTGGACTGCGACAGTTGCGAGTCCGTGGTAGGTGACCGGCGTGAGCTCCGGGCCCGGATCCGTTCCGAAGTGGCGGCGGAAGTGGCCGGGCTGGGCCCAGCCGAGCGGCGGGCCGAGGTGGAACGCCGGCTGAACCTCGGCGTTCAGCGCCAGGCGGCCATGGACCTGATCCGGCTTGAGCGGAGCGCCGCCGAGACGGCCCTTCGCCTGGAGGCGGTGGAGCGCCGTCGCGCTGAACTCGCTGCGGAACAGGCCGAGCGGGCAAGCAAGCCGTGCGCGGACTGCGGGATCGCGGACGCCGGCGGGCTGTGCCTGGGCTGCACCGCCGACCGCAGGTTGGCCGAGGAGGTGCGCAGGGCGGTCTCCGTGGCGGTCGCGATGCGGGCCGACCTCACCGATCACCAGGCCGTACGGGACCTGTCAGCTCAGATTGAGGCGGACACCCTGGCCAGCGCGGCGGCTGCAGCTGATGGGCAGAGCGTCGATGATCCGGCCGCCCGAGCGTTCGCCCGGCTCTCCGCGGTGCGCCAGATCCATGCCCAGCGCACTCGGCGGGCCCTTTACCGGCTGGAGCGCGGATCCGTGGCCGATGCTGCGGCCGAGCAGGCCCGCTGGGCCACCCGGAGGCGAACCTCCCAGTACGCGAACGTCGCCGACCTGGCGGACGCGGTGGCGAAGGCAGAGGCCAAAGCCCGAACGGCGGCGGCCCGGGATCTGCTGGACCACTTCTTGGCGGACGTGGAACGGGCAATGCCCGGAACGGTCAGCCCGACACAGTCCGATTGGGCAACGATGCTGTCCGACCTTGCGCACCGGCCGCTGCCGGGCGAGGAGAACCAAGCCAGCACCGGATCTCCCGAACCGGTGAGCGGATTCGTGAGAGCGGCGTGAAAGCGGATCTGGCCGATCCGCCGCTGCGCTACCAAGCGGGCGCACGGTTGCTCGGGTTCTCAGAAGAATGTGCGGGTGTCGCTGCGGTCGTCGCCGACCGGGATCCGCTCGTCGTAGAGCCCGCCGCGAGCTATGCGGCGCCACGGGCGGGCGTAGCGAAGCGCGACGTCGATGTCCTTCTCCTGCGAGTCGAGGACGATGTCCGCGATTGCAAGGGCTGGACGTCCGTCTGCGGGACAGCGCGCCAGCCACCGTCCGCCGGGCCCTACGATCCCGGACGGCGCTGTCGCGCTGAACTGCGCCGGGACGGAGTAGCCCAGCCAATAGTTGTAGAGCGTTCCGTACGCCTGGGCGACGCGGGCCCGCGGCGCGTCGTCGACCATCACCGACAGCAGGACGCAGTCGACGTCCAGGCGCTCGTACTCGGCGAAAACCTCAGGGAAGTTGGCCTCGATGCACAGCGCGAAGCCGAACCGGATGCCGTCGTCCACGTCGATGACGAGCGGCTGCCGGCCGGGGGAGTACAGGTAGGAGACCTCGGTGTCCGACAGGTACCGCTTGTCGTACCGTGCGACCAGCTGGCCGCGGTCGGAGACGACGTAGAGGCTGTTGTGCGGCCGATGCGGCGGCGTCAGCGGGTGAATCGACCCGAACACCGTCCACAGGCCGAGCTGCCCCGCCAGCGTGGCGATCGACTCAGCTTCCTCGCGCAGGACATCCCACGCAGCACGGCTCCAGTCGGCCGGGACTAGCTCGCCGGCCGCTCCGGCTGCCATCACGTGCTTGCTCGGGTAGACGATCGCCCCCTCGGGGAACTGCACCAGGCGGGCACCCGCCCTGGCGGCCTCGACCATCAGAGCCCGGATCTCCTCCCCGGCCGCCCGCAGCGCACCTCGCTCAGTGGGGTCCTCCGGCACCGTGCTCTGCGCGACCGCTAACCGCATTGTCCTCGCCACGCCGTGGACGGTACTGCACGCCCAGATTCACGGCCAGACCCCACGCGGACCCAGGCCAGCCCTGGCCGGATACACACAGTCATCTGTCCGACGGCACGGCTTCTCGGTATGGACGCTGTGCACGGACGGTCCCGTACGTCATGGCGTGTCCCCTCCGTTGATCGCTTCGCGGCGCCGCCACCCCGCCCGCTGGAGCCGGGTCTTTGGCCGACAGGGCGCGATCGGTCAGCCCTGCGGCGGGGAGAGTTCGAGCAGACGGGCCCGCTGGTTGGCGCCGAGGCCCTGGATACGGCGGGTCTCGGAGATGCCGAGGTCGGCGAGGAGTTGACCGGCGCGAACGGAGCCTATGCCGGGGAGCGATTCAAGGACGCGGCGAACCCGAACCTTGCCGACCACGGCGTCCTCGCGTTCCAGCAGGGCGGCGAGCGGCAGGTCGCCCGCCTTCAGCGCCGCCATCAGTTCGCCGCGCTCCTTGCGAACGCCGGCTGCCTTCTGGAGGGCTTCGGCGCGCTGGGCCGGGGTCAGAACAGGGAGGGCCATGATGCGGTCCTTTCGTACGGTTGTTCCGGACATCATGACGCGTCAACGAAGGCGATGACCAGCAGGTTTGCCCTCAGCTGGCGTTGTGGGGGCTGTGAGCTCAGGCGTTGGGCCGGGTGCGCATGGCTCCGCCGCGTCCGCGCAGGGCGACTCCGGTCTCGGTGAGGATGCGGTGGACGAACCCATAGGAACGCCCGTTGGCTGTGGCGAGGGCGCGGATGGACGCGCCGTTCTCGTAGGCGGTCTTGAGCTCGGCGGCGAGGTTCTCGCGTGCCCCGCCGGTGATCCTCTTGCCCTTGTCCACGTAGGTCTCCTTCGCGATTGCCTGTCCGGGGGTGATCCTCGCGCACCGGGCTGGACTGCCGCAGCGGATCACTGGGATCGGGCCCGCGCTGGATCGGCGACCTCACGGCCCCCCCGTTACCTAATGGGCGGTGAAGCCGGTGGATCGCTACCCGTTACCCGGCCCATGAGGTCTACAAAAAGAGTGCGGCCTCCGGCTTCACCTCATGTTCGTGGTGGTAGCGGTCGGTGCCGGGGAAGTCGTCACACACCCCCGGGACACGATCCCTCGGTCAAGAGCCGACCTCCGGTTCCGTCCACTGCCACCACGCCACATCCAGTCCGATGATCGGATCGTTGAAGTTCTTGGTCCGAGCCGTTCGCAGGGGTCACCTCTCAAAGAGTCAGGAGCCGTGCGAGCTCCTTCACAGACCGAGGGCCCTGCGGATCGCTGGGGTCACGAACGGCTAATCGGATGCAGGGCCATCGAGCCCTTCCATTAGGGAGACGCGTGCCCCCGCACGGCTGCGACCAGCAGCAACACCCCCGACTGAGAGGACCTCAAGCACACGATGAAAGTGTTCTGCGGCATCGACTGGGCCAGTGACCATCACGACGTCGCCCTGGTCGACCACGAAGGAACGCTGTTAGGCCGGGCCCGGATCGACGATGACGCCACGGGCCTGCAACAGCTCCTCGACCTGCTCACCACACACGGCGACACCGAGGAGACGCCGATCCCCGTGGCCATCGAGACCTCCCGCGGGCTGCTGGTCTCCTGCCTCCGGGCAACCGGCCGGCCCGTCTACGCGATCAACCCGATGGCCGCAGCCCGGTATCGAGAGCGGTACGCAGTCGCCCGCAAGAAGTCCGACCATCTCGACGCCATGGTCTTGGCGAACATCCTGCGCACGGATAGGGCCGCCCACCGGCCGCTGCCCGCCGACAGCGAACTCGTCCAGTCCATCGCCATCCTCGCCAGGGCTCAGCAGGACGCGGTCTGGGACCGGATCCAGGCCGCCAACAAGCTGCGTTCACACCTCCGGGAGTACTTCCCCGGCTTTCTCGCCGCCTTCGCGCATTCCCGCGAAGGACTGTGCTTACCCCTCGCCCGGACCATCTTGGCCGCGGCTCCCACCCCGGCACAGGCAGCCAGGCTCACCCGCAGCCAGCTGCGGTCCCTGGTGAAGAAGGCCGGCCGCAAGCGCGGTATCGACGCCGAAGCGGACCGCCTTCGAGAAGCCTTACGCACCCCGCAGATGAGACACCTGCTCCAGGTCGAGCAAGCCATGGGCCTGCGAACTGTCGCCCTGCTACGGCAACTCGCGGCTACCTGCGAGAGCGTCGAGGAACTCACCACCGCGACGGTGGAGTCTTTTGATACGCACCCGGACGCCGAGATCATCACCAGCTTCCCAGGGCTCGGATCTCTCACCGGCGCCCGGGTGCTCGCCGAGATCGGCGACGACCGATCCCGCTTTACCGACGCAAAGGGGCTCAAGGCGTTCGCCGGGGCCGCACCGGTCACCCGAGCGTCCGGCAGGAGCCTCTCGGTCATGGCCCGCCGGGTCAAGAACCAGCGACTCGCCGCGGTCGGCTATCTCTGGGCTTTCTCCGCCCTCTCCTCACCCGGGGCGAGAGCCCACTACGACCGCCGACGCGAAGCCGGCGAACGGCACGCCGCCGCCCAGCGCAATCTGTTCAACCGCCTGCTCGGATGCCTCCACCACTGCCTCACCAATAACGTCCCCTACGACGAGAGCACCGCCTTCCCACCCCCGCCGCTCATCACCCTTGCCACTGCTGCTTGACAGCCGCCTCCACCAAACTGGGGTGGTCCGGTCGGATGAGGAGTCACTCCGGCAAAGGGCTCAACCGGCCGCTCATACGCGGGTCGTCCACTTCTCCCGGGTGCGTCAGGCTGATATCGAAGGCGTTCTCAACAAGCGACAGGACGCCATGGAGAGGAGGCCACTCGCCAGGGACGAGCCCCAACGGCCGCATGTGCTCATCGAGCCGTGTCGGGTCCTGTCCGGTGGGCTCAATCTCCTGGAGCGTGTGAAAGTCGACGATGACGTCGCCGTCGACCGCGTACTTGAACCAGTGCATCGGCTTCTCGTTGTAGTGCAGGGCAACGGCCTCGGTGCCGACGGACACGGCGCTCAGGATCTTCTCGTCGAGCCCGTGCACACCGCCTTGTTCCCACGCCCAGGTCCATGAGCCGTCGATGCCCGTGGTGACGACCGGTTCCTCATCGTCGAGAAGGTCGTCGCCGAAGTCGTCCGACAGATCCATCCCGTCACGAAGCGCGAGGGTCTCCTGGTCCACCCCCATGCGGATGAGCAGCTCTACAGGGCTCAGACCCCGTACGAAGGTCAACGTGTAGATGGGGAAGTCGCCTACCCGGAACATCTCCAGGCCGCGTTCTGCTTGTGCACTCGTCATTCGGCGGATGCTGTCACACCCCACTGACACCGCAGCCAACCGCCGTCTCTTGACAGATAACTGCATCGGATGTCTTCTTCGTGGCTCCGCAATGGGGCTACCGGCCTTCGGGTCCGGCATGACTTCCCCCCCTTGTTGCAGTTGATGATCCGGGGGGTGGTGTCACCGGGCCCGGAGGCATCGACGGACCGCTGATGAGGGGCTTGAGCACCGGCTTCACCCGAGCCGGAAGAGCTCTCCGTAACGTGGGTGTGGCAGCTCGATGCCGAGGCAAGGCCGGACGAACGCGTGATGGAGGGGCCTGCACGTGATCGACACCAGCACCATCGACGTCTTCCTCGGCCTGGACGTCGGCAAGGGCGAACACCACGCCACCGCCGTCACACCGACCGGAAAGAAAGCCTTCGACAAACGCCTGCCCAACACCGAGCCCAAGCTTCGCGAGCTGTTCGCGAAGCTCCAGGCCAAGCACGGAACGGTGCTGGTCGTGGTCGACCAGCCGGCCTCGATCGGCGCCCTGCCGCTGGCCGTGGCGAGGGACATGGGCTGCCCGGTCGCCTACCTACCAGGCCTGACGATGCGGCGGATCGCCGACCTCTACCCCGGTGAGGCCAAGACCGACGCGAAGGACGCGTTCATCATCGCCGACGCGGCCCGCGCGATGCCTCACACGCTGCGGGCGATCGACGGCGAGGACGAGACCATCGCCGAGCTGGAGATGATCGTCGGGTTCGACGACGACCTGGCCGGCGAAGCGACCAGGGTCGCCAACCGGATCCACGGCCTGCTGACCCAGATCCATCCGTCGCTGGAACGAGTGCTGGGGCCACGGCTGCAACATCCGGCCGTCCTCATGTTGCTGGAGCGGTTCGGGGCACCGGCCCAGATCCGCAAGGCAGGCAGGCGGCGGCTGGTCACGTTGTTACGGCCGAAGGCGCCGCGGATGGCCGAGCGGCTGGTCGAGGAGATCTTCGCCGCGCTGGACGAGCAGACGGTCACCGTTCCGGGGACCGAGGCGGCCGCGCTGATCGTGCCGAGCCTGGCCGGGTCCCTGGCCGCCGTCCTTGACCAACGCAAGCTGCTGGCCGGGCGGATCGAGGAACTCTTGGAGGCCCACCCTCTTTCGAAGGTCCTGAGGTCGATGCCGGGGGTCGGCGCCAGGACCGGAGCCAGGATCCTGATCGAGGTCGGTGACGGCAGCACCTTCCCGACCGCCGGCCACCTCGCCGCCTACGCCGGCCTCGCGCCCGCGACCCGCAGTTCCGGATCCTCGATCCGCGGCGAACAGCCTTCCCGACGAGGTAACAAGCAGCTCAAGCGGGCTTTCTTCCTCTCCGCGTTCGCGGCCCTGGGTGACCCGGCATCCCGCACCTACTACGACAAGAAGATCGCCCAGGGCAAACACCACACCCAGGCCCTGCTCTGCCTCGCCCGACGACGGGCCGACGTCCTCTTCGCGATGCTCCGCGACGGAACCTTCTACGAATCCCGGACCGCCGCGGTGACTTGAGAGCTTCTTGTTCTGCGGACGAGCGCGTGATCAGCTTCGGAGATGGGGGCCGAGAATTCCGAGCACATGAAGGTCGTCCACCGCTGGCTCGCCGGCGAGGTGGTCAACAACACCGTCGGTATCAAGCTTGCCGGCGGCCCGTTCAACGGACGGACCAAAATCGTCCAGCTCGATCAAGACGGGCTTCCGCCTGCACGCCTCCGTGCTCGCGGCGGCCAGGGACAGGGGCCTTGGAACTCTGCCGCCCGGCACACCTACACACCTGTTCCGGCCCCCGACGCTCCCGCTGGCTGGACCTACGAATACACCGGAACCGACGCCTGACGCTCCCACCCCGTGCCTCCCAGGCGCCCAGACAGCTTGACCAAAGAGATAGGGGCACCCCCCCGCCCCCTGGACGGGCTGGGCCTCTCCTGGTCACCTCGCTGATCAGCGGCTCATAGCCCGATGGCCGCCTTGGGACCCATGTACGTGCCAGCCCCAGGAAAGCCGTCCTGGCACAGGGTCATGAACCTCTCGCTGAACCCCAGGCCGGGCAGCTCAGTGATCTTCACGAAGTCGACCTGCCGGATCGGACGCGTATCCGCGCCCTCCGTGACGGCCCCGATCTGCCCGCCGACCCGGCGGGCCTCGAAGGTGACGTGAACGACATGAGCCGCTGTGTGGTCGCAGATGTACAGCAGACGTCCGACCTCAACCTCGACGCCGGTCTCCTCCCGCATCTCCCGCTTCAGCGCCTCTTCCAGGGTCTCCGCAGGCTCGACCTTGCCCCCCGGCAGGCTCCACGACCGATCACCGTCGGTGTCCTGGTCCAGCAACAGGATCTGGCCGTCCTCGATGACGATGCCCGTCACACGTGTATGCATCCGCTGACGCTATCGACTGACGACACCGCCCGAGGGGCGCACCGGTGAACGCGCAACCGACCACGGCAGTGGCCATCGCCGCCCGAGGGCTGGGCACCCGAGTCGCCGGCTGGTCGCCGTTCCTGCCCAAGGAATCTCGCCCGGTCGGGGGACGACCCGACCTCATGCACGTCCCGGAGGAATCCGCCGCCGTCGGCGCTGCACGCGCCGTGGCGGTGCACCACCCGTACTACGCGCTGCTCAGCGACTGGGCCAGCCGTGTCGTTGCCCCCGGCGCCCTGGCCCAGGAGCTGGTCCAGCAGCCGATCGGCCAGCAACCGCTCGCCGGGGCCCTGCGAGCCGGCTTCATCGGCCAGCAGGGCCTTGAGTGAAATGTGGATGAGAACTGCCAGCGGCCAGACGTGTGGCTCTACGAGCCCATGATCTTGGCGAGGCGATATGCCGCTTGCAGCAGTTGGAACACCTGGCGGTCGCCGTTGACAGGGTCCGGATGCAACGTGCGAGCGACGGCCTTGTAGAGACTCGCGAGGGTCTGCGGGTCGTCGGAATCCGCGCCTGCGAGTTCACCCAACAGCGGCGCGATGCGGTGGAAGGGGAGGGGGTGAGGGCCGTCACCGAGGCGAAATCCTCCTGGTAGCGCTGGATGGCATAGCGGCGGCGGCTGAGTTCTGACGGTCAGCCCCGCCCCCTCGTAGGCGGTGTACGTCTCACCATCGCCCGCCCGGTCCCGCGCTCCCGGGCCGACGGCGGCGAACGCCCGCGCGATCTGCGCGGTCAGGGGCCCCGTGACGCGCTGGGAGCGGACCCGCCTCCCGTCGGGCAGTTCCAGGAGCAGGTGTCCGGGCCGGGTGTCGGTGAAACGGACCACCTCCTGGTCCCCATCCGCACTGGGGGAGCAGGAGGTGCCGGGCGATCAAGGCTGCTGGCGGTCCGGCCGGGCGCCTGGTCCTCGACGCGGAGGCGTTTGTGCGGCTTCCTCAACCGTCCATCCTTCGCGGACCCGCTTGGCGAGTGACGGGTAGGAGACGACGCACTGCGGCAGGTCGGCAATCTCATGTAGGGAGTACAGACCGCCGAACGCAGGGTACTTGGCGGCCTTCCGCCCCGCGCCTGTCTTCTTAGGGGCGGGCTCCCCCTGCTGGTCGGGGTCGGGGTCGGGGTCGGGGTCGGGGTCGGGGTCGGGGGCGAGTTCGAAGGTGAGCCCGCCCACCTTCATCTCGGCTGCCAGGAGGGCGCGCGTCCGGGTGGGCAGGGGAATCCGGCGCAGCTGGGCGAGGGCCTCGTCCTTGAGAGCCCTGCTCCAGTCGGCGTGTCCGCCTTCGGGGGACTCCGCGGTCGTGAGCACCATCTCCTCCCACTCCGGCTGAAGGACGGAGAGGGTGATGTACTGCGTGATCTGGTCCGGTGCCTTGTCCGCGACCCGGGCGGCCGTGGCCACCAGCTTGATCCGGATCTGGTCGGTCTGGCGGGCGCGTGCGGCAAGGATCCGGCGCTGGTGAGGGTCGGCGAGTTGCGCGGCGGTTCCGAGCAGGGACTGCTGGACCTCGATGAAGGCGAGGCTGCTGTGGTAGCGGTCCCGGTGGACCGTCTGGACGGCGGTCGTGTCCAGCCGGGTGGCCGCCGGGATCGCGCCCCGCTCTGCGGCGGCCAGGACGTGGGAGAGAGCAGGGCGGTGCTCGGGCCGGCCGGTGAGCAGGAGGCTGGTCGCCCAGGGGCGGGCCACGTTCGCGTAGTCCAGGACCGAGAACGGCCTGAGCTTGCCCTTCTCGGTGATCTCCCAGGCACTCATGGGGTCCAAGGCGGTGAGCGCGGGCCAGGTTCCGTTCTCGGGCCGGTCGCCGTCGTAGACGGCTACGCGCTCGACCATGCCGTCAGCGCCGGGGAAGAGCCGGATGCGTCGGGTCGGCAGCGTCCAGTAGTCCAGCGGCCCGGCAACGGGACGGATCTGCATGGGCGCTGCGGCCGGCGGGCGTTCCCACACCGGCGCGTCTCCCTCTGCCCGTGGGCCGGGCGGGAGGTTGAGGAGCAGCTGCTGGTGGAGGGGCAGCCCGGGCGCGGTGATGTGCAGGTGGGTGACCTGGGCGATGCTGCCGATGCGCGACCCGTAGATCTTGTTGCGGCGCGCTGACGGGTCCCCCGGAGCAGGCGTACGCACGCCGGCGGTGTCGAAGGCCAGGGTCTCCAGCAGGGCGCGGGCCGCCTCGGCGGGGTGCATCGGCGGGTGCTCGTCCACGCCGCGGCTGAGCCTGCTGTCGAAGAAGGCGCCTTCGGCTCCGCGGTGGGCCAGGTTGAGGACACCGACGCCCGCCGAGGGCGTCTCAAGTTCGGCGCACTGCAAGAACGGGGTCTCGGGGTGGAGGAGGTCGAAGCGGTGGGCGTACCGGTCGAGGTAGGCGCCGATCCGGTCGGCGGGCACGGGGCCGGTGAACGCGGCGTCCCACTCCTCGACGCTCTGCGGGCCGACGGCCGCCGCGTACACGGCGGCCAGCAGCCGGAAGAGTGCCACGTCCTGGGAGGTGGCGACCCCGAAGAACAGCTGATCGGCGCGGGTGAGCGCCTCGCGCAGGCCCACCTCCCGCGGACCCGCCGGGTGGGGGCCGGCGGTGATGTTGTGCACGGAGATCCAGGAACCGTCGAGCAGGGAAAAGCGGGGCATGGCGTTCCTCGGGAGGCCGGTACGGACGAGGGCGTGAGTAGGGGGTAACACCCCGCCTTCGGGTTACTCCGCGTTGACGGACTTGGCCTCGTCGATGAACGCGGCGATCTCCTGCGGCCACACGCCGGCGTTCTCCTTGAGGAAGTGCGCCAGGGAGCTGCGGTCTTCGTCGGTGAAGGCGTCGGTTGTGACCCGGCGGTCGAAGTCGTCTGCGAGCAGGAGCGCCTCCAGGACGTCCGCGCGGGACTGGACGACGTAGGAGCCTGCGTTCGCGGCGGCGTCGATATCCAGGCTGTACGTCTCGGGGTCCACGTAGAGGACCGGGTCCTGGGAGCCGCAGTCGATGAGCTGCTCCAGCAGGGCCAGGGTGACCGTGTTCGCCATGACTCAACCTCCATTGATGGGGCGGGAGTTCGTCGATCTGCGCCCAGCATAGAGAAACTTAAAGAATGAACGCAAGCCGCTTGGTAGTAATTCTGAAAGTTTTCTCCGGCGGGCCACACTCCGACCCTGCCGCGAACCAGATCGAGACCGCCGGGGCCCATCAGGGCCGGCGGCGGCCCGACGGCCTCCGCCGCACCCGGCATCACACCGGCGAGGGCGTTGATGCGGTTCTCGTATTCGCGACGAGCTTTGTACTGCGCCGAATCGCCGCAGCGCCGACGAGTGGCCGTTACCGCCGCCTGGAGGTCCACCCCCAGCCCGGACCGACCACCGCCTACGACTCGCCCGACCTCATGAACAAGGGTTAAAGCATCACCTGCGGCCGGGCCCTTAACACGGGCGTCCCATGGGGCCTCCCCGGCCCTGGCGCCCCCTGCTGCGGCCGGACGCCGACCTCGACGCCCTAGCGTTCCCGACATCAAGGAGAGGCGTTTCCAGATACCCCGAGACAAGGGCCCTGACCTGCAAATTCGCAATTTTCCTCAAGGCCCGGCCAGCACGGCCGATACGCGGGCATCATCTCCACGCCCAACGGCGCCGCCCCGACGAGAAGGTATCCCCGCGTCGGGGGCTCTACGTGATACTCACCCCGCGCTCGGCGTAGAACCCAGCGAACAACTCAACCGGCACGGCCGCCTTCAGCGCTTCGGCCGTGTGCCCGGAGGGATTGCGGAGATGGACGGAGCCGTCAGCCTGGCCGGTGACGTAGACGAGGTGGCCGCCCCGGCCCGGCGGCGGGGCTGTCGGGTTACGGATCTCTTTGTGCACGGAGGCGATGACGGTGGACCCGGCGCGTAGGAGTTCGAGGAGGTCCTCGACGGGCAGCTGGCTGTGCACCTGGGCCTCCAGGCCGTGCTCCGCCTTCACGTACTCCGCGAACGGGGCGTAGATCATGCCGCGGATCCCCCCGCCCTCCTCCTCCACGTACGCCCCGTACTTGAGGGCGCCGTCGAGGAGGGCGAAGAGGTGGGGGGCGGTGCCGTCCCGGCGGAGGAGGGCCATGCGTAGGCACGCCATGCCACAAATTGCTCCAGCCCACGTGATGTACGCCGCGAGGTCAGGCGCGCCGGTCTCGGCCCAGCGGGGGTCGGTGGCGATGTTCCGACCTTCGTATGCGAACTCCGGGATGAGGTCGGGGCTGGCGTACTGCGTCACGGTGGGGAAAGCGAATTCAGGCATGCGCGGGATGATCCCTCCGGTTGCCGACGGTGCTCGTCAGATCATGGAGCATCGGGAGCCGCCGCCGGCGTCATCACTTGGCTGGGCGGTGCTCCCCAGGATGGGTGGTTGACGGCTGCGGAGCCGGAGGCGTGTCCTGGGACAGCCGGGATCGGGCTACGGTCGGTGTCCGAGCCGGTGGTACTCGACCGCACCGCCGGGGAGCTGCTGTACCGAGGGAGTCCTGCTCGTGCTGTCCTTCTCACTTGAAGAGATCGCCTCGATCACCGGCGGCCGCCTGGTCGACGTCCCTGACCCGGCCACCCGGATGACGCGGGCAGCCGTTACGGACTCCCGGGAGGTTGCGCCCGGATGCGTGTTCGTCGCCCTGGCCGGTGAGCGCGTCGACGGTCACGTGTTCGCCGCGCAGACCGTGGCAGCGGGCGCGGTGGCCGTGCTGGCCACCCGGCCAGTCGGCGTTCCGGCGATCGTCGTGCCCGACGTCATCGCCGCGCTCGCCGCCCTGGGCCGCCACGCCCTCTCGCTCCTCCCAGACCCACTGGTCATCGGACTCACCGGGTCGGCGGGCAAGACATCCACGAAGGACCTCCTCGCGCAGATCATGCCGCTCCTCGGCCCCACCTCGGTCACCGACCGCTCCTTCAACGGGGAGATCGGCATGCCGCTGACCGTTTTGAAGGCCCGCCCGGACACCCGGTACCTGGTCCTCGAAATGGGCGCACGGGGCGCGGGGCACATCGCGAACCTCACCACGATCGCCCGCCCGCATGTGGGCCTAGTCATCAACGTCGGCACCGCGCACGTCGGTGAGTTCGGGGGACGGCAGGCGATCGCGGAGGCGAAGTCGGAACTCGTCGCCGCGCTTCCCAGCGACGGCCTCGCCGTCCTCAACGCCGACGACCCGCTCGTGAACGCGATGGCAGGCAAGACGCAGGCCCGAGTGATGCGCTTCGGTCTGAGGCCCGGGCCGGACGTGTGGACCGACGCCGTGATCCTCGACTCGGCGGGCCGCCCATCGTTCACGATCAACCACGGCAGTGATCAGGCGCGGGTGGGGATGGGCCTGTATGGCCACCACCACGTCATGAACGCACTCGCCGCCGCCACCGTTGCCGTGGGCCTCGGCGCCGAGCTTACCGACGTCGCCGCCGCGCTCTCGGCCGCCGGGAACCTCACCGCCGGCCGCATGGAGGTCCTCGACCGGCGTGACGGCCTGAGGATCGTCAACGATGCGTTCAACGCGAACCCCGATTCGATGGCGGTGGCCCTGTCCGCCCTGTCCGCGATGGCCGGCGGCCGACGCACGGTTGCGGTCCTGGGCGAGATGAAGGAGCTGGGCGAGGAGGCGCTGGCCGGGCACCGGAAGGTCGGCAAGCTCGCCGCCGACTCCGGCGTCCATGTCCTCGTAGCCGTCGGCGCTGACCACGCCGCGGCGCTGGCCGAGGCGGCCCGCCTCCAGAACCCGCACCTGCACGTGATCCACGCGGCCGACCGGGACGCTGTCCCCGCCGCACTGGACGGCATCCTGACAGCCGAGGACATCGTCCTGGTCAAGGGGAGCCACAGCGTCGGCCTAGAGGCCACCGCGCTGCTCCTCGCAGCCGACACGACGGACTAACTCGGGAGCGATCGGGCTCCCTGCCGACAACCGGCCCGAACTCTCGGCAGCCGGCCGGACCTCAGCCATCACGGCCTGGTCCGAGCCCGAGGAGCCTCAATGGATCCGGCCGGCGGTAAGCCCCTTCGCCGACGCGCGTGCCGGCGGACCCCATCCGTAGGGGGCCAAGCCCGAACACCCTATGAGCCAGGCTGCGACGATCACGGCCGCCGCGATCACCGGAGAGACCTGGTACTGAGACCGGATCCGTCGGTGGCTCCGCCTACGCGGCCGCACGGCGCCCGTCCGCGGGGTGACGCAGCGGCCGCGGAACGCGCTCCAGCAGTTCCCACAGCGGACGACCCGCTGCCCACTGGCCGAGCAGATCCCGGCCGACCAGATGGACGCCGAGCCGCTGGCCCTGGGGGACGGCCTTGCTAGTGAACTTTCCGTTGGTCACGATCACGGCAAACGTGGCCTTGTGTACCTCGCCAGCCGTGCCCTTCAGCTCCCGGACCACACGGACATCGATCGAGTCGCCGCGCCTGCCAGCGCGCCGATGCTTGCACTGCACGGCCCAGATCCGGCGATCGAGGTCGACTGCGCGGACGTCGCAGGCATCGTCATTGGCACCGCCGACGCGCTCGGCCGTGAAGCCGTCGCGCCGCAACAGATCCCGTACGGCGAACTCGAACTCCTCGTGGTCCAGACTGTCGAGGTTGTCGAGCGACATCACCAACCGCGGCTGGCTATCGTGGGTTGCGTCCCACTTGTCGCGGTCGGCGCGTTGCCGAGCCCACACCGCATAGGTGAGGAGCACCGGCACACCGACGATGTCGACCAACACCGGGTAGGGCGAGGGCCACCAGCCCGTCCACCGGCCGAGGAGCAGAGCAAGCACGCACACGGCCAGCGCGACCAGGCACCACCCCGAGGCGCGGTACACGGCCCGCCAGGCCACCATCCGCATGTGCCGGACCTGGTCGACCGTCCCGCATTGTTTCGCTGGCACCCAGCGAGCCGATCTGGCACGGCGGAACCTGCCGCGCCAGTCAATCCGGCGCCACTCTACGAGGCTTCCCGGGCGTTTCCAGGCCCGCATCAGGACCCGGCTGCGACCGTGTTGCTCCATGAACGATCCCCTCCCCATCACGGACCGTGGTGTCCACACGGGGTATGACAGCACGCGGCACTGACAAGGAGTCATGAACAAGCGACGCGGTGCTATCTGATCCAGCCAGATGCTGACCGACCACTCGCGCGCACAGCGCCCGTGGCCAGCTCGTTCCCGCTCGACCGATCAGGTTGAGCCGATTACAAGCCCGCATCACCCCATGACAGCGGACCACGCCGGCAACGCAGCGAGGACGGCAGGGCCGCCGTCGCCGCCGGTGTTCACGAGGGCGCCGGATACCGTCCGGGCGCGGCCGCGGCGACCTCCGAGGCTTGAGGCCGTGCCGCGCAAGGCAGTGGCGGCGGAATGGACTACGGGCCTCGATGTGCGCCGTTCCAGTCCAGGCGGCCGCTGCCGATGGCAGGCTGGGCTGCATGAGCAAGCTGTTACGGGCTTTTGAAGTCATCGGGCAGCCGCAGTACGCGATGATCCTCGTGCACGACCAGGCCGACCAGGTCGAGGACTCCCGCGTGGACGCTGGCGCGAATGACGCAGGGTCCGTCTGCTGTCAGAGGTGTCTGGGAGGCTGGATGGCGGCCGGTCTTCCCTCGTTTCGGGCGAGGGAAGACCGGCGTAGCCGTACCAGGAGGCGCGCCTAACGCAGGCTCGGAGAGGCTGTTGCTGGCACGGCGAGGTCGGGGTCGAACTCGCCGTCAGCCGCGCCGCTCAGGTACGCGGACCATTCGTCTTTGGTGTATCGAAGGACGGTGTTCGGGGTCCGCGTCTGCCGCATCGCCACGGCCCCGTCAGGCAGATGTGCGATTTCGAAACGGTCGGCGGGGTCGCTTCCCTCAGCGGCGAGCCAACCCACGTCATCGAGCGGGATTGCGTAGAGGGCGTCCTTTTCGGCTCGGGTGGTCATCCGGTGAGCTTCCCGGCGAGGGCGGCCTCGGTGAGCTGGCGCAGCGCGTCCTTGGTGCCGCGCAGCGCGGGCTGTTCCGGGAACCACGAGTCGCGGACCGCGATGGCGCTCGGAATGGTCGTGATCTGGCCGAGCTCGACGCAGTTGCCGTTGTTGGCCGTGTAGGTGCTGCGGTGCCAGCTCGTCGGGTCGATGGGCGCGGCGTGGATGTCGGGGGTGGGAGAGCTCATGGTGTCAGTTCTTTCTCTGTCTCTTCGATCAGGGTGATGGTTTCCTCGCGAGTCAGGGCTGACTCCGAGAGGTATGTGTAGAGCCTGCTGAGTCGTCGCAGACCCAAGTCGTCGTCGATGAAGATGTTGCCGGTCACGGCTTCGGCGAACGCCGCTGTGGGGTTCGCCTGGTCGTCCTTCTTGAAGAGCGTGTATCCACCGGTGACCATGCCCGATTCGCCCTTGGCGAAGGGGATGACGCGCAGTTCGAAGTGAGGCTTGCGCATCAGTTCGCGCAGGTGCCGGAGCTGTTCGAGGTGAGCTTCCCTGCCGCCGCATTCGAAGCGCAGGGCGGCTTCGGTGATCACCGCGCGGAATCGCAGGGGGTCGTCGGACAGTATGCGGTTCTGGCGTTTCATCTTGACCTCGACCAGGGCGTCGATCTGGTCGGGGCCGAGGGCGGCGTAGCCGGTGCTGGTGACGGCCCGGGCGTAGGCCTCGGTCTGGGCCATGGCCGGGATGAACAGTTGCTGAACCTCGTCGACCCCGTCGGAGTCCGCTTCGTGGGCGATGTGGTCGGCGTAGTTCTTGCTCAGCACGTCGCCGTAGGCGTGCCACCACTCCCTTGATCTGCGACGACCGGCTCGGAACAGTGCCTGCAGGTGGTCCTGCTCGGCCTCGGGTACGTCGAAGAAGTCCATGAGGCGGCCGAAGTCGTCCGGGTGGGCGGACCGGTCGCCTGTTTCGATGCGGCTGATCTTCGAGCCGGAGCATCCGATCTCGATGCCGACCTCCTCGGCGCTGAGGCCTCGGGCATCCCTGCGCCGGCGAAGGTCGGTGCCGAACTGCTTGCGCGCCGAACGAGGACTCGTCGGGACCGATGGCGCCATGGTTCCCTCCCTGGGAGATCTGGCCAGGTCGGCGCGGCTCATCGCTCCGCGCGCACGGCTGTGTTCAACAGCGTACTTCTGCATGCCCAGTTCATATGCCTGGCAAGGAAATTGGCATCATGCCAGTCATGTGCTTGACGTGATGCCGGAAATAGGAGCAGGCTTGCCACTGTGACGCAGAGCGCACCGGTGAATCCGGAGCGCCATCCTCGTGCTGTCACCGTGCCGGCTTCGGCTCCTTCTCTCTCCGAGAGGAACGTCATGTCCCCCGCACAGCCTGCGGTCTTACCGCTCCCGGTCATCGAAACCCGCAAGGCCCTGCCGGACGATTCGGCCCAGAGGATCCGCTCCTACCGGCGCGCGTCGGCCCATCGGACGTGTGGCGCCTTCGGCTGCGGTCCCCTTCCGTATGGGTTCCCCCTCCCGGCGTCCTGCGCCCCGCGTGATCAGGGGGAGCAGTGATTGTGATGGCCGGTCTCATGGTGGAGCCGGCGGCCACCGGACCGCAGCGCTATCGGGCCCGGTACTCCAGCGGGCCCGGAGCGCTGCGCCGCGTGCGCTCGGATGTCGCCCTATGCCTGCACACCTGGGGCCTTGACGGGCCGGTGATCGACGACGCGCAGTGCGTCGCGAGCGAACTGGTCGCCAACGCGATTCGGCACACGCGCACTCAACGGATCGGAATGTCCGTCACCCGCACGGGGCAAGATTCGGTGCGCATCACGGTGACCGACTCCAGCCGCCAGCCCCCCGTGCCGCTCACTTCCCCCGGTGATCCGGTTGCGGAGTCCGGGCGTGGGCTCCTGATGGTCGAGGCACTCGCGCAGGACTGGGGCAGCAAGATCGTGCCGTACGGCAAGCGGGTCTGGGCGGACGTCGTAGCTGGTGCAGCGCCGTGAGCAGTGCAGCGCCGGGCGGCTTAGGCAGCCCGACGGCCCTGCCTCCGATAGCGCGGCGAGCCCGGTCCGGAGGACACCGTAGGCCGGAGGTCAGTACCCTCTTCGGCGCTCTGCTGACCGGAGCGAACGTGGTGGGCCTAGGTCTGGTGGTGCTGATGTTCGCCGGCTCCGACGCGGACGCGACCCCTCAGACCAGCGAGCCGACCGCCACCGTTCCGGACCGTCCTCTGGCTGAAGAGCAGCCCCACGAAGGGGCCGACGCTACGGCCACAGCCCAGAACGCGACCAGGCCGACGGCGCCGGCGCGTGCCTGCCGGTGTTCCTCGCCCGGCTCTGCCTCGGCCGCTTCTGGGGACCCTGAGCACCCGGCTCGCTGAAGCACCGTCCCACCACCTGCGGTTCCACCTCCCTGGAGACCCTGATGACCACCGCCGACTTGCCCCTCTCCCCAGCCCCAGAGCTGGCCGCTGAGCAGGTCTTCGCGTACGCGGACCAGCGGATCGCCGAGGCTGCTGACGCCCTGTGGCCGGATTCCCGGATCGACATGGGTCAGCACGTGCCCAGCCCGACGGCGTACGTACGGCGGATGCGGGTCGACGGCCAGGCCGTGTTCGCCAAGTACTCCTTCCTCGGGATGTCGCTGGTATCCCTGCTGCGCGGGGCGGCGGGCGACTGGTCACGAGTCCGGGCGGAGCAGGAGTTCTACGTACAGCGTCCCGACTCCCTGATCCGCCGCGAAACGGAGCAGCTCGCCTTTCTGTCCCGTTTACACGGTCCGGTGACCGGAGTGCTCGCCGGCCAGCACAACAGCGTCCTGTTCACGGCCCCCGCCGGCGGAACGTCGCTCGGACAGATGATGCTTGCCCACCCCGCCCGTACCGCCGGTCTCCTGGACCGCACCGTTCGCGAGCTGCGCCCGCTGCACGCGGCCGACCCCCGTAGCGCCGGCGCCGCCTCGTCGGGCACCGACCGCGGTATCACCGAGACGTTTCAGCGGAAGTTCCACCAGCCCGGCTCGCACGCCTACATCGACTCCCTCACCACCGGTCACGCCTCCCCGGCCGTGATCGACTCACTGCACCGGATCGTGACGCGGCTGTCGCAATTTGCCGGACCGCCTTCTCCGAAAGCTGCGCTCGCGCTGTGCTACGGCGATCTGAAGCCCGAGCACATCATCTTCCCGCGCCGCGGCCGCCCCGTCTTCATAGACCCCGGGCTCCTGGTCGCCCACCCGCGCACCGACCTGGCCAAGCTCATCAGCCGCACCGTGCTCCTCCTGGCCGCGAACCGGCCCCCCGGCGCCGGGCAGGTCATCGACGGCCTCGCCGCCCACGTCGGAGAGCACCTGCGCGGAAGCGTCCGCTTCCTCCGGCCCATAGTCCTCAGAGAACTGCTGACCTGGTGGGTGATGGACACGACCAGCATCCTCACCACCTACCTCGCGGCGCCCTCCGGCCTGCCGCTGCCGCACACCGGCCACGCCGTCATCGCCCGCGCGACCTCCGTCGTCGCCCTGGCCGACACCCTCACCGACCAGCTCTACCGCCAGCTGCCCGCACAGCTGGTGTGGACGAGCGCCCTGCAAGCCGCAAAGGAGGCATCCGCGTGACCAGCATCGGAATCATCGGCGCCGGAGCCATCGGCCAGACCGTCTCCAACACCCTCCTCGCCTCCGGCATCACCGACCGGCTGCTTCTGTCCTCCCGCACACTGCCCCAGGCCCGCGCCCTGACCGACGACCTCACCGACATGCGAACCGCCACCGGCTCCGCGACGGTCCCGATCGCCTGCCGCCCCGAGGACACCGCCGGCGCGGCCCTCCTGGTCATCGCGATCCGTGAGCGGTTCGAGAACACGAACCTCGCGGACATACGGATGGCCGGCGCGAACGCCAACGCCCGCGCCATCTGGGACATCGGGCAGCGGCTGCGCGGCTATCAGGGCACCGTCCTGATCGTCACCAACCCCGTCGACCTCATGACGCGCCTGTTCAGCGACGCCTCCGGATGCTCCCGCGTCTTCGGCATCGGCTCCAACCTCGACACCGCCCGCTACCGGCACAGCCTCGCCGAGCTCCTCGCCGTTCCCGTCGACCAGGTTCACGGCCACGTCATCGGAGAGCACGGCGACAGCGCCGTCATCTGCGCCTCGACCACCACCGTCAACGGCCGCACGATCGCCGTCCCCGTCCGTGACATCCGCAAGACGATCGCCGCCAGACCCGGGACGATCACCTCCGGTGTCGGGCGCACCCGCTCCGGGCCGGCCGGAGCCGTCCTGGCCACCGCCCGGCTCGCACTCGGCCACACCGACGGCACCACCGAGCTGTGCACCGCATACAGCGGCCGCTGGCTCGGCGTCCCGATCCACTTCACCCAGGGCCGCGCCCACCCGGCGCTTCCCACCCTCAACGCCACGGAGGCCCGCTGCTTCACCGCCTCCGGCGACAAACTCGACACCGCCTACCAGCAGCTCCCCATCCACACTAAGGAGTACTCCCGGTGACCATTACCGCCACCCGCATCACCGCCGACCAGGCCTCCGTCCACGTCCTGTCCAACGACCCCGCCGTCACCTCCTGGTCCACCCGCTACTTCGGACCCTGGTGGACCGCCGCCGACACCGACCCCACCACCCTGTGCGCGGGCACGGTCATCGCCGCCAACGTTGACCTCGACGCCTACCAGCGCCTGGAAGACCACGTCCGCAACCACCCCCACACCAGCTCTCAGTACGCCAAGGCCGACACCCTCATCGCCACCGCCGATGACGGCACCATCACTGCCGTTTCCCCAACCGAGCAGCTCGCCTACCTGAGCGACCCTTCCACCGGCCGCGTCAAGGTCGCCGGACCCGACGCGCTCCAGGTGTCCCTGGCCACCGCCCGGATCGCCCGTGACGCCGTTCGCGGACAGCTCCTGCGCGCCGGCTGGACCGTCCTGCACGCCTCCGCCGTCGTCCGCGACGGGCAGACGCTCCTCTCCTTCGGCGACAAGGGCTCCGGGAAGACCACCACCGCGCTGATCCTCGCCGCCCGCGAAGGCTGGGAACTCCTCGCCAACGACCGCGTCTTCGCCCGCGCCGACGCCGCCGGCAACGTACGGATCCTGCCGTGGCCCTCCGCCGCCGCGATCGGACTCGGCCTCCTGTCCAGCCTCGGCCTGTACGAGAAGGTGTCCGCCCACCTGGCCGCCGGCGAGGCGCTCCACCCCACCCAGGACGACCGGGTCACCGCCGCCCTGCACGATGGTGACCTCACCCCCCTGTGGGACCGGGGCCGCGAGCTCAAAGCCCAGGTGTTCCCTGACCAGTTCGCCGCCTGGTTCGACCTGACCCTCGCCACAGAAGGGGCGGCCACCGCACTGCTCTTCCCGCAGATCGTGGCCGGCACCGAGCCCACCGCTCACAGGACCTCGCGCACCCTGGAGGGCGCCGACTTCATGCAGGGCGCGACCGAGGACCGCTACCCAGACATCCTCGGCCTCGCCCACGGCGTGACCATCGGCGGCACCACCACCGCCCGCGACAGCGTCCAGGAACTCCTCGGCCAGCTGCCGCACCACGGCTTCACCCTCAGCCACGACCCCGCCCAGAGCGCCGCCTTCCTGGCCAAGCTCACCACCACATAGCGGCCGACAGGGGCCGCGGCCAGTACGGCCGCGGCCCCAGATGTCGCAACGCGGACAGATTGCCCGCGTGCCGGGTGTAACCGGCCGTCAGGATGAGCTGGCGAATCACTCCGCGGTAGACCTCGCGTCGACCACGGCGTGTGCTGCCCGGCGTGCCCGCGCCGCCGCGTCGAGCAGCGCGAGATCGCGGAATTGCCCCACCAACCCGACGACATCCAGCTCTCGTGCACCCAGAGAGCCCACGACTTTCCGGATTCGCACCCAGGGGCGTGTGGCGCTATCGGATCATTGGGCCGTGATCGGAGACAGCGCGAGCGAACACCGTACGCCCAGCCAAAGGCTGGGCCGCGAGCCCGGGAGGCAGCCCGCCCGGGTGAAGGTGGTTTCGCCGCGCCGACGCGGCGAGGTCGGTCCTTGGCTGTTCGAACCCGCCGAACCGGACACGCTCCGCAAGACGGGGTCGCCAGCAGGAACGCTCGCAGTGGAGTTGGCCCGTCAACTTCTCGCCCTAGTCGAGGCCGGCGCGGTGAAGCCCGGCCAGGTGATCTACGACATCCAGGGCATCGTCTTGCGCATCATCGGAGTTCACAACGAAGAACTGCGACGCAGAGTCCACGGCAGCAATGCTCCAGCCGGGGCCTTTCAGTACGTCGCCATGCGCTACAACCTGGTGCGGCACCGGCCCGTGCGCGACGACGATCCGCCACCGCCTGCGCACCCCGGTGGACGCACTCGTTCCTGGGAGATCAGCCCCGCCGCACCTCTGATCGCTTCAGTAGTCGCCGAGGAGCTCGCTGGCGAACACCAACGCCACTGACCGTTGCTCTCAGCCTTCTCCGCTAGCTCAGCCAGCGGCTTGCTGGTCGCCGTACCTGAATTGACCTCCAAGATGGCCAATGCCGAGGCCCGCGAACGCGCCCGTCGCCTCAGTGGACAAGGCAGGCCCGATGGTGTTGAGCGAGCACGCCCGCCACCGGTGGGTGTCCCACCCCGACGAGCTTCCGTCGGTCTCGCCCGAACTGAGGGGATTCCTGGACGGTTGCTGGCCGTCAGCGAGGAAGCCCTCGACGAGTGGGCCAGCCGGTTCTTAGTCAGGAGAGACTTCTTGGTGGGGGTGCTACGCGATGCCCACCCCGCGCTCGGCGTAGAACATCGTGAACGCCTCGACTGGGACGACCGCCTTTCGTGCCTGGGGCGTGCGGCCGGACGGATTGCGCAGATGGACGGAGCCGTTGGCGTGGACCGTGACGTAGACGAGGTGGCCGCCGCGTCCCGCCGCCGGCGCTTCGGGTTGCGGATCTCCTTGTGCACGGAGGCGGTGACTGTGGACCCGGCACGCAGGAGGGAGAGGAGGCGCGCGTTTCGGGGTCTGATTGTGATGGTGAGCTGGATCTGGATCCTGCCGGGAGGCCTCCTGGTCCTCCCAGCGCCGGTGACGTCACGGATGCGGATTGTCGGTGCGCGGTACTTCCTCGTGCCCGTTCACGGTTCGTGTCGCTGAGAGGCGGCGGGACGGCACCGGGGCCCTGCCTCTACCGAGGTCCGAGCAGGAACTCGTTGATCTCAGCGGATCCGGGGCTGTAGCCGTCAGATGTGTCCACCACCAGCGTCGGCACGTCGAGGCTGATGGGGGCGAACTGGTCGGGGGCGTACGTGCCGGCCTGCATATCGGCGAGAAGAGCCGCATCGCCGTGGGCGACTCGATGGCTGTCGGTGCGCGCGCGCTCGGTGATCCGGTCGACGATGGTCGAGGCGGGGGTGACGCACCGGACGATGCGGATGTCGGCAATGCCCATGAGAGGTTCAAGCCCCGGACGCCACAGCCGGTCTTGGAAGGCCGCTTCGGCCACGAGGGTGACGCCTCCTTGGAGGAGGACCGTGATCGTGTCGAAAAAGGTTTTCCAAGCGGGCATGTTGAGCGGATCGTCCGCATCAGGGAGGTGATCCGGGGCGTTCATCACCATGCCCTGCTTGATCTCGTCACGAATGATCGTGGGACAGCCCATCCGCGCTCCGAGCACGCGGGCGAGCGTGCTCTTCCCCGTGGCTGGAGGGCCGCTGACGACGACGAGGGTCGGTAAGGCCGGGGAATTGCGTTGAGTGCAACTCCTGTCCGGGCCTGGAGGCGCTGACATGCGTCGACGGTAGCAGCAGCCCCTGCGGGTCCGTGAGGCTCTGAACAGGCACGTTGACCGGCTGACCCGGATCCAGGCTGAGGCTCCGCTGTGCACCCCCAGCATGATCACCCGCGTATCCGGTGTGCCGGTACTGGGTGCTGGCGTGCAACAGCGACCAGACCAGCAAAAGACCCGACGTGGGGCGTTGCCGATGCGCGATGCTGACCTGATGACCTCTTCCGACCCAGTCGGCCATGTGCCCGGCAGCGAGCCCCTCCCCGCGGGGCTCCTGCCCCAGAACGAGTGGCTGGCCAATCGTCTCCGCGCCTACGCCGGGACGTCCGTGCTCGTCACCGACGAGCACGGTCTGGTCCTCATCGTCAAAGCCAAGTACCGCGACAGGTGGCAGTTCCCCGGCGGAGTCATCGACCACAACGAGGACCCCGTCCAGTGCGCGCGGCGGGAACTGCTGGAGGAGACGGGTCTTGACACGAACCGCCTCGCACTGGCCGTGGTCACCTGGTCCCTCCCAGGACCGCGGCTTCCGCACCCCTCGGTGAATTTCGTGTTCGACGCCGGCACCTTCAAGGCCCCCGCCGTCCGACTCCAGGTCGACGAGCTCGAAGCCCACATGTGGGCGCGCCCGGACGAAGCCGAAGAACTCCTCCTTCCTTCCGCAGCGCTCCGGATGACCGCCGCGCTGGAGGCCCGCAAGACGGGCAGCGTCCAGATGCTGCCCAGCGGCGATGACTGCTGACCCACACAACTCCTACGGCCCCCGCACTCTTCCGTGTGGGGGCCGTAGTCGTGTTCAGGTGGTGGCGGTGATCAGCATGTGGGCGGATGCGTCCGCGAAGGCGGCCCCGTGGACGTCGGCCAGGCGCGCGGTGTCGAGGGCCGAGGGCAGCAGGTCGGCGGCGTGCTCCGCTCCGGCATAGCGTTCGGCTGCCGACAGGTACGCCCAGCCCGGGCCCTCGATCCCGTGCAGGCGCGCGTTCTGCCATCCGGCCGCGGTGGCTTCGGCAAGGAGCTCGGCGACGGTGTGGAAGTGGGCGATGGTGAAGCCGCGACTGCCGTCGTATCCGCCGTCGCCCAGCACCGAGGTCACCTCCCCATACAGCAGTTCCGGGGAGAGCTGAGCGTGGACCGTGTACTCCTGCATCAGGCTGTACCGGCTGATCCCCGCGGCCGCGACCATCGCCCCGGGCCGGGCCACGCGCAGCGCTTCCCGCAAGGCCGTGATCCGGTCGGCTCGTTCGGTCAGGTGATACAGCGGGCCGAGCAGAAGCACCGCGTCGTACGTGCCGGCCGCAGCGGTCAGGTGGCGGGCGTCGCCCAGCTCGGTCGTGCACCCGGCGTAGGCGGCCGCCTGTTCCAGGTGGCGGGGTACCGGGTCGACGAGGTGGACGCTGTGCCCGGCCTCGATCAGCCACCGGGCGTGAACGCCCGGGCCGCCACCGACGTCAAGAACGACGGCGGCCGGGGGAAGGCGCGCGGTCAGGAGTTCCCGGGTGCGCTGTAGCTCAAGGCGGCCGGTTGCCGTGGCGTGAAGCCGGTCGGCTTCCTCGTACGCGTCGGCGTAGTACGAGACGATCGTCGGCTCGGTGCGTGGAGGGGGCGTCATGACGGGAGCGTAGGGCCACCGCCACGGCCCGGGCATCCGGGTTTCGAGGCCGGACCAGGCCGACCCGGAAGGAGACTCCCTTGAATGGCCGTCAGCCTGTGTCCTCTTCCTTGACCACAACAGGAGCCTGCAGGAGCGCAAGCACCTGCTCGGGGTCGCCCCGGTAGCTGATCGACTCCTCGTCGGCGCCCGGGGGCTCGTACCCTTCGGCGAACCGGCGCAGATCATGCTCGGCGAACTGGAGCGCGTTCGCGTCATCCCGCGCGTTCCGTGCTCGGATGCGCCGCCACAGCTCCTCGTGCTCAACGTCGAATACCACCAGGATCGGGACCGCACCAGCATCCTCGACGAGGGCCCGCCATTCATCATGCTCGGGCCGGTCCACAGTCTGTGGTCGAACACCGCGTCACGGCCGCTGGCCAGCAGTTCACGCAGCCGGACACGAAGCTCTTCGAGTACCGGCTTTTCCCGGACGGAGAACGTCCCCCGCGGATAGGCGTACCCGTACCGGCCATGCCGGGCAAACATCTCCTCGTCGGTACACAGCCGCGTCATGCCGTGCGCTGCCAGCTCGAGGGGCAGCGCACGCCACTTCGTCCAAGCCCTGCGCCTGGCACGCACTCCGGCGACCTCCAGACCGGCTGTTACGTGCTGGCCACCATGAGCCTTCAGGCATTCCTCCGCGGATACGTCACCGAATCGACATGGCCGAGGGAGCCTACGAACGCGCCAGGCACGCGGCGGCACCCCGCGTCCTGGCTTTCGCGAAGCTTGCCGCAGCCCGCGCGTACGGCCGCGTCGGCGACGAGCGAGCGGCCATCGCCGCGCTGACCGCCTCGGAGAACCTCATCGACTCCATCCGGCCAGGCATCCCAGACCCGGAATGGCTCGCCTACCTCACGCACGCCAGGATCGCAGGTTCACCGACAGCCTGCACCCCTGGCGCCACGAACCCCAGCCAGCCGACTTCATCCGCCGAAGCCACCTGGCCCTCGCCAGCGTCTGAACCAGAAGCGGCCTGGCGTGCAGCCGAATGGGAGGTCATCTACTGGCCCTCGAATCCCGCCTTCACGCAAACAAGCCCCGGTGCACTTGAAGGGTGAAGGCGGAAGAGGGGCAGTCAGCCCTTCAGTCGCTGGTCGCGGACCGGGATCCAGTCCAGGGCGGACCGGATCCCCTCCTCCAGGGACAGCTTGGGGGTCCACCCCAGCAGTTCCGCCGCGCGGTCGCTCTTGGTGTAGCCGCCAGCCACATCACCCGGGCGCGGATCGGCGTCGATGGTGGCCAGGGGTGTGCTGACGACGGCGTTGAAGGCGTCGCACAGTTCCCGGACGGTGGTGCCGTTGCCCGTGCCCAGGTTGATGGCGGTCGAGCGCTCGGAGTCCGTGAGGATGGAGTCGAACCGCTTGATCGCCGCGATGTGGGCTGCGGCGAGATCCCAGACGTGCACGTAGTCCCGGATGCCGGTGCCATCGCGCGTCGGGTAGTTCGTCCCGGTGACCGGGAACGGCCGGCCTTCCTGGTGGGCCTGGATAAGCACGCCGAGGGCGTGGCTGGGGCGCTTGAGCTGAAGGCCGGTGCGCAGCTGGGGGTCGGCACCGATCGGGTTGAAGTACCGCAGCGACAGCACACGCGGCCCGGCCATGGCGATGTCGGCAAACATCTCCTCGCACACGGCCTTGGTCCGCGCGTACGGGCTCTGCGGCGCCAGAGGCGAGCCCTCGTCGACGGGGGAACCGTCCTCGGCCTGGTAGATGGAGGCTGAGGAGCTGAAGACGATGCGGTCGCAGCCGTTGCGGTGCAGGTGGCTTACGAAGGACAGGCTCTTGCTGACGTTCGCCTCGTAGTAGCCGATAGGGTCCGCGACGGACTCGGGCACCACGATCAGCGCGGCGCAGTGCACGACAGCGGAAATCTCCGGGTGCTCCGAGAAGATCCTGTCCACCAGCGCGCCGTCGTCGATGTCTCCCTCGTAGAAGATCCGCCCATCGGTGAACTCGCGCCGGCCTCGGACAAGGCTGTCGAGAATCACGGGAGTGATCTCCGCGTCCAGGCAGGCCGAGGCCACGGTGCTTCCGATGTAGCCGGCTCCTCCGGCGATCAGGACAGTCGTCACGATGCAACTCTTCCCGGCCTCGACGGCCTAGTTGGCGACCAGCAGGCTAGCGGAGAAAGGACCGGCGGGCAGGTCAACAGCCAGCCCTTGGCCCCCATGGGGGAACGGGTCACCTGCGACGGCCGCGCCCTCCTCTACCCGGCGCGACTGCGCGCTAACGGATCCCGCTACACCTTCGTGGGCCGCCCCTGACCCGGGGTGTTCACGAATTCGTGCCCAGTGCGCTCGAGCCCCTGCCAGATGCTGTTCCGGCACGACGGGAAGTGCCTGCTTGCGACCAAGCAAGCCTCCTTAGGCTCGCCGGCGATCCGGCCCCAGGTGTGTCAGCCTCTGAGCGCTAGGCGGCTCAACTGGACGTTCAGGGAGTCAGTTCACTGAGGGTTACGGTGGTGTTTCCGAGGTCGCGGCGGATGAAGTACTCCGTGCCGAGTACCGCTTCCCGCTCAGCGGCCGGTAGCTGGCTCAGCAGGGCTGGAAGAGAGCGGCTGCGGGCGGCTTCCGATCGATGGGCCCGGATCGCCGCCCACTTGCGATCCGCCCACGGCCGGACGTCCACCGCCACACTGATCATCTCGTCCGGGACCGTCCACAGGCGTTTGCCGACACCTGCGAGGACCCCGACCAAGAGCGTGCTCGCCGAGGCGGGGTGCGCGGAGAGATACAGGGCGGTGGGCTGCCACGCGGGGCCGGCGTCCGGGTAGAGGTCCGCGAGTCCGGCGGCGTGCGCGGCGAGGAGCATGACCCGGTGGGTGTGTACGTGGTCCGGGTGCCCGGAGGAGCCGTAGGCGTCGTGACTGATGAGGATCTGCGGCTGGAAGGAGCGGATGTGGGTCACGACATCCCCCACGGTCTCCTCCAACGGGGCGTCGCAGAACCGGGGCCGGCCTGGTGCCGATTCGGGGACTTCGAGGTCGGCGTACCCAAGCATCCGCGGTCCCCCCGCCCCCAGGATCTTGAGGGCGTCGGCGAGTTCGGTCGCGCGATGGCTTCCGGCGGCCCAGGTGGCGGTGACCACACCGGTCCGTGCGTCGGCAGCGGCGTGCTTGGCGAGGGTCCCTCCGGCAACAAGGGCCTCGTCGTCGGGGTGGGCGTAGAAGGCGAGGGTGCTGGGTGCGGACATGGACGGCTCCGGTCTGTTGCAGGTGGCAGCCAAGGGATCGGGCGGCACAGCGACCCGCGTTGCGCTTGCCGGGCCTGGACGCGGCGCCGGCCACGGCTGGCCGCGTCGGTCAGTCAATCCCGCGGAGCGGTTCCGGTGGCGGTGAAGGTCGCGGGACACGTAGCCCGGTGATGTGTTCCACGCGAGCCGTGATCGTCTCGGCGATGTCGCCGTGGTGGCCCCGCGAGACAACCTGGAGGAGCTGGGCGAGCGCGACGAGTTCCCCGATCCGTCCCCCGGGTGTGTCGAGGACGTGCGCGAACGCCAAGCGGACGCGCGCGGCGGTCGCGGGGGCACACAGGCTGTACGCGTACAGGAGGCCGGCGTCGTACCCAGCAGGGACCAGACCCCAAGATTCCCAGTCGAGTGCGGCGAGGGGCGGCCCGCAGAGGTTGGCCCAATGGAGGTCCGCGTGTCCGGTGACCCAGTCGGTGATCTGCACTGGGGGAATGCCGAGGTAGACGGGGAAGTTCTTGTCGACCCACTGCTGGCGGACGGCCTGCCGGGTGGTGGGGACGGCCGCGAGCGTGTTCAGGGCCGCGTTCAGTTCCGCCCACCAACTGTCGGGAAGGTCCACCTCGCGGGTCAGGACGGGGCCACCGGTTTGGAGGACGGGCCATGGCACGAGCTCGGAGAGCTCAGCGCGATAGCGGTATCCGCCGGCGGTCCACTCCAGCATGTCCAGGAGACGTGGGCGAGGAATGCTGCGAGGCAGCTGGGCTTCGGCGGTCGAGGTGCCGTCCCAGAGGTGGCCGGTGGGCTTATTGAGGGGCTGGGAGACGACGCGCAGCCAACGGTCGCCGCATCGGCGGCTGAGGGTGCGGCCTTGCCATCCCCAGGCTTCGGGCCCGGAGGGGGAGGTGAGCAGCAGGGTGTGCGCAGCCTGCTGGTGGGCGTGGCGCATCCGGTGCTGCTCAGTCCGGGTGCGGGGTGGGGCGAACAATGCGTCGATCGTGAGCTCCAGAGGGACGGGCCCGGCAGTGGCCGGGCCCCGCGGGGCGGTCAGGGTGTTGTGGTGAGGAGGTTGGCGGCGCCCGCAGCGAGGAGCTGTAGCCCTGCTTGAACGTCGAGGGTGATACCTGGGTGATGGGTGCGGAAGGCGTCGGCGAAGCGTCCGGTCTGCTCCATCGCCATGGGGCTTGGGCGAGTCCCGAGCCGAACAGCACGGGAGGACACAGGGGTGGTCACGGCGCGGATCTCCGGTCTGGTCGCGGCTGTTCAAGGGGAATCCGGGAGGCGGGTGAGTACCGTTTGGAGGGTCTGCCGAGGGGTGAGGTGGCTGGTCCAACGTCGACGTGCCGGCCCCGAACGCCCCGTTGATCCAGATGATCACCGCCCATTGCCCCCTTCCCCTCCCCTGTCCTGCCCAACGCCTCGGCTGGTGGCGCCGTCACGCCCGCGCCAGCTGGCCACGATGCGCGACTGCCGCTTCTCGACGACGTCGCCGGCGGGCAGCGCACTATCGGGGGTGCTTGCGGGCAGGATGGTCAGCGCGGGAGTGGCCCGGCCGCGCAGTTCTCGGTCCCAGACGTGAACCGCGTCGGCCATCGTGTCGGCGGCGGTCTTGCCGTCGGGGCCGAAGCCCTGTACGCGGAACTCCCACAGGGGCTCACCAACGTGCTCGTCGTGTTCGCGGCGCTCCACCACCACGCAGGCCAGGGACCCCCCGGACACCATCGCCATGAGGTCCATGCTCTTAAGCAGCCGGATCGGGCCGGCCTGCTCGCGGTCTCCCGTCAGGCGACAGAACCCGGGCAGGGAGGTCGCTAGCCACAGCTGGAGGTGTTCGAAGGACTCGTTCTCGGCTACGGTCACCCCGGTCCGCACGTCCCTCCCCGCCGCGGTGAGGGCCCGGTCGAGGCCGTCGAGCGGGGAAGGCGCGGTGTCCTCCCAGCGGATCCCGTAGCAGCTCTCACCGATCGGGTCCGGTGCTTCGTCCCACGTCCCGTCACCCTGCATCGGAACGAACCCGCAGGAGCTGATGCCGGCTGAGTGCAGCCGGCCGGCCCGTTTGCGGAGCCCGAGGGCGCGGGTGAACCCGCCGATCCGCAACGGCAGGACCAGGTGCCCGCCTTCGGCGAGCTGGTCGCGCCAGGCCGCCGGGACGTCGTTCGCGGCGACCGTGACCATGATCGCGTCGAAGCCCTCCGCCGGAACGAGCGCTCCGGGGGCTCCGTGGGTGCCGTCGCCGAGGACGAGCTTGACCCGGTCCGCGTATCCGGTCTCGGACAGGAACCGCTCGGTGCGGGCGTGGACGTAGGGGTCGATCTCCACGCAGAGCACCGACCCGGTCGAACCGACGAGTTCGGCGGCCAGGCACGCGTTGTAGCCGCCGCCCCCGATCTCCAGTACCCGGTCTCCCGGCCCCAGACCGGCTTCCCGGAGCATGAGGGCCTGCATCTCGGGCTGGGACACCGAGCTCATCGACCGACCGGTCGCCTCGTCGAAGACGGTCACCACAGCCTCGTTGGCGTACGCCCGGTCCAGGGGCTGCTCGGGCAGGAAGGCGTGGCGGGGCACGGCCGCGAAGGCCCGCTGGAGGTCGGCGGTGTCGGTCCAGCCTGCCTCGGTCAGCTCCCGCACGAGCTGCTCGCGCAGCCGAAGGGTGCTCTGCGGCTCACCGAACCTGAGCGTGACGGTGCCGGCGGGGCGCGGGGTGTGGTGCGCGGCCGGCACGTCGGGCAGCACGCCGGGCCAGACGACGTTCACGGCCTGGGCACTGGCCGTGAACAGCGGTTGCGGCAGGCTCCGCAGGTCGGACAGGTTGTGCCATTCCCACCGGGACAGTTCGGGCTCCCGCATCGCAGGCTCGCTGGTGTAGTCGGTGATCCGGGCGACCTCGGTGACGCGGGTGAAACCCCCGTGGGTAGCGTCGCACAGGGTACCCAGCAGCACCACCGTCTCCGGGAGCGCGACCAGCCCCGATTCCTCCTCCAACTCCCTTACCGCCGTGACCTGGAACGGCTCACCCGGCTCGACTTTCCCGGCCGGGAGCTCCCACATGGAGCGGGCGTTGTTCCAGCCGAGGAGGAGCTGCCCGTGGGCGTTGGTGACGACGACCGCGACGCCGGCCATCGCGGCCGGCTTCGGTGTCCGCTTCTCTTCGTAGGCGACGGCTCCGGTCTTCGGGCCGCGCAGCAGCAGGACCGTGGAGTCGCCAGCCTCGACGCGCTCGATGTGCTCCCAGCCGTCGCAGAGCAGGTCGATCTCGGCGTCGTCCAGGCAGATCCCGCGCAGCTTCTCCGGGAATCGGTCGGCGTGCGGGGTGATCACGCACAACGTGCCCTCGGGCTGAAGGAGGGCTGCGAGTTCGGCGACGGTGCGACTCCGGTCGGGCAGGTGGGCCAGGGTCCGGCGCAGCGTGATGACCCGGAACCCCTCGCCCCCCGGGTTGAGGGAGGAGAGGTCGCCACTGGTGACGTCGAGCTGGTGGTAGGTGATGGCCTGCGACGGGTTGGCTCCGGCGCGCTCGACGGCGGCCTCCGCCCAGTCCACCGCGTCGACCCGGTATCCGAATTCCGCCAGCAGCCGGGCTACCTCACCGGTCCCGCAGCCCACGTCCAGGGCCGCGGCGTCCGTAGTGTCCGGGGGGAGGGCCAGGTGGTGGTGGAGGACGGCCGTCTCCTCGTCGGTCAGCGGCTTGAAGTCACGGCCGCGGTCGTAGTGGTCGTGCCAGGCCAGCTTGGTGGGTGGGGTACTCATGTGCGGGGTGCTCCTTCGGCAGGGTGTTCAGGGAGGTCAGGCCGGGTGCGGGACGGTCGGTCCGTACAGGGCGGTCGAGCGGCCCGACATCAGGGCCCAGTACCGGTCTCCGAAGCTCCAGTGCCAAAATTCACAGCCGTAGTTCACGAGGCCCGCGCCGGTCAGGGCGTCGCTGAGGATGGTTCGGTGGAGCCGGGCCTGGCGGGTGATGGTGTCGGCGAGCGTGTAGCAGGCGCCCGCGCTCTCCTCAGGGGTCGCATTGATGCGGGTGCCCATGTCCAGCTCGGAGCCGTCCGCGTCGACGAGGGTCAGATCGACGGCCGCGCCCGCGCTGTGCGGGGCGATCTCCGGCGGTGAGACGTACCGGCTCGCCCCTGCCCGCAGTTCCTCCACCGTCCAGGACGGGTAGGCCGCACGGAGCTGCTCGGTGTACTGCTGGAAATACTGCTTCTGCAGGTTCGGCGGCCGGTACCCCTCGACGATCAGCAGGCGCAGCCCCTCCGGCAGAAGCTCCTGGGCGTGCAGGAGCCGGTCCACGACGCCGGAGCGGAGCAGGGCGAAAGCTCCTGCCGCGTCGCAGCGACGATCGTCGACCAGGAAGTGCCCGTTGGCGCGGATATCGGTCAGCCGTTCGTCGTTGTCGACGACGGGGATCGCGGCCACCTTCGGGTCGGACATCAGCACGATGCTCATCTACGTCTCCCAGTCCCAGGCGTCGAAGTACACGGGCACGCCCGTCTCACGGGCGGCCACGACCGCTTGAAGGCGGGTGAAGTCCCGGCCGGGCATGAGCGGTTCCCAGTCGGCTACCGCAAGCGCCCGGACCTCGTCGTGCTCGGCCGGGTCCAGCACGATCCCTTCGAGCTGCGCCGCGGTGAGCCGGCCGCCGTCGAACACGAAGCCGACCGTGTTCAGTGGCCATGCGGCTCCAGGCAGTCCGAACACGGCGGCGAGCAGCCGCGGGGGTCCAGCCAATTCCAGAGCCGTCTCCTCCCGGCATTCGCGTACCGCGGTCTGCCAGGGCCGCTCCCCGGCTTCCGCGATCCCGCCCGGCCACTGCCACGGATGGGTAGTGGTGTAGGTGGCGCGGAGATGGACGGGCCGGTCGGCCTCGTCCGTGAAGAACACCGCGCCGAAGACCGTGGCCTTGGGGAGCGTCGCCGCGAACTCCTCCGGAGGCAGCCAAGTCCCGCTCACGATGTCCTCCCGTCGAGCGGGGCGGCGAAGCGGGTCATCCGCATCAGCATCCGATCACTCGTGAAGCCGAGCCCTTCGTAGAGCGGGGTCGAGCCCTCGTTCGCGTACAGCTCGTAGAGGGTGACCCCTTCGGCTTCCAGGTGGTCCAGGAGCGCGGTGAGCGCGGCCTTGGCGTGGCCGCGGCGCCGGCGATCGGGGTCGGTGGCCACCGCGTGGATCCGTACGGCCAGCCCCTTGGGGTACTTGGGGGCGGGCAGGACCTTGTGGACGAGACCGAGGGCGCAGCTGGCCAGGCGGCCGTCGGAGGTGTCGATCACGTAGGCGCGTGCGTCGCCTTCGGGTGCGAGGCGTTCGGCGAGCTGGTCGGTGCACCGGTCCAGCCAGAGCGGGTCCAGGGGCTCGGACAGGATGTTCTCCGAGCGCAGGCGGGAGATCTCTGCCGCGTCGGCGGGTGTGGCCAGGCGGGGTTGGGTCATTCCGTGTTCCTTCCTCGAGAGCGGGGCTCCGGTCGGGGTTGCCGGCGGCGGGCGGTGTGGAGGCGCAGCAGGGTCCGGCGTCCGCGTTCGGTGACCTCGGGGTCGCCGTGGGCCATGCCGTAGGCGATGCCGGAGACCGCGTCGAAGGCCGCTTCGCAGTCCAGGCGCAGCTCCTCGTCCGGGTCGAGGAGACGGCCGTACCCGTCCAGGAACGCGGCCTTCAGGTCATCTCTGCCGGTCCAGGTATCGGAGAGCCGCACCATGTCCCGAGTGGCGGAGGCATACTCAGAGCGCTCGAAATCCAGTAGCAGCTGATCGCCGTCGTCGCTGATCAGGACGTTGCGGTACTGCAGGTCCCCGTGTGTCGGCACCGCGAGAGGCGCGGGCAGGTCCGCGTACGCGCTGGCCAGAGTGAGGACCAGGTCCTCGTCGCCGGCGTTCAGGTGCGGTCCGGCCGCTTTCAGGTGTCGCTGGATCTTGCCCAGCGCCGGTGAAGGGCCGGCGGGCCGTTCGGGGGCGGCGCCGTGCAGGGCGGCGACCAGGCGGCCCAGACCGTGCTGGACCTGCGCCTCAGTCGCCGGGTCCAAGGCCATGCCGTGCAGCGGTCGGCCGGTGAGCGCCGTGATCACGATTGCCTGCGCCTGGATGTCGGCCGCGACGAGCCGCGGGGCCTTCGCGCCGAGTACCGGAGCCCAGGCCCGGAGCGCGGCCACCTCCCTGTCATGGAACTTGGTCCCCCGGTGCCGCTTGAGGTACCAGGTACCGCCACCGGCGCCGGTGATGCGCCAGACCCTGCTCCCGGTCCGGACCCAGGAAACGTCCTCGGCTCCGGTGATCCGGCCCACGGCCCGCTCGGCGAACTCCCGCAGTTGGTGCGGGAGTCCGGGTCCGTCGACCGGTGGGCCGGGCAGGAGGAGAGTCCGGTCGGGGCCCTGGGCTGCGTAGGGGATCGGGTCGCCCGGTTTCTGGAAGTGGACGGCTGCGGGCAGCCCGGCACGGTAGGCGTCCAGTCCGGCCCGGCAGTACGCCACCATCGGCTCCGGCAGCCCGCCCTCCAGCGGGTACCAGCCCATGTCGTCGCACCGGTCCGGCTCCATCACGGTCGGCTGTCCCGACCACCGGCGGACCTCGAAGAACACGCCAAAGCGGCTCCCGGCACCGACGGGCGGTTGGTGGTGGACGATCACGGCCACGGTGACGTCCTCGGGATCGATGAGGACGCCGGTCTCCTCGCGTGCCTCCCTAATCACGGCCTCGACCATGTCCTCGTCTGGATCCAGATGTCCCGACGGGCAGTGGTAGAGCCCTGACGCGTACACCGGGCCGGCCCGCCGTGACAGCAGGACCTCGGGCCCCGCCTCACCGTCCCGGCGCAGGATCAGGTGGACGTCGACCGGCACAGTGTGCCGCTCCCCGCCGCTCACCGTACGGCCCCGGGACGGCGCGCGAGGAGCACCGTGAAATCCAACTCCTCGGACAGCAGCCCGTCCTGCGCGTGTGCCTCGAGCAGGTCCCGGGCCTGTTCCTCGAAGCGGGCGTGATCGGTGAACAGGTCTTGCCGGGCGAAGCTGGTGGAGCGCAGGTAGCCGACCACGTGATCCGGGGTCCACATCCGGGTGAGAGGGAACCGGTGCTCGGTGACCGCGCTGAACGGCGACTGCGCGAGGTCGTCCTCGTAGCGTCGGCCGGCCTCCTTGTAGGCGCCGGTGGTGCCGGCGCGGCGCTCCGGCCCGAGGTGGGAGCGGATGAGGTCCTTCAAGGCGGACGTCCAGTCCGCTTCATGCGTCCAGAGGCTGCCGTCGCCCATGACGGCCACGGCAGCGGTAGGCGCGGCCACCCGGTCGGCCATGGCCAGGACCGCAGGTCGGTCCATCCAATGGAAGGCGCGGCAGATCGTGATCAAGTCGGCCTGGTCGCCGTCGACGACCGGGGTGAACTCCTCCGCCGCGACCACGTGCGCGATCGCGCTCCGCTGCCCCAGCTCCGGGCGCAAGACCTCGATGGCTGTGGTGAGCATGCCCGCGTCCCGGTCGACGAGGTCGATGCGGGAGTCGGCGGGCAGGACGGGGAGCAGGGCGAGGGCGACCTGCCCCGTTCCCGCACCGAGGTCCACCACTTTGGGCGCGCGAACGCCGTCCAAGGTGGCGGCCAAGAGCTGGACCACCGGGTCAGGAAGGCTGGGCCGGTAGCGGTTGTAGTCGGTAGCCAACGAGTCGAACACGCTCAACGTGTCTCTCCGATCAACGGACGTGCGGCGCACAGAAGCGGGTGGCAGCTGCGGGGGCGCGGCGGCGTATGCCGTGCCGAAGCGAACGGGGTCACAGGGTGCGTGTGTCGGGAACGGGTGCCAGCCACGGCACCGCGTTCCCGCGGTAGCTCTGGTTGACCGGGATCAGGTCGTCGGGGTTTCCCAGCGCCGACAGGGTGATCGCGATGCTGTCCGCTCCGTCATCGAGCGCACACAGCTGGGAGCCGCACCTCGGGCAGAAGCCCCGGCGGGAGTCCGGCCATGTGTAGTGCCAGGTCGGCTCACCGCCGGCGCCGGTCCACTTCAGACCGGCCAGGGGGAAGGAGACCCAGGACATCACCGGGCCGCCGGACAGGGACTGGCAATCCTCGCAGCTGCACAGGTGGACGTAATCGTCCTCCCCGGCGACCGTGAACTGGATGTTCCCGCACTGGCAGCGCCCCGTACGAGGCGTGGAGCTGGACGGCTTGGTCATGAGGACCTCCTGGTGGCGGGCGTTGTACGGATCAGTTCGGGGGCTGGCGAGGTCACGGGGCCGGAATGGTCATGGCGGGCAGGGTCCAGAGCAGCTCGCCGCGGCCTGCTCCACCGCTCAGCTGCTGTTGGCCATCGGCTGCGAAGTCGAGCCGGTAGGCGCCGGGGGATCCGGCTGCCGCCCAGCGGCTCGCGGTGTGCTGGATCTCCTCCCAGATGTCCCGTGGACCGGCAGAGGCGACCTCCCAGCTACCCGTCGCCGTGCTGTCGGGGCGGGCGGCGACCCAGGATCCGCACGCGGGCGCGCCGATGACCAGGTCCTCGGCGCCTCCGTTGCGCACCAGTCCCGGGTTGAGGAAGTTGAGGGCGAGCCAGAAGCCGCGTGCGGTGTCCGGGGGCGGGGCTTGGCGGCTGTGGGTGAGGGTGGCGCTCTCGCGTGCTTCAATCCGGTCCCGGAGGGACTTCTTGAGGAAGATCCAGTCCAGGCCGTGGCCGGCGCGGTGACCGTAGCGGACCGGCCGGAGTTCACCGGTGACCTGCCCGGCAAGCCCCTTGGAGATGACGGCCAGTGCGGGCCAGGACGGCGAGCCGGTGGTCAGGTGGAGCAGCGCAGTACCGTCCGGGGCGAGCTGCTCCAGCCAGGCTGCGGGTACGCGGGTCAGGGAGTAGGAGGCGAAGATCCGGTCGAAGGGGGCCCGGTCCGGCCACCCGGCCTCGCCGTCGCCGGTGACGAGCGTGGGATGCAGGCCGAGGGCGGCGAGGTGGTGGCGGGCAGCCTCGGTGACGTGCGGGTCGCGGTCGATGGAGACCACGTGCTGGTCCCCGCAGATGCTGGAGATGATCGCGCAAGTCACCGCGGCCCCGGTGCCGATGTCCGCGACCCGCAACCCGGGCCGCAGCTGAAGCTGCTCCATCAGCACTGCGGTCATGAACATCCCGCTGGACATCGACGTCATCGTGCCGCCCGTCTGCCGCAACCCGGCGGTCCGCCCGAGCATGGGCTCGCCTTCGTGCTGGACCAGAACGCTCTCCCCGCAGTACAGGACCTCGAGGTACTCCGGCCGGTCCGCGGGCACCGACCAGTCCAGCAGCTGCCACTGCACCGGCAGCTCCTCCAGGGCCGTGCGCCGGGCGTACCCCTGCGGCATCACCACCTCACGGGGTAACTCCAGCAGCACATCGCGTACCGGGCCCGGGTGAAGGGCTCCTTCGTCTTCGAGACGGGCGACCATCGCCGCCCGGGCTTCCACCGGATCCGCCGGCAGCCCGGTGTTCTGGTGCGGCACGACCACCTCGGTTCGGCCTGCGTGGGCGGCTTCGGGCATGGGAGTTCCTCCCGGAAGTAGGGGACAGTTCGGGGCGGGTCGGGGGTCAGGCCCAGCCGAGCTCGGTGTAGCTCCTTCCGGCCTGGATGCCGGCGATGGCGGCCGCCGTGTACGGGACGATGGGTTCGGGAAGCCGGGTCGGGTCGAACCATCCCCATGACGTGCAGCGATCGGGTTCGCGGACCTCGGGTGTGCCCTGCCACCGGTGAGCGCGAAGGACCAGTCCCATCCGCGGTTGGGCTCCGGGCGCGTCGACCATGTGGACCACGTGGACGAGTTCGACATCGTCCGGGTCGATCAGCAGCCCTGCCTCCTCCTCGGCTTCCCGCACGATGCCGGCCACCGCAGACTCCTGCTCGCAGTGGCCTGCGAGGAGATGGTGCGTGGAGGCGGCGTACGCAGAGTCGGGGTGACGGAGCCCGAGGAGGACCTTCCCGTCCTCCTCGCGCTGGAGGTAGAGGTGGACACCGACGATGTGCGGGACGCTGCTGCTGCCGGCCCGTGATGGCGCGCGCTGCTCTCCGACGGCCGCCTGCCCGTTGCCGACGTGGACGGCGACTGCGGGGGTTGCCGCGTGGCGGCGTACGAGGTCGAGGGTGGAGGGGCTCATCCTGAGTCGGGTCATCGTCTCGGGGTGGAACCAGGCGAGCATGACCCCTTCCTGGAGGTCGAGCGCGGCCGGGTCGCCGGTCCACTGGCCGCTGAAGATCTGGACGGGGACGGTCATGCCGTTGGTGCCGGTGGCCTGCTCCACGGCGAAGGGCTCCACCATGGACAGGGCGAGGCCGGCTTCCTCCCACAGTTCCCGGCGGGCCGTGGCCTCCAGCGAGACGTCCCCCGCCTCGCGGCCGCCGCCCAGCAGGGACCAGGAACCGGGCTCCCAAATGTCCGGGACGTCATCGCGAAGATGAAGGAGGTACTGTCCCCGGCCGTCGTGGATCAAGGTGGAGGCGTTCACCGGCGTGATCTGGCCGTCGAGACCAGAGGCCAGGAGCTTGGCGCGAAGGGTCGGCGCCGTCACGTCCTCGAAGGCACGCCATTCCACGCCGGAGACTTCCTCGGGCTGGAGCACGATGTCGACGGGGCCGTCGACGAGGTGGTACACGAAGCGGATGTCGTAGTGCCGGTGCGGCTTCTCGTCCTTGGCCGGGTTGGCGGGAATGTCGTGCACGTCGATGTCGAAGGGTTCGTGCCCGTACGCGGCGGTGGCACACAGGGCGCGGGGCGGGATCCCAGTCTCCTCGTGGACCTCGCGAAGGGCTGCCTCAAACAGGGTGCGGTCGTCGCGCTCGACGTGTCCGCCAGGGGTCAGTACCTTCCCGCTGGCGTTGTGATGCACGTGCAGGACGCGGCTGTTCGAGTCGATGACGATCGCGCTGCACGTGATGTGACCGGGTAGCGTGCTTCGACTCGTGAGCTCGCCGCCCGTCTCCAGCGCCTGGGCCAGGTCGGCCAGCTGAGCCACTTCGTCGGGGTTGCGGGCGAGGTAGGCGGTGAGGACATCGCGGATGTGGGCGTCGGAAGGCGGCAAAGTGACCTCGCAAGGAGTGGGGGGCTGACGAGTTTTGGTCCCGCGGTGGGCGGGGCAGGACGGGCCGGGGGGATCCCCGTTCAGGTCATGGGTGACCCTCCTGGATGAGCAGGTTCAGGGTCCGGCGGGCGCGTGCCGTCAGGAAGTCGTCGTCGGAGCCCTGGCCCCGGATCAGGCCGCTCACGGCATCCAGAGCGGCCAGATACCGAAGGGCGACTTCCTCGCGTCCGGTCAGTGGGCGCCCGAAGCCGTGGAGGAATGCATCCCGCAGACCGAGGGCATCGCTCCAGGCACCTGCAGCGAGATGAACGAGGTCCTCAACGGCGGGCGCCGGCCGGTATCCCTCGAAGTCGATCAGCGCGAGGCGGCTGTCTTGCCTGGACCACAGCCAGTTCCGCGGCCGGTTATCACCATGGATCAGGCAGACCGGAACCTCGCCAACCCGGAGAAGGCCGTCAGCGGACTCGAGGACCAGGTCCCGCTCGTCGGGACGCAGTAGCTTCCCAGCCCGAGCCACATCCTCCTGGGCGCGGCCGGCCGCCCTCTCGAACGAACCCACCGCCTCCTCGTACCTGTCACCGGTGGCTTCCCCTGCCTGGTGAAGGTGCGCGGTGAGGGCTCCGGCCTGCTCGTACACAGCCCTTTGCTCGTCCGCGGACAGGGGCACCGTTTTGACGGGCTCGCCGGGCGCCGCGGTGAACAGCAGGGCGAGTTCTCCGGGGTGGCTGCCGATGAGCTGCGGCGCCCGGTGATGTCCGAGGGCGGGTACAGCCGTGCGGTAGGCAAGGCGCTCCCGAGCAAAGGCCGCCCCACTCGGTGAGACCTTCAGATAGAAGCGGGTCCCGTTGTCGCGCTCCAGCTGCCACACCTGTGACGACGTCCGCGGGTGCGAGGCGTCGGTCACGGTGGCGGTTCGCCCGACGTGGGGCACGGCCCACGCCAGCAGGACGGCGGGCAGCGTCTTCGGGTCGCCCTTCGCACATCCCGCGTTCGCGGCCGGGACGTGGCGGGGGTTTGGATGCGACGGCTGGGTCATTTTCCCTCCCCGCTTCGTGAATCAGCCCGAGCGGTCTCCTCGGAGGGCACGGGTGCCGTGACGGACACGGCTGCCGGGGGTTCTGCCTCCGGGATGCCGGGTGTGGCGGGCATCTGCCGAAGGCCGCGCAGTGGCGAGCGGGCCAGGACGAGGAACGGTACGACGAGCAGGCCGGAGCCGACCGCCAGAGCGGGCCGCACCCCGATCCAGGTGCCGATCGCACCGGCCAGTAGTGCTCCCAGGGGCCGGGCGCCGGAGGTCAGGCAAGTGCTTACGGCCTGCATGCGGGCCTGCATCCGCGGCTCCGTGACGATCTGCCGGATCGAACGTTGTGTGGTCCCTGCCGCCCCGGCGCAGGCCAGCTGCAGGACGAGGGCGCAGCCGATCACGACCTGCCAGGTGGCGCCGGGCGCGGCGAGTAGGAGGGGGATCTGCGTGCAGGGGGTCAGGGCCAGCGCGCCGAGCATCATCGGCCCCGGACCATAACGTCGGGCGAGTGCGGGGGCGGCCAGGGCGCCGGCGGCCGCGCCCAGAGCTCCGATGCCCAGGACCACGCCGAACGCGGTCGGGCTCATCTGCAGGTTGCGCAGCAGGTAGAGCGCCCACAGGGTGTTCACGAGGGCCAGGGCGAAGGAGGTCGTCGAGTTGACCGCGGTGAGGACGGCGAGCCGGTGGTCGGCGGCCACGTAGCGCAGGCCCTCTCTGATCTCGCTCCGGAGGCGTCGGCCCGGTTGCGGAGCGCGGTGGGGCTCGCGGACCTGGATCCGGGTCGTGCACCAGACGCTGATGAGGTAGGAGAAGACATCGCCCAACAGGGCGCGGGCCGGGCCGAGCAGCGCGGTCAGGGCGGCACCCAGGTTGCTTCCGCTGGTGGCCGCGACGGCGAACAGGGCGCCCACCCTGGAGTTGCTGCGCTGGATCAGGGACCTGTCGACCAGGCTCGGCAGCAGGCTGATCGCCGCGGCATCGTGGATCACCCCCGCGGCGCCCTGGACGGCGGCGACGATCATCAGATGTGTCAAGGTCAGCACGTCCAGGGCCGCGGCCGCCGGCAGGGTCACCAGCGCGGTGGCGCTGACGAGGTCCCCGATGATCATCTGTCGGCGTTTCGGGTGGCGATCGGCCAGTGCGCCGGCATGCAGGGCGAGCAGCGCGGGCGGGAGCTGGCCCATGAACGCCAGCAGCGCGACCTGCCCGGTGGTGGCGTTCAGGGTGAGAACGGCCAGCACGGGCAACGCCATCGAGGTGATCGAGCTGCCGGTGACACTGGCGGCCTGCCCGGTCAGGTACCGGCGGAAGTCGCGGTGCCGCCACAGCGGGGCGGCCACCGCGGACCCGGCTGGGGCAGCGGTCATCGGACACCTCCCGGCGGAGAGCTCAAGTCGAGCAGGGTGGTCACCACAGGTCGGCCGCCTTCATCAGGGCGGCCGGAGCCGGAAGTCCAATTGGTGGCCGGCCCGGTGAGCGGGCTGGGGCAGGCAAGGGTGGTGTTCAGGTGGTGCAGGGACCGCCAGCGCATGACGTCGTCCCAGGAGGCGCGGGTGCTCCGGTCCGCGCGGCCCTCCGGGCTGTCGGGCCCCTCTGGTACAGGGCGGGGTGATGTGGGCGTCATGCGTGTTCCTCCGCCCCGGTGTCCGCGGCGGCCGTCCGCGGGCCGGGCACGGTGTCGGCGAACGCGGCGGCCTGGATCAGGTAGGCGCGGCGGAACTCACCGGTGTTGGCACCGGGCGTCTCGTCCATGAGTTCGTTGAAGGTGCCCGACTCGGCGAGCCGACCGTCCTTCATGACGTGGATGAGGTCTGCGTCGCGGACCGAGTGGAGGCGGTGGGTGATGAACACGACCGTCTGACCAGTCGCGGCGAGCGCCTGAATTTTGTCGAAGGCGCGCTGCTCAGCCTCCGCGTCCAGCGCACTTGTCGGCTCATCCACGATAAGGATTTCGGCCTGTTTGTACCAGGCTCGTGAGATTCCGATGGTCTGCCATTCGCCGCCGGAGGCTTCCTGGCCGCCCTTGAAGCCGCGTCCGAGGAGCGTGCCCAGACCGCGGGGCAGGCCGGCGATGAAGCGGTCGGCGCCGGAGAAGGCCGCGGCCGCCTCGACCTCGAGGTCGTCGATCGGTGAGGTCGGCCGTCCTACGCCGATATTGACGAGAACCGTGAACGGCCACCTGAAGAACGACTGGGTCATCAGGGCGATCCGGGCGAAGATCTGGTTGCGGTCGGCCTTGGACGCATCGACTGAGTCCCACCAGATCGTGCCCCCGCCCTCGTCGGGGAGGTGCAGCCCGGCCAGGAGCTTGACCAGGGTGGTCTTGCCCGAGCCGTTCGCCCCGCAGAGCGCGATGATCTTGCCGGTAGGGAAGGACAGGGATACCTCGCGCAGGCTCGGCTCCGGGCTCTGGCCGTCGCTGCCCGGGTAGGTGAACGTGACGTTCTCGAAGCGGACCTCGCGTACCTTTTCCGGCAGGTCCTCGCCGCTCTCCGGGATCGCCCGCGCCTTCGCCTCGTCGCAGAGCCGGTTGAAGTCCGTGACGAACAAGGACTCCTGATGGAGATCGGAAGTGCGCAGGACCAGGCTGCTCAGGCTGGAGGTTCCGGTACGGATGGCCAGTACCGCAGTTCCAGCGACCGCGAGGTCCATGCGTCCGCTCCACAGGAGCAGGCCGAGCGCACCGTAGGTCAGGAGGGTCGCGATGCCGGTCGCGGCATCGGCGATCAGCCCGATCCGGGCGGCACTGCGCGCCAGGCGGGTCTGCTCGCACTCGCTGGACTCGGCCATCTCCCGGAAGTGGGTCAGCAGGAACGGGCCGACCTCGTGGACGCGGACTTCGGCGGCCGCTTCGCGCTGGGTGAGGAGCTGGCCGAGGAGGTGGCTGGCGCGGGCGTGCTGGACGAAGACGTGGAAGGAGACGTAGCGCTGTTTGGAGACGGTCAGAGATCCCCATGCGCTCGGCAGCGTCATCAAGACCAACAGGGGCATCAATGCGGGGTGGAGGACGGTGAGGACGCCGGCCGCGGCGATCAGGGAGATTCCCGAGTTCAGGGTGTTGGTGCAGTAGCCGATCATGCGGCGGGCCGAGTCGGCGCCGTAGCGGGCGGCGTCCAGTAGCCGGTGGAACTCGTCGTCCTCGATCGCGGCGAGCTCCACTCGGTGCACCAGGCCCAGGTATCGCTCGGTCGCGACCCGCTGAACCTTGGGCTCCAGCTCGCCGGTCGCCGCGGTGGACGCCGAGCGCAGCAGCGAGCCCAGCAACGCCGTGACCGCGACAACGATGAGCGCGGGCACGGCGCGCGCGAGGCGCTCGTTCGTCGTGCCGACGGCCAGGATGTGGACCAGGACGCTGTTGACGGCGACCAGCCCGATTGCCTGGGTGATGCCCCGGCTGACCTCGGATCCCAGGACCACGCGCAGGGCGCGGGCGTCGGCTGTGTGCGCGAGCCGCAGCCCGGTGCCGATCATGGCGGGTAACCCCTTGGCCATGCTCCACAAGCCCAGCTTCAACCAGTTGCCCTCGTGGCGGTCCCAGCCGACGTCATAGGCCAGCTCCCCGCCGAACAGCAGCCGCTCCGACTCCGACACCACCGCCGCCGCACGGGCCGGCCCCTTCGCCTTCTTGCTCACTTCATCCCCCACGTATTGGTTTGCGCGCTGGTGGTCTCTTCACGGGCAGTGCTTTCCGGTCCCCGGTCCGGGAACTGCGGCCCAGCGTTCAGCCTCGGCGGCCGGGCACGCCGGTCTTCTTCCGTCCCGCCCTCGGGGAGGGCGAAGGAGGTGTAGAGGGTGCCCGCGACGTACTGGTTGAGGACGGCGTGGGTCAGCGGCCGGCAGTCGGCCGGGGGCCCGCCCGGGTCTGCCCAGACCACCTCGCTGTACTCCTTGGGTGCGCAGTTGCGCGGATCCCCGGACCAGCGCTGCGTCGCGAAGACTGCGGCCAGGCGGCCCGCGCCGTGCTCGCTGCGGTAGTGGACGAGTCCGCTGAGCTCGATGTCCGGGACGCCCGGGAGGATGCCCAGGGTGCGGGTGGCTCCTCGGCACGCGGCTTCGTCCAGCCATTCGGCGGCCTCCAGGCGACGGCACACCAGGTCGAGTTGTCCTCGGTCGGGATGTTGGGCCCGGCGGAGCAGCGCGACTCGTCCGTCGGGTCGCAGTGCGAGCAGGACGGCCTTGGTCGCCGGCCGGTATCCAGGCCCGGCCTGTTCGATTCGTGCGGGAGTCTTGCTGGGGTGGGACGCGGCGGGCACTGGCCCTCCCTTGGGCGAGGTGAAGCGGGGCGGTTGGCCGAACAACCTCGCACGGGTGGATGCCGTAACGGACCCTGAAGGGTGAATTTCCCGAACTGATATGCGATCTCGGTGTGCAGGGCAGTCCCCTCGGGTGAGACCTCGATCGGTAGTTGGCCATCTCGTTCGATAGTTGGCCAGCCCCTCGTTCAGCCGTGTCGGACGACATCAGATCGTCAGTGGCTGA